>NZ_JAGGOS010000062.1 GCF_018614205.1 Streptomyces sp. ISL-36 | reverse complement strand
AAGTGAAACCGGGAGGCTAAATGAACTGTTCATACCAACTGCCTCGCGAGCATAGGGGACTCCGCGAGGAACTCGGCATCACCGACGTCACCCTCGGCCCCAAGCTCGCGATTCGGACCAAGGAGCACTCGGGCAGCAGGTCGACGGCCTGCGGCAGCCGACGGCCGCCTCATGCTCGCGGTGGACATCTCACCGTGGCTCCGGCCCGACGCCGACACCGGCTTGGACCGGTCGTTCTGCCACACCTTCGGCCGGGGCCTGGGCAAACACCAGATGGTGCCCAGCTGGCCGTACTCGATCGTCGCCCGCACTGGCGACCGGCCGCACAGCCCGCCGGACGCGGATGACGGCTCGCAACGATCCAGGAGCGCCTACGGCGCATCCAGGGCGCCGCACCCACTTACTACGCTTGACGATTGAGCCCCCGCCAGGAGGGGTCGTTCCATGGGGCCGTCGGATCTCGGCAGAGCGGCCTTCTGAAACGATCAGTTAACTTGATCTTTAACCTGTGCGGCGGGGTCGTGGGGTCGTTGACTTCTTCGTTCGTTGTTTGGCCAGCTGTGTTTTGCGGGGTGTGTGCACGTCGTGGCGTGGGGTGGGCCGGGTGTTCTTGCGGCCTGCTGGTCGTCCGGGCCCGGGCCGGGAAGATTTTGGTGCTTGGGCCGGGCATGCGGCCGGCGGGCGGATGTGCCGGAAGTCGCGGCGGACGCGGGCGGGGGTGAGCCTGTTTGGAGGGCTTGGTTTCTCCCAGGGGTGACGCCGGTCGGCTGCGAGCTGCCGTGCGAGACGAAGCTGGGTGTAGGCGGCGAGGATGAGCCAGGTCCACCGGTCGGCTGCCTCGGGGGTGCGGATCTTCGGGGACGTCCAGCCGAGGGTCTGTTTGAACAGGCGGAAGGTGTGCTCGATGTCGAAGCGCCGCAGGTATGCCTGCCACAGGCGGTCGGCGTCTGCCGGGGTGGCGTCGGTGCTGGACCACCACAGCCAGACGGGCTTGGGGGTTGCTCCGCTGGGCAGGTGGTCGATGTCAAGGCGGATCACCGTTCCCTCGACGATGGGGAGGGTGCCGTCGGCCGCGGCCCAGGAGGAGCGGTGGGCCAGCTTGGGGTGGAGCCGGTTCCAGGAGCGGGCGGTGGCGGTTCCGTAGAGACGTGTGTCGGTGACGGTTTCGGTGTCCGGGGTGCCCCAGGTGTCGGGCTGCCCGAAGACGAACTCGCTTCCGTGCCGGGGCGGACGGCCCATGGTGTGCGGCTGTCGGGACGCGACGGCCCGGCGCAGGACTCGGTCCGAGCGCATCCGGGCCAACACCTGGACCGGGAGGTCACCCAGCAGGAAGGCGAGGCGGGGTGCATCGTAGCCGGCATCCGCAACGACGAGGATGTCGGGGTCGCCCGACTGCCATTGTCCTGCCGCGATCAATCGCTCCAGCAGTTCGCGCAGTTGTCGGGCAGTGACGGTGGCGGCATCGTCCCCGGGCGCCAGACGCAAGGCGTCCAGCGGCGCGGTCCACGAGCTGCGACCAGGCTCGAGTGCGCAGATGATCGAGTAGGGCCAGCCGGGGACGGGGATGTGCTGGTCCTTGGCATCGTGCTGCAGCAGACTGCTCCCGCCTGCTGAGCGGACGACCGCGGGAGGGCCGGCGGGTAGGTGAATCGGCAACGCCTCGCATGTCGCGGCAGAAGTCGGCCGCGGCGCCTATCCGGTCGATGGCCTCGGCAGTCGGGACGGACCGCGGTGTCCCCTTGGCGCGTAGGCCGGCGGAGAAGGCAGGCAAGGCACACGGCGACTTCGCCACCATCCAGGGCATCCTGCAGAATCGCTGCGAGGTCCTTACAGAACCGGTTCGTGCGCCGATCGGCGCTTCCGGCTCAAGCAAGTCCGGGGACCATGCAGGCTTGAGGTCACCTTTGGTGTGACGCTGCCGGTGGCAATCGGTGTAACAGCTCGACTGCCAGGCGGCCCTCGCATTGAGAGGGCCGCCTGAGGCCATGAAGATCGCCGTCGGCAGGCGGCTAGGCCATTGTGTTCAGTGCCGCCCTAGCTGCCTCAATAATTGCCGGCCAGCTCGGAGATTCCAAATAGCTAGAATCCGGAGAATCCCCCAACTGTGCGATCAATGAATCAAGCAAATTGGCTAGGCCCTGTAGAGCCTCAGCTTCTGCATGATTGCGCAACACCTGCCCCACACTGGCCACAGGATCCTCCAGGACCCGCGTGTCGTCGAATAGCATATTGACGACCATCGTCAAATCATCCCAGGCGTCATTCGGCTCACGCACGCCGTCACGCCACACGCGAATCTGGTGTTGCTTGTCGGCCAGGGAGCGCAGGGCACTCACAACCTGAATTCGAGCCTCCGGAAACTCTACGTTCTCGCCACTCATGTCGGAGAATTCCAGCTCTTCCACTTCAGCCAATCCTCCAGCGGAATATGCGCCATATAGGCATTATGCTCACTCTGATTAATGGCACCCTTGATTGGATTGCCATCACGCCCGATTATCTTACCACCCGAGTTGATCACCACGTGGTGTACTTGTTGAAGCACCTGCGGATTATCCGGGTTCCCCTTGTCGATTCGAATCCCGTCCTGTTTGGGTCCAGGGAACCGGAAGCCGATACCCTTCTTGGTCGGCTTCATCGGCCCGAAGCCTTCCGGGACCTTCTGGACAGCGGTCTCTGGAAGCCACCCATCGATCAACTTCACGGGCGGCGCAGGCACGGAGGCCTTCGGAGAGGCCGCACCCTTGAGTAGCTTCTTAGCGAAAGACCTGAGAGCGCTAGCAAAACTGAGCCAGCCAGCTATTTCCGCAGCCGCGTTACCAGCATCCCAAGCCTTGGTGTTTTTATCCAAGCCTTTTTCGGTGACGAAGTCGTCATACTGCTTCGTACCCCCGCTGCAATCCTCAATCCAGCACACGGGGCTGAAGTTCGTCATGAATTCGCCTGTCGCGGCAAGGTTGTGTCCAAAGCCACCGAGGAAGTCTTTATTGCTTCCCAAAGCTCGCTTGTCCTCGGGCTCTGTGTTTGTGTAGCAGCCGGGCTTGTATGCCGGGTAGGTGGCACCACAATTTGTTCCGGTTCCGCCACTCCCGTAATTTCCCGTGCCGTAGGGTGACGACCCGCTCCCCGAGCTGGCTGATCCCCTGACGGCATCTTCTATCCCTGCAGCGAGAACCAGGAGTGATCTCACCAGGATGGCGCGAGCCAGAATATCAAGCCATTTACCGTCGGGGTCGGAGAAGGTGACAGGATTATTGTTGCTGTATGCATATCCGTTGACCTGTTGGGGGTCTTTGAGGTCCGCTATGGGGTCGGCACTAATGAAACGGCCTGTGACCGTGTCGTATTCGCGAGCGCCGAGGTGGGTAAGCCCGGTGGGGTCCTTGGTTCCACCGATGAAGCCCTTCTCCCCAGACCAGCTGGTGGGCTGAGCGCCGCGGTCTTCGCCGAATGGCTGGGTGTGCCGGCGGATCAGCGTCTGAGTTGCTGCGTCGATCTGCAGGTTAGCTGTGCCGTTATGGTCACCGCTCAGCCAAGTGAGGGACTCGGGGGTGCGGAGGGCTACGGTCTGACCGGCGTGGCTGTAGTAGCGGCTGGCTGACACCGTTCCGGTTGCCTTGTTGAGGCGGAGTTCAGTTTCGCCGAGGTAGAGGGTAGAGCCGTTCTTGTCACGGCGGATCAGGCGGTTGCCTTCTGCATCGTTGAGGAACGTGGTCTCGCTGCTGTCCGCTTCAGTGACCTTGGCGAGGTTATTCTCCGGGCCCCAGTCGAGTGTCTGTGTCTTGCTCCCGATGGTGCGGGTGCGGGTGTTTCCGGAGTCGTCGTAGGTGTACTTAGTGGTCGGGTTCGTCACATCCTCAGGCGGTGTGACCGTTGCCGTGAGCAGGTGCGGGCGCTTAGTGCCTGTTGTGGTCTTGGCGTCGTAGCTGTAGGTGGTCGTTGCCGGGCCACCTGCCGTTAGGTGATCGGTCACCGTCTCACGGTTGCCTGCGGCGTCGTACGTGAATGATGTCCAGTACGGGGCGCGGCCTCCGACGTTGCTGCTGCTTGGGGTGGTGGTGCAGTCGCTGGTTGCAGTCCAGCCGGTTCTCAGTCTGCGGTGGCCGTCGTAGGTGAAGCATTGACGGTCGCTGGGGGCGGTGGACTTGTCTTCGATCTCAAGCGGGTTACCTGCGGCGTCGTAACGGTAGTAGGTGTCGGCGTCAGTTGCTGTGTGGGATTCCGAGACGACGGTCTGGCGGGCGAGTCGCTTGGTGCCGTCCTCGTAGGAGTTGCTGATGTCAGTCCACTTGGCGGTGGAGGAGACTCCGAGGGTGGTGCGGATGCGTTCGCCTGCGGGCAGGTAGGCCGTGCTCTGGACGATGCCGGTCAAGCCTTGGAGGGTGGTGGGCAGGCGCTGGTCGTTATAGCCGTAGACCAGGACCTCTTGTGCGAGTCCTCCCATCGCGGGGATGGTGCGTCGTTGGAGGGTGCCGTCGAGGTTGTAGGCGTTGGTGATGGTGTAGACGCCGGTTCCGGCGATTGCCCCTTCGGAGGTGCTAATCGTGTATTGCTCTTTCAGCACGCGGTAGAGCGGGTCGTAGGCGGCGTTGGTGACGGCGTAGACCTTGCCGTTCTTTCCGCCGTCATAGCGGATGGTGGAGGTGGGACGTCCGACGGCGATACTGTCGTAGGACCAGCGCGCGAGGTACTTGGAGTCGTCGATGACCGGTTTTCCGTCGACTACTGGGATGACACCGCTGAGCTTCCCGGTAATGCGGCCGATCAGATCGTAGGTATAGCTGAGGATGTTGCCTCTGGCGTCTTCGGTGACGCTGACCTCGTCGAGGTTGTTGTAGTCGGTCTTGGAGGTGCCGGAGTCAGGGTCTGTCGCACTTATCTTGCGGCCGAGGAAGTCGTACGTGTAGCTCCACTTGTTGCCGGCGCTGTCCCTGACCTCGGTGAGCTGATCGCCGCGACCGTGGGTGTAGGTGAGTGTGGTGTATGCGCCGGTGGCCTTGTTGCCGTCGTATTCGCGCTTCTCGGAGAGCAGGCCGCGACTGTCGACCTTCTCCTGAACGGCGGAGGCGCCGGTGGGAGGCTCTACCGTGGTGGAGTTTCCCTCGTAGGTGGTGGAGGTGCGCGAGTGTTCCCTGCCTAGGGCGAGGTTGATCTCAGAGGTGGGACGGCCAGCGCCGTCGTAGACCTTCTGCGTGCCGACGGGTGCGGCTGTCAGGAGTGTGGCGAGCTTCCCGGTGGGCGCGGTGGTGTCGATATAGCCGGCCGCCGTCTCAACTTCGAGGCCACGAGTGTCGTACTTGGTCTCCGAAATGACACGACCGCCGCCGACTGCGGCTGGTGATTGTGTCTGGCGGGGACGCAGTAGGGCGTCGTAGATGGTGTAAGCGGTCTGATATGTGGTGCCGTCATTGTTGAGGGTTTTGGTGGCGACCCAGGAGGCTTCGCTCTGCTGAACCTTGTACTCGATCTTCTTGCTGGGTGTCTGCGTGGCGCGGTTGCGGTCGGCGAACCAGACATCGGTGAGGCGGCCGAGCGGGTCGTAAGCCATCTCGGTGCGCTTGTTGTTGGGATCGATGCTGGCCTTGTTGACGGCCCAGTCGGGGTAGATCTCTGTGGTGACGGTGTGTCCGAGGGCGTTGATCACTTTGGTTGCGGTGAGGGGCCCGCTGGCTGCGGGGGTGTATTCGGTGTGCTTGGCGCGTGTTCCGTTGGTGTCCCACTGGTCGGTGGTGCGGCCGAGGGTGTCGTAGGCGGCAGTGATCACTGTCTGGAGCTGAGGCGTGCCATTACTGTCGTAGCCGGTGACGCGCTGGGATGCTGTGGCGTCTCCCTTGGTCGGTGCAGCCCCCCATGCCTGGTTGTCATAAGAAATGCGGGTGTCCGAGACGACGTCTGTGGTTGCAGGGTCACCTGTGCGGTTAGGGGTGGCTGCGCAGCCGATGGAGAGCTTCTCGACACGCTTGGGAAGACTGAGGATCCAGGCGGTCTCGTTGGTGGCGTACTCGGTGGTGGTGCAGTCTTTTTCGCCGCCGCCCTCCGTCTCCACGGTCAGTGGCTGGCCGCTCTTGGCGTCGTACTTCGTGGTGGTGGTTGCGGTGATGTCCGTCCCACCCGGAATGGGGACTCGCTTGGTCTGCGTTGCAGTGCGGACGATATGGGCACGGACGGTTCCGTATGTGTGAGTGTCCGTGGCGGTGTTGTGGGACCAGGGGGTGGTGACCGTGCCGGAGATTTCGGCGCCGGTGGTGCCGTTGTAGGTGATCTGCTCGCGCGGCTGTCCGGCGTACTGTTCCTCGTCGGTCACCGTGGCGCCCTTGGAGTCCGTGAGGGTCTCGTTGCGGGTAGCGGTGGTGCCGATTTGTTTGTCGCCGTGCATGCCGCGGTAGTAGAGGGTGACGTTCTTGGAGCGGATGCCTGCTGCTTCGCCGGTGAGGGTGGTGACCTTCTGGTAGCCGCGCCAGGTGCCCCAGGTGCGGTACTTGTCCGGGGTGATCGGGGACTGGTCGTCGTAGGCCCAGGCGCCGCCGGCGGGGTCGTATTCGTAGGTGGTGACGGATCCGGGGGTGCCTCCTGTCGGGTCGGATTCAATGACCTGGGTGACGACGTATTTGTGGAACCAGTCCGTACGCGGCTGAGGGTCGGTGCCGGGGGTGGGATTGGACGGTGGGATCCACTTGACCGGGTAACAGCGCTTGGTGTTCTTGTCGAGCGCGGTCGGGACGTTTGTGTCCGCGATGCACTCGGGGTCGGAGTAGTTGACGCTGAGGACCGAGCCGGTCTCGGAT
The DNA here is from genome assembly GCF_018614205.1 of Streptomyces sp. ISL-36. Taxonomy (GTDB): domain Bacteria; phylum Actinomycetota; class Actinomycetes; order Streptomycetales; family Streptomycetaceae; genus Streptomyces. The sequence goes on along the minus strand of NZ_JAGGOS010000062.1, from coordinate 24,855 downwards.
TTGACGGTGCGGACACGCCACTTGATGAACGGCGGGATGTCGTCGCCGGTCTTGTCGACACGGTTGTGGAGCTGGATTCCGCCGAACGTGACTGCCGAAAGGCTGATGGCGGTGCCGCTGCCGGAGGTGGACTTGCCGGTGTGCTGGATGGACTTGAGCCACAGGGCGGCGTTGGAGCCGTCGCCGGGGTCGGGGAAGGAGTGCTCCAGGTGCCAGTTGTTGACGTCGCGGTAGTCGGTGTCCGCGCCGGTTCCGGTTCCCTTGTAGACCTGGGTGGTGATGTCGGTCAGGCGCTTGCGGGAGAAGAAGGAGGGTGCCGGCTGGTCGGTACAGACGGTGTCCTTCTTGCAGATCTGGTCGAAGGGGACGTCGGGCCAGGCGGTCTTGTTCGTGGTGGTCAGGTTGGTGCAGGGTTCTCCGCCGGGGACGGGGATGCAGCGTTCCTGGACGGTGAACTTGACTCGTGCCGCGGCGGGCTGGGTGGTGGAGAAGATGGTGTTGGTGCGCTGGCCGTAGTCAATGCGCTTGAGGTGGCCGGCGCGGGTGTATTCGGTGCCGTTGCCGGTGGTGCCGTTCTTGGCGTAGGAGTTGAGCTCCTTGTCGTACCAGTAGGTCATGACGTTGCCGTGGGGGTCGACGACGTAGTCGAGGTTCCACCGCCATGCCTGGTTCTTGGCGCGGGCTGAGAAGCTGGTACCGGCTGAGTACCCGGGTTCACCGGAGTCGTCACCGAAGACGGGGACAGTCCAGACGGAGTTCGTCTCGGGCTTGCCGATGGCCCAGCCGGGAAGCTGGTTCTTGCCGAACACGTACTGAGTGCCGTCGGTCGTGGTGACGGTCCAGAACTCGCCCTTGTCCGCGGCGTCTCCGTCGTCGGTGTTGACGGCGCCCGTCCCCCGGACGACGCGCTCTCCGTCGTCGCCCTGCAGGTGCCATTCGCCGGAGGTCTGGTCCTTGACGAGGCTGCTGGACTTGCCGTTCAAGACGATCGAGGCGTTGTCCTCGCGCCAGCACTGGTCGGCCTTGCCCTCCTGGCCGTCGTCGTCGCAGCTGCCGTAGGAGCGCTCGACGTAGGAGGTGGCCAGGTCGAAGCCCTCGCCGACCCAGGACGGCTGGGCGCTGGTGGAGGAGGTGCGGCCGTCCACGCTCTGCGCCGAGTAGCTGATCGACGGGCCCGGCGCGGGGCCTGCGGGCGCGGGGACGACGTCCATCGGGTAGGACCAGGTGAAGTCACCGTTGGATCCGCCACCGGCCCATGTCGCCGACGGGGAGAGGGGGGTGGCTTCGTATGAGCCCTGGTCGGAGGTCGTGCCGGCGGACAGTGCCAGAACCGTGAAGGCGCTCGCGGCCTGGGATGTCTTGGGCGTGGTCACCTTGGCGGTGACGGTCTGGTCCTTGGTGTCGTTGGTGGAGGCCACCGATTTGGTCGCGCGGCAGGCAGGCTTGTCGGGAGTCGTCAGGGCGCAGGCGGGGAGTTGGACCATGCGCAGGCGCGAGGACCAGTTGCCGCTGTAGGCGTTGGCGAATCCCTTGTAGTCGAGCGTGACGTCCATCTGCGACGGGGTGGTCTTGCCGTCGGCTCGGGCGACGCTGAGGACGACACCGTCGATGCCCAGCTTCGCCGTGGATGCGCGGTCCAGGATGCGCACATCTGCTTGCACGGGGGCAATGGGCGTGGACTTCGGGCTGCCGGCCCTGGCCGTCTTGATGGGGCTGGTCTTGGCCAGCTTTACCGGAGTTCCCTCAGCCTGAGCCTGTGCGCCAGCAGGGGAAGGCAGCGTGACGCGGGCCGTTGCGGCGGTGGGCCAGAGTGTCTTGGCGCTGGCTCGCTGGCGGGTCTTGGTTTCGGCTGCGCGGGCCGGGTCTGGAAGGTTCTTCATCTTCGGCTGGAAGGCCTCTGCCTTGCCGAAGTTGGCTTTCTGTAGCGGGGAGTGATCGCGTTCGAATTCCTGAACGGGTGCTACTCCCAGCAGGGTGGTGACGATCGCGGTGGTCACCGGCAGTGCGATGGCTGCCATACGGCGGCGCGGCGCTCTGTGCCAGGACCATGCGGACAGCACTGATCTCGTGCCGGACACGTGGGTCTCTCAATCTGGAAGGTGGGGTGTGCCGACGTGCGGCACACCCCACGGGATGAATCGAGGTGGAGAGGATGCGGACTGGCTACTCGATCGGGACGGGCGGCTCTTCGACCGTGGCCAGCTGCGTGATCTCCTGTTCGGAAAGGACTCCGGCGTAGACGCGCAGGTCGTCGAGGAGGCCGGGCAGGTGGTTGCCGAACTCGCCGGTGTCCGCGCGACGGCCGCGACCGATGTTGAGCGGGCCGGTCGGCTGGAACGCACCGTTAGTGACCAAGCTGCCCGCCTGAGCTCCCAGTCGCTTCCCCGACAGGTAGAACTTCAGGGACTTCTCGGGAGCGTTGTAGACGGCTGTGACATGCACCCATCCCGAGGGGCGTTCGAGAGAGTGGGTGGATACATTGCCGGGTGCGTTGAGGCTGTCAGCGCTGAACAGGCCGAAGTTCCAGGTGCCAGTCGCCTGGCCCTTTTCCTGCCGGTACCAGACCCGCAGGGCGTCGCTCTTGGTGCCCGGAAGGGAGAAGACGGTCGGGCTGTGCGCGAACTCGGTGTATTCAAGGGTGGGGTAGTGGCTGAGGTCGGTCCAGCCGACGAGGGTGAAGCTGCCGTTCGCATCGAAGGGAACGTTGGCGGTGCCGTGGGCTCCGAGGGTTTCGTCCATCAGCAAGACGTTGGCGTGACCGTTGTCGCCGGTCGACAGAAACCCGAGCCCACCGTCGAGGGAGAGCGTGTTGTTCCTGCCGGAGGAGTCAGCCGCGGCCAGTGCGCCCTCAGGTTCATCCATCAGCCACTGGGCCAGCAGCGCAGCCCTGGTGTGTCCCGTGTCGGGGTTCTCAGCGTTGACGACAGGTGACAGCTCGCTGGGGAACAAGGCCCGGTTCCACAGCTGGACATGGTCGACATCACCCCAAAGCTGAGGGTTGCCCCACCGGCCGACCTCGAAGGCTCCGTTCGCCGGCCAAGGAGTCGTAAAACTCGCCTCGGCGTTGGCGACGCCGTTGACATAGAGGCGGATCTTCGCAGCCTGCGCGTCATACACGCCCATCACGTGGGTCCACGCGCCGAGCACCGGGGGACGCTGAGACACGGCACGCGCGATGGTGGTCTGTGTATCGAGCGCGTCCGCCGCGTACCGGTTGAAGATCCATCGGTCGTAGCCGGAGGAATAGTAGAGCTGGAAAGCCCCGACCGTCGTGCCCATCTGTGTCAGGACAGTAGTCTGCTGCTTGGCTTCCAGCTTGACCCAGGCGGCCACCGTGAAGCTCTTGGTGGTGTCGAGAACAGGTCCGGCTGTGGTCGCGTAGGTCGTCGACGAGGCGTCATCGACTCCGGACCCGAGCCGGGCCTTGTCGTTCCACGTGCCCTGGTTGAGCGTCAACGCATGGGTCCCTGTCGCGTCTGCCGCAGTGGTGCCGCTGTTCTCGTCGAACGTCCACGCTGCCACCGGGTCGCTTCCTCGAGCGACATTGAAGAAGTAATCGGTCGCCGCGCTCGGATTGCCCGCTCCGTCGAAAGTCTGGACCCGCAGGATGTTGGTCAGGCGCTTGTCGGGGGCGATGTCTCTCTTGTATGAGCTGGAGTTCGCGGTGAACGTCTTGCTTTCGACAAGCTGGCCGTTGAGCCAGATGTCGTACCGCCGGACATCCGTGGCGTTGGCCGTGATGAGGAACTCTCCTGGCATCCCCACACCGCCCGCCTGCGGGTCAGATTCACATGTGGTCCCGGCGCACGGCGCGTAGACGGTGGATGACACTGTCGGCTTGGGCGGCGCCGTCGCATCGACCTTGAAGTAGCAGCCGGCGTGGGCCGGACCGCCCCCCATGATGGTCGTGATCCCGTTGAACGTATACCGGTACTCACTCATCGCGTAGAAGACGTACGAATGCCCCGAGACGAGGGCCGCCGTGGTCACCTCGCCCGGCTGGCCTGACGGCTTCCACTCAGCGGGGCGCAGCGTCACCTTCTTGTTGTTGTCCGACCGGTCATACAGGTCGAAGACGGGTCGCAGGCTTGCCTGAGCTCCGTCGTCGGACACGGGCGTTGCTGTCAACCGGGGCGTGGCGTCACGGATGAGGGCTGGGCTGGACGATGCCGAGCAGGCGATATTGGGGTCCGCCATCTTCACGAACTTCGGAGCATCGTCGAGCTTCGAGACGTAGGTGATGGACAAGCGGGGCTTGCGCGAGGTCGTGGCCTGGGGATCCGCCGGCGACAGGAACTGCTTCCAGGCGATCGGATCGGCTTCGTCGGCCTTCAGGCCCAGAGTTGTGGTGGCCTGCTGGGCGCCAGCGGTACTGATTACAGCTGCTGTGGCGTTGAACTCCACATCGCCGTCGGGGCAGTTCGCCGAATAGCCCTTGGCGACCGACCTGTTCGTAATGTACTTCCAGGTCACGGTCGAATCGAAGGTGGTCGCTGCCGAGATCGCTGACGTCTGGTACAGGTTGACGGTCTTGGGCGTGCAGTTCGCGGACCAGATCTCGTAGGCCGTGAACTGCGCGTCGAGGATCTTCTTTCCGGCGACGGCCCGCGTGTCGAACTGGAACAGCGACCGCGACTTCTTGTTGTCCACCCAGGCGTCGTATCCCACACCGAGGGAATGTGACGTCTTCCAGAAGCTCGTCTTGGGAGCGTTAGACCACAGAGTCGTCCACCCGGTCAAGGTGGCGGTTGCGGCAGGCGGGTCGATCACCACGGGGTAGGACGTATCAGGAGCGGTGAGGAACGCCTGGTCCGGCGCCACCTCCAGCATTTGGTCCGACGCGGTCACCTGGGCGATCGCCGTATGCGAGCCCGGTTCCGGAAGGTCCGGTTCCTCTTGGGTCTCTGCGGGCGCGGCAGCTGCAGACAAGCGCATGCTGGTCTGCGCGGGAGCTGCGTCGGATGCGGAGTCCCACATGAGCGCCGCGCTGCTCGAGAAGACCGGCCGGTTGGTGCTGTCGGTCAACGACACGGCACCATGCCTGGATGTCTTGACAGCCAGCCCGTTGGTCTTGACGGGGAACTTGATGGCCTTGAGAGCAGGGTCGGTCGCTGCCTCGCGTGTGTGGACAACCAGGTTGTGGGTGAATCCGTCCGGACGGATCTGCACCACCAGGTCGACGTCAGGCCGCACTGACTCGTAGACGGCCGAAGCTCCGGCTATGCGAGGAGCGGGAAGCTTCCATGGCGCGCCGAGCTCGAATGTCTTGCCGTCCCGGGTGATGGTCGCCAGCGGGGCATCACCACCGCCCGACAGAACGACATCCTGCGCTGCTTTAGGCGTCAGCCGCCCGTCCGCGCGCTGGACCAGCGCCGTGTCGATCGCGGTCCACGCACCGTTTCTCCGCACCCGCTCAGCAACGGGAGAAGACTCGAGCGTGAAGGTGCCGTCGCTGTTGGCCAGTACCCGATTGGTCTCGCTGGTGAGAGAGGCGACCTCCACACTGCGGCCCTCGGCGACAGCCTTCTTGGACGCCAACTGCTCGGCCGTTGGCGCCGGCAGGACGTCGTCCTGCCAGAACGCCTTGCCCTTGGCCTCTTCGGAGGCCGGCTGGCTGTCCAGAGGGGCGGGCACTTCGACATCGTCGGCCGGTGAAGACGCGGAGGCCGGGAGGGGAGTCAGGGAAACACCCGTCAAGGCCAGCAGCGCTCCCGCTGCAGCAATCCCCCCACGCGCCGCTCCCCTGGGGCGCCCATGTTTGATCACGTGATACTCACATTCCAGAATCTTTGGTACTGACGGAGAGGGCCGCTCCAGCCGCGCATCGCGGCACGGGAGGCTTTCATCTGTGGAAGCGGGGGCGCGCAGGAGCCAGGCGTCGTCAGCCCATAAGTGAAGGTCTTCCGTCAGCGCTGACTCAACCCATGCGAGGAAGGGCTTCACGCGCCTCGGAATCGCCTGGCACGCGAGCGGGCCGTTCCGGGCGAGCCCATCGGGAGGAAACGCTTCATCGCCTGGGGTCGCTCGCGCCTTGGAACCAACCCTCGTCATGGCCGCCGTCGACGGACGGCGTTCCCCCACTCCCCCTTTGCCTCACGCTCTCAGACCCCCTGCTGCCCCAGACCCCGCACAGACGTGAAGGACTCGTGAACAGCAACCATGAGCCTAGCTCCCATCAAACTCCAGGTCTAGGTCCGTAAATGACGCTGACCAGCGAAAACAGGCGAGCTTGCATCGAAACTTCCCCATAGCGTCAGTGTCGTTGCACATCGCACGCAACGGGCATCCCTGACTCGGGTCCGCGAGCCCGCGCTTCGGCAGCATCGAAGGCGATCTGACAGAACCTCACCAGCGCATCGCATGCATACGCGGTGACCGTGGTCCCCTCGAGCCGCGAGCGCCATGTCAGCGCCTTTCCTGCTCGCCCCCACGGACACCGGCACAGCTCACGAGCGAAGGCGAAGCGGGGATGGTCAAGTCCTTGGAAGCGATTGCGAGACGGCGCGGGTGAAGCCCGGATTGGGTAAGGAATTCCCTGCCCGACCAAACCCGTGGTCGTCCGAAGGCATGGCGCAGTGCGGGCCAAGTCGCCCAAGTCGACACCACAACCTGCATACCCTTTCGCAGACTTCGGTGTTCAGTGGATAGAGTCGCGCACCAGGGGTGGGGGCACGCGCATTCTCGACGCGCCGACACAGCTTCCCTGGGGGTGGTGTGGGAGTCGGTGCCGCCCGCGGGTGGGGGCCGTCTGGCCGTAGTGCCGTCTCACGCTGCGTCAGCACAGATCACGATGCCATGAACCGGGATGCCGTCATGGCCTGGAGGAATCTTCATTGAGCAGGCGTGTGCGCCGGGTTTCGGCGCTGAGCGGGGTGGCCGGGCTGCTGGCGGTCGCGGGGATCGTGGCCGTCGGCACCCCAGCGGTGGCCGAGGACGTCTTCAAGGTGGTGCCGCAGGACGTGATACTGCCGCCGGCGAGCTACTGGGACACGGCCGTGGGCATGAGCGGCACGACGTCAGCCGTCGGCGGGAAGCTGGTGCTCGCCTTCTCCGCCGAGCCACTGACCGGCGCGGAGTCGAGTGCGGGACTGCCCGCGAGCTTCGTCATGCAGCACAACCCGTGCGAGAAGGCCGCCGGCTACAACGCCGTCTTCATCTGCCGGACAGGCCCCGACTTTCAGCGGCCCCCGACGTTCCTCGCGACCCGAGACGCCGCGGACATGACCACGGTGTACCGGGGATACGCGTACGTGCCGCAGGGCGGTGACCTCTCCGCGGGCATAGAAGCCGCGCTCAGCGCGAACGCCAGGCCTGCGGGCACGACGCACGGCGCCTCGAAGGCGGTCGTCAAGACGCGGGAACACGCCGAGCGCAACACGGTGGGGTTCACGCTGCAGGACGTCGCCGCCGGGAAATCCGCATGGCACGAGACGCGGCTGCACGCCCCCGACGGCGGCAGGATCCACGTCCGCTTCGACCAGGCGGACGGCCAGGTCGCCACCCGCGGAGACCGGATCATGCTCAGCGAGCTGACGTCGGGCCCCGGCGCCTCGTGCGTGACGCTGAACCCGCAGATCTCCTCCAGCTGGCACAGCGTGCGGTGCACGCTCGAACCGGGCGACCACACCATCGGCTACCGCCTCACCGCCCCGCCCGCTGCCAGCACGTTCAAACTGGAGACCGTCGTCCAGCACAGCATCTACTCGGCCGGCATCCCCGCCGACCATGTGGAAAGCGTGGGTCCGTTCGCCGTATCCGGAGCACCCGTCCATCCGAAGCACGCCATCCTCGGCCGCGACACCACCGGCAGCCTGTACCTCTACGCGGGCAGCGGCAACGCCGACCGGCCTTTTATGGAACGGCGTCCGCTCGGCGGTACCTGGCAGACATACAACGCCCTCACCCGGCTCTCCCCGCTGGCCGAAGACCTCCAGTACCAGGACCTCGTTCCCGCGGAAGCCATGCGCGGGCGCGGCGATCTCATCACCAGGGACGCCTCCGGCACCCTCTGGTACCACCACCGGCAGAACCTCTACAACGGCGAGCCCTACGCGGCCCGCGTCAAGGCCGGTACCGGATGGAACATCTACAACCAGCTCACCGGCGCCGGCGACGTCAACCGCGACGGCCACATGGACCTCCTCGCCCGCGACAACGCCGGCGTTCTCTGGCTCTACCCCGGCACCGGCAATCTCACCACCGGCGCCCGCTTCACGGCCCGCATCAAGGCCGGCACGGGCTGGAACATCTACAACCAGGTCGCCGCCGGAACCGACCTCAGCGGCGACGGCACGGCCGACCTCCTCGCCCGCGACACCACCGGCGCACTCTGGCTCTACAAGGGCACCGGCAACCCCACCGCCCCCTACGCCGCCCGCATCAAGGCCGGCACCGGATGGAACATCTACAACCAGCTCACCCTCTCCGGTGACCTCACCAACGACGGCAAGGCCGACGCCATCGCCCGCGACACATCCGGCGCACTGTGGCTCTACAAGGGCACCGGCAACCCCACCGCCCCCTACGCCGCCCGCACCCAGATCGGCACCGGCTGGAACATCTACAACAGCGTCCTCTGACCCCGCCTGTGCCCCGGAACACCCGGCCCGGGGCACACCACCACCGCAACTCCCCGCCGCAACCCGAGCAACGCAACCCGCAACCGCATCTGACGCGACCGGAGCCTGCCCAAAGGGGCTGCTCGGCAGGGCCCCGGATGTCTTACATGGAACCGGCAACGCGGGGCAGATCGCCTGGGCGGTTCTGAGCCGACCCACACCTCCCGAGACGGCTCCGGTTGCAGTTGCGCCCCTGCACTCACCAGCCCGGTCGAACTTTCCCCGCACGCGGACAGGTCCCTACTCGCGTCACCTGTGCTTCTCTCCACCTCTCCAGGGCCCCGAGACTGACCCCCAAGCCAGAAGCTGTTCCAGCGGTCCCTGCTCACCGGCCGGGCGACTCGCCGAACCTGTAACATCCGGTTCCAATGGGGAGTTGGTTGCCTTCGCGCTGGGGCGTGACGGTGTCTTTCTCCCGTGTCGGAGGGGGAACGCTCGTTGACTGCCTGGATCGTCATGGCCGGAAGAGGCAGCTGCTACGCCGATCAATTCACCGCGTACGGGATGGCCTTGTTCGATTATCACGAGCTGGGTGACGTCTCGAACGAGAAGGACCGCACGTCCATGGCCCGGCGGTTCACCTACATGCGCCGCGAGCAGGACCAGAAGCTCATCACGGCGGGCGCCGCCAAGAAGTACGCAGCCGAGCTGTGGAAGATCATGCACGAGGTCGGCGAGGGAGATGTGCTCTACGTGCCCATGAGCGGCTCCAAGAATTACCTCCTGGGCCGCGTCACCGGACCGTATGCCTACCGCAACGACTTCCCTCTCGAGCACCGGCATGCCATCGCGGTCACGTGGGCGCGTCCGTTCGACGCTCTCGACATCGAAGAACCACTGAGGTCCCAGGTACGGGGAACCCAGTGGACGATACGCGAGGCACCCGACCAGGACAGCGCCTTGACGTTCGCCGACAGGCAGATGAACCTTTGATCCGCACCTGACCCCCGTCCGTCCCCCGGGAACGCGGCACCGCGGCCGGCATCGCCCAGGGCATTTCCCTCCGGAGCAGGGACCTTGCCGGGCTCGCTGGTTGGCGATGCGCGTCGCTGGGGCGGCTGCCTGCGCGTCCTTGTCCCCGAGACGGGCGCGGACGGGCCTGAACCGGCCTCCGAGGAGGAGACGGCCGACTCGCGGTGGCCGACCGGCCACCGGTTCGCCGACCAGACCCGGGCCCGGCACGCCGCCATCCACGCCCTGCTGGAAGCCGGCCACAGCCGCCGTTCGATCCAACGCCAGCTCGGCATGACCTGGCGCACCGTCCAGCGCTTCGCCGACGCTGCGGCGCCGTAGGAGCTGTTCACCGGCCAATGGCAGAACCGGCCATCCGTCCTCGACGAGTACAAGACCTACCTCGACGAGCGCTGGAACGAGGGATGCACCAACGCCTGGAAGCTCTGGCCCGCACCAGTGCGGTGAACACGCTCGTTCGCGACTTCGTCACCTAAGCAGGGGTGACCCGGTCAGCCGAGCGGACTCGCGTCGACACCGTTCTTCTTCATGCATGCGTCGTTGTAGGCCGTCAGAGTGATCGCGCTCTTCTCCTGAGCGGTCCCGTACTGCGCATCCATGGTCCAACCACGCTGCCTGAGGATCGCGAGGGCGTCGCCGATAACCCCGTCCAGGTTTTCGTGCTCCCTCAGTCCCCCGGACTGCTGCCAGTCACGCTCGCGCAGTTCGCCCACCACCGCCTTGTAGCGGGCAAAGTCAAGGGGGGCCGTCTCGTCACCGACGCTTCTGAAAGTGACGGTGCATGATGGCAGCGAGCCGGCCGGACCCTCCTCGAACGTACCGGCATATTCTGGGTCGTTCGCCGGAACGCCCGCGTCCGAGAGCGAGGTGTCGAGATCAGTGCGCACGACCTCTTTCGTGAGCGGTCCGGTGCCCTTGGGCCGTGGCGACGCCGACACTGGAGCGGCGGTTGCCCCGGTGCTCGTGTTGCTCTTGCCGCAGCCTGCAGCTCCAAGCGCGATGATGACCGCTATTGCCACGGCCGCCCACTTCGTCCTGCTCACAGTTGTCCCCTCCCAGGTCACAGGGGTCATTCACCCTCGCGACCAAGGGAGGAGTGTGCCACGGTGTGCTGATGGGCGGCCCCCCACCCCACCGGGTGGAACACCGGCTTCCTGCCGACTGGACTGAACCCAAGAGGGCGAAGCAGACCCGGGTGGCGAGGACAGATGCTGTCGAGGTAGAGAGGCAGCCAGACGAAGGCGTCATCGCGGGCTCGTACCACCACGTGCCGGTCGGGCATTGGGGCCTGGGTGAGCCCAAGGGGACGTGAAGGTCCACACAGCGATGTCGCCCCCCACGCCGGGGATCCGGCGGCAGACGCGGCGGACAAGGGACCGGGGCTCCAGCCCCTTCTCCACGGACAGCAGATATGCGGAGGGCGAAGAGGCGCGGAGGGCCTGACGTTCGCCGGTCGCAGTCCGGGCCAGGCCGGCTAGGGCGAAGGTGACGCCAGTGGCAGTGCTGACCAGCGGGCCTGCGTACACACCGCTGGCCATGCCCGCCAGCGCGGCCGGGAGCGCGAACTTCAAATTCGCGGCGCTGAACGCGGTGTCGATGCCGAGCCCTCGCATAGCTCGCCGAAGCTCTTCCAGAGGACGTTCGAATCTGCGCTCGACCTCCATGGAGACATAGCGGTCGACGGAGGTCGACAGAGTCACATCGGCCAGATGCTCGCGGAGATCGGCGGCAGCGGCGGTGACTTCCCTGTTGAAGGCGTCGAACTCGTCCTTGTGGCGTCGGCGCAGTTCGACGACCTTCCCTACCGGGACCGCGTCGAGCTCCTCGGGCACGACAATGCGCACCGCCAGCATTCCCACCGCGTCCATGAAATCGCCGGAAGGTGCCTCTCTCGGTTCCCCCAGCTCGCTCGCCCGGTCCAGCAGCACTTCCGCGACGCGCTCGGCGGTCCAGCCGTCGGATGCCGCGTGTGCCGCGGCCTGGTCGGTGGTGGGGATGAATTGCCCCCGGCGGGCAATCTCCTCGGACAGTGCGCACTTGTAGACCCACACGAGCGCCGGATCCATGCCTATCCACTCGTCCACGCCCGGCTCCGAGAAGCGTGTTCCCCGGGAAGGCACGGCCAGCCGGGCGTTGAGCAGGGCCTCCCGCACGTCCGGCGCGACCTCGCCCCAGTGAAGGTAGGCCCGTCCCCGTGGTTGCGGTCCCGCGACCGCCCCGCCGTCTCCTCCATACCCCCCGTCTGCTCCGTACCGTTGCCACAGATCATCCGCGTGAGTCGCGATGGCGTCCAGGAAGACGGACGAGACTCCCAGCGCGGGTGAGGCGGGCTCGATGGGAACGATGAAGTCGAGTTCTTCCGTGAGTGCGCGGGCGGTGTCCGAATCGGTCACCGGGAAACGCGCGGGAACGATCCGAGCCAGCTGAGGCCAGTAGAGCGCGGCCGTCTTCAGCCACCGCTCGTCCCTGAGCTTGTCCCACCCGAGCCGCTGCGCCCGCACCCATCGCCCGAGGTCCTCGCCCTCGACCGTGCAGCAGTGGATGTGCGAGCAGGTCCTCGGGATCACACCCGCGACCGAGGACGAGAAGCCGCAGCCGCGCCGTACGCAGGCCGACAAGTGGGCGCTGAACTACGAGGCCGCCCGCCGGTTCTACGAGCGCGAGGGCCATCTGATCGTGCCGAGGAAGCACGTCGAGACCGTCGTCCTCGACGACGACAGCAACGACGGCAGCGGTGACGGCGAGGAGGGCCGGGAGCGGCGGGAGGTGTCACTCAAACTCGGCGCCTGGGTCAGCAACCAGCGCTCCCGGGCGGCATCGCTCTCCCCCGAGCGGATCGAGCAGCTCTCCCGAATCGGCATGAGATGGGCATGACGGGCGTGGTCGTCGTGATCGCGGCGCTCTCGGCCGGATACCTCCTCGGACGGGTGCGGCCGTGGCGGCGGCTGGGTGACTGGTGTGGACGATCGACGAGCTCCGGTTCACCGGGCCGTCATTGCCCCGCAGCCGAGGCCGCCAAGCCGCCGTGATCCTGGCCTTGAACCACCTCCTCACCGTGCCGCCCGCCAGCTGGCAGATCGCGCGCCTCGGCCACCGTGGCAGTGCTCGCTCAGCTGCTGACTTCCGCGATGGCGTCCGCGATCAGGAGAGGGAGGTGCTTGATCGCGCGTTCCAGGAGCCGTTCGATTGGGAGGGCGTGCTGGCTGTCGTCGACGCTAATGAGCTTGATCCAAGTCGCGGGCTGGTAGCGGGCGAGCATAGACAGGGTGTACAGGACAGCCCACCACGCCATCAGTGGATGCAGCTCCCGTTCCATCGGAGAGAGGACGGGCAGAAAGTACCGTTCTCCTGCGTAAGGGCGCGTCATGCTCCGCAGATGCTCGCGGCGCTCGGTTGTGGTGGCTGGTCCCTGAGGCATCTGCCAGTTGACCGTCAGTCCGCCGATACCGTTCTCGAGGCGGCTGTAGTCCGGGGGCGCCTCAGAGCCAAGGCTGAGGGCGCGGGTGGTGACGTAGCTGTCGTGCTGGGCGACAGCCGGGTATGCGGTGAGAAAGTCAGCAAGTGCCTCGCGGGTGCCAGCGTTGATGACCCGATCGGGGATGTCGTATACGGGAACGCTCAGCAAAGGATGTGCGTAGTCACCGACAATGACGTCGCCCGCGAACAGAGGGATGAGTCGATCCCGGGTGGTGAGCGGATAGCCCTGGTTCGGCGGCAGCAGATCCCAGACGTCCTCCAGGCGTATGGGATCCGTCCCCCATACCGGAGAGTCAAGCGCTTCGCTGACCCGCACGAAGCTGCCCTGGGTACCGGACGAGTCGGTGCGGATCTCGATGTCGGGAAACGGTAGGTGGAAGCCTGTGGTCTTGATCCCGTGGGACTCGAGGTTCCAGTCCTGGCCCTTGAGAGACCAGGACGCGGCGGCGATGGCGCGCCCGGCCTGGCTGAGGCCGTAGAAGACCTGCAAGGGGCGCGTAGCCGGGTCTACGACAGCGGCGGCCCGGAACATCTGCCCGGCGTGTTCCAGTGCGGCTGCGTAAGTCCTGCGGCGGGTTCCGGTGCTGGCCCTGCCCGGTGGATTCGAGCGGCTGGCCCGCAGCCGCTCCCAGGCCTGATCGGTGCCGAGATCGCTGTACATGGCTAAGGACGCTACCCGGCTCTGGGCAAACCGCGCTGGAACATTACCCGTGGAAGCGCGCAGGATCGGGCGGGGAGGTCCTGCCCAGTCCCGGCTTCACGCAGTCAGGCTTCAGGCTCAGTAGGCGCACCGTGCGGTGAGATGCCGACCTGACTGAGGGAAAGGCCGAGTAGCAAGGCTCCCTCGAGACCGGTGAGGAGAGCGAGCAGTTGGTCCTTTTCCTCCTGAGTACCGCTGTCATCGTGCTTGAACTTCTGCAGGCTGGTGCGAGTGGTCACGATCACACGAGCCAAGGCGTCGTGAACGAGGAACGGCCCCTTGCCATCATCGTGCTCTGTGGCTTCCCGGGCTACAGAGCCACCGCGGTAGACAAAGCAGAGTGCCTCGGCCCTCTTGGTCGGCAGGGTAACGCCGTCCTTCTCGTGGGTGAGTAGAGGGTCGTCCGGCAGGTTGGCTTTGACCCAGGTCACAACTTCCTCTTTGGAGAACGTCTCCCGCATGATCCGGTCGATGAGCTCGATCAGCGAGTTGGCTGCCTGGGAGATTCCGTCCTCGGAGTGCAGCAGGGCGTCCTTGGCTCCCCGGATCTTCCTGACGAGCTGGGAGTTCTCGCGCTCAAGTCTTTTGGCCGAGGACTCCGCTACCCGATACCTGACGCTGGTGACGACCTCTGTCAGGTTGTCCGGGTTCCAGTTGAAGAGATCGTCAGCGGTAGCAGCCGTGAGCTGCATGGGGAGCGTGGCGATAACTTTCTCACCGATCTTTTCGTCGATCATGGCGATCCCGCGAGCCAGCTCGATGCTGAGAAGGTCGGTCTGGGAGATGGCCTTCCTCTGGTTCTCCGTCATGTTGTTGAGCGCGTCACTCCACGCTACGGCGAATGGCATCAGCCCACGGATCCCCCGCCGGAATGCCAGGGCTACGACCGCACTGTCTGCCTTGAGCGCTTCCATCAGGCGCCTGAACTCAGCTGCCCCCAGGAGTCGAAGCGCGAAGAGTCGGTAGTTCCTGCCCTTGAACGAGTTCATCCAGGCCATCGCCTGGTCGCGGTCCTGCAGCTGGGCGACAGTGAAGCTGATCCCGGCTTCCACGTCCGTGAGGTCGAACTCGTCGAAGAAGGCTTCAAGCCGGTCCTGCCAGGGCTGGGGACTGTCGTCCATCAGCAGACGGCAGAGCGAGACCAGCAGGTCGGCAGCGACGACGGCCGTATCGTCGAGGTGCAGGGCCATTCGGATGTCGGGGTCAAGGCGCCGGATAAGCTCCGCAACACGCGATCGACGGTAGTCTTCAACCACAGGGTCCTGTATGGCCGCCTCGCTCTGTCCGCGTCAGGCTCAATCGATTTCAGATAAAAGTACTCAGACCGGGGCGGATGTATAACCGAATTACGGCGCCGCCCGCATGACTGTGTCTGACCTGACCTCAGGGACCATCGCCTTGCCAGTCCCAACGGTTGCGCTCGCCGGGTCGCGGGTCGTACAGGGCCCGACCGCCGGCGCCGAACTGTCCAAGCTCGGTCATCAGCGCGACACCGGTCTCGGTCTCTTCCGCTGTCCAGCCGGTGATGTCGAGCAGCAGGCCGTCCAGCAGTCCGCCGATCAGTTCGGCGTAGACCCGGTCGTGCTGCGGGCTCGAGTGGTCATGCTCGGCGCGGTAGACCCGTCGGCGCAGCAGCTGCTCGTCGTCACGGTCCATCTGTTCAGCTTTGCAGCCACCACTGACAGCCGGGTTCGGTCTCGTTACTTGTGGAAGCGAGAGAGCCAGGGACCACTGGCTCTCTGCTCGGGCATGGCTTGGCCCCTGCTCCCGATCCCGGCGTGTATTAACCTCGATCTTTCGTGACGGTCCGTCGGTTTCTTCGGCGGGCCGTTTCGGTTGTTCGGGCTGGTGGCGGTCAGGCTGATGGCCCGGCTGTCGCGTCGGGTGGGCGCCGGGTTCCACGGCTCCAGTCGGGGTGGTGCTGCTCGCAGGGACGGGAACGTGCTGGTCAGCCCGGGTTCGGGAGAGTTGCGAGTCGTGTCAGGGCGTCGGTGATCACGTCGGTCCAGGGCCAGTGGCGTGCGAACCTCAGGTGCCGGCGGCGGGCGGTGGTGATGATCTGGGCGGCGGCGGAGAAGAGGCGGAGCCTCAGGCGGCGGGGCTTCCACCTGCGGGTTTCGCCGGTCAGGGCGAGCATGGGCATCCATGCGAGGAGGTCGAGGGCGAGCTGGACGATCTCCAGCCAGATCTGGTTCTGCGCGGTGTCGTGCAGGGGCAGGTTGCGCAGGCCGGTGGCCCGCGCGGCACGGATGCGGTCCTCGGCTCGGGCTCGCCGGCGGTGCCTCAGCTCCAGTGCCGCGATCGGCATGTCGGTGGTGTTGGTGGCGAAGCAGGTCAGCCGCAGTCCGTCGGCGTCGGTGATCCGCAACTGGGCGCCGGGGTGCGGCCGTTCCTTGCGGACGATCAGCCGCATCCCCTTCGGCCAGCCCTTGAGGCAGTCGCCGGTGATCTCGGCGACCCAGGCCCCGTCCCGGATCTCGCCGCCGGGCTCGACCGCCGGTGTCCAGGCCGGGGCCGGGACCTTGAGGACGGCCTGGTGAATCTGCTCGGTGATGGTCATGCCGACTGAGTACGACAGCCACCGGCCGCGCTTCGCGAGCCAGCCCACGAACTCGTGGGTGCCGCCGCCGGACTCGGTGCGGACCAGCGTCCGCCGGCCGCGCCGGTAGGTCTTCGGCAGCTGGGTCAGGGCCAGTTGAGTGGTGGTGATGTGGTCCGCGGCGGTGTTGGTGCCCGCGTTTCCGGGCCGCAGCACAGCGGCCACCGGCTCGCCGGACCCGCCGGTGCCGTGGTCGACGAACCCCATCAGCGGGTGGTGCCCGAAGGTCTTCTTCCAGGTGGCGGCCGCGTCCTGCTTGTCGGAGTGGGAGATCACCAGGACACCGTCCAGGTCCACGGTCACCTGCCCGTCGGCGTCCGGCGCCGTGTCGCCGGCCAGTTGCCAGACGTGTTCGCGGGCGTGAGCGCGGGCCTGGCGGATCGCGGTCAGCGCACGGTTCCCACCGGCGGCGAGGGTGCCGACGAGCCGGGAGACCGTCGGATCCGAGGCGACCGGCCCGAACATCGCCGGCTCGGCCCGCAGCATGGCGACATCGGCGAGGCAGTCGCCGCCGAGCGCGACCGCGAGCGCCACATCCAGCAGGACCTTGCCGGGATCGTGCACCGCACGGGGCTTCCGCCAGGGCGCCAGTGCCGTCGATATCGCCTGATCCAGACCGGACTTGCGGATCGTCTCCACCAGCAGCACGGCCCCGGCCTGCGAGACCACTCCGCGACCACCGCCCTCGACGCGGACGCGCGGGTACGACCCGATACGCTTCTTCACCTGGAAAGTGCCTCCGACAGGGGCGGGAACAAGGGCCTAGACAATCCTCATTCTCGCTGGTCAGAGGCACTTTCTGCTGTCCTGATCACCTGCTGGACAGCCCACTTCATGAAAGCGCGAGGTTAAACCCAGGGGCTCGCTCTCCTCTCTCCCTTCCGCCACACTGCGGTGAAAGGGAGAGAGGCAGACACATGGCGTCGAAGTCACGGTCGTACACGCGTCCCGGAGCGGACCCGACTGGGCGCTTCCGTCCCGTTCCTACTCCGGAGCAGGTTCGACGGGCGGAAGAGCTCCAGCAGGCCTTGGCGCCCGTTTCGCCGTCAGCGACAGTGAAGTCCGAAGCGTGGTACGGCAGCACGAAGGAGAACGAAAAGGTCTTCCTTCCCGGCAGGTGGATCGGGATTCTCACCGTGCTCACTGTCGTGACCTGGCTGCTGATCAGCATGTAGGACGAGCAGAAGGCGGTAGTGCCGTCCTTCATGGTCCGCTGGTTCATCGCCTGCGGCTTGCTGGTCGCCCTATCCGGGAAGCTGAGGGGCACGCTCCACCACCCCGGACAGTCCTGCCCCGGGAGCAGGCGCGCGGACGGGACGCCGGGATCGGCCGGGGGTTGCCAGTTCGGGTCGGGAGCGGGGGCCGGGGGCGGCGGGCGGGCAGGGACCACTGGGCGGTGTAGAGACGGGAGGCGGCCTCCCAGCCGCGTACGGTCTTCGGCTCGGTGATGTCCGGGCAGTGAGTAGAGATGGCGGCAGCCACGACCTGGTCATCCAGGCCGGGGACACGCCGACGGCCACGCAGGATCAGGGGCGTGGGGCGGAATGCGCCTGCAGTGGCCCCGAGACGGGTGGGACGCCACCTGGGTCCCGGGTCGGCTGAGCAGGGTTTCGACAGCACCCAGCGTTACTGCTTCACGGAAGTTGAGCCAGAGCCGGTTGTGGTTCTGGCTCAACTTCTGTGACAGGGTCACCGTAAGTGATCGTCGCTACCCCATCGCTCGGAGAATCAGCAGCACCTGTTAGCACCGTTCACGTGCGTCCACTGTGGTCTGCCAAGCCGTGAAGCGAGCAGGAAACCTTGGTGGTAGCCATCCGGGCCGTACGGGATGCTGACAAAGTAATTGAGCGAGATGCCGCGGTTCAGATCGTTGAGGAAGAGCTGGAACGCGACTACCAGCGGGAACTGTCGGTTGGGCTTGACCCGATGCGCATGGCTGTGTCGCATGTAGACCAGCACGAGCTGGTATGGATCGTTTCCTGGACATCTGAGGAGTATCTGCGCACTCGGAATCCAGACTTCGCGCTGGCCGGGAATGGGCCGTACCTTGATGACCGCGTCGACGGAAGCCTGCACCAGATCGATGTCGTCTCCGCAGTAACGGACGCGTGGGAGGCGGACTACCGAGTCCGTATTCGAAGGCAGGTCACGCGGACCGCAGTGGACGATCTACACGATGAGGTCCGGGCGGTGGCAGACGCTCGTGGGAGGGTGCATGCCATGCACACCCTGCGCCAAAAAGTGCCAGTACTCTCCCACGCTCAGACAATCGAGTACGTGACCGCCTTGCAACATGGCGATGCTCCAGCGCACCTTGTAGAGGTCTCCTCCGGAGAGCTGGTGCCGCCTACTGACCCGGTTTTGTCCGTGGTAACCATCCGCAATGCCGAGAACCGTCGAGGTGCTTGACCGCAGCAGCTGCCTTCACGAAGCAAGGAGAACTCGCTTACGCAGGAGCGAGAAGCCAGCGCGGCCAAACATCTGTCGCTTGAGCATTTTGATCCGGTTGACATGGCCTTCGACAACGCCCGAGCTCCAAGGCAGGGTGAGGCCGGCGATGACAGCATCGCGGTCCCGGTCGATGCCAGCGGCGAGCGTATGGAGGCTGGGCAGGTCCTCCTGCCGGACGGCGTCGAGCCACTCTGGTAGACGCTCTCCCTGGCGGCCGGTGAGCATGCTCGCAAAGGATCGGACGTGGCGCGTGAGGGCGTCCAGTTCGGGGCAGTGTGTCCGGACGGCCTTGAGCTGGATCTGCTCCGATTCGGTGAGCGTGTCCGGGTGCCGGAGGATCCATCCGGCGACGGCACGGGGCGAGGGCGGCCGGGCAATCACCGGTCGTGGCGAGGTGCGCTTAACGTGCAGGTAGGCGCGAACACGCTGGTAGCTGCCCTTGTAGTTGAGCGGCACGATCTCCTCCCACAGCTTCCACGCGTTGGTGCAGCCCTCGTTCCAGCGGTCGTCCAGGTAGGGCTTGTAGTCATCGAGGACTGCGGGCCGGTTCTGCCACTGGCCAGTGAACAGTTCCTCTGGCGTCGCCGCGTCGGCGAACTGCTTGACGGTGCGCCAGGTCATGCCGAGCTGCCGCTGGACGGAGCGTCGGCTGTGGCCTGCCTTGAGCAGGGCGTGAACGGCTGAGTGCCGGGACCGAGTCCGGTCGGCGAACCGGTGTCCTCGTGGCCAAGGTGACGCGGACGGGACCGGCTCAGATTCGGACTGCGGTGTTGTGGGCATCAGGACGCGCAGGCAGCGGCGATGCTGGGCGACGCACCGCTCGGCGGCCTCGCTCAAGTTGTGCCAGAGATGCCACCGGTCCGCGACCTGGACCGCCTGCGGCGCTCCGGCCGCGGCACCCTCGGCGAAGAACGGCGCGCGGTCCCGGCAGACCACCTCGACACCGGGCCGCTGGGCGAGCCACGCGGCCAGGCTCGCTGCCTCCCGGTCTGGGAGTAGGTCGATCGGGCGGCGGGTTTCGATGTCCACCAGAACGGTGCCGTAGTGGCGGCCCTTGCGGGTGGCGTACTCGTCGACGCCGACGACCCGCGGCGCTGGCACCTCCGGCTCGGGCAGCGCGTCGGCCAGGCGCACGATGGTGCTCCGGCTGACGGACACGCCAAGGACGGCAGCCAGCCGAGCGCCGGCCCGGCCGGCCAGGGCGAGGCCGACGGCAGCCAAGGTCGAACGCATCCGTTCGGTGCACTGGGCGTACCTGCGGGTCAGGCCGGATATCTGCTCCACGAAGGTCTGGCGCGGGCAAACGGTGTTCCGGCACCGAAACCGCCGAACTCGCAGCTGAACTACCACCCTTCGTCCGGCGCTCGGTACGTCGGAGGGAAAGCGTAGATAGGAGCTGTGCACCCGGGTCGACCAGGCCCCACATCCCGGGCAAGCGGCGCCAGCCGTGGCGCAGTGCGCGTCAACGCGCACTATCTCGACAGTCACGTCCACCGACAGCACCGCAACGTCCGCGATCGACGGGAACAACAGCTCCTTCAGCCGGAGCACAACCTCTTCCACAGCCCGAACTGTCAGCCCAATCCTCTTGGCCACGGCTCATTTTTGGGCAAATTCGAATAGGGCCTGGAGGCACTCATCCGTCACTCACAGTGGCCGCTGCACGGAAGCTGAGCCAGAACCAATTCTCGTGAACATCCACGACCCAGATGTTGACCAACCGCTGCTGAAACTCATCGACAAACGCTGCTGCTGAACGTGAACGAAGCCATCCGTCCAGTCCTCCAGCCACTCCCTGGCCTTGTCGCCCAGCTCCAGGCCGAGGGCCACGAGATCCGCGAGGAGGACATCGCCCGGCTTTCCCCGCTCAAGCACAAGAACCTCAACGTGCTCGGCCGGTACAGCTTCACCGCCGCCACCCCGGCCGGCGGGGTCCTGAGGCCCCTGCGCGACCTTAAGGCACCAGAACTCGACGATGACGAGGAGTAGGCGGCGTCGGCCAGCGGAAGTGAGCGAGGCGAATGCTGATGCTGACGGGCTCGTCCGGGCTAGCGTGGACAGGCCGGACTTCGAGAGGGCATAGGGGGACAAGTATGGAGACTGAGGCGGCCTCGTACGAGGAGCATACGAACGCAGGAACCGTGCGGGAGGTCGTACACGATGTGGTGGCCCGGGTCGCGCGGGAAGAACTGCCCGTGATGGAAGGGCTGGCTCGGTTCGGTGACGCCACGGTCGTGCGAAGGTTAGGGCACCGGGGTGGGCGGCGGCGCGAGCCGTTGGGCTTTGGGGCGGGTGAGGTTGTCGCGTTGGTTACGGGGGTGGTGTGGCTGGCGCTGGACCAGACCGTACGGCAGCTGGGCGAGCGAGCGGCGGACGGTGCGCTCCGTGGGACGAGGGGCCTGCTGCGCAGGGTCTTCCGCAGAAACGCGGAACCGGCGACGGTGCCTCCGCTGACCCCCGAGCAGTTGGCCGAGGTGCGGCAGCGGGTGCTGGAGGTGGCGGCCCAGCGCGGCCTGGAGCGGGAGCGTGCCGAGACGATCGCCGAAGCGGTGGTGGTCAGGCTTGTGCTGGGCACCATGGAGGCGGTACCGCCCGCAGCGCTAGGCGAGTTGGGCGGAGCTGCGGACGGTGGTACGAGCGGCAGCGCGGGTGGGGAGCCGCCGGACACAGGCGGCAGCAGCGAGGGCAGCACGCCGGAGAGGCCGTGATGGTGACGGCCACCGGACACCTCACACTGCCGCGCGTGGACGAGCGCTCGATGCCTTCGGGCACCACGCTGCGCTTCATTCTGTTGGTGGTGTTGATCGTGGTGAGCAGCGCCTTTATGACCATGCTGACCCTGGGTTCCGGGTTCGGTGCGGCTTCGACCTCGCGCACGGGCAGCACGAACGGCTGCGAACTCGCCGCAGGGGGAGACCCGTCCCGCATCGGCGGGGCGGTCCCGCAGGCGGACACCAGCGCCTACCGGGAGTGCCTGGCCCGCTATGGCCCGAAGGACACCTCGCCCTGGTGGGTATCCGAGGTTTGGCCGCTTTTAGTGGTGGTGGTCGCCGCCGTACTGATGTGGACGATACCGGCGTGGAAGGCGCGGCGCGGACGAGTCGTCCCGCTGGAGGCGGTGGACGGCGACGGCGCGGTACGGGGCGCGGTGGCGGAACTGGCTACGGCGGCGGGACTGAGGCGGGCGCCGCGAGTGGTCGTCGACCCGACGGCCGCCTCGGCCGGCGCGGTGGTGTTCGGCAGCAACAGGCGGCCAGTGATGTGTCTGCACGGCGGTCTGCTGGTGCGCGCGCGTACCGATCCGGAGGGCTTCCGCGCGGTGCTGCTGCACGAGTTCGCGCATATCCGCAACGGCGATGTCACCCTCAGCTACCTCACCGTGGCGCTGTGGCGGGCATTCCTCGGCATGGTGCTGTTGCCGTACGTGGCGCTGATGCTCTATCTGACGGTGTGGATGGCACTGTTCGCCCTGGAGGTACGTGCGCCGCTGGCGCCCGAGGCGATGGCGGGGATGGACGGCAGCAGACTGCTCATAGCCCGGCTGCTCGGCCTTGCGGCCGTGCTGGTGCTGCTGGTCCACCTTGCGAGGGCGGACGTGCTGCGCAGCCGGGAGATCCACGCCGACCTGACGGCGGTGCGCTGGGGCGCGGCCCCGCACCACTGGGCGGCCCACGCGGCCGGCCCGGACGTGGTTGCTGTGCCACGCGGTGTGCGGCGGCTATGGGCGTCCTTCGCGGAGCTGTTGCGGACCCACCCGCAGTGGGACCTGCGCCGGGAGGCGCTGGCCGATCCCGCGGAACTGTTCAGTGTACGGGCGCTGCCGATGTTCCTCACCGGGGTGGCCGCCCCGGTGATCAACGCCCAGGTGCAACTCTACGACGTGAGACACAGTCTCCCGCTCCTGGAGAAGGCTTCCTGGGTGGTGACATCCGTGCTGGTCGCCGGGGTGGCAGGGGTCGCCCTGTGGCGGGCGGCCGCGCACGCTGTGCTCACCGGACGGCGCGAACCCTCTGGCGTACGCGCCGGGTTGTGGCTGGGCATCGGCATGACAGCCGGAGGACTGCTGGGCTACCAGTTCGGGACCGATACCTGGCTACCCGGCAACCCCGTGATGCTGCTGTTCCCGTTCGCCGCTGGTGTGGCCTTCTGCTGGTGGACCGCCCAGTGCGCCCGGCTGTGGACCAGGGTATGGCCAAGGCGTGTCCGGCCATTGTTGTTGCTGGGGTCGGTGGCCGGTGCGGTGCTGCTGGTGTCGTGGTTCGCCTGGTGGCAGGTGGTTGGCGTGGCCTACGCCCTCAGGGGATGGCACTCAAGGGAGGTGATGCGTGCCAGGCTGGTAAACGGGTTATCGCCGGGGCAGGTTGCGGAGCAGGAAGGCATCCTGGACGGGATGGCCACCCTGTGGCCCGCGATGACAACCCTGACCCACTGGGCTGGTTCTCTGACCGCGGTCGCGGCCTTGTGGCTGCTGCCGCTGACGGTTTGGGCCCTCCGTTCCGCCGCGGACCGCGCCACCACGCCGCTTCGGGCATCGCTGCTTCCGCCACTGCGCCGGATAATGCTGCCCGGCCTGTTGGGGGCAGCGCTGGCCACCATCGCCATCGCGGTGGTAATGGCATACATGCACACCTGGCGGCCGCCGCCCGCAGAGCGCGGCCAGCTACACCTGTGGATCTATATGGCCTGGGTGCTGATGCTCCTGGTCGCTGCAGCGACTGCTGCCGCAGCCGCCGCAGCGGCCCTGACCGACCGCTACCGGCTGCTGTGCGCCCTCATCGCCGCGCAGACCACAGTGCTGGCCGGTTTCGCCGGAGCGTTCGTGCTCGCCTCCCTAGACGGCTGCGTCACGCCACTGAACACCCTGCAGTCCACCTGTTCGCTCCGCCCCGACGCATCCGTGCTCCGCAGCTTCCGCCTCATCATGGGCCCCGTCCCCGTGCTCGCTGCGCTCGCTGCCGCTTTCGCGGCCGCCGTGGTGAGCGCCCTGCACAGGGCGCTCACCACCCGCCGACCCCGTACGGAACCGGCCTCGCTTCCGGGGCAGTGGCATCCCATACGCGACCGCCTGCTGGCCCGCCGGCTGTGTGTGGGTGCGCTGTGCGCCGCGACGCTGGCCGTCACCGCGACTGACTTGTTCAACCGCGCTGTGAGCCGCTCAACGACGCACAACGCCGTACCCTTCCAGGTCCAGCCTCCCGCTACTCCATCCCCCAGGACCCGCGCTCTACAGGTGTACGCCTGGGAGAAATACGGCGGGAAAGACCTGCAGCTCCGCTACCTCACCATCAACCGCGAGCTCGCACCACTCCTCCAGAATCCGGACGGCATCGACGAGGCTCGCACCCGCGTCCAGTGCGCACAGTTCCGTCGCTTCGCCCACGACGCCGCCCAGTACTTTCCTGTACCCGACCTACGAGCCCAGACCTATTGGCGTCGTACCCAGATCTATGCCACCCGTGGAGCAGCGAACTGCGACCGTGCCCTGGACCGCGACAATGGCCACCTTCTTGTTACCGCCCTGAACGAATTCATGGACGCTCTGAAATCCATGGGGGCCATGAGCATCCGTAACAAGAGCATCATCGAGCGCGGCGGAATCCTTGAACCACAGCGCAGCTGAAGCTACCTCGAGAACTGAGGAACATCTGTGCCGCAGACGCAGACGCAGCCGGATCTACGTCGCATGCACCCGATACACCGATAACAGTTCGACGCGCCGGGGAAGACCACACGATGAGCGGGGAGATCGCCTGAGCAGGTTTGGCCAATCCAGGAGCGGCGGATTGGAAGAACGTGGTTCCAACGGCACCCCAACCGAGGCTGGAGCGACGACAGCGCTCGCTTAACCTGCTGACCGGCTCGACGAACGTCTTCTTGTGGCAGGAGGTACGGTCGCAGAAGAACCGCCGCACCCGCAGTCGGACCTGCAGCTCCTTCCCTGTCAGTGGACGTTCGGCCAGGCCGCGTTCGTGTGACGAGTGCACGCGGCGGGCAGGAGCACGGCAGCCGGGACAGCTGCGGGGCCGGGCCACATGCCG
>NZ_JAGGOS010000061.1 GCF_018614205.1 Streptomyces sp. ISL-36 | reverse complement strand
GGGCATTCGCCAACGGTGTCCACCGCACATGGGGGCGCCCCTCTTCGTACCGCCTTGTCGGCGCACGCAGGGGGGCACCACCTCCGATGCACCTCGGGACCCGGGCCGGGCCGCCAACTACCCGTTCGACCCACGGAGACGGGGCGCCCGGGTGGGGTGCGTGGCGGCGGGCGCAGCCCCTAGGAGCGTCGCGTCGGCCAGGTGGTGAGCCACATGAGGGCGATGACGAGGTCGAGCGAGTCGGATGAGTCGAACGAGTCGGCCTAGCGCTTGACCTCAACCATGATTGAGGAACGATGGTTGAGCAATGACCACTCAAGACAACGCAATTCTTCTCTTCCGTAACACGATGCGTATCAGGGACGGCCATCTGGAGAGCTTCCGCGAAGCCATCGCCAAGGCCGTGGGGTTCGCAGAGCAGCACGGGCCGCAGCTGATGGTGGAGACCTTCGTGGACGAGGAGCGGATGCTCGCGCACAGCTTTCAGCTCTATCGGGACTCCGACGCGGTCCGCACGCATTGGAAGCTGGCGGACCCGTACATCCGCGAGGTGATGGAGCACTGCCGGGTGGAGCGCTTCGAGGTGTTCGGTGAGCCGGATGCCGAGGTGGTGGCGGGCGTGCACTCGGGGCTGGGCGAACAATGTGAGCTTACGTTCTCTCCGCGTATCGCCGGCTTCGTCCGCTTGGCTATGGCCCCTCAGACCTGAGGCAGGCGTCGCGGGTGCCGGCGGTGGCCGGAAGGCCAGCTTCGGCCGCGCCCGTCCGTGGACTGGCTGCCAGGGCCTGAATCGCTCCGGCAGGCCCCTCCAGGCCAGCCGTGCGGAAGGTGACCACGATCTTCAAGGCCTGCCGGTGATCCCGGCCACCAGCCCCGGTCCATCCCATGGTCCGACTTTCGTGGAGACGCCTACTCGTATGCCCCGGTGCCGGCCGCGAGCCTCCGCATCGAAGGGGGCGAAGAGGGGCTTTCGGCCGTCCGAGTCCTCGCCGCGTGTCCCGGACATCGTCCCGGCATCACCGGGTAAGCGGACGGTACACGGTCCCAAGGAGGAAAAGATGTCCGGATTGATGAGGAGTATCAAGCAGCTCACCCGCAGCCCCCAGGGACAGCGGGCGATCGCATTGGCCCGACGCGCCGCCGCCGACCCGCGTAAGCGCGCGCAGGCTCGGAGTCTCCTCGGCCGCCTGCGCGGGCGCCGGTGACGAGGGAGCGACGGGGAGGGCAGAGGGCATGTCCAAGGGAGAACTGACACGCTGGGAACGAGTCCTGGAGCGCTGGGAAAGCGCCCTGGTCCCCGGGTCGCACCGCCGTGAACCCGTCGAACTGCTCGACGCGCTGCGGCATGAGTGCGATTCACAGGCCGTCGTGTGCAGTGAGAGCAGAGTGGTCGTGCCGAACGCCTACGAGGTGGAACTGGACGCCCGTGTACACGAGGAGTTGGTGCGACAGGGCGGTGGCGACGTCGGAGAAGCTTTGACCGACCACCTGGCTCGACATGGCGAGCGGAAGGGATACGAGTGGGCGGGGCCGCTGGCCGTACGCATCACCCCCACCGCGCGCCGGTCCGGCAGTCCTTACCGGGTGAGCAGCATCCCCATGCCACATGTACGCGCGGACGACTTCCCGGCGGACGATTGAAGGTGGGCGGTACGCCCTGGCCCATTCGACGTCCCGGCCGAACCGGGAATGTCCAAGGCAACGAGGGGAGTTGACCCGATCATGAGCCAAGGACCCGCACCCCAGCCCCTCTCCGACGGCGCCCTCTCCGCCCTGCTGAGCGCCGGCCGTTTCGGCACGCTCGCCACCGTCAAGAGCAGTGGTCACCCTCATCTGACCACCATGCTCTACTCCTGGGATCCCGAGGAGCGTGTACTTCGGTTCTCCACCACGGCCGACCGGGTCAAGGTCGTCCATGTCCGCCGCACTCCGCAGGCCGGCCTGCACGTGCAGGGCCCCGATGTGTGGTCGTTCGCGGTCGCCGAAGGGCACGCGGAGGCGACCGAGCCGACCACGGCGCCCGGCGACGCCGTTGGCCGGGAGCTGCTCTCGATGATCCCGCCGGAGGCGCGACCCGCGGACGAGCTGCCCTTCTTCGAGCAGCAGGTAGCCGAACAGCGGGTCGTCATCCGTCTCAAGGTCCGACGGCTGTACGGCACCGCACTCGACGTGAAGTCCTGAATCACCGCCGACCGGCGCGCGCGGGTTTACGGTCCCGGCCCGGGCGCCCGCTCAGCGCCGTCGGGCGGCGCAGGGAGCGGTGACCGCAGGGGCCCGGGCCACTCCCCCACGCCCACCTGCGGTCGCACGACGTACCGGGGGGCGTCCCGGACAACGCCCCGCCAAAGGGCACGATCTGCGGCCATCCGACCCGGGGCGACGAGAAGGGACCCCACCTGACGAGTGCTGCGAGAGGGAGGGCCTCACCCCTCAGCGGCCCATCCCGGGACCGTCGGCAGCACTTTCTCGGCGACGCGGAGCAGCACCGAGTCGTCCGGCACCGCGCCGTCCGCGCGCCACAGGGTCACCTCGAACGAGCCGCCGCTGTCCTTCGCGTCCCGGGCCACGATAAGGGCGCGGGCCGGGACGCCGGGGCCGCTGGAGGCGTCGCTCCCATCGAGGCGGAAGCTGATGCTGATGGTGCGGTCCGAGTAGAGGACCGCCGGGCGGCTCAGGACCGTCCGCTCCCGCGCGTCCTCCCCCAGAAGCGCTGCGAACAGGGCCACCGGAAGTTGGTTGTACGTGGCGGACAGCGTCACGGTGTAGGTCTCGAACTCGACCCGTGCCGAGGGAGTGGCGATCTCCTTGCCGCCGGCCGACTTGACCGAGCCATCGCTGCCGCCGGCCGTCTTCGGGAGCTCCCCCGGCGTACCCAGCAGCTCAGCGAGGTCGGGACGGTTCAGCGCCTTGCACAGCTGTGCCCCGGAGGCGCGCCGGGGAGCGTTTCCGGTCTCCCTCGGCGCCTTCTCGGGCTCCCCGTCCGAACACGTGCCGGCCCTCTGGGCACTGCCGGAGGACGACGTCTGGCCGACCGTCTCCCCGTACGCCCAAAGACCCAGACCGAGTGCCGCTACCAGCACCACTGCCGTGACGGCCTGCCCCCAGGCGCCCGCACCCTTCGGAAGCGCGTCGAACTCGTCGGCCATGTCCCCCCACCTGCGGTGATCCCCCGATACGTGCCCAGGGACCTTAACCCGTGATCATCAGGCGGACAAGGAGTTGCTGAGCCGGATACGTCATCACGGCACCGTGAACCAACAGAGGTCACCGGAGTCCGGCAACCGGGCTTGCTGCTGTACCTCTGCCGCGATCCGGGCGAGGACATCCGCCTTCTCCATGCGCCACGGAAGGAAAGGCTCACACGTCGACGCCGTCAGCTCGCCGGCTCGTACTCCGCAGTCATACAGATCCCCGACGATCCGCAGGAGCAGCGCCAACTGCTCCTGGAACGAGGCGCCGCGCCCCAGGAGGCTGCCCAAGGACCCGCTGACGACGGAGAACCCGAGCCAGTCGTCGTGCGCGTACTGAACCAGATACTCCAACTCGCGGCCGTATGCGTCCCGATTCACCATGGCTCAGTTTCGGTACTGCGGACGGGGGGACCGCCATCGGGCTGCCGAGTACGCCGTGGAAGTCCCGGCAAGCTCGCTTCGCCTGCACGTCGTCGATCGGCACGTCGTCATCCGGCAAGGGAACAACCGGAGTATATGAGTTCGCGCCTCGCTGACGAGGGCGCTTGCGCTGCCCGGCGGATCCGGGGGCGAACCCGAACTGGGCATCATGTGGGCAGTGGCCCACGAGACCCTTCTCGGGCCGCAAGGTGTGTGCGACCGGGCGGCCCGAAAGGACGCGCTCACGAGTAGCCGCCTGCCATGGACGAGTGTCACGCCCGGAGAGCGGGAAAGAGGTCACGGGCGTGGTCCGGGGCCAAGGCGAGGAAGACGCCGTCCCCCTCCACCAGGACGGTGGAGGCGTCCTCTTCTGTGGTGATCGAGCCCGTCACGAAGACCTTGCGGTCGTCAGTTCCCATGACACGGGCACGTACCCGCAAGGGAGTCTCCAGAGGGACCGGGCGCCTGTACTGCGTCTGGAGCGAGATGGTCATGCCTGGATGCCCGGCGGCGGCGCACGCCCATCCCATCAGTTCGTCGACGAGCATGGCGCTGACGCCGCCGTGGCCGTAGCCGGGTGGTCCTTCGTGCGCGATGCCGAGGAGGCAGCGTCCCAGGACACCGTCTTCCAGCGGGGTGACGGCCATGGGCGGTGCGATCGGGCTGCCGGCGCCGGTGACCGGGCTGTACATCCGTACCCCGCCCGGAAATTCGTCGACCTCGGGGATCTCCCCCGGTGGGCGGCGGCGGCCGGTGAGCTCTCCGGTGAGGGCGCGGACCGCGTCGGCCAGGCGGTGCAGGGTTTCCGGGGAGGCCGCATCGCCCGCGATGGGAGGTAGGCGATCGACAGGGCGACGATCGGTGCGGTGAGTCCGGCGCCGAAGACGGCGGCGACGAGGACGGCCATGATGAGTCCCGGGAAGCCGAAGACGATGTCCAGGGCGCCCGAGAGGAACCGGTCGAGCCGGCCTCCGAACCATGCTGCCGCCAGCGCGAGGAGGGTGCCGAGCGTGGTGGACACGGCGATGACCACGGCGGGGGCGGCGAGGCTGGCGCGGGTTCCGGCGATCAGCCGGGACAGCAGGTCGCGTCCGGTGTCGTCCGTCCCCAGGAGGTGGGTGGCGGACGGTCCGGCGTTGACGTTCAGGGGATCGACGGTGTTCGGGTCGTGCGGGGCGAGCAGCGGCCCGAGCACGGCCAGCAGGATGAACAGGGCGACGACACAGGCCGCGCCGAGCGTCAGGTGGTCGCGTGGGCGTCCGGTCCGCCGCTCGGACGCGGTGCGGGTGAACAGGGCGGTGGTCATCGGACCCCCTTCTGCGTGGTTCGGGGGTCGAGGGCGGCGCTGATCAGGTCGACGGTGGTGTTGATGACGACGAACACGATCACGAAGATGAGCGACACGGCCTGTACGACGGCCATGTCCTGCTTGGACGCGGCCTCGATCATGAGGGCGCCGAGTCCTCCGGTGCCGAAGGCCTGTTCGGCGACGGCCGCGGTGGCGATGAGTCCGGCGATGCCGACGCCGGAGACGGCGAAGACGGGGCCGGAGGCGTTGTGCAGCACGTGCCGCCTGATCACCGTGCGCTCGGGAACGCCGCGGCTGCGGGCGGTCTCCACGTGCTCGGAGCGCATTTCCGCGCGGACGGCGGTCCGGGTCACCTGGGCGACGTATCCGATCCAGGTCATCGCCAGTGCGACGGCGGGCAGCGTCAGGTGTGTCAGGGTGCCGGTGGCGCCCTCGCCGGAGCCGTAGACGGGGAACCACGGGAGCTGGACGGCGAAGAGCCAGATGAGCAGGACCGACATGACGAAGGTCGGTACCGCCATCGCGCCCGCCGTCAGGGTCGTGGCCAGCGTTTCCGTGCGGCCGCCGCGCAGTGCGGCGAGGGTGCCGATGACGGTGCCGGCGGCGAGGACCAGGACGGAGGCGTAGGCGCCGAGTGCGAGGGTGTCGCCGGCGCGGGCGCCGATGAGTCCGCTGACGGAGTCGCGGTAGACGAGGGACTTCCCGAAGTCCCCCTGCAGGCAGTTGCCGAGCCAGTGCCAGGAGCCCTGGATGAACGGGTCGTCCAGGTGGTACTCGCGGTGGATCTGCGCCAGCACGGCGGGATCGGGGTTTCGGCTGCCGCCGACGAGCAGGGTGGCGGGGTCTCCCGGGGTGAGGAACATCGCGCCGTAGATGGCGAGGCTGGAGACGAGCACGGTCACGACGAGCATGCCCAGGCGGGTGGCGACGAATCGGAGGCTCATCTCGGATCACATCCCTCGCCGTATCGTGCCGCGGACGGGTGGCGCGCTGCCGTGCCGGTTGCCGGTGGTGTGCTGGGGAGTTGGCGCAGAGGGAGCATGGGCCCTCCAGGGTGCGGGGGCTGTTCGCCGGTTTCGGGCAGGACGGTCAGACGCAGGCGGGAGGGGTGGGCGGAGCCGGTCCGGAGCTTCTGCCGGCTCGCCTTGGGGGCGGTCGTCAGCCACGGGCTCTCCAGCGAGCCGGAGTTGGGCAGGTGGTTCGGGAAGTCGCTGCCGGCGATCATCAGGGCGAGGCGGTGGCCCGGCCGTAGGCGGTAGCCGGTGTGTCCCAGGGCGATCTCCACTTCTCCGGGTGCGTCGGCCTGGGCACATCCGCGCACGATCAGGCGCGCCGTGCCGTCCGGTGCCAGATCGAGGAGACGGACGAAGACGTCGAAGGTGGGTGCCGTGCTCTCCACGTGCAGCACCGTGTGGACGGGTCCGGCGAGGTCGAGCGGCCTGTCGGAGGTGTGGCTCGTGAACACGAGGACATCGTCCCGGTCGAGTGTGCGGCGCTCGTCGACGTGGTCGCGCAACTGCAGGAAGGTGTCGGTCGCGGCGGACGGCACGAGATCGTCCGGGTCGTACCGCCACTGCGCCGATTCCGTGCCCTCGGCAGGGTGCGGGGCGAGTGCTCCGCCCGGGACCGGACCGGTCGCCGCGGACGGCTCCGCCAGGTACAGCTCGGTGGCCGTGGCCTCGGGCGGCGGCCAGGCGTCCGAGGTGCGCCAGCCGTCGTGTCCGAGCTTCCAGCGGACCCGGGGCAGCGAGTGGGGCTGTGCGGTGCCCTTGAGGAAGACGTCGAAGAACTCGATCGCGGGGCCGGTGTAGAAGTCCAGCATGCGTTCGAGCGCGGCGCCGGCGGCCAGGTGATCGGTGGCGGCGGACGCCGGGGCGTCCTCAAGGAAGTAGTTCTCGTGGTCGATCGTGTCGGCGACCAGGTACTGGACGGCCGCCCAGCCGGGACGCTTGGCCAGTTCCGTGTAGTCGCGCATGTGGGCGATGCCGAGGTTGTCGAACCAGCCGACGCAGTGCAGCACCGGTACGGGGCGGGCGTCGTAGGGATGCGGCCCGTTGTACGGGGCGAGGGGATGCCGCCGACGATGAGGTCGAAGCCTGCCGAGCGCTTCCCCATCGCGGTGAACGCCTCTTCGTACGCGGCGATGATCGGGCGCCTGGTGAGATCGATGTCGACTTCGTAGATGTCGTTTTCGGTCCACACCTGTGCCTGGTAGGTGGCCCCCTCCAGCCACAGGGGCTGCCGACCGGATCCGGAGTCGTAGGTGGCGATACCGGGGGCGTTCGTGGTGCTCGTCACCCGGGGGACGATGGCGCGCAGGGCGGGGTGCTGGCTGGAGACCGCGGACCACTGGGTGAATCCGTAGTACGAGTCGCCGAACATGCCCACGATTCCGTCGGACCAGGGCTGGTGGGTGATCCACTCGATGGTGTCGTAGCCGTCGTCGACCTCTCCGGTCCAGCCCAGCGTCAGACCCTCGGAGCGGAATTTGCCCCGGACGTCCTGGACGACGACGACGTAGCCGCGCGCTGTGAACCTTTCCGCGATCTTGTCGAAGAACGCGTACCGGCTGTTCTTGTCGTAGGGCAGACGGGCCAGGACGACCGGCGCGGGCCTCGTGGGGTCGGCGCCGTACACATCGGCGGCCAACCGCACTCCGTCGCGCATGCGCACCATGTGCTGCCGCGCGTGCGGAGGGACAGGCTCCGGGGTGATGCGCTGGACGGTCGGGCTCATGAGGCCTCTCCAGGGAAGCAAACCTTTAGATAACAACGTGACATAACAGCGTTGCATCTAGGTGTTCCACCGTCAACCCCCTCTGAGCTAGGTTGCTTCCATGCCGATCGACGTCGACGAAGTCCAGCGCCGCAAGGCAATCGCCGAAGCAACCCTCGCTGTCGCCGCCCGGGACGGGGCGCGCGCCGTCACCATTCGCGCCGTGGCCAAGGAACTCGGCGGGTCCACAGCGATGGTCACGAACTACGTACCGACGCGGACAGCTCTGATCACCAACGCCGTCCGCGCGGCCGAGTCCCGGTGGCGGTCCGACCTGGAAGCCCACCTGGGCGAGCTGACCGGCGCGGACCGACTGCGGGCCACGGTGGAATGGCACCTCAGCACAGAGCCCGAAGACCTGCTGCTCCGCACGCTCTGGGTCGAGATGCTCTCGACGGCACACGCCGATCCCCACGGGGTCGACCGCCAAGAGCCGCGTGAAGCACGCCAGGAGTTCCTCGACGCGTCCACCGCTGCCGGAGTACCCGACGCCGGCCTCGCCGCCGACGTCCTTTCGCTGCTGACCCGCGGTTACTACGTCTCCACCCTGGAGGAGCCGGGCTACTGGACGCCGGAACGGGCCGGCCGTGTCGCCAGAGCCGTCGTGGGCGCCCTCATGGACTCATGAGGGCGCCGTGTCCCGACACGTACGCGCCCACGGTGCCGAACCGTTGACTCGAAGCCACCTTGCGGACCGCCGCCCCGCTCGACCGTCTCCCGCGGGTCGATCACCGTCACGGTCACGTCGTCGCCCGCCGCGTCGGCCGGCCCGCCGCCGTCCCGCCCGCGTAGCCGCCGCCGACCACGACCACGACCACACGCGTGTTCTCGGTCATGGTCTCCCCTCCGTCTCCAGGCAGGTTCGACCTCAGCACACCGCGCTCTCGGACACTGCTCAGCGGCGGTCCTGTGCGAAGGTCCGGAGCAGGTCCGCCGCGACGCTCACCGCGATCACGGCGGGCTCCTTGCCGGTGATCCCAGTGACGCCGATCGGGGTCTTGATCCGGTCGATCGTGGCATCGTCGTGGCCGCCCTCGGTGGCCAGGCGCTTGCGGAAGCGCGCCCATTTCGCGGCTGAACCGATCAGGCCGATGGAGCCCAGACCGGTGGTGCGCAGGGCCGCGTCGCACAGAGCGGCGTCCTCGGCGTGATCATGGGTCATGATCAGGACGTGGGTGCCGGGCGCCAGCTCCCCGAGCACCTCCTCCGGAAGGAGCGGTGTGTGGTGCACGTGGATCTGCGCCACCGCATCCCCGAGCACGTCGAGCCGTTCCTCGGCGAGCATCTCGGAGCGCGTGTCGATCAGGTGCAGATCGAGGTCGTGCCGGGCCAGGACACGTGCCAGTTCCAGCCCGACGTGCCCGACGCCGAAGACCGCCACGGCCGGGACCACCGGCAGCGGCTCGAGCAGCACGGTGACAGCTCCGCCGCAGCACTGCACGCCGTGGCGGCTGGTGACCTTGTCGTTGAGGGCGAACTCCATCAGCTCCGGCTCCGGATCCGGCGTGCCGATCAACTCGCGGGCCCGATCGATGGCGACGGCCTCGATGTTGCCGCCGCCGATCGAACCCCAGGTCTCGGTCCGTCCGACGACGAGTTTGGCGCCGGCCTTGCGGGGTGCGTGGCCGCGCACGGTCGCGACGGTCACGAGCACGCCGGCTTCCCGGCGGGCTCGCAACCGAGCGACCGCGGCCACCCACGTCATCTCAGGCATTGCTCAAGGCACTTGGGCCGGCGAGGACCTCGCCGCCCGTGCGTGCGGTGTCATTGCGCTGCGCGCCGCCACTGCGAGCTGCTTCGATCGCCCAGTACACCGCCTCCGGTGTCGCGGGGCAGCCGAGGTCCACGCCGACTCCGACGGGCCCGAACGCCGCGGCGGCCTGCCGCAACGCTTCCCGCACGGAGAACGCCAGCATCAGCGGAGGTTCACCCACCGCCTTGGACCCGTACACCGCGCCCTCTTCGGTGGCGTTCTCGAGCAGCGTGACGTTGAACTCCTCGGGCATCTCCGAGAAGCTCGGCAGCTTGTAGGTGCTCGCCGCCTGGGTCTGCAGCCGACCGCGGTTCGGCCCGTCGCTGGTGTCCCAGCGCAGGTCCTCGAGCGTCAGCCAGCCCGCACCCTGCACGAAACCGCCCTCGACCTGACCGATGTCGATCATCGGGGACAGGCTGTCGCCGACATCGTGCACGATGTCCACCCGCCGGATGCGGTACGCACCGGTGAAGCCGTCGACCTCCACCTCGGTCGCGGCGGCGCCGAGGGCGAAGTACTTGAACGGCGAACCCCTGAACGTCTTCGCGTCCCAGTGCAGCCCCTCGGTCCGGTAGAAACCCGCGGCCGACAGCTGGACCCGCTGGAAGTACGCGGTGCGCACCAGGTCGTCCCAGGCCAGCTCCTTGTCGCTGCCCAGGGCGCGCGCGACGCCCTGGACGATGCGCACGTCCGAGGCGTTCGCCCCCAGCTGGGTGGCGGCCACCTGCAGCAGCCGCTCGCGCAGCTGCTCGCAGGCGTTCTTGATCGCCCCACCGTTCAGGTCTGCCCCCGAACTGGCAGCGGTGGCGGAGGTGTTGGGTACCTTGTCGGTACGCGTCGGGGCGAGGCGGACCTTGTGCAGCGGAATGCCCAGCGTGGTCGCCGCCACCTGCATCATCTTGGTGTGCAGGCCCTGGCCCATCTCGGTGCCGCCGTGGTTGATCAGGACCGAGCCGTCCTTGTAGATCAGCACCAACGCGCCGCCCTGGTTGAAGGCGGTGAGGTTGAACGAGATGCCGAACTTGATGCCGGTGAGCGCGAGCGCCCGCTTGGTGTTCGGGTGCGCGGCGTTGAAGGCGGCGATCTCGCGCTTGCGATCGGCGATGCCGGCGTCGCTCTGCACCTGCTGCCAGATGGTGGAGATCCGCTCGGCCTGTGTGACCGGCTGTCCGTACGGCGTCGTCTGGCCCTGGCCCGGCCGGTAGAAGTTGCGCTCCCGCAGCTCCATGGGGTCCAGGCCGAGCTGCGGCGCGCAGCGGCCCAGGATGTCCTCGATCACCAGCATGCCCTGCGGTCCGCCGAAGCCGCGGAAGGCGGTGTTGGAGACCGTGTTGGTCTTGGCGATGCGACCGGCGACGCGCGCGTTGGGAATCCAGTAGGTGTTGTCGATGTGGCACAGGGCGCGGGCCAGCACGGGCTCGGAGAGGTCCAGACTCCAGCCGCCGTCCGCGACCAGGGTGGCGTCCAGGGCCTGGATGCGGCCGTCCGCGTCGAAGCCGATCTTCCACGTGGCGTGGAACCCGTGCCGCTTGCCGGACATGGTCAGGTCCTGAGTCCGATTGAGCCGGAACCGGACCGGCCGACCGGTCAGCCTGGCGCCGAGTGCGGCGACGGCCGCGAACCCGTGGGGCTGCATCTCCTTGCCGCCGAAGCCGCCGCCCATCCGCAGGCACTGCACGGTCACTTCGTGGGCGGGCACGCCCAGCACGTGCGAGACGATCTCCTGGGTCTCCGACGGGTGCTGAGTGCTGCTCTGGATGAACAGCTGCCCGTTCTCGTCGACCTGGGCCAGCGCCGCATGGGTCTCGAGGTAGAAGTGCTCCTGACCGGAGAACTGGAACTCGCCGGTGATCACGTGCGCGGAGTCGGCGAAGCCGGCGTCGATGTCGCCGGTCTCCATCACGGGCTGAGCGCCGTGGTAGCTGCCGGCCGCCATCGCGTCCTGCAGCGTGACCAGGGAAGGCAGTTCCTCGAGTTCCACCTCGACGGCCGCCGCACCGAGCCGGGCCGCCTCCAGGGTCTCGCCGAGCACCCAGGCGACCGCGTGGCCGTGGAACATGACCTCGTCGGGGAAGAGCGGTTCGTCGTGCTTCATGCCGGCATCGTTGACACCGGGCACGTCGGCCCCGGTCAGCACACGGACCACACCGGGCACGGCGAGCGCGGGCTCGGTGCGCAGCGCGGTGATCGTGCCGTGGGCCTTCATGACCTGGACCGGGTACGCGTGCAGTACGTCCTTGGTGCGCTGGACCAGGTCGTCGGTGTACAGCGCGGTGCCGGTGACGTGCTGGACGGCACTCTCGTGCGGCATCGAGACACCGACGACGGGGTTTTCGGGACGCTCGGACAAATGGCTCATGACGACACCGCCTCGGTGGTCTGTGCGTACAGCTTCAGCAGGCTCTGGCCGAGCATCGCGGAACGGTAGAGGGAGCTGGCGCGGTGATCGTCCATCGGTGTGCCCTGACCCCGCAGAACCCGGGCCGCGGCCTCGACGGTCTCCGCCGCCCACGGCTTGCCCTCCAGGGCCTCCTCGACGGCGAGGGCGCGGATCGGGGTGGCGGCCACGCCGCCTAGGCCGATGCGTGCCTTGCGGACGATCCCGTCCTCGATGTCGAGCGCGAAAGCGACCGCCACGCTGGAGATGTCGTCGAAGCGCCGCTTGGCGATCTTGTGGAAGGCCACGACCGGGGACAGCGGCAGCGGGATGCGCACGGCGCGGATCAGCTCGCCGGGTCGGCGCACGCTCTGCCGGTAGCCGGTGAAGTACTCCGCCAGCGGGACCACACGCTCACCGGCGCCGCCCGCGAGTACCACCGACGCCTCCAGCGCCAGCAGCACCGGCGGGCTGTCGCCGATGGGAGAGCCGGTACCCAGGTTGCCGCCGAAGGTCGCGCTGTTGCGGATGAGCCGGGAGGCGAACTGCGGGAACAGTTCGGCCAGCAGCGGGACACTGCCGTCGAGGCGGCGTTCGATCTCGGTGAGCGTCAGCGCCGCCCCGATCTCGATGTGGTCGGACTCGACGCGCAACGCCCGCAGTTCGGGCAGCCGGTCGATGGCGACCACGCAACTCGCGCGGCGGGAGCGGATGTTCACCTCCACACCCCAGTCGGTGCTGCCGGCGACCACGACCGCTTCGGGTCGCTCGTTCAGCAGCCGCAGCGCGTCGGCCAGGGTGCCCGGCCGCAGGAACACGCTGTCGCCCTCGGCGTATTCGGTGGCGACCGGCTCGGGAGGGGACTGCTCGCGACGCTGCGCCAGGGGGTCGTCCTCGGTCGGCGCACCGACAGCGAAGGCGGCATCGCGAATCGGTCGATAACCGGTGCAGCGGCAGAGGTTTCCGCTCAGCGCGTGCAGATCGAAACCGTTCGGACCGTGCTCGGGGTCGGCGCCGTCGGCCGCGTCCGCATCCGCGTCCCCGTGCGCACAGCGGTCGGGCCGGTAGTACTCGGCGGCCATGCTGCACACGAATCCCGGTGTGCAGTAACCGCACTGGGAGCCGCCGCGGACCGCCATCTCCTCCTGCACCGGGTGCAGCGTGGGCGGCGTGCCGGCTTCGCCGGCGGTGGCGAGGCCCTCAGCGGTGACGATCTCCTGACCGTCGAGCGCCGCGACCGGAAGCAGGCAGGCGTTGACCGCCACCCAGTCGGTGGGCTTGTCCGTCCCGGGACGGGCCACCAGGACCGAACAGGCGCCGCACTCACCCTCGGCGCAGCCCTCCTTGGTCCCGGTGAGGCCGCGCTCGCGGAGGAAATCCAGCACCGTGGTGTGGGGCGCAGCCGGTGAAATCGGTGCTTCCTTCCCATTGACCGTGATCCGTGCCGCTACCATGGCACATCCTCATTTCGGTGCGCGGTCGAACTCATGACACAAGTTGCCATATCAGAAGCCTTCTACTTCGGTGGCGCAGCTCGAGAACCCGGCTGCGCGAACCAGCACGTGACGACGTGCCGCAGGCGATGACAGAAATAAAAAGAGGCCGGGGCCGCACAATGGGCACGCCGGAAAGGGAGGCTGTTCAGCAGCCGTGTGCTACACGACCCGGGACCCAGGCGGCCCGGTGGGCGAGGCGATGCAGGTCGGAGAAGGTCGACATCCGACTTCGCCTCCTTCCAACAGCTCACGAGTCGGTTCGCTCGAAAATTACGATGCCGCGGGCCCATCGGTCAAGCGCCGCGGAGGCCTTCGCCGGCTGAGCGTCAGGCATGAGAACCGTGGGGTCGACCTCCCGGCCGTGTCCGGTCGGCCACCGCTCCGGGGCCGCAGAGTCGTCGCTGCCGGGCCGCCCGGGCCACTGAAGTGCTCATCCTTCTCCCCTCACACACATCCCGCCAGCCTGGGAGCCGGACCGCGGCGCTTCCGGTCCCGGTGCGCAGGAAGGCACGCAGCGGGGAGGGCGAGTCACTGCTGCAGGCGGCCTGCCCGGTGCAGTCCGACGTCGACGATCGCCTCGGGCGGCTGGCTGATCCACGGTGGTCGGTGAGACTCACCGCGAGAAGGATGTAACCCCAGGTCAGCGCCCCCGGGCCCTCAGCTGCGTCGCGGGTGCTTCGGGGGCGGGCAACGGAGCGCCGTCGTAGCCCTTGACCTCGCCGAAGCGGTCGCCCGTCATCCATCTGGTCAGCGAGGTGATCCGAGGGGAACGGCCTCACCGCTGGGCTGCCACGAGCTGCGCGCCTGCCCCTGGATGACGACATCGCCCCAGGCGCCCGTCCGGCGGCGACGTGTCGCCGACCCCCCTCGGCGACTCAGGAGGCCGGGATCGCACCGTGCCAGACGAGTCGGCGTGTTGCGACACAAAAAGGACGATAATCACATAGTGTGCACAGTCGTGACGTTTCGTAACTAACGAAACGTGCCACTACGGCAGGAAAGGGATGTAATGCGTAAGCTTCGCAAGGCTGTTCTTGTGGCTGCCATGATCGGGAGCCTCAGCATGGCCGGGGCAGGAGTTGCCTCCGCCGACGGCGCCGACACGAACGGTGCCGCCAACGAGTGCACTGAGGCAGCTGCTGCCAGCAACTCGTCCACCCAGATCAATATCCCGGTGAACGTCGGAGTCTCCGTCTTCGGCGACGTGACGCAGTCGAACACGGCGCAGCAGAACTCGGCGCAGGCGAACCAGATCCAGCAGATCTGCCAGAACGGGGACGACAACTTCGCCGCGAACGTCGCCGGCATCGGCGTGGAGCAGGCGAACAACTCGCTGAACCTCCTGGACAACGAGCTCTAGTGTATTGATCACGAGCGTCCTTGACACTCAGTGGTCTTGAGCATGGCGAAGACCTCCGGTGTGGTGGAGGTGTCAAGTCTTCACCGCACGGAGGTCTTCGTGTCCCACCGTAATGCCCGGCTGACCGTTCACGGCAGACGGCTCCTGGTCGAGCGTGTCCGGTCCGGCCGTCCCGTGGCCCATGTGGCGGCCGAGATGGACACCTCCCGGGCCACGGTCGCCCCCTTCGCGCCGGCCAAAGACTGCAGCTGACCCGGTGCCAGGTACCGTTCCTCTGCCGTCGGCGAAACGGGTCGTAGGCCCGGCCCCACGGCCCGTACTCGACAGGCACATCCCGCCACGGAACACCGGTACGGACCCGGAACCGTACGCCGTCGATCAACTGCCGCCGCGACCGGACCGGCGGCCACCCCGCCCTCGTCCCCTTCGGCAACATCGGCTCCAACACTGCCGTGCAGACATCGGAAGCGGTCCGCGCGGTCGCCGCCGACGCAGGCCTCGACCGCACGGTGGTGGAACTGATCAACCTCCGCGTCTCGCAGATCAACGGCTGCGCCTTCTGCCTCCATCTGCGCACTCGGGCCGCCCTGCGCGCCGGTGAGACGACGCAGCGCCTGGGCGTGCTGCCGGCCTGGTGGGACACCGAGCTGTTCACGCCCGCGGAACGAGCGGCCCTCGGACTCGCGGAGGCGACGACCGCGCCGGCCGACGCCGCCGCCGCGCAGGGAGACACGTTCAACCGCGTCTCGATCCTGAGCAAGCATCCGGTGCGGGTGGAAGGGTGGCGCGGCGTCCGACCCACTCGCCGACACGGCTCCGCGCGGATCACAGGGGCGGTGGTCGGTTCTTTTTCCGACAACACTTCGTGCGCCGGTCGGCAACACAGCCCCACGAGCTCGCCGTACGGTCGTCCTCGACACCCCCACCCGAGGCCGGACCGACCCTCCGCACCGTACGAACTGCCACTGACAGGGGCTACATGAGCGAGTCGCTCGACGCGGCGGACGAACGCGCGATCACATTTCCACTGAAGGTCCGCGTACCACCTCACACGGACCGCCGGCCGCGCCATTGCCCGCGGAATTCCGCTACGCCGCGAGGGACCCGTACGCCGTGCGTCTGGCGCTCGGCGCCCCTACGACTCCGTCCGTCGACTGGTTCTTCGCACGGTCGCTTCTCGCGCAGGGCTCGCACGGTCCCTCGGGCATCGGGGATGTGCTGGTGGCACCGAGTCGACATCACCGTCGACCCACGGTCCGTATCACCCTCAGGACGCGGGCCGGCTCTGCGGTCCTGGAGGTAGAGGCATCAGCCGTCTCGGCCTTCCTGCGCCAGACCGACGCGATGGTGCCGCCGGGCACCGAACCCCTCCACCTCGACCTGGACCACGTCGTGTCCCGGCTCACGGCCGACAGCGGCTGAGAGGCCGGTTCGACGGCCCGGTGGAACACCTTCTCTGCGGTACGTCGCGAGATCAGGGCGATCCCACCCCGCCGCGGACGGCGTGACGGGCCGCCTGCGATGCTCTCGCGCCCGCTGGAGGCCACGGGACGAACCGGGGAACAGGCCGTGCGGACCGGCACTCTGGGGGACGGCGGACCGAACGGCCCGCTGGTCCCCCAGGTGATCCGCCAAGGGTCGGGCCCGCTCAGCGGACCGAGCGGGCCGCGCGCAGGATCAGCTCCGCGACCGGAGCCGGGTCGCTCACGGCGCCGCATGGGGCGCGCACCTTCACGGTGCGAGCGTGGGCTCGCTCAGCCATCCACTGTTCGGCGGCCGGCGGAATGTTGCGGTCCCGGGTGGCCACGAGGTACCAGCTGGGGATCTCCCGCCACGCCGCCGCACCGGCCTTTTCCTGGAGCGTGGCCAGGGCGATCGGGCGCTGGCCCACGGCCATCACCTGGGCGGTGGTAGCCGGGACGCCGTCCGCGAACTGCTGCCTGAACAGCTCCTTCTTGATGACCAGTTCCTCGCCCTGACCGCCTTCGGGCAAGGGGTAGTACTGCGTGGAGGTGGCCTGGGCCAGCGTGCTTCCGGGGTACTTGGCGGTGAGCTCCAGCGCGCTCTCGCCGACGTCCGGTACGAAGGCCGCGACGTAGGCCAGCGCCTTGACCCGCGACGCACGCGCCGCAGCCACGCTGATGACCGACCCGCCGTAGGAGTGACCGACGAGCACGATCGGGCCCGGGACGCTGTCGAGGACGCTGCGTATGTAGGCGGCATCGCTCGTTAGGCCGCGCAGCGGCAGGGCGGGCGCGAGGACGTGGTGGCCCTGCCGCTGGAGCCGCCCGACGACGCCGGCCCAACTGGAGGCGTCCGCGAAAGCGCCGTGGACCAGGACCACGGTGGGTCTGGCGTCACGAGCTTCGGAGCCGGTTCGCAGGTCCTCCGCCGCTGACGGAGCCGCGAGAGCGGCCGTGCCCGACGGTGCGGCGGGAGATGGGTGGGTTCATCGTTCACTTCCTGCGGTGATGTCGAAGGGGTGGGTATGCGGCGCGTGGGTCCGTTCCTCACTCGGTGGTGGCCCGGACCGCCTCGTCGATCAGCTGGGCGACCCGCTCGGGGTGGGCCAGCATCACCAGGTGCGAGGAGTCGATCTCCACGGTGGTCATGCCGGCGCGCTGGTAGCCGTAACGCTCCACATCGGGGTTGATGGTGCGGTCGGACGACGAGACCAGGCCCCAGGAGGGCTTGGTCTTCCACGCGGCGACCGGGGCCTGCTCGGCGAAGCCCTGGGCGGCCAGTGGGCGTTGGGAGACCGCGAGGACGGAGGCGACGCGCGGGTCGACGTCGGCGGCGAAGATGGCCGGGAACCTGTCGATCCGCACCGATACGTCGGTCCCGGGCGTGGAGGAACCATCGACCGGGAACGGGGTGTAGACGAGGGCGGAGGCGAGGTCCGAGTCGGGGAAGCGGCCCTGGAGCTCGCCCAGGCTCTCCCCCTTCTCCAGGGCGTAGCCGGCCAGGTAGACCAGCGCCTTGACGTTGTCCTCCGCGCCGGCAACGGTGATGACTGCGCCGCCGTACGAGTGCCCCACGAGGACGACGGGACCGGGTGTCTGGCGGACGATCGAGGCGATGTAGTCCGCGTCGCCGAGCAGGCTGCGGTTGGGCACGGCCGGAGCCACCACGTCCAGGCCGCGGGCGAGCAGTTCGGGGATGACACGGGCGTAGCTGGACGCGTCGGCGAATGCGCCGTGGACCAGGACGACGGTGGGCTTGCCGGAATCGGACATCACGCAACTCCTTCTATGTGGCGGTGGTGGGCTCACGGCCACCCCGGGCCGCCGGCACGGGTTCCGGAACGGACTGCCGGAACGAGTGCCGAAGCGGGGCTGCCGCCCGAGCCGGACTCGGCTTCCGCGCAGAGGGCCGAACACACAGCCCTCTCGGCAGCGGGGCCGGCGGGCGGTGAGCAGCGGCACGAAAGGAACAGTAGGGAGGAAACCCGCAGTCGCCTTGCCTCTCCGCGCCCCGCCCCTGCTCCGTCCGCGCCTCAGCTCCCCCTGCGCGCCGCCGCCTGCGTATCCGAGCCGAGTTGAACGCGTTCAATCGGTCTGTCAAGGTGTACTCGTCATGCCCCGCCCACTCCGGTGGATGGGTCGATTCGGGCTGCGGTCAGGGGGACGACGGTGGGGAAGAGCAAGCGGGGTCGGTGGTTCACCTTCGGGAGTGTGGCCATGGGACTGGCCGTACTCTGTGCATGCGCCGGGCCGTACCAGTACTTCGAGGGCACGGGACTTCACGACGCCACGGTGGCCGAGGTCACGGGCAGCTGGGAGAGCATCGAGGAGACGCGACTGACACTCCGCCTGGACGGTACGGCCCTGCTTCAGCGGCTCGACGGCCAGGACTTCGACTTCGACGAGGGCTGGCGCGTCACCGGCAGTGGGACCTGGAAGCTGACCGACGACTCCAACGGCCAGGACATCAGGCTCGCCATGACGACCCGGACCGGAGCCGAGATGCGCGCCCCCACGACTGCGGCGGACACGTCGACCGACGCCTCGACCGACGCCTCGACCGACGCTTCGGTCTCCGCCGCCGCCTCCGCGGTGCCGCCTGCGACGTACACGTGGCACTTCTACGTACGCCGCGATCAGCACGAGGCGTTGGAGCTGTTCTTCTTCTACGGCGATCCCGATATCGGGAACACGTACGTCTTGAGACGGGCGGCCACACCAGCCGCCACGACCGCTGACCCCGGCGCCCCCGTCGCCGGCTAGACGATCGAGCCTAAGGGTTGGCGGTCGTAGCGGTCCCGGACTCGGCGTATGGGCGGCAGCGGTCCCCTAGGCTGAGCCCCGTCCGCACTGCCTGGGAGAGATATGACAAGTAGGTTCACGGAGTTGGCCGTTGACTGTCACGATCCGGAGAGACTCGCGGCCTTCTGGTGCGAGGCCCTGGACTTCGAAGTGATCGACCGGAGCGAGGGCAAGGTCGAGATCGGCTCCTGGGTACCGACTGTCGAGGAGGTGCGGGCTCGCCAGATGCCGCCCACCCTGCTGTTCATCCAGGTGCCCGAGGCCAGAACCGTGAAGAACCGGCTTCACCTCGACGTCAGCCCGATCGACGGCAGCACCGACGACGAGGTGACCAGGCTGCTCGACCTCGGCGCCACCAGGACGGATGTGGGCCAAGGCCCGGACCGAAGCTGGGTGGTCATGGCCGACCCCGAGGGCAACGAGTTCTGCGTCCTGCGCACGCTGGCACCGCCCACATAGACGGGCGAGTGCGGTGGCGAGGAAGCCCAGTCCGGTGCCAGAACCGCACTTTGAGCTGCCTCACCTCATGCACGCGCAGCCGATGCCTGAGAATCGGTCATCCAGTCGGGGCTCGTGACCGCGGCAGGCTCAGCTGTTGACGAAGGTGAGGCTCGTCGGGTCGTAGCGAGGGCCCGCGACCTGCTCGGGCGGGGCGGCGGCCTCGATGGCGGCGAGGTCCTCCGGGGACAGCTCGACGGCCAGAGCCGCGAGGTTCTCCTCCACGTACCGCTGCCGCCGTGTGCCAGGGATCGGCACCACGTCGTCGCCCCGGTGCTGCACCCAGGCCAGGGCGAGCTGACCGGTGGTGACTCCCTTGGCCGCGGCCAGCTCGTTCAGCTTCGCGACGATCGCCAGGTTCCGTTCGAGATTGCCGTCGGCGAACCGCGGCTGGCTCCGCCGCATGTCGGTCTCGGACAGTGCTTCGACCGAGCTGTACCGGCCGGTCAGGAAGCCGCGCCCCAGCGGGGAGAACGGGACCAGGCCGATGCCGAGTTCACGGCAGACCGGGGCGATCTCCGCCTCCAGATCGCGCGTCCACAGCGACCACTCGCTCTGCAGCGCGGCGATGGGATGCACCGCGTGCGCCCGCCGGATGGTGCTCGCGCCGGCCTCGGACAGCCCGAGGTGTCGGACCTTCCCGGCGTGCACCAGTTCGGCC
The DNA here is from genome assembly GCF_018614205.1 of Streptomyces sp. ISL-36. Lineage (GTDB taxonomy): Bacteria > Actinomycetota > Actinomycetes > Streptomycetales > Streptomycetaceae > Streptomyces. The sequence goes on along the minus strand of NZ_JAGGOS010000061.1, from coordinate 68,434 downwards.
ATGGCGCCGACGGTCTCTTCGATCGGTACCTGGGGATCGACTCGGTGCTGGTAGTAGAGGTCGATGTGGTCGACTCCGAGCCGGCGCAGCGAGGCCTCGCACGCCTGCCGCACATAGGCGGCGTCACCGCGCACCCGGGTCGGCTCCCCCAGCCGGTTGGCGAAGCCGAACTTCGTGGCCAGCACCACTTCGTCGCGCCGTCCGGCAACGGCCCGTCCGATCAACTCCTCGTTGTGCCCGGCGCCGTAGAAGTCGGAGGTGTCCAGGAAGGTCACCCCGAGGTCGAGAGCATGGCGCAGTGTCGCGATCGACTGCGCGTCGTCCGAGGCGCCGTAGCCGTGGCTCATGCCCATGCACCCCAGGCCCTGCGCGGAGACCGCCAGATTGCCCAGGTGCCGGGTGGCGATGTCGGTCATGCTGCTGCCTCCTGAAGTCGGAATCATCTGCCCAGGACGCTAGGTGTTGGAGCGCGCTCCAAGTCAACTGAACGTCGTGACAGGCAAACGCGGAGACCAGTCGGCGGCCCCCACCACCGCCGCGGGAGCGGGCGTCATCACCTCAGCTGCCGAGCCGCCCGCGCAGATCACGTCGTGGGTTCGATCACCTGGCCCCGAGCCGTTCCCTCGACGATCTCCACGTACGTCCTGACCACCTCGGCCAGCGGCGTGCCCGCCGAGCCGTCACGCCCCAGCGCCCCAAGCGTCTCCGAGATCCAGCCCGGGCTCACCGCGTTCAACCGGATGCCGCGCGGCATCTCGAGCGCGGCGGCCGGTACGAAGCCCGCGAGCCCCGCGTTCATCAGGGCGGTGAAGGACAGACCGGGCTCGGAGAATGTCGAGACACCGTTGGTGAGAGTGATGGATCCGGCATCGTTGAGGTGACGCAGCGCGTGACGGACGAGGTGGACCTGGCCCAGCAGCTTTCCTTCCAGCCCCACGAAGTAGTCGTCGTCAGCGGAATCGCCCAGTCCGGCGATCGCGCCACTGGCCGCGACCGCGATGACCGCGTCGATGCCGTCGACCGTGGCGAACAGGCCTCCGATCGACTTCGGGTCCGCGAGGTCGACTTGGACGGGACCTCGCCGTGAGGCCCGTACGACGTGGTGACCCGGATTCGACTCAAGGACGTCGGCCAGGGCCGAGCCGACGGTTCCGGTCGCACCGATGACGACGATCTTCATGGCGGGGTTTTCCTCGGCTTCTCGGACTCGGCGCGATCACGGGCGGGTTCGACGCTGGGTCCAGGCGCGAGCGGAGGTCCAATACCCGGGGTCATAACCAGCAGGCATGGGACCGATCATCGGGCCGCAACCGCATCACCGTTGAACGCTCGGGCGCCCGAGGCCGAGGCCGAGGCCGGGACCGGGACCGCCCTGCGGCGGTCCCGCTGTGCTCCTCAGGCGCCGACGTAGGCCGCCAGGTGCTCGCCCGTAAGTGTGGAGCGGGTGGCGACGAGGTCGGCGGGTGTGCCCTCGAAGACGATCCGGCCGCCGTCGTGGCCGGCGCCGGGACCGAGGTCGATGATCCAGTCGGCGTGCGCCATGACCGCCTGGTGGTGCTCGACGACGATGACCGACTTGCCGGAGTCGACGAGCCGGTCCAGCAGGCCCAGCAACTGCTCGACATCGGCGAGGTGGAGGCCGGTGGTCGGCTCGTCGAGGATGTAGACGCCGCCCTTGTCGGCCATGTGGGTCGCCAGCTTGAGTCGCTGCCGCTCGCCGCCGGACAGCGTCGTGAGGGGCTGGCCGAGGCTGAGGTAGCCGAGCCCGACGTCGGCGAGCCGGTCGAGGACGGCGTGCGCGGCCGGCGTGCGCGCCTCACCGGCGCCCAAGAACTCCAGCGCTTCCGTCACCGACATCGCGAGCACCTCGCTGATGTCCCGGCCGCCGAGGTGGTGGTCGAGGACCGATGCCTCGAATCGCTTGCCCTCGCAGTCCTCGCAGGTGGTGGCGACGCCCGCCATCATCGCCAGGTCGGTGTAGATGACCCCGGCGCCGTTGCAGGTGGGGCAGGCGCCTTCGGAGTTGGCGCTGAACAGTGCCGGCTTCACGCCGTTGGCCTTCGCGAACGCCTTGCGGATCGGGTCGAGCAGTCCGGTGTACGTCGCCGGGTTGCTCCTTCGCGACCCGCGGATGGCGCCCTGGTCGACCGACACCACGCCCTCGCCGGCGGGGATCGACCCGTGCACGAGCGAGCTCTTGCCGGAGCCGGCGACGCCGGTGACGACGACGAGCATTCCGAGCGGGATGTCGACGTCGACGCCGCGCAGGTTGTGTGTCGTCGCGCCGCGGATCTCCAGCGTGCCGGTGGGCTTGCGCACCGTCTCCTTGAGGACGGCCCGGTCGTCGAGATGCCGGCCGGTGATGGTGCCGGCCGCCCTCAGGCCCTCGACGGTGCCCTCGAAGCAGACGGTGCCGCCCTCCGTACCGGCTCCGGGGCCGAGGTCGACGACGTGGTCGGCGATCGCGATCGCCTCCGGCTTGTGCTCCACGACGAGCACCGTGTTGCCCTTGTCCCGCAGCCTCAGGAGCAGGCCGTTCATCCGCTGGATGTCATGGGGGTGCAGGCCGATGGTGGGCTCGTCGAACACGTAGGTGACGTCGGTGAGCGAGGAGCCGAGGTGGCGGATCATCTTGACGCGCTGTGCCTCGCCGCCCGACAGCGTGCCCGACGGCCGGTCGAGCGCGAGGTAACCGAGGCCGATCTCCACGAACGAGTCGAGTGACTGCTGCAGCGCGGTGAGCAGCGGCGCCACGGACGGCTCATTGAGGCCGCGGACCCATTCGGCCAGGTCGCTGATCTGCATCGCGCAGGCGTCGGCGATGTTGATCTTGCCGATCCGTGACGACCGGGCCCCTTCTCCGAGCCGGGTGCCGTCGCACTCGGGGCAGGTGGTGAAGGTGACCGCGCGGTCCACGAACGCCCGGATGTGCGGCTGCATCGACTCCTTGTCCTTGGACAGGAACGACTTCTGGATCTTGGGGATCAACCCCTCATAGGTGAGGTTCACCCCCTCGACCTTCACCTTCGTCGGCTCCCGGTACAGGAAGTCCTGCATCTCCTTCTTGGTGAACTCGCGGATCGGCTTGTTCGGGTCGAGGAATCCCGACTCGGCGTAGACGCGCACGGTCCAGAAGCTGTCCGATTTCCAGCCCGGGATGGTGAACGCGCCTTCGGCGAGGGACTTGGAGTCGTCGTAGAGCTGGGTGAGGTCGATGTCGGAGACCGCGCCGCGGCCTTCGCACCGCGGGCACATGCCGCCGGTGCGGGAGAAGGTCGCCTTCACCGCCTTCTTGGCACCGCGCTCGACGGTGATCGCCCCGCTCGCGCGGACCGAGGGGACGTTGAAGGCGTACGCACTGGGCGGCCCGATGTGCGGCTTGCCGAGCCGGCTGAAGAGGATGCGCAGCATCGCGTTGGCGTCGGTGGCGGTGCCGACCGTGGAGCGGGGGTCCGCTCCCATCCGCTGCTGGTCGACGATGATCGCGGTCGTCAGGCCTTCGAGGACGTCGACCTCGGGCCGGGCGAGCGTCGGCATGAAGCCCTGTACGAAGGCGCTGTAGGTCTCGTTGATCAGCCGCTGCGACTCCGCGGCGATCGTGTCGAACACCAGCGAGCTCTTGCCCGAGCCGGAGACGCCGGTGAACACCGTCAGCCGGCGCTTCGGGATCTCGACGCTGACATCCTTGAGGTTGTTCTCGCGCGCGCCGTGCACGCGGATGACACCGTGACTCTCGGCAGCGTGCGGCGCAGGCGACTGCGCGTCCGTCCTCTTGGCCTTGCTCATCGTGTCTCCCTGTGTCGGGCGGGGCCGCCTTCGCGGTCTCGGTCCGCGTCGCCTGGCTTGATCTGCCGCGCTTCGAGCAGTACGTCCGGTTCCACTTCGTCCTCGACCTCGATCACGGGCCCGTGGGGGGCGTGGGCTCCGGCCCGGCCGAACGGTCCGGATGCCGCCCGAGGACGGTGTCCACGCCGGGGCCGGTGGCCGTCGGGCGGAGGCAGGCCGAGTGAGGGGTGGTGTTCATGGCCGTCACGCTATCGGCGGCAAGGTGACCGCGCTTCTCGATTCCTGATCTGTCCGGTCACCTGACGCACCAAGCCCGACGGCAGCCCCGCTGCGCTGTCACCACGGCACGGGTCGGTGCGGTGCCGGGATCAGTCGGCTTTGAGCACACGCCAGTCGCGTGAGCCGATGTCGGCGGGTGTGCCGTCGAGGATCCGGGCGGTGCGTGTCGCGGGTTCGAGCGTGATGGTCGCGAGGCCGGCCCAGCGCTGCCCCAGGGGCTTGTCCGGGTCGGGCAGGCAGGTCACCGGCGGTTCCCCCGCACCGGTCACGAGGCAGCCCGCGAGGTCGTCGACGGTCGTCGGTGGCTGCCTGTGGGCGAGGCGGGCGCGGACGAAGTCGTAGCGCAGGCCCGAATCGGGCTGGTAGAGCCATGTCTTCTCGCCGGCCGCCGGGGTCGCCGTCAGGAAGTGGTTGGTCCGCACGAGCGTGCCGTTCTCCGGGCGCATCTCGAAGACGCCGACGGGGCTCAGGTCGAGGAGTACGGCGTCGGTCTCGTCGAAGAGCGCGAACGATCCCGACGAGGCGAGGGGAGCACTGCGGACGATCTCGACGGCCTCGGCGACGCTTCCGGCTTCTGCCAGGACGACGGCGGCGAGCACGTGCACGGGGATGCCGCCGACGCCGTCGCGGACGTGGCCGAGGATGTTGAAGTGCAGGGCGAGGCCGGCGCTGTTGACGCCCATCTTGCCGAGGATGCCGTTCTCCGTGAGGCCGACGAAGTCATGGGCGCCGCCGCGCGACTCCAGTGTGTGCCAGTGAGCGCCCAGTTCGACATGCCAGTCCCATGTCTGGACGCCGCATGTGCGCGAGGGACCGTCGTGGCCGGGGCTGTGGCGCACGATCGTGGTGCACTCGCCTGGTGGCACGGCGGCGCTGCGGGAGAGGATCTCGGTGCGGGCGTTGAGGGCGGCGACGCGCCACTCCTCGATCCCGGCTCCCTGGGCGATGCCCGCGATCTCCGCGCGCGCCGCGGGGCGGAACCGCCCGATCGCGTCGAGTGCGCGCTCGGCGTCCTGGCGGACCTGGGCGGGGGCGATCCCGCCGAGCGCGAAGAGCTGGTCGTACACCTCGATCGCGGCGGGGATGCCATCGTGGCGTTGCTCGCCTCGGGCGACGCCGCGGTCGTACGGGTCGGTGGCGGCGGCCTTGACGTGGGGGCGGTGTTCGGGGCGGGGGATGGACGTCGGGGTCACGAGTTTCCTTCTGCATGGTTCAGGTGGAACCGCACCGCGCCGCCGACGACCGTCCCGAGGACGGCGTCGGCGGGCTGTGCGTCGGGGGCGAGGTCGAGAGGGTTCGCGGCGAACACGATGAGATCGGCGAACCGGTCCACGTGGTCGGCCGGCAGAATGACGTCGGCCTGCACAGGATGTGCCTTCATCGAGGCTGGGGCGTGAGGCGGATGGTCCGGAGACTGCGGGCCGAGGCCCAGTAGACGGCGGCGGCAACGCCCATGCCGGACGGAATCGCCAGGTCGACCTCGCCCATGGCCTTCGCGATCGGGCCGGTCCAGAAGCTGGTGTTCACCCACATCAGGGAGGTGAGGCCGCCCGCGACGAGCGCGAGGACGCCTGACCAGTGGACACCCCGGTGGTACCAGAAGGGTCCGCCGCGCTCCTGTTCGAGCAGGTTCTCCCCGTCATAGCGGTTGCGCCGCATGACGAGGTCGGTCACGGCCACCGCCATGGCCGGGCCCGTCACGACGACCACGAGTTGGAGCATGGTGCTGACGCTCGTCAGAAAGTCCCGGACGAGGATCGCGTAGAGCGTCATGGCCGTGCCGAGGATGCCGATGGTCAGGACCTCGGGGATACGTGCGAGGCGGACACCGACCGACTGGATGGACAGGCTGGCGCTGTAGGCCGTCATGCCGTTGTTCGCGACGGTGTTGAGGACGACCGCGATGACGAAGACGGGGACGAACCACCCGGGCAGAAGACTCTCCAGCGCGGCCTGCGGGCCGCTCATGTCGAGCCCGGTGGCCGCGAGCGCGCCGACCGCCGTGAACACGACGCTCGGCAGGTACGCGCCGAGGGCCGTCCATCCGGCGATGGCGATCGGACGGCTGTCACGGGGCAGGTAGCGGGCCAGGTCCGGGCTGTTGCTGTAGGAGAGCGGTGTGGAGGCGATGACGGTGAAGCCGACACCGAGCGCGGCGGCGAGTGCCCTGCCCCTGAGCGGTTCGGCCGGGGCGTAGGACCAGTCGGTCTCGGCGAGCACGTATCCCGTCACGACGACGAACACGAGAGTCAGCAGGATGCTGAGCGCGGTGTAGAGGCGGACGATCGTCGCGTATCCGTAGATCGCGATCAGCAGTGTCACCCCGGCGATCAGGCAGATGACGGCGGCTGCCACGGCCCGGTTGTCCGGCAGACCCATCCGGCCCGCCAGGCCGATTCCCGCGACGGAGGCGGCCGACCAGTTCAGGGCGAGGTAGGCCGCGGCGATGAGCCAGCCGGTCAGGACGAGCACGACCTTGTTGCCCATGACCCCGTAGAACGCGCGCGAGATGACCGACCCGCTCGTACCGGCGGCCGTCCCGCTCACCGCGATGATCCCGGTGCACGCCCACAGCAGGTTCCCGACGAGGATCACCCCGATCGCCTGCGGGAGCGAGAGCCCCAAGAGGATCAGCGTGGCGCCGACCACGAAGCTCAGATAGCTGACGTTCGGCGCCGCCCAGACCGCGAAGAGCCGGCGCGGGCTGCCGATGCGCTCGTCGGCGGGGACCAGATCGATCCCCCGGCTTTCCGGGTGCCCCGCCCGCTCGGAACCTTGTCCGTCGTGGGCTCCTGCGGTGGTGGTGGGGTGCGTCGCCATCGAGGCCTCTCGGGTGTGCCGGCAACCCCGCCACTATTGGGCGGGTGACCAACTGTGTATTGGCCACCGATCCAATAGCCTTTGGCCCATGACGTCAAGACCCCAGCCGAAACGGACCCGGAAGCCGCCCGAGGAGCGCCGCGCGGAGATCCTGGAGACCGCCGCACGCATCGCGCTGCAGGAGGGACTGGAGCTGATCACCCTGCGGCGCGTCGCGGACGAGCTGGGCGTCCGCCCCGGCCTCATCGGCCACTACTTCCCGGTCGCGGACAACCTCGTGAGCGAGGCGTTCACCTACGCCACGACCGCGGAACGCGAGTCGCTCCTGCCTCCGCAGGAGGAGGAGCTCCCTCCCCTCGACCGGCTCGCACGCTTCCTCGTGCGCCTCGCGGACGGCGACTACCTGGACCTCAGCCGCCTGTGGCTCAATGCGCGGCACCTCAGCAGGTTCAAGGCCGCGCTGCGCCAGGCGGTGAGCACACAGGAGTCGGCGACACGCGCCGCTCTCGTGACGCTCATCGACAAAGGCGTCCAAGCCGGGGAGTTCACGACCGATGACCCACTCAAGGCAGCCCTGCATGTCCTGGTGACCGTCGACGGCCTGGGGGCGTACGCCAATGACGACACCGCGTTGGACGGCCCGGACCTCGGCGACATGGCGATCGAGACGGCGGAAACCCGACTTGGCCTGGCCGCGGGCACACTCCGCGCCCGCGCCGGAGGTTCCGGCCCGACGGCGTCGAACACGTCCCGTCCGACACCGACAGAGGAACCCGAGCCGCAGTGACGCACGAGTGGCGTCACCGGTGAGAAGAGGAGTCCGGCCCGGCCGCCGTCGGACCTGTCCGGAATGTGGTGATCAGCCGCGCTCGTGGAGGGCTTTCGCCACCAGACGGTAGGCGTCGACACGATGCTGTTCCCGAGCGGCGCGGACGGCGGGGTCGGGCGACCAGAGCGCCTGCCTGCCGGGATGGTAGGTGCTCACGACCTCGAAGCGTGTCTGCTGGGCGACCTCCGGATGCTTCTTGGCCAGCCGACGCCAGGTCCTCTGCGCGTCGCCGCCCTGGAGCAGGACGACTCGGAGGTGGGGAAGCAGCTCGATGAGCCGTTTCAAAGGGGCGACGCCGGCCTGCTGTTCCGCTGCGGTCGGCGCCCGGTTGATGTACCAGGGGTAGGCGTTCCAGGGGGTGATGTCACCGGCGCCGATGCCTGCGTCGCCGAAGGCCTGGCATTGACGGGCGGCGGTCGGGTCGTCGTTCTCCATGCACAGGAAGCCGGACCCGGTGCCGTCCTGTGTGGCCGGACCCGGGTCCCGCAGCACGGACAGCACCCGGGCATCGACTCCGCCGTGCCAGGGAGCGACGTACGGCATCCAGCCCCGGCCGTCGTGCCCCCGCAGGTCGTCGACCATCTCGTTCACGAGGCGGACGTGCGGCGCGTACCGGTCCCGTTCCTGCGCTCTGCGGAACCCCTCCTCCGCCATGCGACGCACCGGCATCTCCTTGCTTCGTCCCGGCCGGGTGGATCCCGGTCTTCCGGCAGCGAACCACGTTCCGGGCGGGTACGGGCAAGATCGGGGAGGAAAGCGGCCGGCGGGATCCGGGCGCCGTGCGGCAACCTCGGTTCACAGGGCGGCGCGTGCGGCCGGTTCTCCGAGATGTTCGGCCGCCGTCCGCCACGCGGCCGTCACCGCAGCGTGGGCCTGCGCCGTCCGCGCCGCGCCGTCCCCGGTCAGCCGGAGAGGGACACCTACGTGGACGTGCAGGCCCGGCCGGCGCAGCGGTGCGGTGGCCAGGCCGGCGAGCTGTTTCGCCGTGCTGCCCGACGTCACCCGGCGTGCGCCGGCCTGGCCCACGGGAACAACGGCTGCGCCGGTACGTTGAGTGAGCCGCGCGAGGCCGCTTCGGAAGTCGCCGGGAGCCGCTTCGGCGGCGTCCTTGCGGCGTGGGAGTCCGCCCTCGGCGTAGATGAGGATCTGCCGTCCCTGTTCGAGGGCTGCTGCGGCGAGGTCCAGAGCGTCCGAGGCTCGCCGGTCATGGCGGAACACCGGGATGTGGCCTTCGCCGGCGAGTGCGCGGCCCAGGACCGGGACGCACCACAGGCCGGCGGCCGCCGCGACGACCGGCACAACGCCGAGACGACGAAGGGCGGCGAGCACGACGGCCGGGTCGGCCAGTGAGGTGTGGTTCGCGGCGATGATGCTGCCGGGCGGGATCTCGGCATGGTCCGCGGTGACCGAGAGGCGCCCGACGGTGGGCACCAGAACCTCGGCGAGACGGCTGAGCATGTGGCGCTCCCCCGGGGTAGGCGATGTTGTCTCTTTCATGGTCGCGAGCGAGCAGGCGACGGGCTTGAGCGCTCGTACTCAACCTTCACGTCCTCGTGCTCAGACCGGAGAACACCTGATCGCCCGCACACGGATCGGCGGCGTGCGGGGGGCCTGCGCCTGACGGCGGGTCAACCGGGCTCGCCCGGCTCCTCGCCCAGCAGGGCCTGCAGCAGGTGCCGCAGCGGTGGGCCGGGTGGGCCGGGCAGGGCGGCCCGTGAGGTGGTGACGGTGAGACCGGCGAGGGGGCGCACGGCGACTCGGGGGACCGACGGCCGCCCCCGTACCTCGTAGAAGACGGTCCACGACGACGCCTGCTCGGTGCCGATCGCGGTGAGTGTGGCCTGCAGGTCGCTGAACCGCGGGCCGAGGAGCGGCTCGGCACCGGCGGCACGGAAGGCGTCGGTGACCAGGCCGTGGAAGGGCGGGTTGTTCTCGCGAGCGGCCAGGCGCAGCGGGAGCGGAGCCAGCTGCTCCAGAGTGGTCGACGGCCGCATGCGGTTCACCCTGGACGACCGCACGGCGACCGTCACCGCCGGCGGGCTGGTCTGCTTCCCGCCCGGCGTGGCGCACTCCTTCGGCGCCGCGCCCGGCTCGACCGCGGGCCTTCTCGCGGTCCTGACCCCAGGCATCGACCGCTTCGACTACTTCAGGACCCTGGGTCGCATCCAGCACGGTCTGGAGGTCTTCGACCGCCTCCTGCCCGAACAGGACCGTTACGACGTGCACTTCCTCTGAGGGTGAGCCGGTACGAAGCGGTCTGCACCGTTCCGGGTACTTCCCTCCCGTTCCAGAGGCACCATGGGCGTCTGCACGTATCCGCATGGACTGACACGGGGGGCAGCACGCTGTGAGAAGGATGATGGCGGCCATCGGCGCCGCGGCCGCTCTGGCCGGACTGATCAGTGCGGCGGGACCGGCCACGGCGAGCGCCGGCGCTGCCTGCAGGACGGCGCCGACCGCATTGGGAGCGCTGCCCGGCACCGAGGTGGCCTGGCCGAAGGAGGGCGTACGCGCTCTGGGCCGGGGCAACCTGTCCGTCGGCTCGTCCCGGGGCAAGGCGGTCTACTGGACCGGCACGACAGTGCACCGCGTCCCCGTCCCCGACAGCCGGGCGGAGAGCGAGCTGCTGGGCGTGAACCAGCGCGGGCTGATGGTGGGCCGGTATCGGCCCTACGGCACCACCACGCAGGTGGGCTTCACCTACCGGGCGGGCGACGCCTCCGTCACGGAGTTGCCCGGCGGGGCGCAGTGGGGCGGGGACCTGGACGTCAACGACTCGGGTCGTGTGGTCGCGGGTGGGTACGGCGACAGGACGATCCGGGTCTACGCCGACGGCGCGCTGGAACGGACGCTCACCCTTCCCGAGGAGCTCGGCCCGGACACGTACGTCTACACCGTGGGAGGCATCAACTCCCGCGGCGATGTCGTCGCGACCGTGCAGAAGGTGGAGCCGGACACCGGCGGCCGCGTGGAGCACTCGTATCCGGTGCTGTGGCCCGGCGACGAGGGGCCCGCGCAGATCCTCCCGCAGGCGGGTGGCGGCGGAAACACCAGTTGGGTGGCGGGCATCGCGGCCGACGGGACGATCGTCGGCAGCGACTGGTACGGGCCCGGCTACGAGTGGACTCCGTGGGTGTGGTCCGCGCCGCTCGGCACCCCCGGTTCGTCGCCGGGTCGGCTGAGCACCCACCCGTACGCGAGCCTCGACGGCGTGAGCCCCACCACCGGTGTGGCGGTCGGTGCCGCCAGGTCCCACCCCGACGACGCGGGCAATGGAGCGGACCAGGCCGTGCTGTGGCCGGGTTCGGGCCCGATGCTGGCCCTGCCCCGGCTGGCGGCCGGGCAGGCGAGCGAGGCCGTCGCCGTCTCCGACGACGACCGGGCCGGAGGCAGTGCGGTGAACGCCTCCGGCGCGACGCGAGCCGTGGTGTGGACGTGCGCCTCGCGGCAGGCGTACCTGCCGAGCTGAGCGGCACGCGCCGGTCGGGCAGCCACCAGCCTGGTGACCGCCGGCGGAACGGTCTCTCGTCAGGCGTCAGCTCTCCGGAGTACTCGGGTGCGGGGACTTCCCGTGCCGAGACCAGCCGTTCCGGCGCAACAGCAGGACGGCGGTCAGCACACACAGCGCGGCCGGTGTCGTCGGCAGGAACAGATCGGACGCGTCGCCCTGCCACAGCTGGGCGTTGGTCGCCCAGGCCAAGGGGAGGTACAGCAGGAAGAGGCCAAGGCCGGTGGGCCAGAAGCTACGGCGAGACTTCGTCGTGAAGCCTCGTACCAGCAGGGCGCAGGGGATGACGAGGAGGACGGCCGTCGCCACGGCCCTGTTGGGACGTGCGGTGAAGGACTCCGAACCGGGCAGGGCCAGTGCGATGACGCCCAGGACCAGTCCGAGGACCACGTGGGCGGTTCCGGGACGGGGTTCCTTCGGGGGAACGGCGGCCGGGGCGTGGGAGCGGGGGCGCGAGAGGGGTGCTTGGGCCGCGGCCTTCTGCAGGCGGACGGGCGAGGGTGTCGCGACCGGGCCCACAGCCCGAGCCGGAGCCCGGGACGGAGTCCGAGGAGCAGGAGTCCGAGGAGCAGGAGTCCGAGGAGCGGAAGTCCGCACGCGAGCCGTAGCCTGAGCGCGAGTCGGGGTCCGAGGAGCAGGAGTCTGTATCCGAGCCGGGGTGGCAGCGGCCGACGGTGCCGGCTCGGGAGCAGCACGACGGTCGGTCGCCGCGACACGCGCTGCCGCCGCGAACCGCCGGAGCGCCTCGACGCGGAGGGCCTCCGCGGCGCGCCCGGGCTCCGCGGTGCGGTCGCGCTCCGGGGTGCGGTCGCGCTCCGGGGTGCGTACCGCTGCCGCGGCGCGCGCGTCTTCCGCGGCGCGAGCGGCCTCGGTGATCCGGCGGGCCGGGGCGTTGACCGCCGTCATCGATCCGTCGAGGTCGTACACGAACAGCGCGATGCCGTTGTCGAGCGCGTATTGAAGGGCCGTCTTGGCGTAACTGCTGCCCGTGAAGAAGAGCAGTTGTCTGTCCAGATGCCGGCCGCGCGCGCCGAAGAGCAGCTGCACCTCGGGACGCCCCACGGCCTTCGCCTGGTACTTGACCTGCCCCAGCGCCCTCGCCGACCGCACGTCCACCCCGCCGTCGGAGCCGCCGGGAGTGGCCCGCGCGTCGGCGAACCCCCAATACCGCATCCATGCGGCGGCGTTGTGCTCGGCGTCCTGCCAGGACCGGATCGGACGTCGCTCCGGTGACGGTGGCCCGGACTGTGCCGCCCGGGAGGTTATTTCGCTGGTCACAGCCACGAAGTATCGCAGGGCGGCCCGGCCCGGAACTCAGCGGGACGACGCTACAGCTGGTCCAGGGACAGTTCGCACCAGACGGTCTTGCCGCTGCCGCGGGGTTCGATTCCCCAGGTGCTGGCGAGTTCTTCGATGAGCACGAGGCCGCGGCCGGAGGTGCACTCCTCGGTGGCGGCTCGGCGTCTGGGGGAGGCGGGCGAGGTGTCGGTGACGGCCAGGCGCAGGCCCCGTCCGCCGTTCCGTACCGGCGTGGCTGTCAGGGTGGCGTTGCCGGCGGTGTGCAGAAGGGCGTTGGTGGCCAGTTCGCAGGCCAGCAACTCCGCCGTATCGCTGAGGGCGTCCAGCGACCAGTCGTGCAGTGCCGTGCGCAGGGCGCGGCGCGCGGCGCGCAGTGCGTCGGGGTCGGCGGGGGTGATGGTGGCCTCCATCCGGGGCGCGGGGTCCGGCCTTCCGGGAGAGCGCTTCAGGACCAGGAGGGCCACGTCGTCCTCCTCCCCCGTATACGCCGCCATGGTGTGCAGCAGGTGGTTGGCGAGGTCTTCGGGCGGCGCGGGCCCGGTCACGAGCGCGTCGAGGAGCCGTCCGCGCCCCTGGTCGAGGTCCTCGGCACGTGCCTCGATGAGCCCGTCCGTGCACATGACCAGCGTCGATCCGGGTTCCAGGACCGTCTCGGAGACCGGATACGCGGGTTGGGCACCCGACCGTGTGAGGCCGAGGGGAAGGCCGCCCGGTACGTCGAGCCAGACACAGGTCCCGTCCGGCCGGCGCAGTACGGGCTCAGGATGGCCCGCGCGCACGATCGCGATCGCTCCCGTTCGGGGGTCGAGCAGAGCGAGGAGGCAGGTGGCGAAGCGGTCCGTGTCGAGTTCGGCCAGGAACGCCGAGGCGCGAGCCATGACGGTGGTCGGCGGATGGCCCTCGGCGGCGTAGGCGCGCAGAGCGATACGGAGCTGTCCCATGACGGCGGCGGCCGTCACGTCGTGGCCCTGGACGTCGCCGACGACGGCGGCGAACCGGCCGTCGGGCAGTGTCAGGGCGTCGTACCAGTCGCCGCCGATCCCTCCTCGGGCGCGGGTGGGCTGGTAGCGGGTGGCGAGGAGCAGGCCGGGCACGTGCGGCAGGTTCCCCGGCAGCATCGCCGTCTGCAGGCCGGCGGCCAACTCGTGTTCCTGGTCGTACAGGAGGGCGCGCTGCAGTGACTGGGCGATGACCTTGCCCAGCGCCGTCAGCACGGTCCTTTCGTCCTGGGGGAAGTGCGCCCTGCCCTCGTAGGTGAGTCCGACGGCGCCGATGGGGATGTCGTGGGCGATCAACGGCAGGTACACCGCGGCCGCGGCCTCGGGGAATTTCGTCAGGTAGGGGGCGAGCGCCGGATAGCGCTCGATGAACTCCGTCCGGCTGGTGACGAAGACCGCCTCGCGCGTGCGGACCGCCTCGGTCAGGGGCAGGGGTTCGCTCAGCCGGGACAGGTGGAAGTCGCGGATGAGGTCTTCGGGTACGCCGTTGGAACCGACCAGTTCCATACGGCCGTTGTCGATCAGGCCGAGGATGATGCTGGAGGCGCCGACCCGTTCCATGAGGCGGGTGGTGGTGAGGGCCTCCGCGACGTCCTCGACGGTGACGGTGGGGACGAGCGCGTCGCTGACGTGGCCGACGATGTCGGCCTGGCGGCGACGGTCGTCGCGGGCCTGGCGCAGCTGTTCGGTCTGGTCGACGGCTCGCAGCTCCTGGCTGGCGTCCCGGATGATCCCGATGACCCGTACCGGTCGCCCCTGCGTGTCCCGGACGATGTGGCCCTGGGTGTGGGTCCAGCGCAGCCGGCCGTTGCGGTGCCGCACCCGGAAGTAGAGGCTGAAGCCGGAGCGCTCTTTCAGCGCACGGTCGACGAGGCCCTCTATCGTCGGCAGCTCGCTGGGCAGCATCCGCTCCCCCAGCGTGGCCAGCCGGCCGTCGAACTCGCCCGGCCGGAAGCCCATCACGGCCAAGCCGCCGTCGTCGTAGCGCATCACTCCGTCGGCCACGTCCCAGTTGAAGGTACCCATGCCGTTGACCGCCAGGGCGACCTGCGCCGGGGCCGCGGGCTGCTTCCCCGTATCGTGCCCGCCCTTCGGTTCGAAGAAGCGATACATGAATGCCTCCCGGCCGCATGCCCCGGGCTACTTCGTCCCGCGACCCCCTCCGTCAGCGGGCTCGGCCACCTCTTCATTCTGCGCGGAATCGTTCGGGGGCGCCTGTCCTGATGACGAAGCGGGGCCCACACAGTGAATCGCTCATACGTTCGCTTCCTGTGGGTACGCTGGTGGTATGCGTGCACATCTCCAGGCCTCACTGTTCGACCAGGGCGACGACATACGGCTCGGTCCGCTCCACGGCCTGCGGAGGCGCGAGCTGGGCAGCGGCGCCTGGGTCGACCTGCTCCCGGGCTGGCTGACCGGAGCGGACGCGCTGTTCGAGGAACTGGCCGGTGGGGTCCCCTGGCGGGCCGAGCGGCGCCACATGTACGAGCGAGAGGTCGACGTACCCCGGCTGCTCGCCTTCTACCGGGAGGGCGAACCCCTGCCGCACCCCGTGCTGGAGGAGGCCCGGGCCGCCCTGACCTCGTACTACGCGCCCGAGCTGGGCGAGCCCTTCGTCACGGCCGGTCTCTGCCTCTACCGCGACGGCCGCGACAGCGTGGCCTGGCACGGCGACCGCACGGGGCGTTCCGCCACGCGGGACACCATGGTCGCCATCCTCTCCGTGGGCGACCCCCGGGACCTGGCACTGCGCCCGCGCGGCGGCGGCGCGGCGGCCCTGCGCCTGCCGCTGGGCCATGGCGACCTGGTGGTGATGGGCGGCTCCTGCCAGCGGACCTGGGAGCACGCGATCCCCAAGTCCACGCGCGCGGTCGGCCCGCGGATCAGTATCCAGTTCCGCCCCCGGGGTGTTTCCTGATCCTGGCGGAGCACCGGCCGACGACAGCGCTTCCTGTCCAGCGGCCTTCGGGCGTGCGGTGTCAGCGCAGGTCGAGCCGCATCAGGACCCGCGGGTGACCGGCCAGCACCGAGGTGGTGTCGGCTGCGTGCACGAAGCCGGCGCGTTCGAAGTTCTTCCGGATACCGGCGTACGCCATCGTCAGGTCGACCTTGGCGTCACCGTTGTCGAGGGGGTAGGCCTCGATCGCCGGTGCGCCCTGGGAGCGGGCGAACTCGACCGCGCCGGCGATGAGGGCGTGCGAGATGCCCTTCTTCCGGTGACCGGGGCGTACGCGGATGCACCACAGCGACCAGACCGGCAGGTCGTCGACGTGCGGGATCTTGCGATTCCGGGCGAAGGAGGTGTCCGCGCGCGGCGCCACTGCGGCCCAGCCGACCGGCTCCTCGCCGTCATAGGCGACCACCCCGGGAGGGGGATCCGCACGGCACAGTTCGGCGATGTACTCGCCGCGGGCCGGCCCGCGAAGCTCGTTGTTGAGCTTGGACGGAATCCGGTAGCTCAGGCACCAGCAGACGTTGGCGCCGGGTGACTTCGGGCCGAGGAGCGTGCGGACGTCCCCGAAGACCGAGGCCGGGCGGACTTCGATGGTCATGGCTCCACGATGTCACTGCCGACGTGGCGACGCCGCCCGGCTTCCGGTGACGGGCTCCTGCGTGAGGCGCGGCCGCAGGCCCCGCGGGTCGGAGGTTCAGAAGTTGGCGCGGTTTCCGATGTACTTGGTCTTGTCGCACGCCATGCGTTCGCTGCCCTTGAACCTCACGCACAGCTTGGTGTCGGTGCCGGTCTGCATGTTCGACCAGGTGTAGCTCAGGGTCTTGCCCACGCGCCGCGCGGTCGCCGTGTCGAACTTCTCGCCGTTCCAGTAGAGCGTCACGGCCTTGCTCTTGAGACCCTTCGGCGGGTTCCTCCAGATCCCTGTGACCGAGTTCCAGCCGTTGTTGCCGTCCAGCCGGATGCAGATCTGCGGGCCGGAGAAGTGGTGGGTGCAGGAACTGGTGTCGGCGGCGGCGGGGCCGGCGGCCGCGAGGGCGAGCGGCAGGGCAAGGGCGGCACTCAGGCAAATGATCTTACGCATGCCCCTCCAACCCCTCCCCGGCGGCGGAGCGACACGGCCTGTGGCTCAACAGCACCCCGATGGACGATGCCCCTGAAAAGGCTCCGAGCCCCTGCCCCGCCCCATCCCGTCCCGTCCCGTCCCGTCCCGTCCGTGACCGTTCTCCGCGGGTGGGACCGGAATACGCCGGAAGCCTGCCGTGGCGCCCCTCGCAGAGCACCTCGTCATAGTCACTCTGATCTGCGGTGATGTCCGACGAGCCGGAGCAGATCACTCCGTCACGGGCAGGCATTCGGCGAGCAGGTCGACGACGTCGCGCCAGGCTCGCTGCGCGTGCCGTGGGTGGTGGCCGATGCCGGGGAGCACGGTCTGGTCGACCGGCGGGTGGTGGAAGGCGTGCAGGGCGCCGCCGTAGACCACGAGGCGCCAGTCGACGCCCGCGGCCTGCATCTCGGCGGCGAACGCCTCCCGTTGCGCGGGCGGCATGATCGGGTCTTCCGACCCGACCCCGGCCCACACCGGGCAGCGAATGCGTGCCGCCTCGCCCGGTCGGCCCGTGGTCAGTGCGTTGACCGTTCCGATCGCGCTTAGGTCGACGCCGTCGCGCCCGAGTTCGAGCACGATCGCGCCCCCGGTGCCGTAGCCGATGGCGGCGATGCGGTCGGGGTCGGTCCGCGGTTCGGCGCGCAGCACGTCGAGCGCCGCGTGGCCGATGTCCCGCATCCGGTCGGGGTCGGCGAGCAGGGGGGTCACGCGTGCCAGCATCTCCTCGGGGTCGGTGAACCAGCGCCCGCCGTTGATGTCGAAGGCCAGTGCCACGTACCCGAGTTCGGCCAGGGCGTCGGCCCGGCGGCGCTGGAAGTCGTTCAGGCCCGGCCCCTCGGGCCCGATCAGGACCGCGGGCCGGCGGTCGACACCGGCCGGGAGCGCGAGGTGCCCGATCATCGTGAGGCCGTCGGCCGGGTACTCGACCGTACGCGTGGTAACCGTCGTCATGAGACCGAACTGTAGTGATCGTCGAGTCCGGTCGGACGGGTGTTTCACCGCCGGCAGAACACCGCGGGTGTGCCTCTGAAAGCGGCGATGGCTCAGCGATCCGTCACAAACCTCGTTCCCGCGCAGCTCGCGCCGGACGAGCGGCCATCGGACCCTTGTACTCGCCCAGGTGGGTCCCGGTGACCGTGTTCCTGAAGACAGCCCTGTCCCCGTCGGCGATCACATCCTCGACCGCAACATGAAGGTCGGGGAACGTGCGAAGGAGCACCGCCCACACGGGCTTGAGTGCCTGCGCCCCTGTCGCACCGGTCGCACCGGCGCGTGGTGTGTTCCGCTGTGCCACACCACCTCAACGGGCTCGGGCACTTCGCCGAGCTGCTTGATCATGTTTTCCCTGAGCTCCGCGGGGAGCGCGGCCTTCGGTACGCGTGGCGACACGGTGTCCTCCATGGACGTTGTCTGTGGTGGTTCGACATGAAGACACCACCGGGCCCGCGCATGCGACACCCCCCGCCACCGCATGAAGATCGCCGGCGGGCACAGGGTCGCGGCCGCTCCCTGGTCCGCTCCTGCTCGACCCACGACCGACGACGGCCGCGTCGTGCTCATCTTTTAGTCCGAAAAAGTGAAGCGTGCTACTTTGCACGCTGTCCAAGTCACGATCTTGAAAAGTGGGGGCTATATGTCCGAAAAGGCGAGCAGCACTCGGGGCGCGAGCCGCCGCAGCGTGCTGGCGGGTCTCGTGGTGGCTGCAGCGGGAGCACCGGTGCTCAGCGGCCTGTCGGCAGGTGTCGCCCACGCGACGTCGGCGAACGACACGTTCGCGTCCAACACGGAGCTGTACCGGCACTTCCTGGGGACGGCGGAGACGACGGACGGCGAGGGCGTCGACTTCGCCCGCCGGTTCAAGCGCCACGACCTCACGGACTTCGACAAGGCCGGCACCGTCTCGTACCCGCTGACGACCGTCCTCGCGATCCACGGCGGTGGCATCGAGGTCGGCACGAGCGAGCTCTGTCTGGGCGTCGCCGGCTACGACCCGAACCCCGACCTTCCGAGCGGTACCCCGCTGTTCACCTCGGGGCCGCTCTACGACTTCTGGATGTTCGAGGGTCTGCGGACGGGCAATCAGACCTACCCCGACGGCTCCGCGAAGCTGAACTCGGAGCTCCACGTCACGTCCATCCACTGCGACGATCACGTGGCCCTCTCGATGGCCGCGAGCAGCCTCAACACGCTGAGCCTGCACGGCTGCACGTGGGAGCAGGCCAATCCGGGCAAGACGTCCACGCCGGGCCAGGACCGCAGGGGCGTCGTCGTCGGCGGGCGCAGCACGGCGATGCGCAACGCTCTGACCACCCGCCTCAAGGCCGCCGGCTTCACGATCTACCCCGGTGACGGCGACGTCAACGGCGACGCCGTGGAGAACATCTGCAACCGCACCATGACCGATGGGGGCGGCCAGCTCGAACTGACCCGGGAGCTGCGTGACAGCTTCTTCGGCAACCCGAGCGGCGCGACCAACCGCGGCCGGACCTACAACGAGGACTTCAAGCGCTTCGTGGGAGC
The DNA here is from genome assembly GCF_018614205.1 of Streptomyces sp. ISL-36. Classification (GTDB taxonomy): domain Bacteria; phylum Actinomycetota; class Actinomycetes; order Streptomycetales; family Streptomycetaceae; genus Streptomyces. Next base: position 49,336 of record NZ_JAGGOS010000061.1, on the reverse strand, counting down.
CTGCCGCTCGGCGATCGCGGACGTGGAGGCGCCTCAGCGCACCGCCCGTCTCCTCGCCTGACCGTCAACGGTGCGGCCTGGGGCGGCGGCGCGGATCGGGGGTAGCCGACAAGGACGGCGCCCCAGGGATGCCGCCGCCGCCCTCGCCATCGCCATCGCCATCGCCATCGCCATCGCACGATGCCCACCGCGCTGCCCGTCGACGGACACCCACCGCACTACCCCTCGACGGCGTCGTCGCCACCCGCCCCTGTCAGCGGAGGTTCCTTCCCGAACAGGGCGGCCCCACGGCGCAGAGCCGCGCCGGCCGCGGCGACCTCTGCTTTGAGCCTCGACGCCACCTCATCGGCCGACTCCACGAAATGATCTTCACTGACTGCGCGATCTTCCGGCGCTCCTGCCATACACCGCCCATGCCCGACCTCGCACAGGGCCAATCCGCGCAAACGGTGGATCCCGGGCCCGAGCCTTTCTATCCCGGGGCGAGCGTGCGGCCCGCCAGCACCAGCAGTGCGGCGTCGACCACGGCCATCGCCATGATGGCGACGAAGGGCAGTCGCCCGCGGGCGAGAGCGGGCGGCCCTCCCACCGTGAGCAGACACAGCATCAGTGTCACCCCCAGGAGAACGCCTCCCCCTGTGCTCACGGGTCCCGGCGACCCCACGGTCATCACCGCACAGGAGGCGAAGGCCAGGATCGCGGCCATCGCGATCGATCCGCGCCGTCCCAGTCTCTGCGGAAGTCCCAGCACACCGCCCGCGACGTCCTCCTCGATGTCCGGCAGGACGTTGGCGAAGTGGGCGCCGACGGCCAGCAGGGCCGCCGCGGCCGTCAACCACGGGGGCGGCCATGGGCTGCCCGGGAGAGCCAGCGTCAGGAACGCCGGAAGCAGCCCGAAGGCGACGGCGTACGGCAGCCAGGAGGCGATCGTCTGTTTGAGCCACAGGTTGTAGGTCCATGCGGCGGCGACGCAGCCGAGGTGGACCCACCCGGCCCGAAACCCGCAGGCCAGTGACAGCGGGATGCAGGCGAGCAGGGCCACGCAGGCGGCCGCACCGACCGTGGTGGGCCGTAGGGTCCCGGCGGCCAGCGGCTTGTCGCGGCGTCCGGCGGCCCGGTCGCGCGCCAGGTCCAACCGGTCGTTGCACCAGCCGATCGACAACTGGCCCGCGGCGACCGCGGCCACTGCTCGGGCGCACGCGCCGGGGCCCAGTCCGACGGCGGCGGCAAGCAGCGCGGTGAGGGCGGTGACAGCGGCCGCCGGCAGCGGATGACTGGCCTTCAGAAGGCACAAGAAAGTGGAGCGTTCGGTGATCCCGAACCCCACGGACGCGGGGCGCGCGTGGGCTCCTTCATCGGTGGTGACGGGCACCGCACCACGCTAGGGGACGGCGCGCCCGTGGCGGCCGGGTTCAGGGCTCCGACGCCACACTGTCCCTATGTTGGAGCAATGACTCGCGTCCTTGCGGTGAGCACGGCTTTCCCGCCGCACCGCTACCCGCAGCAAGAGATCACCGACGCCCTCGCTTCCTGCCTTCCGCCCGGGGCCGACAGCGGTCTTCTGCGCAGGCTGCACGCGGCGGCCCAAGTGGAGACGCGTCATCTCGCCCTACCCCTCGACCGTTACCGCGGACTCGGCTGCTTCGGCGAGACCAACCGCCTGTTCGTCGAGCTGGCCGTCGCCCTCGGCGCCGAAGCGGTCGAGCGGGCACTCGACGAGTCGGGGGTGCGGGCGGAAGAGATCGACCTGGTCGTCTCGACGACGGTGACCGGCGTCGCGGCCCCTTCCCTGGAGGCGAGGCTGGCCGCACGGGTCGGCCTGCGGCCCGATGTCAAGCGGCTGCCGCTGTTCGGGCTCGGCTGCTCAGCGGGGGCCGCCGGACTGGCCCGCGTCCACGACTACCTCGCCGGCCGGCCCGACGACACCGCGCTCCTCCTCTCCACCGAACTGTGCTCCCTCACCCTGCAGCGCACGGACATGTCGATGGCGAACCTGGTGGCGGGCAGTCTGTTCGGGGACGGAGCTGCCGCACTGGTGGCCGTCGGCGCCGGCCGTGCCCCCGCGCCCCCCACCCCGTCGTACGGTGGCGACCGCCGTGGACCGGCGGTCGTGGCCACCCGCAGCCGCCTGTACCCCGGGACCGAGCATCTGTTGGGCTGGGACATCGGCGACTGGGGCTTCCGCATGGTGCTCGGCCGCGAGCTCCCCGAGCTGGTCAGATTGCACGTCTCCGAGGAGATCGAGTCCTTCCTCGCCGGACACGATCTCAAGCCGGGCGATGTCACGGCGTGGATCTGCCACCCGGGCGGTCCCAGGATCCTGGACGCGCTCGCCGAGGAGCTCGACCTGCCGGACTCTGCCCTCGCCGCGAGCCGCCGGGCCCTGGCAGCCGCGGGAAACCTCTCCTCGGCCTCGGTGCTGCAGATCCTGCGCGACACGCAGACCGGAGCGCCGCCCCCGGGAACGACCGGCCTGATGATCGCCTTCGGGCCCGGTTTCTCGTCCGAACTCGTCCTGCTGGCCTGGTGAGTGGGGAATGACGCCGTACACCGTACTGGTCCTGCTGGTCGTCGCCGAGCGGTTCGCGGAGCTCGCCGTGGCCCGCCGCAACGGCGCCTGGAGCCGCGCCCGGGGCGGCCGCGAACACGGCGGCGGGCACTACACGACGATGGTGGCCCTGCATACCGCGCTCCTGCTCGGCTGCCTGATGGAGCCCTGGGCGGCCGACCGGCCCTTCCTGCCCCTGCTCGGCTGGCCCGCGCTGATCCTCGTCCTCGCCGCACAGGCGCTGCGCTGGTGGTGCATCAGCACCCTCGGCCCCCGCTGGCACACGCGCGTGCTGATCGTCCCCGGCCTTCCCCTGATCACCTCCGGCCCCTACCGGTACCTGCGCCACCCCAACTATGTGGCCGTCGTCGTCGAGGGCATGGCCCTGCCCCTGGTGCACACCGCCTGGGTGACCGCCGTGGGCTTCTCGCTGCTGAACGCGGCGCTGCTGACCGTCCGTATCCGCTGCGAGAACAACGCGCTGGCGCCGGCGCGCTCCCTCCCCTCCCCCGGCGCGGCCCCGTGATCGATCTCCTGGTCGTCGGCGGGGGCCCCGCGGGCCTGGCCACCGCGATCCACGGGGTGCGATGCGGTTTCGACGTCGTGGTCGCCGAGCCGCGGCCCGCCCCCGTCGACAAGGCCTGCGGAGAGGGTCTGATGCCCGGGGCGGTGAGCGCCCTGCGGGACCTCGATGTGGACGTGGCCGGCCTGCCGTTGCGGGGCATCCGGTACATGGACGCCGTCGGCGGCCGGCGCGCGGAAGCCGTTTTCCGCGAAGGGTACGGCCTCGGCGCACGCCGCACGCTGCTGCACAAGGCGCTCACCGCCAAGGCCGCTCAGCTCGGCATCCCGGTCGTCCCGCGGCGCATTCGCCAGGTGAGCCAGTACGAAGGGCATGTCACCGCGGACGGCATGGCCGCCCGCTACCTCGTGGCGGCCGACGGACTCCACTCACCCACCCGGCAGGCACTCGGACTGACCGTACGGCCGGCGGCCGCACGGCGCCCGCGGTACGGATTGCGCCGCCACTACGCCGTCGAGCCGTGGAGCGATCTGGTCGAGGTGCACTGGTCGGCCGGGTGCGAGGCGTACGTCACCCCGCTGGGACCACGTCAGGTCGGCGTCGCCGTCCTCACGTCCCGACAGGCCCCTTACGACGCTCAGCTGGCCCGTTTCCCGCTTCTCGCCTCCCGCCTCGGTACGGCCGACAGGACCCCGGTCCGGGGCGCCGGGCCGTTGCGCCAGCAGGCCCGTTGCCGGGTGGCGGGCCGTGTCCTGTTCGTCGGCGACGCCGCGGGTTACGTCGACGCGCTGACGGGTGAGGGCCTCACTCTCGCTCTGCGGGCGGCGGCCGAACTGGTGCGCTGTCTGCGCGAGGGCCGCCCGCAGGAGTACGAACGCGCGTGGTGCCGTCTGTCCCGCAGCTACCGCCTGCTGACGAAGTCCCTGCTGTGGACCCGGAACCAGCCTCGGCTCGCACCCCTGATCCCGCCGACCGCGGCCCGGTTCCCCGGCCTGTTCCAGCACGCCGTGAACCTGCTGGCCTGACCCGTACCGACAGGTGGGGCGGGGGGGTCCGGCCGGCGCAGTTCATCGGCGTGCCCCGGGCCGGCGATGTGCCCGGGGCGGTCGTGCCGTCTACCGTCCGAAGGCACGCTGTCGCGTCGGGCCCACCCATGGAGTGTCACGTGAGGAAGATCATCGCCCAGCTGTTCATCTCGCTCGACGGGGTCGTCGAGGATCCCCACCACTGGCACTTCCCCTACTTCAACGACGAGATGGGCGCCACCGTCGACGCCGTCCTCGGCCGGGCGGACACGCTGCTCCTCGGGCGCAGGACGTACGAGAGCTTCGCGGGCGCCTGGCCGGAGCGCGAGGCGGCGGGTGGCGAGGACGCGCCCTTCGCCAAGGTTCTCGGTGATGCGCGCAAGATCGTGGTCTCGCATCGGCAACTCTCCTTGACGTGGCGGAACTCCGAGCAGCACGAGGGCGATCTCCTCGACGCGGTCACGGCGCTGAAGAGCCTGCCGGGCGGGAGCCCCATCGCGATCAGCGGCTCGGTGTCCGTGGTGCGGCAGCTCCTCGCCGCTCGACTGCTGGACGAGCTCAATCTGCTCGTGCACCCGATCGCCGTACGCAAGGGCATGCGGCTGTTCGACGAGGCCGAGACGTCCACGCCGCTGACGCTGCGCTCCGCCGAGACCTTCGAGACGGGCGTCCTGGACCTGGTGTACTCCCCCGCCGCCCCGCCCGGAGAGGCGAGCTACGACGACGCCAAGGGGCACCTGCCCCGCGACGAGCGGTAGTTCGGTTCCCGCAGGGGATCGCCACTCGTCAGCGCCTCGGCGGCAGCTTGTGCAGTGTCACGTCGTGAAGTGCCCCGTCCGAGACGTTCAGAGTGATGAACGTGCAGAAGGGCTGCCGTCTGCGGTCTGTGGGAGAGCCGGGATTGAGCAGCCTCAGGCCGCCGGGAGCGAGGGTGTCCCAGGGAATGTGGCTGTGGCCGAACACCAGCACGTCCAGGTCCGGGAAGCGTGCGGCGCAACGGCGTTCGCGACCGCCGGCCGCTCCTGTCTCGTGCACGACGCCGAACCGCAGTCCGGCCAGTTCGGCGCGGGCGATCTCGGGCAGCCGTCTGCGCAGCGGCGGGCCGTCGTTGTTGCCGAACACGCCGATCAGCCGGCGCGACCTGGACTCGAAGAGGTCGAGCGTCGCCTCGTCGGTCCAGTCCCCGGCGTGGATCACGACATCGGCCTCGTCGATTCCGGCCAGAAGGGGGTCCGGCAGGGTCTTGGCCCGGGCGGGCACATGCGTGTCGGACGTCAGCAGAAGCCGCATGGGCTCAGCGTAGGCCGGTCCCGGCCTGGACCGGGTGTCGTGTCACTTCGGAGTGTCCCGCCGCCTGCCCAGCCCATCGCGGCCACGCCCGCCGTGGCCGGCAGCGCGCACAGGCGGTGCCGCCACTGGGGCGCGACGGCGTCGGTCAGGACTCGGCCGCGTGTGCGGGGCGCGCGCTGCGGAAGGTACGCCGGTAGGCGTCCGGGGGGACACCGAGGGTGCGGTGGAAGTGGCGGCGCAGGGTGGTCGCGGTGCCCATGCCGGTGGCCGCCGCGATCGTGTCGATGCTGTCGTCGGTGGTCTCCAGGAGCTCCTGGGCCCGGCGGATCCGCTGGGTCGAGAGCCAGCGCAGCGGAGTGGTGCCGGTGACGGCGTGGAAGTGGCGGGCCAGATTGCGCGAGCTCATGTTCGCGCGCCGAGCCAGGTCCTCCACGGTCAGCGGCCGGTCCAGCCGCGCCGACACCCAGGAGAACAGCGCGTCGAGGGAGTGGCTGCGGGGCTCGGGCACGGGGGTGGCGACGAACTGGGCCTGTCCACCGGCCCGGTGGGGCGGTACGACGAGGCGACGGGCGACGGCGTTGGCGACCGCCGAGCCGTGGTCGAGGCGGACGAGGTGGAGGCACAGGTCCATCGCCGCGGCCTTGCCGGCGGAGGTCAGGACGCGGCCGTCGTCGACGTAGAGCACGTCCGGGTCGACCTGTACACGGGGGTGGCGGGCGGCGAGCATCGCGGCGTGCCACCAGTGTGTCGTGGCCCGTCGTCCGTCCAGCAGTCCCGCGGCGGCCAGCACGAACGCACCCGTGCACAGCGAGGCCACGCGCGCTCCGGCGTCGTGCGCGGCGCGCACGGCCTCGACCAGCTCGGCGGGCGGATCCGCCTCGGGGTCGGCGCAGGCCGGCACGATCACGGTGTCGGCGTGGACGAGCTGGTCGAGGCCCTTGTCGGGTTCGAGCCGGAACCGGTCGCCGACGCCCACGGAGGCCGGGCCGCAGACGGTGAAGTCGTACCAGGGGTCGACGAGGTCGGACCTGTCGACGCCGAAGACGTCGCACGCAGCCGCCAGTTCGAAGTGGGGGACGCCGTCGGTGACGGCCAGCGCGACGCTGCTCATGTCCGAAAGTGTACGAGCCGCGGCAGGGCTGCCACTCACGGCCGCGTACCCCACGCGGGCACGATGGCCGGCATGAACGAATCAACGGTGGGAACGGGGAGAACGGTGAGCCAGGGTCCGGCGCGGGCGGAACGCACGGTCGTGGTCTACGGCGCGTACGGGCACACGGGGCGCTTCGTGGTGGCGGAGTTGCTCGACCGGGGGTGGACACCGGTCCTCTCCGGTCGCGACGCCGACCGGCTCCAGGCGCTGGCGGCGGACCATGGCGGGCTCGACGTACGGCCGGCGACGATCGACGACCCTGCCTCGCTCGACCGGGCCCTGTCGGGCGCCTCCGCGGTCGTCAACTGCGCCGGTCCGTTCGCCTCGACGGCCGCTCCGGTGATCGAGGCGGCGCTGCGCGCCAGGATTCCGTACGTGGACGTGGCAGCCGAACTGGAGGCCGTCGCGGACACGTTCACGCGCTTCGCGGACCGCGCCCGTGAGGCGGGCACCGTGATCGTCCCGGCGATGGCGTTCTACGGCGGGCTGAGCGATCTGCTGGTCTCCGCGGCCCTGGGCCGGGACCGGTCGGCCGCCGACGAGGTTCTCGTCGCGTACGCGCTGAACAGCTGGCACCCGACGGCCGGTACGCGGGCGTCGAGCCGGGTCTCGCGGCAGCGCCGGGACGGCCGTCGCCTCCTGCACACGAACGGGCGTCTGGAGTTCCGTACCGGCGAACAGCCCCGGTCACGATGGTCGTTCCCCGAGCCGGTCGGCGAGCGGAGCGTGGTCGGAGAGTTCACGATGGCGGAGAGCGTGACCGTCCCGCGCCATGTGCGCACGGGAGAGATCCGGACGTTCATGACGGTCGAGGCGGTCAACGACCTGGTCTCCCCGGACACGCCGTCCCCCGCGGCCGTCGACGAGCGCGGGCGGTCCGCCCAGACCTTCCTCGTGGAGGTCGTCGTCCGCTCGGACGGCGAGGAGCGGCGTGCCGTGGCCCGCGGCCGGGACATCTACGCGGTCACCGCGCCCCTGGCCGTGGAGGCGGTGATCCGGATCCTCGACGGCAGGATCGGCGAGGGACGGATCAACGGCGACGAACTGATCGGTGGCGACGGACGGATCACCGGGTCGGCGGGGAGCGCTTCGACGGGCGTCGCGGTGTCGGGCGTCACGGCGGCGGGCGTCGGGTCCAACCTGGTCGGGTCGGCCGGGGTCGGGTCGGCCGGTGAGCTGTTCGACGCGTCGGACTTCCTCACCTCGCTGAGCGACAGCGAGGGTGGCCGGGCGGGAGATTTCCACTGGGCACTGACGACACCCGCCCGGACCGCCCGTGAGTCGTGATCCGTCCTGACGCCGACACGACGGTCAGGAGAAGACCACGCAGGCGGCGGCCGGTACCGACAAGGCGCCGGCGTGGCGTAGCCGCCCGCTCGGCCCGTCGATGTCGAACCAGGTGATGTCCCCGGACCATTCGTTGGCCACGTACAGCCGGCGCCCCGCGGGGTCGGCCACGAGATCGCGCGGCCAGTTGCCGCCGCACGCCACGCCGTCCGTGAGCCGCGGCTTGTCGGCTCCGTCGGTGAGGGAGAACGTGAGGAGCGTGTCGCTGCCCCGTACCGCGGCCCAGACGAAGCGCCCGTCGGACGCGACGCAGACGACGGAGGGGTAGACCCGTACCCCTTCCGGGGCACCTTCGGTGTCGATCGCGACTTCCGAGAGGGGGTCGAGACGACCGGACGCCGCATCCCAGTGGCAGACGGTCATCTGGGGTTCCAGCTCGTGCAGGACGTAGACCGTCTCGCCGTCCGGGTGGAAGGCGAGATGACGAGGCCCGGACCCGGCGCGCAGCAGCGTCTCGCCGTGGCCCCGGAGCTCGCCGGTGTCCTGGTCCAGGGTGCAGACCCGCACCGAATCGGTGCCGAGATCCACCGTGAGCACCCAACGGCCGCTGGGATCGGTCAGCACCTGGTGGGCGTGCGGCCCTGCCTGCCTGTCGGCATCGGGGCCGGAACCCCGGTGAGCGAAGGAGCGCGCGGGTCCCGACAGGCTGCCGTCATCCCCCACCGACAGGCTGCTCACGGTGCCGGAAGCGTAGTTCGCCGTCAGCAGCCTGCTTCCCGCCAGGCTCAGGTACGCGGGGCCGGACGCACCCACCTCGACGGGCGGGCCGAGAGGGCTCAGGCTCCCGTCGCTACCGGTCCGGAGGGCGCGGGCCGCACCCTGCTCCGTATCGCTCACCGCGTAGAGCACCCCGGTGTCTCGGGCGAGGGTGAGGCACGAAGGGTTCACGCAGGGATCGAAGGTCGTGCGCGGTGTCAGCGCCCCGGTCTCCGGGTCGACGGCCGCGACGGTGATGCCTCGGCCGCCGCCCGAGGTGAACGAGCCGATGTACGCCCAGTACGCCCGCTGTCCCCCGCCCTGGTCCGTGTGCATACCGCTCTGTGTGTCACTCACAGGATGTCCTCCTCGCCGACCGGATCCGCCGGGGTGATCAACGATCGTCCCGGCGCCCTGGTCACCCCCCGAGAAGCAGTCGAACGTCTCGGTCCTCACCATGTCGGGCGGCCGGGCTCCGGCGGCCGTGGACGACCGCTGCACGCCGCGGAAACTCTCTTGAGAGGCGCAAACATGCCTCATGGGGTCAACTGGTGGTGGGGCGCGCGAAAGGGGTGCCCCCTGTCCTGGCGCCGGGCCGGTACTCCGGCGGTCGGGCCGCACGCCCGCACACCCTCCTTCCACCACGAGGCCTACGGGGAACATCTCCGGTGACAAGCGACGCGAGGGGGTCGACCATGAGCGACCTGAGCAACGTGACCGTAGGGGTGCTGGGCTCTTACGGCGGATGCAATGTCGGTGACGAGGCGATCCTCACCGCCATGCTGGACAGCCTCCGGCTCGGGCGTCCGGACGTACGGGTGATGCTCTTCTCCCGCAACCCCGCGCACAGCCGCCAGGCCCATCCGGACGTCGAGGTGGTCGGCTGGGAAGGGGTGTGCCGGGACGAGATCTCCGAGCACCTGCGCCGGCTCAGCGCGCTCGTGGTCGGTGGGGGCGGGATCCTGTACAACACCGAGGCACGCCGTTACCTGCGGCTGGCCCGGACGGCGCAGGATCTCGGCGTCCCCGTCTTCGCCTATGCCGTCGGCGCCGGCCCCCTCACCGACGAAGCCGACTGCGCGTGGATCCGTACGACACTCTCCGAGGCAGCCGAGGTGACGGTCCGCGACGAGGAGTCGAAGCTGGTGCTGGAAGAGGCCGGGCTGACCCGGCCCATCTCCGTCACCGCCGACCCGGCGCTGCTGCTCGAACCTGGGAACAGCGGTGCAGGGCTGCTCCGCGCCGAGGGAGTGCCGGCCGGGATCCGCCTCGTGGGGATGAGTGTGCGTGAGCCCGGCCGCGCGGCCGAGCACCTCGACGAAGAGGGATACCACGAGCTCCTTGCGAACGTGGGCGATTTCCTCGCCCACCGGCTGGACGCGCACGTCGTCTTCGTCCCGATGGAACGCGACGACATCCGGCACTCGCACGCGGTGGTGTCACACATGATCAACGCCGATCGCAGCCATGTGCTGCACGGCGCCTACACCCCGCACCAGGTCCTCGACATCGTCAAACAGCTGGACCTGGCCATCGGCATGCGGCTGCATTTCCTGATCTTCGCCGCCCTCGCCGGGATCCCCCTGCTCCCCCTGCCGTACGCCGGGAAGGTTTTCGACTTCGCCCAGCAGATCGGCGCGCCCGCCCTGCGCGGTGTGGTCAGGGAGGCCGCGGGTCCGCTCCTGGCCGAAGTGGACCGTCTGTGGGACGAACGGCCCGCTCGCGTGGCTCATATCGCCAGCCGTACGGCGTCGATGAAGCTGCGGGCGGCCGAGACCGCCGACCGGCTCCTCACCTTCCTCGACTACACCGCTCCCCGGCCGCTCGACCACAGCCCCGAGCCGGCGGCGGTCTCCGGGACCGGCTGACCGGCCGGCCGACCGGTGAGCCCACAAGGGCCACCGACGTCCACGACTTCCAAGACTTCCACGATTTCGACGATTTCCACGGAGGAACCGTGACCTATCTGATGCCGCCCCGCGTGCCCCACAGCGTGGAATTGCCCCCACGCCGGGCGACGCACGCCGGCTCCACGCAGGTTCTGGTGATCGGCGGCGGACCGGCGGGCATCGGCGCGGCTCTGGGCGCCGCGAGCGCGGGTGCTCAGGTGGTGTTGGTCGAGCGGTACGGATTTCTCGGGGGCAACGCCACCGCGGCGCTGGTGATGCCGCTGATGAGCTTCCACAACGAGGTCAAACAGGCCGTCGTCGGCGACTCGGCACGGTTGCTGCCACCCGATCACGGGGAGGGCGAACCGGTCGTCGGCGGCGTGCTGTGGGTGTTGCTGGAGCAGCTGGTGCGTGCGCGCGCGGCGATCCGCCCGTCGATCGAGACCGGGTACACGGTGCCCTTCGACGCGGAGCTGTTCAAGCTGGTCCTCTACGAGCTGCTGGAGACCCACGAGGTCCGCACGCTGCTGCACGCCTTCGCCTCCGACGTCCAGATGCTTCCCGACCGGGCGCGAGCGGTGTTCGAGACGAAATCCGGACCGGTCGTCATCGACGCGGACGTGATCGTCGACTGCACCGGGGACGGCGACATCGCCGCCGCGGCCGGCGCCGCGTACGACCTCGGCCGGCCGGAGGACGGCTGGACCCAGCCCATGACGCTGATGTTCCGCATGGTCCGCTTCGACCATGAGGAGTTCGCGTCCTACGCCCGAGCCCACCCGGACCAGTGGAAGGGGGTGCACGGACTGTGGGACCTGGTCCGCGCCGCCACCGATGCCGGGGAACTCGACCTGCCGCGCGAGGACATCCTCTTCTTCGCCACTCCGAACCCCGGGGAGATCGCGGTCAACTCCACCCGCGTGACGGAAGTGCTCGGCACCAGTGTCTGGGACCTCACGCGTGCCGAGTTCACCGCTCACCGCCAGATGGCGCAGATCGCCCGCTTCCTCCGGGACCGCGTGCCGGGCTTCGCCGAGTCGTACGTCGTGCAGAGCGGCGTGCAGGTCGGTGTCCGCGAGACGCGCCGGATCGTCGGCGAGTACCAGCTGACGGGCGATGACGTGCTGAGTGCCCGCACGTTCGGCGACGCCATCGCCCGCGGGGCCTACCCGGTGGACATCCACAATCCGAGCGGCCGCGGCACCACGCTCAGACGACTTCCTCGCGGCGAGTCGTACGACATTCCTCTGCGCTGTCTCTTCCCCCGTGACGTGGACCGGGTACTGGTCGCGGGCCGCTGCATCTCGGGCGACCACGTGGCCCACTCCTCGTACCGTGTGATGCCGATCTCGATGGCCACCGGGCAGGCGGCGGGCGTCTGTGCGGCTCTTGCCGCGGCCCAGGGCAAACGCCCGCAGGACATCGCGGTGAACGCGGTCCAGCGCGAGCTTCGTTCGCAGGGGGCCAGCCTCCGGGGCCCCTTCGCAGGTTGACGGCCGCCCGCCGCGCTACGCGTCGGCGGACCTCGTCACACCACGGTGGGCCAGATAGGCGTGGAGGGCGCCCGCTGCGGCCAGGGCGCGCAGGCTGCGGCGGTTGACGTCGTGTTCGCGGCGGGTCAGTTCGGCGCGAACGCGTTCGGGGTTGCCCGTGGTGCGCAGTTCGCCGAGGATCGCGTCGATCGTCTCCAGGGGGTAGTGGCCTCGGCGGAGCAGGGCGACGACGTGCGCCAGGCGGGTCTCGGCCGGGCCGTAGACGCGGTAGCCGGTGCCGCGCTCGCGGTCCGGGCGGAGCAGACCGCGCGCCTCCCAGAACCGGAGCACGGGTGTCCGCACGCCGACGGCCGCGGCCACCTGCCCGATACGCAGGGGGCCGACGGCCTGCAGGCCGCCCTGCGCATGGCCGGTCCGGTTCATGGCGACCTTGGCGTCGGCGTCCGCGTGCCCGCCCGGGTCGGCGTTCGCGTCCGGGTCGACGTCCGCGTCCGCGTCCGTCAAGGCTGTGCCGAAGGCGGTGAGCACGGTGGCCAACGCGGTCCGCTCGCGGTCGAGCTCGGCGTGGGCGGCGTCGAGGGATGCCAAGGCCGCCGGCAGGTCGTCGCCGTGGAGGGCCCGCATGACGGTACGAGCGGCCGGCCAGCCGTGTCCGTCGGCGAGCGCACGGACAGCGGCGAGCGCGAGAACGTGTGCCTCGGTGAAGACGCGGTAGCCGCTGTCGGTGCGCTGGACCGGGGGCAGCAGCAGGCCGTCCACGTAGTTGCGCACCTGCTGCGCGGAGATGCCCGCAGTGCGGGCGACGTCGATCGCTCTCATCTGGCTGCCTCACCTGCATTTGAGGGTTACAGCACAGAGAATGCGGTAGTACCTGGCGGCCTGCGTGACAAAGCTTCACGAAGCACTTGAATGAAACACTGGAAGGCATGAAGTTCCTTCTTGAGATCGACATGAGCGACCCTGCCTTTCACGACAACGCCGCCACCGAACTCGGCCGCATCCTGCGCTATTGGGCCGGCAACCTGCGCCACTACTCCCTGGAGCCGGGCTGCCGCGAGAGCGTCTACGACTCGGCCTACCGGGAGGTCGGCCAGTGGTCCGTCGCCCTCCCGGCAGACGACGGGAACACCGCCGCGTCCCCGTAGGTCGTAGAGGTGGGAAGCGGTCGTCTTTGAAACTGCGCCGGACGGTGGCAGCGGGCTCGGGTTCGTCCGCGTGGCTGATCAGGCGATGAGCGGTGATGCCGGCGGCTCAGGCGGTCTCGTCAGGCGGCCCAGGTCTCGATGTCGCCGTGGAGCGCGGCCAGCAGCCAGTCGTGTGCCGCCCCGGGCGTGGGGTGTGCGGGGTCGGCCAGTTCGGCGGCGAGCTGCCAGTAGTGGTCGATGCGGGGGTCCGCCGCGAGGACTTCCCGCAGTCGGCGCCGGAAGTCGGGCGTGTCGCTCACCCCCCGCGAGCGCGTGTACGCGGCGACGAAGCAGTCGAGCGCGTCTCCCGCGTGCGGCGCGCGTCCCGCTCGTAGGGCCGGGGCCGCCAGGGCGTACGCCTCCGTGAGTCCGTCGTAGAGGACCGCCGGTCGATGGCCCCCGTCCGCCCGGTGAGCCGCGGGCTGGCCGCGGTCGTTGCCGACGCAGGGGCGGGAGACGAAGGCGTGGAGCCGGGCGAAGGCCAGCACCTGGGCCGGTGCCGGGTCCGCCGGGGGCTGCGGAACCGTCTGTTCGAGGATCGACGACACCACCCGGGCCGGGAGCCGTGGCGGCAGCCAGCGCCGCCAGAACCGCGCGAGGGGTTCCGTACTGGGTGGGGCGGTCACGGCCCCGACGAGCCGCAGTCGCTCGACACGCTCCCCCGCGGGGCAGTCCCGCAGGAGGGTCAGGGCGGCCTCGCGCCAGCGGAGGGCGGCGAGTTGGGAGCCCAGTTCCCTCAGCTGTCCGGCGATGACGTCCTCCAGGGCGTCCTCCTCGTCGAGAACCCGCCCCACATCCGGAACCGGAAGGTCCAACGTCCGCAGCGAACGGATCAGACGGAGCCGGTCGAGTGCCTGGGGGCCGTACCGGCGGTGTCCCCCGGCGCTGCGGGCGGCCTCGGGCAGCAGACCCCGGTCCGAGTAGAAGCGGACGGTCTTGACGGAGACACCTGCGCGCGCGGCGAGCTCTCCGATGCTCCACATGTCGTCAGGCGACAAGGCTTGAACCTCCCTCAGGGGGAGTTCCTACGGTACCGGCGAGCGCGGACGGCCCGTACGGGCGCCCCGCGCACCGAGAGAGCGTGAGGTGAGGTTCATGACGGCATTCATCCTGGTGTCGGGCACGTACACCGGCGGCTGGGTCTGGCGGGAACTCGCCGGTCTGCTGCGGGAGTCGGGGGCCGAGGTCCATCCGGCGACGCTCACCGGCCTCGGCGACCGCCGCCACCTGGCCGGGCCCGGCACGGATCTGGAGACGCACATCCAGGACCTGGTCGAGCTGATCGACCACGTGGACGCGCCGGACGTGGTGATCGTCGGCCACGACTACGGCATCCACCCGGTACTCGGCGCGGCCGACCGCCGCGCGGACCGGATCGCCCGGATCGTCCACCTGGACACCGGCATTCCTCGGGACGGCGAGCCCGCACTCCATCTGGTCACGGACCAGAAGGTGCGCGAACTGCTCCTCGCCGAGGCGGACACAGCCGGAGAGGGGACGGGGGGCGGGGCCGGGACTGGATCTGGGTCTTGGACTGGGACTGGGTCTTGGACTGGGACTGGGACGGGGACGGGGACTGGAGGTGAAACGAGGGGCGGAGCCGACTGGGGGGTCCCTCCGCCGGCGGCCGGTGACTGGCCGCGCTGGGGCAGCATCGCCGGCATCCCCGACGACGCGCTGGCCCGGCTGACCCGCCTCGCCTCCCCTCACCCGCGGGCCGCCCTCACCCAGCCGCTCCACCTGACGGGCGCGGCCGCCGAGCTGCCGGCGACCGGTGTCCTGTGCACCGGGAACGGGTCGCGCATCGCCACGGTCGAGGCCTTCGTGAGGCTCGGCGACCCCCGGTTCCAGGAGCTTGCCGACCGCCGCATGACGTTCTTCGAACTCGACACCGGACACTGGCCGATGCTCTCCGCCCCGGACGAGCTCGCCGCGGTCCTGCTCAAGGCGGCGACGGGGGACGGCTACCGGCTGGACCCCTCGGCAGGCGAGCGGCCGACACATCTGCGGCCGTTCCTCCTCGATGTTCCGGAGCGGCCGCGCGAACGGGTGGGTCACGTCGACCTCCACCTGCCCGAAGCGGACGGACCCCGGCCGGCGGTGGTGTTCGTCCACGGCGGCCCCCTGCCGGCCGGCCTGACGCCGACGCCGCGCGACTGGCCGGTCTACGTCGGATACGGCCGGTACGTGGCGGGCCTGGGCGCGGTCGGCGTGACGATCGACCACCGGCTGCACACCCTGGCCGACTACGAGCGGGCGGCCGAGGACGTCGCCGCGGCGGTCGAACTCGTCCGCGCCGACCCGCGGGTCGACCCGGACCGCGTCGCACTCTGGTTCTTCTCCGCCGGTGGGCTGATCTCGGCGGACTGGATCGCGGAGCCCCCGCCGTGGCTGCGCTGCGTGGCCGCGTCGTACCCGATCCTCGCTCCGTTGCCCAACTGGGGACTGACCGACACTCGCTTCCGACCCGTGTCCGCGCTGAGCGCGGCCGGCCGGAATCTGCCGATCGTGCTGACCCGGGTGGAGCGGGAACGCGTCGAGATCGCGGCGACCGTCGAGGAGTTCCTCGTCGCCGCGCGGACCCACGGCCGGGACATCGAGGTGATCGACGTTCCGGAGGGCCTGCACGGCTTCGAGACGGCGGGCCCCACCGACGGGGCCCGTCAGGCGGTGCGGGAGGCGGTGCGCTCCGTCCTGACCCACCTCAAGGCATGACCTCGCCGACCCTCCCCTTGCCGAACCTATCGAAAATCGATAGATTCCCATCGTAAGTCGATCGAAGGAGAGACGATGGGGAAGCTGGCCGTGCATGCACTGCGTGCCGTGCTCGTGGTGTTGTTCGCCGGCTCGGTGTTCGTACAGGCGGTGATGGTGCCGCTGTTGGCCCTCGACCTGGAGGGGCCGGGCGGGGAGCTCTCGCACCTGCGCACGCCGTTCCTCGTGATCACGGTCCTGGGAGTGGTGGCGGCCCAGGTCGTTCTGGTCTGTGTATGGCGGCTGGTGACGATGGTGCGACGCGGGACGGTGTCTCCCACGCCGCCTTCCGGTACGTGCATGTCATGATCGGCGCTTTCGTGGCGGCCGCCCTGCTGATCTTCACGCTCGCTGTCCTGCTGGCGCCGGGCGAGGCCGTACCGCCGGGCATCGTCCTGCTGCTGTGCGGGGCGGTCCTCGCGGTCCTGGGGGTCGCCCTCATCGTCCTCGTGCTGCGCATGCTGCTCGCCCAGGCCGTCGCACGCGATGTCGAGGCGGCGCAGATGAAGGCCGAACTGGACGAGGTGATCTGATGCCGATCGTCGTCGACATCGACGTGATGCTGGCCAGGCGGAAGATGTCCGTGAGCGAGCTGGCGGAGCGCGTCGGGATCACACCGGCCAACCTGGCCGTGCTGAAGAACGGCCGCGCCAAGGCGGTCCGTTTCGCGACGCTCGCCGCGCTCTGCGAGGCGCTCGAGTGCCAGCCGGGCGACCTGCTGCGCTGGGAGCCCGATGACGCCGAGGAGTTCCACGGCTCCGAGGAACCGGCGGACGCCGCGAGCGCCTGACGGCGCTACAGGCGGGTGGCCGGCACCGCTACAGGCATATCCAGCAGTACAGCCGCTGACGGCGGACGGACGCCTTCTCCGCAAGCGCGGCGAGGTCCATCAGGAATCCCGTCAGCCCGCTCGTGTCCGCCTCGGGGCCGAAGACTCCCGACGTGGCCCACTCGCGGGCCACGTCTGCCAGCTGATTCCGGTCGAAGCGGGCGAGGGAGTCACGCAGGGAATCGGTGAGTGACACGCTGACGACCTCGCCGTCACCCGCCATCCCGACCATATGGCCATGCCGAGGATCAGCTTCCACGTCACCGGCCGTTCTCCCGGTGACGAGCGCTTCGACCGGCAGCAGGTCGACCACCGGATCGACCCCCTTCACGACGAGCGCGTCATAGCCCGTCCCCGCCGGTCGGCCGTCCTCCCGGACGACAGCCCGCGCGGCGTCCCCGTCGTCAGCGGCGGCGTAATAACCGAAGAGAGCTCCCATGGCCACGAGCCTCTCACCCACCACTGACAATCGAGCCGGTGGAAGGCCGCTCCTGTCCACGGATCAATGGCTCGATGCGCCTCGTGCGCGACGACATGGTGACCGGAAGGCCGAGCGCCCAGGGTGAACTATGCGTCGGGGTGTGTCCATCGCTTGATGATGTGCGGCTGGGAGTAAGGCGCCGGCCAGGCTTGCAGCCGAAGCTGTTCGGTGGTCTCGGGTGCCTCGTCCGAGCCCATGCCCGCGTGGACGGCAGCGGCAAGGTTTCGCCGAGAGGCCCGGATGCGGGTCCAGCCGGCGGGCATGTCGAAGCGTGCTGCACCAGGGAGGTAGTCGGTGCAGCCCAGCACGACGAGTCGTCCTGACGTCAGGTTGAGGCTGGCCTCGACGACGTGGTCGAAGTCATCGCTGTCATCGTCCGGCCGTTCTTCCAGGACGTGGACGCTCACCGCGACGGTGACGTTGACCGCGGTGCCGATGGCCAGGGCATCTTCGGTGACACCCAGCCCGTCCAAGACTGCCTGCTCAGTCCACACGTCACTGACGTCGCCCTCGGACCCGTCGTCCACTACGTGGATCTGGAAAGCGGGCTCGCGAACCCGTGGCGGGGGCTCACCGAGTGGCGGGAGCGGACCCGATCGTCACCACGCGCGCCCAGGCGGGCGGCGCGTCGGGAACGTAGTCGGGATCGTCCTCGTCCCACGACCCGGCTCCGTGCCGGGGAAACAGGCCCACCACCGTCCGGCACGAGGGGCGAGCGGCCGGCCAGGGCGTCTGGCCGTCGGTCAGGACCACGACGACATCGGGGCGCGGCTGCGCACGAAGCGCCTTGGCGAAGCCCGTCCGCAGGTCCGTACCCCCGCCGCCCACCAGCGGTATTCCCTCGGCCCGGCACAGCGGATGCACGACACGGGCAGCCGCGTCGCACGGCAGTACGGTGACCAGGTCGCGACGGCCGCCCACGGCACGGGAGATCGCGGCGACCTCGAGGAGGGCGCTGCCCAGTTCGGTGTCACTGACCGAACCGGAGGTGTCGATGACCACGGAGACCCGAGGCGGCCTGCGTCGCAGGCTCGGCAGAACGACGCCGGGCATCCCGACCGAGCGCCGCGACGGCCGGCCGTAGGTGTAGTCCTCGCCGGCGCCGGGGCCGGAGGCCGCCGAGCGGACCGCCGCTCCCAGCAACTCGCGCCACGGCTGCGGCGGGTGGAACGCCTCCTCCGCCCATCGCTGCCACCCCTTGGAGGCGCTCCCCGGGCGGCCGGTGATGCCCTGCGCCACGCGGAACCGGACCGCGTCCCGCTCCTGCTCGTTGAGGCGGTGCGCGCCGTCCGGCCCGAGCTCCCACTCCCGTTCCAGTCCGTCGGCGCCGCTGCCGCAGTCCAGCCAGGCCAAGTCCTGCGTACGGGATCCGAGCCGGAACTGGCGCAGGTAGTCCTCCATCAGTTCGCCCTCGGGCAGCCCCAAGGACTCCGGTGCGACAGCGCCTTCGGGCCGAACCAGCCCCTCGCCGAAGACGTCGTCGTTGATCTCGCAGTCCGCAGCGATGTTCATCCGCAACCGTTCCGCCGGGCCGGTCAGCCCGCGCTCCCGCGCGACCCGGTCACTGCGGCCGTGGTGGTCGCGCAGCAGGTGCGAGACCTCGTGTACCCATACCCCGGCCAGTTCCTCGACCGGTGTCCGGTCCACGAACACCGGCGAGACGTAGCAGCGCCAGTACCGGTCGACCGCCATCGTCGGCACCCTCCGTGACGCGACGGTGTGCAGGGCGAAGAGGGCCGTCGCCAGGTAGGGCCGGACGCGTGCGGCGTGCAGTCGGGCGGCGAAGAGCTTGTCGAGGTCCAGCGTCCCCGGTGCGTTCGATGTCATCGGCCAGCCTTCGTGGCGACGGCCGCCCGGGCCGCCGCTCGGTCCGCTCTCCGGGACAGGGCCACCGCTCCGGCGAGCCGTTCGATCGATGCCGGAACCTCCCAGTCCTCGCGGCGCAGCGTGGCGAGGGTGGTGGCGGGGACGACCACCAGATCCGGGGCACCGGTCTCCACCGCCCGGACCAGGAGCGCCCAGGCCGCGTCCCATCGGGACTTTTCCGGGCGTTTGCGGACCGCCTCCACCACACCGTCGAGGACTGCTTGGCGCAGGTCCCCCCGCTGGGGCAGGTCGGCGGCGGCGGGGTCGGCGAGCAGCACCTCGGGGTCCGGGAGGTCCATCCGGTCGAGTCCGGCCAGCAGCTCCAGCCCCGGACCGTCCCCCACCGTGCCCCTGACGAGGAGGGACAGTACGTCCCGCGAGGAGCCGGCGGCGGTCGCGAAGGCGATCAGGGACAGGGTCATCTCCCAGCTCCGGGGGGACGGCCAGGGGCCGCCGCGGCGCGTTTCGTTGGTGGGCAGCCGGTGTACGAGCGTGGGGCGTGCGGAGAGCAGCCCGCACACCGCGCGGCGGGCGAAGGACACGGCCTCCGGCAGCTTCTCCGGGTCGAGCCGTGGCAGTGTCGCCCGGGGCCAGGTTCCGCCGAGGCCGCGTACCACCACCTCGTGGTCGTGGGTCCACTGGAGATGGACGAAGCGGTTGGCCAGAGGCGGGCTCAGCTCCCAGCCGTCGGCGGCCGAGGAGCGCGGATTGGCGGCGGCCACGATCCGGATGCCGGGCGGCAGTTGCAGCGAGCCGATCCGACGCTCCAGCACGAGACGGAGCAGGGCGGCTTGAACGGCCGGTGGCGCGGTGGACAGCTCGTCCAGGAACAACAGCCCTCGGCCGTCCCGGACAAGGCGCACCGCCCAGTCCGGCGGGGCCATCGGAACACCTTGTTCAGCGGGGTCGTCCCCGACGATGGGCAGCCCCGAGAAGTCGGACGGCTCGTGCACACTGGCGATCACCGTGGTCAGCGGAAGGTCCAGGGACGCGGCGAGCTGTGTCAGGGCCGCGGTCTTGCCGATCCCCGGCTCGCCCCACAGGACCACGGGCAGGTCGGCGGCCACGGCCAGGGTCAGGGCCTCCAGTTGGGTGTCGGGGCGGGGTTCGGTGGTGGTGTCGCGCAGCAGGGTCAGCAGCGTGCCCGCGACGTCGAGCTGGGAGGCATGGGCCGGTTCGGAGGCGGTGTCGGCAGCGGCGAAAGGAGTGCAAGTGGGCATGTGTGATCACCTTTGGGTTCGTGGTGAGCGACGTGGATGGGGTGAGCGACGTGGATGGGGTGAGCGACGTGAATGGGGCGGGGCGACGTGAAGGGGGCGGGGCGCAGTGAGCGCCCGGGACCGAGGTCCTCGGGTCAGCGCGAGGTCGCTCGGCGCGGGTGCGAGCGGCGGTGCTCGCGGGTACGGCGGTGGTCCCCTGGAGTCATGCGGCCGGGGCCGGGTTCGATGAGACCCGACCTGTACAGCCCGTAGGTGATCCGCTGTAGCGCGGCCGTCTCCAGTGCGTCCCGCAGCGGGCCGGTGCGCAGCAGCGCCTCGGGGCCGAGCAGGGCTTCGACGACGGCGATCGCCCCGGCGGTGTCGCCGTGGTCCAGGCGTTCGCGGACGCCGGTGAGACAGTCCGGACGACGATGTGCCTCGTCGATGGCCTGGAGGCAGGGAAGCGGCGTGCCGGTCAGTGCGACCAGCAGTTCCTCCCGCCGGATCTCGGCCGGGTCGTGGTCGAGCGCGGTCAGTGCCCCGTCG
Organism: Streptomyces sp. ISL-36; assembly: GCF_018614205.1. GTDB lineage: Bacteria > Actinomycetota > Actinomycetes > Streptomycetales > Streptomycetaceae > Streptomyces. Next base: position 28,513 of record NZ_JAGGOS010000061.1, on the reverse strand, counting down.
ACCAGGCCGATGCGGTGCCGAGCTCCCCGGCACTCCACGAGGCGGGGTTGTCGTGCCCGGTCCGGGATGTGGGGAGGAGCGGCAGGCGAGTGCTCCGACAGCAAGGCCGAGGCGACCAGGGGGTGCAGCCGATGGGCCTCGATCGAACCGGTGCGGAGCAGTTCCAGGTCGGGCAGGACCCAGGTGGCCGCGTCGGGCAGGACCGGTAGTGCGGAGGTGCTGCCGTCCGTGGGGGCCGCGGCGATCCGCAAGGTGGGAGACGCCACGCCGTTCGCGCGCCCGTTCCCGCCCCTGTCCGCGTCGCCGTCCTCGGCCAGGTCCAGGACCAGGTCCAGGTCCAGGTCCAGGACCAGTCGATGCCGGGCTCCGAACCGTACGGTGAAGGTACGGGTGGATCGCTTGTCGGCCTGGAGAAGGATCGCTGCCTCGGCCGCCCACCGGTGCACGGCGCAGCGGTGCCCCGGTGGCACCGCCGCCAACAGCTCAGGGTCCAACAGGTCAGGATCCGGCGGCTCCGTGTCCGGCGTGCGGCCGTCGCGGCCTCCGACGGCCGGGAGCTCGGCCCCGGACCGGAGGCGCAGCTCATCGGCCCTCCGGGCATCCCAGAGATGGCGGTGCAGGTCGAGGCGGTACTTCCGGTGGGGACGGGGATGCGGATGGCGGCATGTGCCGACGTCGGAGAAGGATCCGTCCCACAGGGCGAGGCTGATCCGTTGACCGGCGTCCGCCCAGGCCGGCGCTGTCCGTGCCACGAGGTGCATCGGGCGGGCGCCGTCAGGCCCGTCGGCGTCGTACCGCGCCAGAGAGATGGTCAGTCCGGGGCGCAGGAGCCCGTCGGGAGCGATTCTCGGCATGTGCCAGCGCAGCAGGTCGGGCGCCAGATGTCGGAGGTCGGCCCGGATTCGGGCGGCCAGGTCCCGTCCATGGGAACGGGCCAAGGAACGGAGGTCGAGATCGATGTCGAAGCCTGCGGCGGCGCACGCCCCGGCCCAGTCGCCTGCACAGCGGCGGGCGGTCGCGGTCTCGATCATGGAGGGCGGCACGGCGAACTCACGCACGCGCAGCCAGAAGGAGAGGCGGGAATCCCTGTTCGCGGTCTCAGTGAGCATCAGCACTCACCTTGCGCGGACGGGACCCCCATTCTGTCATCAGAGTGAGTCTTCATCGCGGTGATCATAACGCTCGTTGCGTCGAACTACCAGGGGCCCGGGGCGTGTCGGGGCGCCACCGAGCGCCCGCCCGCCGACCGCCCGCTCGTCGCCACTGCCCTGACCTGGGCGGACTTCACGCCCCCTCAGGGCCCGCATACGCCGACGGCGCCCGCATCGTGCGGGCGCCGCCGAGGAGAGTGTGGCCGGGCTCAGCCGCGGATGATGTTCTCGGCCTGGGGGCCCTTCTGGCCCTGGGTGATGTCGAAGGTCACCGTCTCGCCCTCCGTCAGCTCCCGGTACCCGTTGCCGGAGATGTTGGAGTAGTGGGCGAAGACGTCCGGGCCGCCTCCGTCCTGGGCGATGAACCCGAAGCCCTTCTCCGAGTTGAACCACTTCACTGTGCCTCTGGCCATGCTCGTCCCTCTGCATCAATCCACCGAGCAGCTCAGGGTCGAGCTGCTCTGGCGCCCTCCTCGAGCGCCCGCTGCAGTCCTTCCCGGACGTCCCCGGATCTACACTCGATCTTTCGATCTCTTGCGGCGTCCGTGGGATGCGCACGGTTTCGACGTGATCGTCACTCCGCGTCCAGCGCCGGAGCGACGACGGCGAAGGCCTGGACCGTGAGTTCCGCCGGGCTCTGTGCGCCGTCGCTGTCGCTCCACCGTTGCAGGACGGCATTGAAGGCGGTCAGCGCCGTACCGGCGGCCAGCTGCGGGTACAGGTCGGTGGCGGGGTCGAGGCCGCGGCGGCGCCCCAGTTCCGCCGCCAGGTCGTCCCGCCACTGTGCCTGGCGTTCCAGGAAGCGTGCCAGCAGAGCGGGCGTGCGCAGGATCAGCTGGACGACGGGCAGTGCTCTCTCGGGGTGGTCGCCGCACTCGGCGAGGGGGACCGAGACGGCGTGCAGCAGTGCGACGGAGGGGCGTTCCCCGGCGGGGCGGGCGGCCAGCTCGGCGTGGATGCCGGTGCCCATGTCGGCCAGGAACTGGACGACCACGTCCTCCTTCGACGCGAAGTACCGGAAGAAAGTTCGCTTGGAGACGCCCGCGGCGGCCACGATCTCGTCGACGGTGACCACGTCGAAGCCCTTCAGGGCCAGCAACTGCAGGGCGGCTTGCGTCAGTTCGTCCGAGACCAGCTGACGCTTGCGCTGGGCCATCGTGATGCCGGGTCGGGGTGTGCTCACCGCGCCATCGTACACGCCATGCCTCGGATGACACCAAGGCGCGTCTTGACACCAAGTGCCATCACCGGCAACGTGTGCCGCATGACACAGCAGCGGTGGACTGCCGAGCAGATCCAGGACCAGACCGAGCGGGTCTTCGTCGTCACGGGGGCCAACAGCGGCCTCGGGCTGGCGACCACCCGGGCGCTCGCCCGCGCCGGCGGGCACGTGATTCTCGCGGTGCGCGACGAGGAGAAGGGGCGCCGGGCGGTGGCGCGGATCACCGCCGAGCGGCCGGGCGCGAGCCTTGAGGTACGTCACCTCGACCTGGCGGACCTCGACTCCGTGCGCGCCTTCGCCCACGGCGTCCGCGCCGACCATTCGCGGCTGGACGTGCTGGTCAACAACGCCGGCGTGATGGCGCCGCCCCGCTCGTTGAGCTCACAGGGCCACGAGCTGCAGTTCGCCTGCAACCATCTGGGCCACCTCGCGCTCACCGGACTGCTGCTCGATCGACTCGCGCTCGGCCGGGATCCCCGTGTGGTCACGGTCAGTTCGACCAATCACCGCCAGGGGCGCCTCTTCCTCGACGACCTCGCCGGTGAGCGCTCGTACGCCCCCATGAAGTTCTACAACCAGTCGAAGTTCGCCAACGCCGTCTTCGGCCTTGAACTCCATCGGCGGCTGACCGCGGCCGGCAGCCCGGTGCGCAGCCTGCTCGCCCACCCCGGCTACACCGCGACCAACCTGCAGACGAGCGCGCCGATCGGGATGGTGAAGCTGCTGTTCGGCCGCGTCCTCGCCCCGCTCGCCCAGGCACCGGAGCAGGGCGCACTCCCCCAGCTGTACGCGGCCACCGAACGGGGCGTGGAGGGCGGCCAGTTCATCGGGCCCGACGGCGTGGCCGAACTTCGCGGGCACCCCACGCGGGTGAAGCCGTCCCCGGCGGCGGCCGACACCGAGACCGGACACCGGCTGTGGGACGTCTCGGAGCAACTCACCGGCATTCGTTTCGACTTCGCCCACGCCCACCAGGCCCACCGCCCGGACTCTTCGAGCTGACTCCGTCCCACTGCCGTGTCCGTACGGGCCATGGTGACCTGTGCTTGTGGCCGGCCAGGGTCTAGCGCGGGCCGCCGACCGGCAGCCATCGGCCCGGGGTGAGCCGCTCGCCGTCCCGGTGGACTTCCACGGCTCCGGTTCCGGCGAAGTGGGCGGGGACGACCAGTTCGCCTTCCGAGGCGGCGCGTCGGAGGATGCGGCGGCGGCTGGCCGCCGCCTGTTCCGGATCCAGGCAGAAACAACTGTTGCAGGCGGGGCGGAGAATCTGCACCGGGCTGTGCAGCACGTCACCGACGAAGACCGCCCGTTCGCCTCGGGAGGCGAGCCGCATGACGGAGGAGCCGGGCGTGTGGCCGGGTGCGGACTCCAGGGTGAGATGGTCGTCGATGCGATGGTCGCCGTCCCACAGGACGGCCTGCCCGGCCCGGCGGACGGGCGCGATGCTGTCGGCGTAGACGAGGTCGTCGTCCGACGGGCGGCCGTCGCCGCCTGCGCCGCCGGGGGCGGATCCGAAGTGGGCGTCGTCTGCGGCCGGGATGAGGTACTGAGCGTTCGGGAAGGTCGGGACCCACTGCCCGCCGACGTCCCTGGTGTTCCAGCCGACGTGGTCGGCGTGGATGTGGGTGTTGACGACGATGTCGACGTCCTCCGGGCGGACTCCGGCCCGAGCCAGGGGGCCGAGGAAGTCGCCCTGCCAGTGGTGGAACTGCGGCATCCCGGGCCGCTCGCGCCCGTTGCCGACCCCCGTGTCGATCAGGACGGTGCGTCCACCGCTGCGCAGCACCCACGTCTGCAGGGCCATGACCGCCGTGTCGCTGTCCGGCTGCCAGTGGTCGGGGGCCAGCCAGTCCTCGTTGTCCTTCCACACCTCGGCACCGGAATCGGGGACGAGGTGCCGGGCGGGCGCGAACCCTCCCTGCCACTCGACGACTCGGACGATCTCGACATCTCCCAGCATCGTGCGCTGAGTGCTCTGGTTCTCCATGAGGTCGACCCTAGGAACCGGCAGGTGAGACTCTCGATACTCGTCCGACTCTTTCGGATACGTGTACGTCTCACACCCGACGGGTGGGGACAGGGACGGGTACCCGGGCGGGTCGGTACTCTGAGCCGATGGATGTCGTGAGCGACGCGATCTCGACCGTACGCATCGGGCGGCCCTCCTCCGACAAGGTCAGGATCAGCGGGAGTTGGTGCACCCGGCTGGCCGCGTACGACGGGGCGGGCTTCCATGTGGTCCTGAAGGGCAGTTGCTGGCTGCTGCCGGACGACGGCTCGCCGGTCTCGCTCGGTCCGGGCGACGCGGTGCTCCTGCCCCACGGCACCGGACATGTGATCGCCGACGCTCCCCTCGATGCCGCGGGCGTCGCGCGCGCGGTGCCGTTCGACCGGTGGACGGAGCATCGCCGGCCGGGGCCGCCCCCAGCGGCGTACGACGAGGTGGAAGTCTTGTGCGGGAAGTACAGGCTCGATCGTCATCGCGCGCACCCACTCCTGGCGGAACTCCCGAAGGTCGTCCACCTGCCGCGGCGAGTCGGCGGCGGCGGAGAGCTGAGCGCCGCCATCGAACTGCTCGGGAGCGAACTCGACGCGCGTCGGCCCGGGACGGGCATCGCGCTCCCCCATCTCCTGGACCTTCTCCTCATCTACATGATCCGGTCCTGGATCGCCCAGAGCACTCCTGGGGCCGCGGGCCACTCCGGGACCGGGGGGACCGGGACCGGGGAGGGCTCCGGGGCCTCCGGAAGCACCGGTATGTGGCCGGCTGCCCTCGGCGACCCCGTGACGGCCGCGGCCCTGCGTGCCGTGCACGCCGACCCGGCCGCGCCCTGGACCAACGACCGACTCGCCGTCGAAGCGGGCGTCTCCCGCCCCACGCTCGCCCGCCGCTTCACCGCCATGACCGGCCGCCCTCCCATGGCCTACCTCACCTGGTGGCGCCTGACCCTCGCCGCGACCCTTCTGCGCACGACCGACGACACCCTCGCCACCATCGCCCAGCGAGTGGGCTACGCCAGCCCGTACGCCCTGTCCCACGCCTTCAACCGGGAGTTCGGAACCACGCCGGGCCGGTACCGCGCGCGCTCGACGGCGGGGACGACCGTGCTCGGTTCGGCCCCGGACGGGACGCCTCGCGTCCGCCTCGATTGATGACCTCGACGAGCGACGCGGCCTACGAGTGCATTCCCGTGGAGAACCCAGGGGCATCTGCCCCCAGCGCGTCCAGGCGCTGCTCCCAGAACCCCCGGCGGCCGACAGCGGGTGCGGCCTTCAGGTGGTGGGCGATGCGAGCGATGGTCTCGGTGTTGCCTTCGAACAAATGGGCCTGCATGCCCGCCCCTTGTGCCGCCTCGACGTTGACCATGACGTCGTCGATGAAGAGGCAGTCCTCCGGGCGCACGCCGAGGCGGTCGCACATGACGTCGAACGCTCGTGGGTCGGGCTTGCCGATTCCGATCTCGTGGGAGTAGACGATCTCTTCCACGAGTTCGTCGAAGTGGTACGACGCCGTCTCCCGCTCACGGGCACCGACGAAACTATTGCTCAGGATGCCGAGCCTGCACCGGCGGCGCAGCCCCCGGACATGGGCGATGAGCTCGTCATTGGGCGTGCCCAGGTAGTCGTGCCAGAGGTCGGCCATGAAGGCGTCGACCTGCGACGCGTCGAGGCCGAGGTCCGCCGCGACGCGGGCGTGCACCTCGTGCTCGCTGACGCTGCCGAGACTCCCGGCCTGCCACACGTCTCCCAGCCGGGCGTGGACGGTTCCCGGCGGGAGCGAGAGACGCTGTTCCCAGCGTTGCACCCATCCCTTCTCCGGCGTGATCTCCAGCACGCCACCGATGTCGAGAATGACGCAGGGCAGAGCCACAGGATTTTCCCCTGCCACTTGATCCGTGGCCGCACTGTCCGTCACCGCACCGGGGTCCGGTCAAGTGATCTTCCTGCTTGTGACAGACCTGTTTCGCCCGCGCGTTCCCACGGCGAGGGCCAGAAGGTGTCGATCCGGTCACGCTCGGGGACGGGCACGTGCCGCACCGCCGCGGGCGGCGTTGATCCCGGCGTGAGCTGCCTCGACGGAACCGAAGGTCACACCCACTCCGCGGCCCTCCTCGGGGCCTATTGGCTGGAACCGGCCGGAGACGACCACGACGGATGCCCACGGTGTCCCGGACCGGAGCGTGCTGGATCCGGGCGCAAACTCGCCGTGGTGCGCTTCGTCATGGCCGGACTCGCGGCCGTCACGGTCCTCGCCGCGCTGACCGCGGCCCTCGCGGGCGCACCCCGCTGACCGACCGGGCCGGCCGCAACCGCCGCAACCGCCGGACCCGCCGCACCCGCGAGGAGGTGGCACCCGGTTCGGCGCGTGGTCAGGTTCGCGTCTTGTCGCGCCAGTGGGTGAAGAGGCTCTCCGCGTCGCCGCTGTACGACCAGGGGACCTTCGTGGCCCGGTTGTCCAGGAGGGTGAAGACGGCACCGGCCTGCTCGTGCATGCCCGCGTGGACCAGGCCGTGGGCCAGGTGGTTCAGATCGGCGACGTCCTGGGCGTATGCGGTGGTGCGGAGCGCGATCCACTTCTCCAGGGAGGTGCGCAGGTCCCAGCGGGCACGCTCGCCCGTCCAGTGGTACGTCAGGCCGATCGCCGTCCTGCCGTCCGACTCCGTGCTGTGCCGGTACTCCTCGGCCCGTGCCACCTGCGGCAGCGCCACGAGGGGGGAGCCGGTCGGGGCGTAAGCGGCCGCGTCCCAGGCGAAGTTGTACGCTGCGGCGTTCGAGCCGTGCCATCGGGCCGCCAGGTACCGGAGCGCCTGGTGGTGGCCCTCCCGGTGGTAGGGGTCCCTGGCCTGGAGTTCCTTCCACCAGTGGGCCATGTTCGGATCCCCGTCCTCGTACAGCCTGCCGAGTGTCACCAGGGAGACGAAGGGATACGGGTCGTCGGGCGCGAGGTCGGACGCCTGGAGACAGAGCCGGGCCACCCGGTCGAGGCTGTCCCGGGCCGGGAGCGTCCCGTTGCGGGCGTGGGCGAACATGCGCATCACCTCGGTCTCCGCGCGCAGCACCGCCGCGTCGGGGTTCCCCGGCTCCGACGCCTGCCAGACGTCCACGGTGCGCCGGTTCGCCGCCGCGTCGGCCAACAGCCGGATGCGGTGCGCCCGTCGGTCCCAGTCGTCGCGGGGCCGCTTGGACAGCAGCTCGCGGGCGCCTTCCCAGCGGCCCATCACCATGTCCTGACAGCCCTCGGCGAGGGCACGGTCGCCGAACGTCCGGTCGTAGAGCGGTCCACCGGGACGGCGGCGCAGCCAGGCTGCCATGGCAGAACACTCCTCGGGTCGGACCGGGCGGAACGTCAGAAGTCGGTGAGGACGTCGTCGCGGCGTTCCGCTCCGGTGAGCGCCGGTTCGGGTCCCGCTCCCCCGTCGTACGCGTCCATCGCCTCGGCCTGTTCGGAATCGAGCGGCCGGGGACGGAAGTACGAGCTGCCGCGCGACCAGGACAGGAGCATCGGCACCACGCCGAGCGCGAGAGCGCCGAGACCGATGGCGAGGGCGGCGCCCGTCAGTTCCGGCAGGGACCTGACGAAGATCCACATCATGAAGAGCGCTCCACCGAGCGGCCACAGGCCGATGAGGACGAGGCTGCCGACGGACGTGAACAGCGTCTTTCGGTAGGCGACGACGACCGAAAGGCCCGCGAGTGCGTAGTAGAACGCGATGGGAAGGCCGATTCCGCTGACGGCGTCCCGGACGAACTGGGTGCCGGAACCCACCGCTGCGGAGACGACGACGAGCAGCAGGGCGAGCGCGGCCACGCCGGCCGTCGCCACCCAGGGTGTCTGCCACTCCCGGTGCACGCGGGCGAACACTGCCGGCACGGTACGATCGCGACCCATGGCGAACAGGGTCCTGGTGGCCTGCAGCAGTGCGGTCTCCAGCGTGGCGATCATGGACAGCATCACCGCCAGTACGAGCAGTCGGCCGCCCCAGCCGGGCCAGACGGCCTCGCCGATCAGGGAGAGGAAGCTCTCCGGGTTCTCCCGCACCGCGTCGACGCCGATGACGACGTTGGCGGCGACGGTGAAGACGACGAAGACGGCGAGCGATACCACGACGCCGACAAGGCCGCCGATACCGAAGGCGCGGCGGCTGTTCCGGGTCTCCTCGCTGAGGTTGCTCGTCACGTCCCAGCCCCAGTAGCTGACGCCGGCGATCAGCGCCCCGGCGACGAAGGAGTGGGAGCCGTCGAAGTGGCCGAAGCCGAACCAGGAGAGGGAGAAGTCCGTCACGGTACGGTCCTTGGCCAGGGCGGCCACGGCGAAGGCGAGCAGCAGCAGGAGTTGCGTGCCGGTGAGGAGCCGCCGGGCGTACGGGCTGATGCGCGCGCCCAGTGCCACGACGACCGCCATGAGCAGGAACCAGCCGGCTCCGACGACTGTGGCGGTCGCGGTGTTCCCAGCCAGCGCCGGGTCGATGAGCGCGAGGGTGGCGGCCCCGGCGGGCACGGTGGCGGAGACGAGGAAGACCGTGGTGGCGACGACCAGCGCCCATCCGGCGAGGTAGCCGAGGAAGGGGTGGAGGGCGCGGGCCGCCCAGGTGTAGGTGGCGCCGGCGTTGACGTCGAGTCGGCCCAGGTGACGGAAGGCCAGGGCGATGCCGATCATCGGGATCGCGCAGTACAGGAGCACCGCCGGACCGGCCACACCGACGGCGAGGACGAGCGCGGGGATCGTCGCCGCCACGGTGTACGCGGGCCCGCAGCCCGCGATCGCCATGACGATCGAGTCGAACGTCCCCAGGGCGCCGGCCCGCAGGCCGCCTCCCTCGCTACCGGTCCTCTTGCTCACGTGCTGTGCCTCTCCGATGACGTACAGAGGCAGGATCCTGCCCGGCCGGGCTCGGAAGCACAAGAGGCGATCTGCGATTTCTTTTGAACAGGCAACCTCACAACGTCTGGACGCTCGCCCGGAGCGCCACACTGCTACGGATTTCGTTGCCTCCGGCCCTTTCCCCTCCGGCTCGCTCCTCTCCGGTCAGGCGTGGGGGTCGAAGGGGATGCCGGCCGGCCTGGCCTTCTCCAGGTGGGAGGCGAAGTTGCCGTCCTTCAGGCCGAAGACGGCACTGCCGAAGTCGGCCTGGCTCAACTTGTCGCGGAGACCTGCGGGGTATCCGTTCCAGCCGACGAGCGCGGGGAACTGCCACTGGTGGTCGTGGTTCTCCGGCGGCTCGTCGTTGGAGTTGGCGGGACGGAAGCAGTGCGTGCTCCATCCGTCCTTGTGGTAGACGACCTTGGGATGCGTCCCGTCCCAACGGATCGCGTCGCGGCCGTAGACGGCGAAGTTCCCGTGGGCGGACGTGGAGACGTACCGGGCCTCGTTGTTCTGGACCCAGACCACCACGTGTTCCCAGTCGTGGCGATGTCCGCCGAGCCCGCTGCCGGCCACGGCCTGGTCCTTCTCGAAGTAGAGGCCGTACATGATCGCGCACCAGCCGTTGTTGCACTTGGACCGCGCGTACCCATTGGTGTTGTCGAGGTCCCATGAGTCGCGGCACTGCCCGTTGAGCGCCCCCGACGGGTTGAGTCCGCTGTTGACGGTGCCGTCGGGGCCGATCGCGGGCGTGGGGTAGCAGCCGTCCGTGTCGTAGTCGTAGGCCGGCTGGAACGTCTGCTCCAGCCCGTCTGCGAGGGCGGGCAGTGCCGTCGGCGGGGCGGCGAGGGCGCTGCCGGGAAGGGCGACGACCAGGGCGATGCTGGTGCCGAGGATGAGCGAGGCCCGGCGGATCCGCGAACTCGTCTTCAACTGCGTCCTCCTGGGTGACCGCGCGTGCGAGGGCGGGAGCGCGATGGCGATGGATGGCATTGACATGCCCAGATCAGATCCATCGAACCTCGAACCAGGAACCTCGAACCAGGGACCTCGGACCAGGAGCCTCGAACTGCGCATCTCGAAGCCGACCGCCGCCCGGCACGACCCGGCGGCCGAGGGCCGGTCGGGTCGTGGGGCGGCGGTGCGCATCAGACCTCCGCTTCGACCTCGGCTTCCACCTCGGTCGCCGAGCGCGGTGCGGCGGTCGTCCCGGCGGAGTCGGCCGCGGGGCGCACCGGGATGAGGAAGGCGACGGCCGCGGCCGCGAGGCCGACCCCGCAGCCGATCAGCAGGGCGATGCGGAACGCGTCCTCGGACGGCAGCGGATGACCACCGAAGTCCGTCGTCAGCTGGGCGAGGACCACTCCCATGACCGCGGCCGAGACGGAGCTGCCGATCGAGCGCATCAGCGTGTTGAAGCTGTTGGCCGACGCCGTCTCCGACCGGGGAACGGCGCCCATGATGAGGGCGGGCATGGCCCCGTACGCGAGGCCCACACCCGTGTTGCAGATGAGGGTGACGACGAGCAGGCCGCCGGTCGACCCCATCAACAGCAGGGAGGAGGCGTAGCCGAGAGCGATGACGAGGCTTCCGACGCCGAGGGTGATCTTGGGGCCGCGGGCGGCGGTGAGCTTGGCGCCGAGCGGGGCGAGCGCCATCATCATCAGGCCCGCCGGGGCCATCCAGAGACCCATGGCCAGCATGGACTGGCCCAGTCCGTAGCCGGTGGCCTCGGGCAGCTGGAGCAGCTGGGGCACGACCAGCGACTGCGCGTACATCGCGAAACCGACCAGGATCGAGGCGGCGTTGGTCATCAGCACCTGGGGGCGGGCGGTGACGCGGAGGTCGACCAGCGGCTCGGCGGTACGCAGCTCCCACCGGCTCCAAGCCAGCAGGACGACGACGGCGGCGGCGAACAGTCCGAGCGTGGTGCCGCTCCCCCAGCCCCAGTCGGACCCCTTGGAGACGGCGAGCAGCAGGCAGACAAGGGCGCTGCCCAGGCCCAGCGCGCCCGGCACGTCGAAGCGGCCCGGGCGGGAGGCGGTACGGCCCGCGGGAACGAGAAGGCGGACCAGGACGCCGACCATGAGGCTGAGGCCGGCGGCGACCCAGAACAGCACGCGCCAGCTGGCGTTCTCGGCGACGGCCGCGGAGAACGGCAGACCGAGCGCGCCGCCCACGCCCATGGAGGCGCTGATGAGTGCGATGGACGCGCCCAGCCGCTCTGCGGGCAGTACGTCACGGAGCAGGCTGATGCCCAAGGGCACGACACCCATGCCCATGCCCTGCAGTCCGCGGCCGGCGATCATCGGGACGACGGAGGAGGAGAGGGCGCAGACGACCGAGCCCGCCACGAGCGGCGCGACGGAGATCAGCAGCATGCGCCGCTTGCCGTACATGTCGCCGAGCCGTCCGGCGACCGGCGTGACCACCGCCGCGGAGAGCAGGGTGGCCGTGACCACCCAGGACGCGTTCGACGCCGTGGTGTCGAAGAGCCTCGGGAGGTCGCCGAGGAGCGGCACCACCAGGGTCTGCATGAGAGCCGCCACGATGCCCGCGAAGGCGAGTACGCCGACGACACCGCCGGGGCGGGCGTCGGTTCTTGGGCTGTTCACGGGCTTCTCCGCTCTGACGGACTCCACGGACATTCGATATGCATGATGCATATCGAGTGCAGCATACACATCGCATGTATGCTGCATAGTGCAGGGAGGTGCGAGCGGCCGTGGCGGTCGTACCGACGCACGAGGGGCTTGGGAGGATGGCGGCCATGGAGAAGCCCACGCGCCTGGTCGAGTTCGAGACGATGCTGATCGGGCGGCACTCGCATCTGTCCAACCCCCGGACCCGGAGCGCGGGCGGGCGGCTCGACCGCAGCGCCTACGTGCTGCTGTGCCGCATCGAGATGGAAGGGCCCCTGTCCATCGGCCAGCTCAGCGAAGCCTTCGGCCTGGACACCTCCACGCTCAACCGGCAGACCGCCGCGATGCTGAAGGCGGGTGTCGTCGAGCGCATCCCCGACCCCGAGGGCGGCATCGCCCGTAAGTTCAGCATCACCGAGGAAGGACGGCGCCGTCTGGAAGCCGACCGGGCCGCGCACGTCCACGGCCTGGAGCGGGTCCTGAGCGACTGGACCCCCGACGAGGTCGCCGCCTTCGCGGCCTACCTGAGGCGGTTCAACAGCGACATCGAGCGCCTCGAAGGACGCCCCTGGCCCCGCCCCGGCGCGCACGAGAACACCGGTCCCGCGCACAAGAACACGGGTCCCGCACACGAGAACACCGAGAGGTGAGGCGGCGCCGCGGTCCGGCGGTGAGAGCGCGACGCCTCCGAGGGGGCGGCAGCTGCCCCGTACGGCCCTGGCGGGGTGCCGCCGGGTCGTGTGCGTGGTCTGCTGGCCTGGATCGACGGGCCGCCACCGTGGCGGTGGAGGGGGCCGGACGTACAACAGGGAGACCCCGTGGCCATTTTCGTCCAGGCCGAGCTCGCGGGCGTGACGACCGCGCAGTACGACGCCCTCAACGCGCGGCTTCTGGAACTGCCCGGCAACCCGTTCGAGGGTTGCCTGTCCCATGCCGCCGTCTCCACCGGCTCGGGCCTGCAGATCTTCGATCTGTGGGAGTCCGAGGAACACATGCGGCGCTTCTCCGACACCCTGATGCCGATCGCCACGGAGCTCGGTATGCCGATGGGGTCGGAGCCGAAGATCACCCAGGTGCACCACCACTGGGTGCCGGGCGCGTGATCACGCCCACCTGATAGGTTCTCCGCACGCGCGTTCGCGCGACGACCGCTGCGACAAGGGAGGTTGATGAATATGGCCCGCGCCACGCTTCGTCAGCATGCCCTTCTCCGGGTCGCGCACGACAGGTGAGCGACCCGGTCGTCCCGAACGACCAGGAGTCTCCCGTGTCATCCTCTCTCTTCCCCATCGGTACCGATCTGACCACCGACCGGCTTGTGCTGCGCGTGTGGTCCACCGACGAGATCGCCGCCGTCGTCGGCGACCAGCGGTCGGCGCACTGGGCGGAGGACTTCCCCGCCGAGGGCGACCGCGTCATCGCGGGTGTCATCGCCGACCTGCCGGACGCGCTCAGCACCGCGTACGGGCACCGTCAGATCGTCGAACGGGCCAGTGGCCTCGTCGTCGGCAGCATCAGTGCGCTCTGGCCTCCCCACGAGGGCGCCGTGGAGATCGGGTACGGCGTCGTGCCCTCGCGACGCGGCCTCGGCTACGCCCCCGAAGCGACCCGCGCCCTGGTGGCGTACGCGCTGACGTCCCCCGACGTGCACACCGTGTACGCGGACGTGGAGCTCTCCAACCCGGCCTCCGTCCGCGTACTGGAGAAGGCCGGTCTACGGCGCTGGAGCGGCGACGCGACGACCGCCCGGTTCCGTACGGTCGTACCGGAGCCGAGGCTGCCGTAGCCCCACAAGGGCGGTGGTGGAGCGTGTCCTAGACTCCGCTCCATGACCACCGTGCCCGATGTCGTCACCAAGGATGTGGCGCCGGAAGGCGTGCTGCGGGCCTCGATCAACCTGGGCAACCCGGTACTGGCCCACGGCACGCCGACCGCGCCGACCGGTGTCACGGTCGACATCGCGCGCGAGATCGGCGCGCGGCTCGGTGTGCCGGTCGAACTCATCTGCTTCGACGCCGCGCGCAAGTCCTACGAGGCGATGACGACGGGCCGGGCCGACATCTGCTTCCTCGCCGTCGAGCCGGCCCGCGAAGCCGAGGTCGCCTTCACCGCGCCGTATGTCGAGATCGAGGGTGTGTTCGCCGTGCCCCGGGACTCGCCCCTCACCGTGGTCGCCGACGTCGACCACGCGGGCGTGCGCATCGGCGTGAAGCGTGGTTCCGCCTACGATCTCTTCCTCTCCCGCACGCTTCGGCACGCGACCGTCGTGCGCGGGGAGGAAGGAGTGGACACGTTCCTCGCCCAGGAGCTGGAGGTCGCGGCCGGCATCAGGCAGCCGATGACCGAGTTCGTCGCGGCGCATCCCGAACTCCGGCTGATCGAGGAGCGTTTCATGCGGATCCGGCAGGCGGTCGGGACGACCCTGGCGCGACGGCCCGAGACCGTCGCGTTCCTCCGTGACACCGTCGAGGAACTGAAGGCAGGCGGATTCGTCGCCGAGGCGCTGCGGCGTGCACACCAGTCCCCCACCCTCGCCGCCCCGCCCCGGTAGGCGAGCGACCCCGGGGGGAGACGCTCCGGAGTCGGAACCGGGAGTCAGAACGGGTAGCGGGCCTGCTGCGTGGCGATCGTGACCCAGCGGGTGTGGGAGAAGGCCTCGATCCCCCAGCGCCCGCCGAAACGGCCGTACCCGGAGGCCTTCACGCCGCCGAAGGGGGCATGGGGCTCGTCGGCGACGGACTGGTCGTTGATGTGGACGATGCCGGAGTGGACCCGGCGTGCGACCGCGAGGCCGTGGGTGGCGTTCTCCGTGATGATGCCGCAGGTCAGCCCGTTCTCGGTGTCGTTGGCCAGGGCGACGGCGGTGTCGTCGTCGCCGAAGGTGTCGATCACGCAGACCGGTCCGAACGCCTCGGCGTAGTGGAGCTCCATGTCCGCGGTGACCCCGCTGAGGACGGTGGCCGGGTGCACCGCGCCCTCCGGTTCTCCGCCACCCGTCAGCACGGTGGCGCCCGCGGCGACCGCGTCGCGCACGAGCGCGGCGACCCGCCGGGCGGCCGCGGCGCTGACCAGCGGTCCGATGACGGTGTGCGGCAGACCCGGGTCGCCGGCCGGGAGCGAGGCGACCTTGGCCGTGAACCTCCGGGTGAACGCGTCGGCGACGGACTCGTGCACGAGGACCCGGTCGCCCGACATACAGATCTGGCCCGAGTTCATGAAGACCCCGAACGTGGCCGCGTCGACGGCGTAGTCCACGTCGGCGTCGTCGAGGACCATCACGGCGTTCTTGCCGCCCAGTTCCAGCACGGCGGGCTTGAGGTGCTGCGCCGCGTGCGCTCCGACGAGGCGGCCGACACCGGTGGAGCCGGTGAAGTTGACGGCGCCGACCCGTGGGTGGGCGATGAGTGCCTCGGCGATCTGGGCCGCGTCCTGCGCCGCGTTGGTCACCACGTTGAGGACCCCGTCGGGCAGTCCGGCCTCACGCAGCACGTCGGCGACGAAGAGCCCGGCGGCGATCGGCGCGTTCTCGCTCGGCTTGGCCACGACCGTGTTGCCCGCGGCGAGGGGCGCGGCCACGGCCCTTACGCCGAGAATGAGCGGCGCGTTCCAGGGGGCGAACGCGGCGACGACACCCAGGGGTTCGCGCACGGCGAGACCCAGCGCGCCTTCCTCCTGGGCGCTGAGCACGGCGCCGCGCGGCGCGGTGACCGCCGCGGCGGCCTCCCGCAGGATGTTCGCGGCGAGCGCCACGTTGAACAGGGACCAGCCCCGGGTGGCGCCGGTCTCGCGGCCCATGAGCGCCACGGCCTGCTCGGCGCGGGAGTCGAGCAGGTCGGCGGCCCGGAGGAAGATCCCCCGACGGGCGAAGGGGGCGAGCGCCGCCCACGCGGGGAAGGCCGCGTCTGCGGCCTCGACGGCCCGGGCGACGTCCTCGGGACCGGCGGCGGCGACCCGCGCGTACACGTCGCCGGTGAAGGGGTCGATGTCCTCGGCGGTGCGCCCGGAGGCCGCGGGTACGTCACGGCCGCCGATCAACAGCTCACGGGTGATGGCCATGGTGCGGTACCTCGGTCACGGGGCGAAGGGAGGGGAGCCGATCGTGCCCCTGGAACACGGGGTCGCCGCCGGGCCGCTGGGGCGCGGCGCGATCGAGCATGGCGGCTCCTCCATCAGGGCGACCGTTCCATTTCGTCCATCCTGACGCCGCCGCGCTCCGTTCGCCGCCCGGGAGGTCCGAGAACTCCCGGGCTTTCGGACGTCCGGACCTCCGGGGCTAGCTTTCCGGGCTTCCGGCGGTACGGCGTGCCCCGGGGGCCGTGCTGGGCGGCCGGCCCGCGCTCCCTTGGCCCTTCGACGTCGTTTCACCCGTTCGTGACGCCCCCGAACGCGCGACCTCGCGCATGGGTGCCCCAACGCTGGGAACAGGCACAGCACGGTCCACGGGCCGGAAATCGATGAGGGGCGGACGGTGGCGAGGAGGCAGTACGTGGTGCTGGTGGCAGCGGATGTGCTGGGAGCGCCGTGCTGGCTGAGCCTGGTGGCGCGTGACCTCGACGCGGCGCAGCGTTTCTACGGTTCGGTGCTGGGGTGGACGTTCCGGCCGGGCGGCTTCGGGCGGGCGTTCTCCGTCGCCGAGCGCGACGGTGTGCCCGTCGCGGGCATAGGGGCGGTCGCCGGGGAGCTGGCCGTGCCGGTGGCCTGGACGGCGTACTTCGCCGTCGACGACGCCGACCGGGCGGTGGCGAGGGTGCGTGAGCGCGGCGGAACCGTCGGGGTGGGCCCGGTCTCCTATCCTCCCCGCGGCCGAGCGGCCCTCGTCGCGGACCGGGAAGGGGCCACGTTCGGCCTCTGGGAGGGCGGAGTGCTCTCCGAGTGGAGCGTCGGCGAGGGGAAGGCGCCGGCCTGGCTGGAGCTGCACACCCGCGACGCGTTCGACGCGGCCGTCTTCTACGGCGAGATCCTGGAGTGGGACACCGACGGCGACAGCTGCTGCGAGGTCTCCTACGAGGAGGATCAGGTCGTTCTGCGGCGCGCGGGCGAGCCGGTGGCGCGGCTGAACAGCGGGCCGGTGGAGGAGGCCGCGTGGAAGCCGCAGCTGCGACCGCGCTGGCTGGTCCACTTCAAGGTCCGCGATCTGGAGGCGGCGACGGCGCTGGCCCTCGAGAACGGAGGGCACACCGTGGCGGACGCCGAGTGGGCCCGCGGCCGCCACCGCCAGGTCACCCTGCGGGACCCGGACGGTGCGCTGTTCACCCTCGACGAGTCCCCCGACGCCGTCGCCGTGTGACAGGGCGTCGGGGCACATCCGCCGGCGCCACGGCCGCCGCGGCCAACCCGGCCGCGGCGGCTCGGTCCGGGCGGGTGGTGGCTTTCACGTGGTGGCTTTCAGTACGAGCGCGGCGATGTCGTCCGTACGCAGCCGGGCCGGGCGGGCCTCGCCCAGGAGGGAGTCGAGGAGGCGGTTCAGGTCCCGGTCGTCGGCCTCGGCGAGATGGTCCGCGAGGCGGGCCACCGAGTCGTCGATGTCCGTGCCCGGTGTCTCGACGAGTCCGTCGGTGTAGAGCAGGAGCATCAGTCCGGGGGTGAGCGCGGTCTCGGTGACGGGGTACTCGGCGTCGGGGTCGATGCCGAGCAGGGGGCCCGGGGTGACATCGAGGGGCGCGGTACGGCCGTCGGCGAGGCGCCTCAGAGGGGGCGGGTGCCCCGCGCTGGCCAGGCTCACCCGCCGGTGGGCGATGTCGATGTGGACGTAGAGGCAACTGGTGAACAGGCCGGGATCGAGATCCGAGACGAGCCGGTTGGCCGCGGCGAGCACCTTGGCCGGGGAGGTGCCGAGGGTGGCGTGGGCGTGGACGGCGGTGCGAACCTGGCCCATCAGGGCGGCGGCGGCCACGTTGTGGCCCTGGACGTCGCCGATCACGGCCGCGGCGCCGGTGTCGCCGAGCCGGATCAGGTCGTAGAAGTCGCCGCCGATGTCCATGCCGAGGGTGGCGGGCAGGTAGCGGGCGGCGACGTCGAGACCGGCGACGGCCGGGAGGGTGTGCGGGAGCAGGGCCTGCTGGAGACCGTGGGCGAGCAGGTGCTTGGTGTCGTACAGACGCGCGCGGTCGAGGGCCTGCGCGATGAGTCCGGCGAGCGAGGTCATGACCGCGCGCTCCTCGGCCGAGAAGTCGTGAGGACGTTCGTAGCTCAGGACGCAGCAGCCGACGGGCCGGCCGGAGATGATCAGCGGCAGGAACGCCCACGCCTGCTTGCCGCTGACGAAGGGGGCTTCGGGGTAGATGCGCCGCATCTCCTCCGGATCCCCGAAGAACGAGGGGATGCCGCTGGTGAGCGCCTGGCCGGCGGGGGTGAAGCCGGTGTCGACGGGCAGTCCGTCGAGGCGCTCGATCACCTCGGCGGCATAGCCGCGGTGGCCGGTAATGCGGAGCCGGCCGGAGTCGGCCATGGAGAGGACCAGGCCCTGGGCGCCGAAGGCCGGCATGATCTGGTCGGCCACCAGATCGACGACGTCCTGGACGCCGACGACCTCGGTGAGACCGGCGGCCAGGTGCATGAGCTGGTAGAGCTGCCCCGCGCGGGCCGGGGTGGTGGTGCCGGTGGGCCGCCGGGGCGCCGGGGCGGGCGGTGGCAGGGCACCGGTAGGCACGATCCGGACGCTGATGCCGCTCGCGTCCGGGTAGAGATGGAACTCCAGCCACTGGTCCGGCGGGCGGCACGCCGTGAAGGAGACGGGTTCACGGCTGAGGACGGCGGCGCGGTAGCGGTCCTCGTAGGTGGGGTCGTCGAGCCAGGGCAGGGACTGCCACGGCAGGGTCCCCAGCAGACGTCCGGCGTCGCGACCCAGCAGCTCCGCGCCGCCGGAGCTCAGATAGGTGATGCGTCCTTCCAGGTCCAGGGAGCAGCAGCCGCCGGGCAGACGTTCGGCGAAGTCGGCGGCGGCCCGGTCCGGGCCGACCGGCCGGTCGCCGGTGTCGGAAGGCAGGACGCGGGGCCGGTCCGCGGTGACCAGGGGCCGGCCCGATTCGGCGGCCTCCTCCAGGACCCGGGCCAGGCGCCGACAGCAGGCGGCGACATGGCCGTGCTCCCGCCGGGTCATGCGGGACGGCCGCGTGGCCGGCCACATCAGCAGCAGCGAGCCCCAGCACCGGTTGCCGATGACGGGCGCGGCGGCCAGGGCGAGCGGGTACGGAAGCGCCACCGCCGTACGGGGATAGGAGCGGGCCATCTCCTCCTGGCTGCCCACCCAGACCAGGCGTTCGTCGCGGGTGGCTTCGGCCACCGGGGCGGGTGCGGCGAGAGGCACCCTCGACCACGGTGTGGCGAACTCCGCCGGCGCCCCGTACAGCGCCTCGAGGAGCAGCACGGGCTCGTCCGGCGCCAGAAGGTAGACGGCGCCGGTGGAGGCACCGGTGCGGCGCACGGTCTCCGCGAGCGCGGCGTCCAGTTCCTCGGCGCCTCTGACCGGACCGGCCATGCTGGTCACGAGGCACCTCCCGCGCGTCACGGCCCCGGCGCTCCGCCCCGAGCCGTGGGGCCGGGCAGGGCGGCCCGGGCGGAACATGAGCCCCATTATCCGCGCGCGGGCCGGGGCGCGCCTCGGAGAGTGATGTCAGGTGTCGTCGCGTACAGGGTGACGGCGTGGGCTCTGACGCGTTGACCAGACGGCCGGCTCCCCCGCCGCGCCCACTCTCTCTTCGAACGGATGTCTCCATGCTGTCTCGTCCCGCCCGCGCGGCAGGTCTGATCGCGGCTTGCGCCACCGCGCTCACCACGGCCGTCTTCTGCGGCACGGCAACGGCCGCCCGCCCGATGCCGGCCGACCTCGTCGACCGCCCCGACAGGGCCGAGCGGTCCGACCGGTCCGACGGGGCGGACCGGGCCGACCGTCTGAGGGTGACGGTCGTGGGGTCGGGGACCTTCGGCCGCGACGGTACGTACGAGCTGTACTGCCACCCCGCCGGTGGCGACCACCCCGACGCGGCGGCGGCCTGCGACAAGCTCGACGCGCTGACCGTCTGGGGCAGCCCCGGCCCCTTCCCGCCCGTGCCATCGGATGACCTGTGCACCCTGCAGTACGGCGGCCCCGCCGTCGCATACGTCGAGGGGACCTGGGCCGGGCGGCCGGTGAACGCGGACTTCACGCGGACCGACGGATGCGAGATCTCGCGCTGGGACGCGCTCGTTCCGCTTCTCCCGGCGGCGGGCGGCTGAGCGCGGGCGCGAGGGCCGCGCGGGGGGGGGCGGGGCACCCGTGCACAGCGGACCGCTGTGCACGGTTCAGAAGACGGTTCAGAAGACGGAGAGACCGGTGATCGTGGTGAAGCGGTCCAGGGCCGCGACGCCCGCGACCGAGTTGCCGCGCGCGTCCAGACCCGGGCTCCAGACGCAGAGGGTGCAGCGGCCCGGGACGACGGCGATGATGCCGCCGCCCACCCCGCTCTTGCCGGGCAACCCCACGCGGTAGGCGAAGTCGCCGGCCGCGTCGTACGTCCCGCAGGTGAGCATGACGGCGTTGACCTGCTTGGCCTGGCTCCGGGTGAGGAGCCGTGAGCCGTCGGCGCGGATGCCGTGGCGGGCGAGGAAGCCGGTGGCGAGCGCGAGGTCCGCGCAGGACGCCTCGATCGAGCACTGCCGGAAGTACTCGCGCAGAAGGGTCGGCACGGGGGTGGAGATGTTCCGGTACGAGGCCATGAAGTGGGCCAGCGCGGCGTTGCGGTCTCCGTGCGCGGTCTCCGACGCGGCCACGTCCCGGTCGAAGTCGAGGTCCGCGTTGCCGCTCTCGGCGCGCAGCAGGTCGAGCAGACTGCCCGAGGCGTTCCCGGTCAGGCCGTGCAGCCGGTCGGTGACGACCAGGGCGCCGGCGTTGATGAACGGATTGCGGGGGATGCCGTTCTCGTACTCCAGTTGCACCAGTGAGTTGAAGGGGTTGCCCGACGGCTCCCGTCCGACGTGCTCCCAGAGCGTGTCGCCCTCGTGGGCGAGGGCCAGGGCGAGGGTGAACACCTTGGTGACGGACTGGGTGGAGAACGGCTGCTGCCACTCCCCCACCCCGTAGACGCTGCCGTCCAGTTCGGCGACGGCCATGCCGAAGCGGTCCGGGTCGCCGGCGGCGAGGGCCGGGATGTAGTCGGCGGGCCGGCCCCGGCCGGCGAGATCTCCCATCTCCTCGGCGATGCGCTCGAGGACGGGCTGGAACGACAGCAGCATGATCCTCATTGTGCCGTCCGGCACCGCGCGTCTCCCGCCCGGGGGGCCGGGTCCGGTGGACGCGGGAGGGAACCGCATGCCGGTGAGGGAAGTTGAGGAGGTATGGCTGTCATCCACCGCACCACCATGAACCCCGGCAAGCTGGAGCTGATCGCCTCCTGGCTGCCTTCCCGACCCTGGTACGTCCGCACGGAGCGGGGGCCGGAGCTGTCCAAGGCGGGCGGCTTCCGGCTCGACGACCCGCAAGGGGAGGTGGGCATCGAGTTCATGGTCGTCACGGACGGGTCTGGAGAGGACGCCGTCTCGTACCACCTGCCGCTCACCTATCGCGGCGCGCCGCTGGACGGTGCGGAGCAGGCTCTCGTCGGCACCTCCGAGCACGGTGTGCTGGGACGACGGTGGGTGTACGACGGGGTGCACGACCCGGTGCTCGTGGCTCAGCTGATCGCGCTCGTCGAGGGCCGTGCCGAGCCGCAGGCGCAGAGTGAGTCCGACACCCCGGACCCCTCCGTCATCCGTCACTTCGGCGGCTTCGAAAGCCATGGACGCCCTGGAGAGCCGGGCGACCCGGGAGACGTGGGAGGCGCTGGGCGCGGCGGCCCATCGCCCGGCGGGGACGGGCTTCCGGCCGTGGGCGTGCCGACGGCGGTCGCGGAGGGGCCGGACGGGACCGACCTCCTCCTCGGGGTCACGCCTGCCACGGGGGCCACGGAGTCGGCGCGGTCCCCTCTCACCCTGACCGTGGCGCGGGTCCTTCGGGCGGACGGGGCCGAATCCGACGGGACGACCGCCGGGGCGGTGGGAGGCGTCAGCGCGGGCTGGCGCACTCCGGACGGCCGGGAGCGGCGCGGTCCCTTCGTCGTCCTGCGCGAGACGGCGCGCTGAGGCGGCCGTCCGTCAGCCGGGGACCGGATCCTGGAAGCCACGACGGCGCGCCGCCCTCGGCGTGCACCGCAGCAGCCGGCCGAGGATCAGGCGCCCGCCGCGCAGCGCACCGTGGCGTCGCAGTGCCTTGACGGCGTACGTGGAACAGCTCGGCGTGTAGGGGCAGCACGGCGGCCGAGCCGGGCTGATCTCGGCCCGGTAGTGCTGGACGGCCGCGTACATCGCGCCGGCCACGCGGCCCGGGGGCCGGTCGTCCGCCTGGCCCCGACGCGGCGTGGCGCGGCGCGATCCGAGGAACAGGGCCGGGAGGAGGGCCGGAAGCAGCGTCAGCCAGAGGTCGGGGCAGCTGCACTGCCGGCAGTAGACAAAGGTGTCGAGGGCGCCGAGGCAGCAGCCTTCCTCGCCCTCGTCGCGCCGCCGCCGTCGGCGGGCCCGCCGCTCGGCCTTTCTCGATCCCGATGGTTCCACGGCTCCCCTTCCCTCCCGCCGGATGATACGGGGACGTGATCATCGGCCCGGGACGGGCCCGCCCAGGGGGTGGGCGGGCCCGTCGTCGTCGTTACGGGGACCGCGTCGCTGCGGTCGCCTCGGCCGGTGCGGGGGCGTAGCCGGTGGGCCGGGTGGTGAAGGTGCCACGGCCCTGGGTGCGACCGCGCAGCCGGGAGGCGTAGCCGAAGAGTTCGGCCAGCGGCACGGTCGCGGTGATCACCGCCGTCCCTGCCCGGGTGGTCGAGCCGTGGACCCGGCCGCGACGGGCCGCCAGGTCACCGAGCACCCCGCCCACGGCGCTGTCGGGCACCGTGACCGTCACCTCGACCACCGGTTCCAGGAGCGTCATCGCACTGGCGCGCAGCGCCTCGCGCAGCGCGAAGCGGCCCGCCGTACGGAACGCCATCTCCGAGGAGTCCTTGGAGTGGGTGGCTCCGTCGGTGAGCGTCACCCGCACACCGGTCACCGGGTGGCCGCCGAGCGGGCCCTCCGCCAGGGCGTCCCGGCAGCCGGCCTCGACCGCACGGGCGTACTCCTGCGGCACCCGGCCTCCGGTGACGGTGGAGGAGAAGGCGAACTCCTCCTCGTCGCCGGCGGTGTCGCCGATGCCGAGTGGCTCGACGTCGAGCACGACATGGGCGAACTGGCCCGCGCCGCCGTCCTGTTTGACGTGCCGGTACACCAGTGCGGACACACCGCGGACGACCGTCTCGCGGTAGGCCACCTGCGGTCTGCCCACGCCCACGTCCAGGCCCTGGGCCCGGCGGATCTTCTCCACGGCGACCTCAAGGTGCAGTTCACCCATCCCCGACAGCACCGTCTGACCGGTTTCGGGGTCGGTACGGACCGCGAGCGAGGGGTCCTCCTCCACGAGCCGTGCGAGCGCCGACGCCAGCCGGTCGGTGTCCAGGCTTCTGCGGGCCTCGACCGCGACGGACACCACCGGGGCGGCCGGCGTGGGCGGTTCGAGCAGCAGGGGCGCCGAGGGCGCGCAGAGCGTGGCCCCGGGGCGTGCGGCCTTCAGTCCGACGACCGCGACGATGTCCCCGGCCCGTGCCCGGTCCACCTCGGTGTTCCGGTCGGCCTGCACCCGCAGGATGCGGCCGATCCGCTCGGTGCGCCGTGCGGCCACGTCGAGCACGACGTCTCCCTTCTCGATCGTTCCGGCGTACACACGCAGATAGGTCAGCCGTCCGGTGGCGGTGGAGTTCACCTTGAACGCCAGCGCGGCGAACGGCGCTTCGGGGTCGGCGGCCCGTTCCCGCTCCGTGCCGTCGACGGTGCCGCGCACCGGGGGCGCGTCGAGCGGTGAGGGCAGATAGCCGACGACGGCGTCGAGCAGCGGTTCCATGCCCCGGTTGCGGTAGGCGGATCCGCACAGCACCACGACGCCGTCACCGCTCCGGGTCAGGTCGCGCAGCGCCGTGGTCAGCGTGCGCTCGCTGAGCGCCGGAGTCTCGTCGAGCGCAAGCGTCTCGTCGACGTCCGGCGTCTCGTCGAGCGCAAGCGTCTCGTCGAGGTCCGACCGGGCGCAGAACTCCTCCAGCGCGGCCGGATGGAGTTCCGCGACCGTCTCCTCCAGGACTCGGCGGCGCCGCTGTGCCTCCTCGCGCAGGGCTTCGGGCACCGGCACGTCGGTGAACGTGTCGGGACCGGAGGCCCAGAGCAGGGCGCGCATGCGTACCAGATCCACCACTCCGGTGAACCCGTCCTCCTGGCCGATCGGCAGGTGGACGACGAGCGGAACGGTGTGCAGCCGGTCCCGGATCGACGCCACGGTGGTGTCGAGGTCGGCACCGGCCCGGTCCATCTTGTTCACGAAGGCGATCCGCGGCACCCGGTGCCGGTCGGCCTGCCGCCAGACCGTCTCGCTCTGCGGCTCGACCCCCGCGACGGCGTCGAAGACCGCGATGGCGCCGTCGAGGACGCGCAGCGAGCGTTCCACCTCGTCGGAGAAGTCGACGTGGCCCGGTGTGTCGATCAGGTTGATCCGGTGCCCGTCCCAGTCGCAGCTGACGGCCGCCGCGAAGATGGTGATCCCGCGGTCGCGTTCCTGCGGGTCGAAGTCCGTGACGGTCGTCCCGTCGTGGACCTCGCCGCGCTTGTGGGTGGCGCCGGTCAGGTACAGCATCCGCTCGGTCACGGTGGTCTTGCCCGCGTCCACGTGGGCGAGGATGCCCAGATTGCGGACGCGGTCGAGCGGGGTGGTCGGTGGAAGCGGAAGGGTGGTACGCACGGCCCGAGGCCTTTCGACGTGTACGGGAAAGGGCGGCGCGATTCCCGGACGCGGCGCCCCGCCGCCACATCGAGCAGGCGGATGTCAGGAGTGCGTCACGGGCATCCGATGGCGGCCGCGCAGCCGGCATCGGGCAGCGCGGGACATCAGGATCACGTCGTACCGGGACCGGGGAACGACGACAGCGGTGCGGCAACGCACGGTCGGGGTCCCCTCGTCGGTCGGACGGCGCGCCGGAACGTCGACGGCGCGTGCGGCGAGTGTAGGGAGCCGGTCCGCGCTCGCGACACCGATTTACCGCACGCCTCGGCCCGCACGCCTTGGGCCGCACGCCTCCGCCCGCAGGGGAACCAGGGGGAAACCACGGGGGCGAGGGGCAGGGGACCGCCCCCTGCGTCAGGAGGCGAAGGGCTCCTGAGCGCCGGGGGGTGCGAAGTAGCGGGCGACGGCGTCGTCCGTGACCTCGGGGAGCGTGGGCGGGGACCAGCGGGGGGTGCGGTCCTTGTCGACGACCTGGGCGCGGATGCCCTCCACGAGGTCGGCGGAGGAGAGTGCGGCGCAGGAGAGCCGGAACTCCATGTCCAGGACGGCCTCCAGGGAGTCGAGGCGCCGGGCGCGGCGGATCGCGGCCAGGGTGACCTTCAGGGCCGTGGGCGACCGGGTGAGGAGTGTGGTGGCGGCCTCCTTCGCCTCGGGCACGCCGGAGTCGAGGAGCCGGTCGACGAGGGCCTCCACCGTGTCCGCCGCGTAGCAGGCGTCGATCCACGCACGCCGGTCGGACAGGTCGCCGGGCGGGGCCGGCCGCGAGAACCGGGCCAGCACCTCGTGCGCGGGCGACCGGGTCAGCTCCAGGGCCAGCCGGGGCAGCTCCTCGGAGGGTACGAAGTGGTCGGCGAGGCCGGCCAGCAGGGTGTCGGCGGCGCCCACCCCTTCACCGGTGAGGGCCAGGTGGGTGCCCAGCTCGCCGGGCGCCCGGCTGAGCAGGTACGTACCGCCGACGTCGGGCACGAAGCCGATGCCCGTCTCGGGCATCGCCACGCGGGAACGCTCGGTGACGACGCGGACGGAACCGTGGGCGGAGACGCCGACTCCGCCGCCCATGACGATCCCGTCCATGAAGGCCACGTACGGCTTGGGGTAGCGGGCGATCCTGGCGTTGAGGCGGTACTCGTCGCGCCAGAAGTCGACGGAGGCGGTGCCCCCGGCGCGGGCGTCGTCGTGAATGGCCCGGATGTCGCCGCCGGCGCACAGCCCGCGTTCTCCCGCGCCCTCGATGACGACGGTCTCGACGGCGGGATCGTCCTCCCATGCGTTCAGCGCCTCGTCGATGCGGTGCACCATGGCGTGGGTGAGGGCGTTGATGGCCTTCGGCCGGTTCAGGGTGAGGAAGCCGGCCCGCCCTTCGGTGCGCAGCAGGACATGGGGGATGTCGGCCGTGGTCATGGCGCCGGCTCCGTGGAGCCGGGGGCCTCGATCAGTCGCATGGTGCCGTCACTTCCCTCCGGAACGATCTTCCGACCACCGTAGCGTCTCGATGGTGGACTCCCGGGCGCGGGCTGCGAGACAGGGGGTTTCCCCCAGGGCGATTGAGTACCGGTGCTCAGGCCCTCGGCCCCGTCCGTTCGTAGCCTCCCTCCCATGAACAGTCAGAGCGCCGTCGTCGACGGCTCCGTGCGCGTCGGTATCACCGGGGTGGGCGTCTGCCTGCCCGAGCGGGTCATGGACTCGGAGCGGCTGCGGCAGCGGGTGTCCGCGGCCGGCGGGTTCGCGCTGCCGGCCGGCGTGTTCGAGCGAGCCACCGGGATTCTCTCCCGCCGGGTCGCGGGGCCGGAGGAGTACGCCTCCACGCTGGCGGTGGGTGCCGCACGCGGCGCTCTGGCGCGGGCCGGGATCGACCCGCTCGACATCGACCTTCTGGTGTTCGCCTCCGCGTCGCGGGACATCGTCGAACCGGCCACGGCGCACATCGTCCAGGCCGAGCTCGGCTCCCGGGCGCACGCCCTGGACGTGACCAACGCCTGCAACAGCTTCGTCAACGGCATGGACCTCGCCCGCTCGATGATCCTCGCGGGGCGCGCCCGGCGGGCGCTCGTCGTCACCGGTGAGACACCGAGCCGGGCCGTGCGGCATGAGCCCGCCGATCTGGCCCAGTTCCGGGACGGCTTCGCCGGCTACACCTTCGGTGACGCGGGCGCGGCGGTGGTCCTGGCGGCGGCGGACCGCGGTGGGATCCTCGACGTGGACAGCGAGACGCACTCCGAGCACTGGGGCGTCGGCGGGATATTCGGCGGCGGTTCACGACACCCGCGCGGAGACGAGCACACGTACTTCCGCGGTGACGGCGGCGAGTTGCGCGAGGTGTTCGAGAAGGTCGGCACCTCGGTCCTCGACCGGGTGCGGCACCGTACGGGGCTGGAGTGGTCGGACTTCCGGTACGTCCTGGTCCATCAGGTCACCGTGCCGTACCTGGAGCGGTTCGTGGAGATCACCGGTGTGCCCGAGGACCGGCTGGTGGTCACGGTCCCCCAGCTCGGCAACGTCGCCAGCGCGAGCCTGGGCGTGCAGCTCGACCGGGTGTACGACGAACTGCGCTCCGGCGACCGGGTCCTGTTCGTCGGCCTGGGCGGCGGCGTCAGCATCATGACGATGGTCTGGGAGAAGGCGTGAGCGCGCTGTGGGTGGTGGTGCCCGCCCACCAGGAGGCCGCGCGCATCGGCGACACCCTGGAGGCACTCGCCGCGCAGCAGGACCGCGACTTCCACCTCGTGGTGGTGGACAACGCCTCCGAGGACGACACCGCCCGGATCGCCCGTGCGTTCGCGGAGCGGGCTCCGTTCCCGGTGCATGTGCTCGACGAGCGGGACAAGGGGGTGGGGTGCGCCGTGGACACCGGCTTCCGGTACGCGATCGGGCACGGGGCCACGCTGCTCGCCCGTACCGACGCCGACTGTCTGCCCCGTCCCGGCTGGACGGCCGCGGCCAGGGCCGCGCTGCAGAGCGGCGCCGGCCTGGTGTGCGGTCGCATCGACGCCCGTCGCGACGAGCACGGGCCGTTCGGCCGCGCCGTGTTCCGTACGCTCGTCGCCACCGCCGCGTTCTTCGGACGCGTCCGCCCGGCGCACCGACGCCGGCACGGTTACCTCGCTCCGTACCGTATGCACGCGGGCAACAACATGGCGATCACGGCCCGGCTCTACGAGGCGGTCGGGGGGATGCCCCGTCGGCCGTCCCCCACCGACCGGCTCTTCCTGAACCGGGTGCGGCGGCGCACCACCGCCATCGTCCACGCCCGCGACATGGTCGTGGAGAACTCCACCCGGCGCCTGCGCGCCTACGGAATCGTCGGAACCGCCCGCTGGTACCTCGACAAGGGCCCCGGGCGTCATGGGGAGGACCCGCGCTGATGCTCGACGCTCTCGCCCACACCCTGCGGTCGGCCCCCGACCGCCCCGCCGTCCTCGGCACCACCCGCAGCGGCGCCGTACGCACCAGGGCGACCTGCGGGGACCTCGCCGATCTCGCCGACCGGTACGCGGCCGCGCTGCACGCGCGTGGTGTCGAGCGCGGCGCCACGGTCGGGGTCGCGGTCCGGCCGGGGCCGCGGGCACTGGCCGTGATGCTGGCCGCCCACCGGCTCGGTCTGCGGGTGGCGGTCCTCGACCCCGGGGCGGGCCCCGATGTGCTGCGCGCCCGGCGAGCTGGGCACCCACCTGGCCCTCACCGGTGAAGGGGTGGGCGCCGCCGACACCCTGCTGGCCGGCCTCGCCGACCACTTCGTACCCTCCGAGGAGCTGCCCCGGCTGGCCCTGGAGCTGA
>NZ_JAGGOS010000060.1 GCF_018614205.1 Streptomyces sp. ISL-36 | reverse complement strand
CCTCCGGCCTGACCGCCGGACTGGCCTCCGCGCGGGTCACCGCCCCACTCCGGTGTCTGCCGGGGCGGACGCGGCGGTACGGGCGGGGCGGGAGGCGCGGGAACGGGCGCCGGTGCCGGAGCCGGAGCGCTGGGCCGGCCGCCCCGGCGGTGCTCGATCATGGCCGTGGCGCTGTGCGGCAGCCAGGCCGAGGCCGTACCGCTGTCGTCGCTGCCGGAGCCGAACAGATGGGGCGCGAGCTGGGCCTGCAGATCGGCCGGGGTGGGGCGGCGCGAGACGTCCATCTGCATACAGGACTCGATGAGCGGACGCAGCTCGTCCGGCAGCCCTTCCAGGTCGGGGCCTTCCCTGAGCAGCATGAAGACGGTCTCGACCGGGTTGGCGCCGTGGAACGGGGCGTGGCCGGTGGCGGCGAAGACCAGCATCGAGCCGAGCGAGAAGACGTCGGACGCCTGCTCGGGCGACATGTACGCGGGCGTGCCGACGGCGACGTTGGTCATGGTCAGCCGGGTGTTGGAGACGCCGGAGGCGATACCGAAGTCGATCACCCGGGGTCCGTCCTCGACGACGAGGACATTGGAGGGCTTGAGGTCGCGGTGGACCAGGCCCGCGCCGTGGATGGACTGCAGGGCCTCGGCGACACCGGCGGCCAGCCAGCGCACGGCCTGGGCCGGGAGCGGCCCGCACTCGTTCACTATCTCTTCGAGGGAGGGCGCCGGCACGTACGCGGTGGCCAGCCAGGGCACGGCGGCCCGGGGGTCGGCGTCGACGACGGCGGCCGTGTAGAAACCGGAGACCGCCCGCGCGGCCTCGACCTCACGCGTGAAACGGACGCGGAACAGCTGGTCCTCGGCGAGCTCGGTACGCACGGTCTTGATCGCCACGCGCCGCCCGGACGCCGAGCGCGCGAGATAGACCAGCCCCATGCCGCCTGCGCCTAGCCGGCCCAGCACCTCGAAGGGCCCGATCCGTCTCGGGTCGTGCTGCGTCAGCTGCTCCACTTGCCTGCCACCTCCCCGTACGGGCCATGAGGGTACGGCCCCGTGGCCCTGATTCTTCCTGTCCGAGGCGGTGGTTGCGAACCCGGGGGCGGATCGGCGTGTGTCCGGGCATTTCGCTGGGCCCGTGCCCGCCGAACGGGCGACACGTCGGCACGAGAATCCGATGATCGGTTCGCGTGAGGCCCGAGGCGGTGCGGCGGTGAGGCCCGAGGCGGTGAGCGGTGTGGCGGTGCTGGCCCGACGAGGCGGTGCGGCCAGAGGCAGTGAGGCAGTGAGGCGTCATACGCCTCGGGCCGGCGTGGTGATCAGGCGATGTCCCAAGACCGGGCCCGAGCCGCGCTCGGCTCGGGGGGCGCCGGGGCCGTCGAGGAGGCCTCCTGCGCGGTCTCGGTCTCGCGCGGCCTCCCGGGCTCCGTACGCCCGGCGCGTTCAGAGGTCTCAGCGGGTTCAGCGGCCTCCGTGGGTCCAGCGGGCTCAGCCAGGACGGCGAAGCGGGCGCCCTGGTTGTCGTGGAGGACGGCGATGCGGCCGTGCGGGGTGTCGAAGGGCGGATTGGTGACGCGCCCGCCGAGGCGCACCGCGGTGGCGCAGGTCTCGTCGCAGTCGGAGACGGCGAAGTAGACCAGGACGTGCCCCGGCATCTCGGCCGGGAAGGCCTCGGTGAGGACGGCCCGGCCGCCGAAGGCCGACTCGTCGCCGGGGCGGGAGCCGGGCGGGGACCAGACGCGGTAGTCGAAATCGCTCTCCCTGCCCTCCTCGTCCGCCGCCACCTGGCGCCCCAGATAGCCGAAGACGGAGGCGTAGAAGGTGTCGACCGCGTCCCGTTCCCTCGTATAGACCTCCATCCAGCAGAAGGAGCCGGGGAGCATCGTCTTCTCGAAGCCGTCGTCGTCGCCCGCCTGCCGCAGTCCGAAGACGGCGCCGCCGGGGTCGGCGGCGAGCGCCATCACGCCGAAGGGGCCGACGGGGTAGGGCTCCATGACCATCTGTCCGCCGGCGGCCTTGATCCGCGCCGAGAGCACACCGGCATCCTCGGTGGCGAGGTAGACGGTCCACGTGGTGGGCATCCGGCCGTCCCGCTTCGGTACGAGACCGGCGACGCGCTTTCCGTCGCTGAGGGCCTCGTCGCGGTCGGGGTCGAAGGTCCAGCCGAAGAGCTCGCCGTAGAACCGCTTCCCCGCCCGGAGATCGGGGAGCTGCGCTTCCACCCAGCACGGGGTGCCCTCTGTGCATGCCGCCATGGCTCCACGCTAGGGCGGGGGGACCGCCTCCGCACGCCCCCATAATCGAACAAATGCAGAGGAAACGCCTCGGCGGCCCTTGATTCCCATGGGTTGTCCACCGAAGTTGTCCACAGCCTGTTAATAAGCCTATTCGGGTACGGGCGGGGTGCGGGCCGCTTCCCGAGGCGGACAGAACCCCTCGGGGGCCGCCCCCGAGGAGCGCCCGGGAGGGTGTGCACCCCATTTGCAGTCGGCCGAATCGCGCGCCGATCACCCCTCGGTAAGCTGACGGCATGACAGGACAAGTACGCACGGTCGACGGCCGCGTGGCCGGACGACGCGGTCAGGCGACGCGGCAGAAGCTGCTCGACTGCCTCAGCGAGATGCTCAGCTCCTCGCCGTACCGGGACGTCAAGGTCATCGACGTGGCCCGGAAGGCGGGCACTTCACCCGCGACGTTCTATCAGTACTTCCCCGACGTCGAGGGCGCCGTCCTCGAGATCGCGGAGGAAATGGCCAAAGAGGGAGCGGGGTTGACCGATCTGGTCTCCGGCCGCTCCTGGGTCGGCAAGGCCGGCTGGCAGACCTCCGAGGAACTGGTCGAGGGCTTCCTGGACTTCTGGCGCAAGCACGACGCGATCCTGCGCGTGGTGGATCTCGGGGCCGCGGAGGGCGACAAGCGGTTCTACAAGATCCGCATGAAGATCCTGAACTCGGTCACCAACTCCCTTACGGACACGGTGAAGGAACTCCAGGGCAAGGGCAAGGTGGACAAGGACGTCAGCCCCGCGGCCATGGCGGGCTCCCTGGTGGCGATGCTGGCCTCGGTGGCCGGTCACCAGAAGGGCTTCCAGACCTGGGGTGTGAAGCAGGCCGAACTGAAGCCGAATCTGGCCCTGTTGGTACACCTGGGGATCACGGGCAAGAAGCCGACGAAGTAACCCGCACGCGCCCTTCATCCGTCCTGTCGCGCCGACGGCGGTCCCGTCCTCGGGACACCGCCGTCGGCGTTCCCATGCCCGGCCCCCGCACGCGGCGGCCGCCTCGCCGAAGTCGCGCGGCCGCCTTGCCGAGGTCGTGCGGCCGGCTTGCCGAGGTCGTGCGGCCGCCTTGCCGAGGTCGTGCGGCCGGCTTGCCGAGGTCCGGGCGCCACGCCCCGGGCCGGTTCACCGCCTCGTCAGCCGGAAGAGCCGGATCTCCCGCTCCACCCGCGCCTGGTACGTCGCGTACGGCGGCCAGAACTCCAGGGCCGCCCGCCACGCCACCGCCCGCTCGTCCCCGGCGAGCAGCTCCGCCCGTACGGGAATCGACTCGCCGCGCCAACTCACCTCCGCCTCGGGGTTCTTCAGCAGGTTCCCGGTCCAGGCCGGATGCCCCGGACGCCCGAAGTTGGAGCCGATCAGGAGCCAGGTCCCGGCCGGCTCCGGCATGCAGGCCAGCGGTGTCGCCCGCGGCAGACCCGACTTCGCCCCCCGTACAGTGAGGATCACGCCCGGCAGCATCTGGGCGCTGAGCAGCACCTTCCCCCGGGTCAGCCGGTGCACCGCCCGGTCCATCGCCGGGATGACGTGCGGTGCGATCTTCGCGAACGCCCGCGTCGACGACACCTTCTGGATCAGACGCGTTCCGACGGGCATGACGCCGCCTCCTCCTCGAACAGACCGGTCGCGGCGTGCGCCCGCAGCCTGCGCGCGGGCCCGAAGAGCAGCTCGTCGGCGGTCGCCCGCTTGAAGTACAGATGGGCCTCGTGCTCCCAGGTGAAGCCGATCCCGCCGTGCAGCTGGATCGTCTCCCCGGCCACCGTCCGCAGCGCCTCCAGCGCCGCGGCGAGCGCGAGCCCGCCCTGACCGGCCTCACGCGCCGCGCAGTAGACCAGCGAGCGGGCCGCCTCCACCTGGACGTACAGGTCGGCGAGCCGGTGCTTGACCGCCTGGAAGGAGCCGATGGGCCGCCCGAACTGTTCGCGGGTCCCGGTGTACTCGACCGTGCGGTCCAGGGCCGCCTGCGCGGCGCCGACCGCCTCGGCAGCGAGCATCACGGCCGCCGTCCGCCCCGCCGCGGCCAGCGCGCCGAGCACGCCCGGCCCGTTCGGGGGGTCCTCGCCGAGCAGTTCGCCTTCGACGTCCCGCAGTTGTACGACGGCCTGCGGGCGGGTCGCGTCCAGTGTCGGCAGGCGCTCGCGCACCAGGCCGTCCGCGTCCCCACGGACCAGGAAGAGCAGGGTCCGGCTCCGGGCGAAGCCGCCCGTGTGCGCGGCGACCAGGAGCAGCCCGGCGCTGTGTCCGTCGAGGACCTGCGCGGCCTCCCCGTACAGCAGCGCGCGACCGCCGGCCCCGTCACTTCTGCCGCCCCCACCGTCCCCACCGTCCCCACCGTCCCCGCTGTCCCCGCTGTCGACGGGGCGCGCCTGCACGCCGCCGGCCCGGCCGCCGCCGGCCCAGGAGGCATCGGCGTTGTCCCCGGTCAGACCGAGGGCGAGCGAGAGGGAGCCGCCGGGGACGGCGAGAGCGCAGGTCAGGGCTCCGTCGGCGATGCGGGGCAGGAGCTCGGCGCGCTGCCGCTCGCTGCCGAGGGCGGCGATGAGCGGGGCGGCGAGGACGGCGGTGGCGAAGAACGGCGAAGGGGCGAGGACCCGGCCGGCCTCCTCGAAGGCGACGGCCAGTTCGGCGGGGCCGCAGCCCACGCCGCCGTACTCCTCGGGCAGGGCGAGCCCGGCCAGTCCGAGCGTGCCGGACATCCGGTGCCACAGGTCGGTGTCGTACCCCTCGGGGGTCGCGACGGCGGCGCGGACCTCGGCGGGTCCGGAGCGTTTGGCGAGCAGTTCGCGCAGGGTGCGGCGGATCTCGTCCTGCTCCGCGGTGAAGGCGGCGTCCATGGGGCTCCCCTCCGTATCTGACGGCCCGTCATGTTAGGCCCGGGCGAGGCAGAAGCACAGAGCCCGACCCGACGGATGTCACCACGATCAGCCGACGCCACCGGGCCACCGGACCGCCGGCCGCTCCGGTCGCCGCACGCCACCGGGCCACCGGGCCGACCCGATCAGCGGACGTCGCCGGGCCGCCGGGCCGCCGCCCGCAGCAGATCCCGTACGAGCGCATAGTCGACACTCTCCGTGCGCCGGAACCGCAGGCATCCCTCGCCCATGTCCTGGCCGGCCAGCCGCCCCTCGAAGGCCTCCAGAACGTCGGGCCGCCTCAGATGGAAGGAGATGTGGTGCTCCTCCACGGCGAAGGCGATCTCCGGCTCCCCGCCGGGACGCCGATAGGCCGGCATGCCGTGGGCCATGACCTCCTGGTAGCCGTGGAGCTCCGTGCGGCAGAGCTCGCGCAGTCGGACCAGGACCGTCAGCCGGTCCGGTTCCGCGATCTCGGCGAGGTAGCCGTCCACATCTTCGGCCGCGCTTCCCGGCATCCCTTCCTCCTTATCTGATGTACCGTCAGATTCATGCCCACCACTTCACGGAACCGCGCCGGGCGCCGCGTCGCCGTCGTCGGCATATCCCTCTCCGACTGCGGTCGCGTCGACGGGGCCACTCCCTACACTCTGCACGCCCAGGCCGCCCGCCGCGCCCTCGCCGACAGCGGGCTCGACCGCTCGGTGATCGACGGACTCGCCTCGGCGGGGCTCGGCACCCTCGCCCCCGTCGAGGTCGCCGAGTACCTGGGGCTGCGGCCCCGCTGGGTCGACTCGACCGCCGTCGGTGGCGCCACCTGGGAGGTGATGGCCGCGCACGCGGCCGACGCCATCGCCGCCGGGCACGCCAACGCCGTCCTGCTCGTCTACGGCTCCACCGCCCGCGCCGACATCCGCGCCGGGCGACGCACCTCGAACCTCTCCTTCGGCGCGCGCGGCCCGCTGCAGTTCGAGGCCCCCTACGGTCACACCCTGATCGCCAAGTACGCGATGGCCGCCCGCCGCCATCTGCACACCTACGGGACCACCCTGGAGCAGCTCGCCGAGGTCGCCGTCCAGGCACGGGCGAACGCCGCCCACAACCCGGAGGCGATGTTCCGCGAGCCGGTCACCGTGGACGACGTCCTGAGCGGTCCGATGATCGCGGACCCCTTCACCAAGCTGCACTGCTGCATCCGCAGCGACGGCGGCTGTGCGGTGCTGCTCGCGGCCGAGGAGTACGTACCCGACACGGCGAAGGCGCCCGTCTGGATCCTGGGCACGGGCGAGCACGTCTCGCACACCACGATGTCGGAGTGGGAGGACTTCACGGTCTCCCCGGCGGCGGTCAGCGGGCGGCTCGCCTTCGAGCGGGCGGGGGTCCGGCCGGAGGACATCGACCTCGCGGAGATCTACGACGCCTTCACGTACATGACGCTGGTGACGCTGGAGGACCTGGGCTTCTGCGCGAAGGGGGAGGGTGGCGCCTTCGTCGAGAAGGGCCGGCTGACCGTGGGCGGCGGCGGGCTGCCGGTGAACACCGACGGGGGCGGGCTCTCCGCCTGCCATCCGGGCATGCGGGGCCTGTTCCTGCTGGTGGAGGCGGTACGGCAGCTCCGCGGCGAGGCCCCGGGAGCGCAGGTGCTGCGGGCGGACGGGAGCCTGCCGGAACTGGCGGTGGCGTCGGGGACAGGGGGTTGGTTCTGCTCCTCGGGCACGGTGGTGCTCGGTCGGAGCTGACCTTCCGCCGGATCCACCCGCCGGGATCCACCCGCCGGGATCTGCCCGCCGGGGATCTGCCCGCCGGGGATCTATACAAGCGTCATAGACAAGCGTGTAGGACATCCGTATAGTCACCGGTGCGGGGCCGGAAAAAGGGCGCCCCGCACCACCCGACAAGGAGTCCGCCATGACCAGCACCGCGCCCGCCGCCAGGACCGTTCTGATCTCCGGCGCCTCCATCGCCGGCCCCGCCCTCGCCCTCTGGCTCCACCGCTACGGCTTCACCCCCACCGTCATCGAGCGGGCAGCCGTACTCCGTACCGGCGGCTACAAGGTCGACATCCGCGGCACCGCCGTCGAGGTCTGCCGGCGCATGGGGATCCTCGACGAGATCCGCGCCAACTCCACGGACATGCGGGGTGGTTCGTACGTCGACGCGAAGGGCCGCACGGTCGGACAACTGCCCGCGGAGATCTTCGGCGGCCGGGTCGACGGCGACGACGAGATCATGCGCGGCGACCTCGCCCGGATTCTGTACGAAAGGACCCGCGACGACGTCGAGTACCTCTTCGGCGACTCGATCGCCGCTCTGCACGACGACGGGGACGGCGTGGACGTCACCTTCGAGAGCGGGACGTGCCGCCGCTTCGACCTCGTCGTCGGCGCGGACGGCCTGCACTCGAACACCCGCCGGATCGTCTTCGGCGAGGAGGAGCGCTTCAAGCGGTACCTGGGCGCGTACATCTCGATCTTCACCGCCCCCGACCGGCTGGGCCTGACGCGCTGGGAGACCTACCACGCCCGTCCGGACAAGCTGGTCTCCGTCTACAGCACCGCCGGGCAGAACGCGGGGACGGCGAAGAACTGCTTCGTCTTCGCGTCCCCCGAGGAGTTGTCGTACGACCGTCGCGACTCCGACGCCCAGAAGCGGCTGCTCGCCGAGGCCTTCGCGGGCGACGACTGGGAGATCCCGCGCCTGCTCTCCGACGCGGCGGACGCGGACGACTTCTACTTCGACTCGATCAGCGTCATCGAGATGGACCGCTGGTCGCGCGGCCGGGTCGTCCTCCTCGGCGACGCCGCCCACTGCGCGTCCCCCGCCTCGGGGCAGGGCACCGGCCTCGCCCTGAGCGGCGCGTACGTCCTGGCGGGCGAACTCGCGGCGGCGCACGGCGACCACCGGGCGGCGTTCGAGGCGTACGAGCGGGAGATGCGGCCGGGCGTGGAGCTGAACCAGAAGTTCGCGACGGGCTTCGCGAAGGAGATGACCCTCTCCTCGCGCCGGAAGATCGCCCTGCGGATGTTCATGGTCCGCACACTCCCCCGCACCCCGTGGAAGAACCTCATCGCGAAGAAGATCCGCGACGACATCCAGAAGGCGGCGCGCGCCGTGCCGGTGAAGGAGTACGCGACGGGGCCTACGGTGGCCGCATGACCGACTTTCGCACCGCCCTCCACTCGCTGCGGGTCTGGGACACCGAGCTGCCCTCCTTCGACCCGTCCACAGCACCGCCGGACCCGCTCACGCTCTTCCACGACTGGTTCGTGGCCGCGGCGGAGGCCGGGGAGACCGAGCCGCACGTCATGTCGCTGGCGACCGCCGACCGGGAAGGCCGCCCCGACGTCCGCGTGCTGATGCTGCACGACGCCGACGAGCGGGGCTGGCACTTCGCCTCGCACGCCACCAGCGCCAAGGGCCGTCATCTCGCCGCCCGGCCGGACGCCGCTCTCGGCTTCTACTGGCCGGGCCAGGGCCGCCAGGTACGGGTACGGGGCCGGGTGGCCACCGGGACGCCCGAGGAGTCGTACGCCGATCTCCACGCCCGCTCGACGGGGGCGCTGGCCTCGGCGCTGGTGGAACGCCAGAGCGAGGTGCTGGAGTCGGTCGAGGCGCTGGCCGAGGCGAGCGAGGCGGCCTGGGAGCGGGCGAGCGCGGAACCGGAGACCGAGTCGAAGACCTGGACGCTCTACGTCCTGGAGCCGGCCGAGGTCGAGTTCTTCCAGGGTGACGAAGAACGCCGGCACGTACGGCTGCGCTACCGCCGGGACGGCGCGGGGTGGGTCCGCGAGCTGCTCTGGCCGTGACCGGGGCGCGAGCGCACCATGGAAGTGGAGGTGTGAGAACCATGGGTACGTACATGGATGTTCACCGGGGCATGGTCGGAATCACCGCGGATCAGCTCAACGAGGCCCACGCGGCCGACCTCGCCATCGAGAAGGACGAGGGCGTTCACTTCCAGCAGGCCTGGGCGGACCCCGGGTCGGGGACGGTGTACTGCCTCTCCACGGGGCCGTCTGCCGAGGCGGTCCAGCGCATCCACGAGCGCACGGGCCACGCGGCCGACGAGATCCACGAGGTGACCCTCTCGGTCTGAACCGTGTGACCGTGTGACCGAGTGACCGCATGACCGTGTGACCGTGTGACCGTGAGAAGCGAGTGACGAGACGTCCCGCGCCCGCCGGGGCGGGGACGCACGGGCCCGAGGCCTGCGCGACCCCTCCCCGCACCCGCGCCCGCGCCCGCCCCACTCGTGCGCGTGCCGCCGCCGTTCCCCCGCGGCCGTCTCACTCCCCGGCCGCCTCACTCCTCCGCGTGCATCGCGTACATCGCGTACATCGAGTCGATCTCCCGGGCGAAGTCCCGCAGCACCGCGGCCCGTTTCGGCTTCAGCGAGGGCGTCAGGTGCCCGGCGGCCTCCGTGAACTCGGTCGTCAGAACGCGAAACGCCCGGATCGACTCGGGCCGTGAGACGAGCCGGTTCGCTTCGTCCACCGCCCGCTGGAGGGCCGCCAGGAGCTCCTCGTCCCGCGTCAGCTCCCACAGCGCGATGTGGTCCTTCTTCCGCATCCGCCGCCAGTGCACGAGCCCCTCGTGGTCGAGGGCGATCAATGCCGTGATGTACGGACGGTTGTCGCCGATCACCACGCACTGGCTCACCAGGGGGTGGGCGCGCAGCCAGTCCTCCAGCGGTCCCGGGGCGACGTTCTTGCCGGCCGAGGTGATGAGGACGTCCTTCTTCCGGCCCGTGATCCGCAGATAGCCGTCCTCGTCCAGCACGCCCAGGTCACCGGTCGGGAACCAGCCCTCGGACGTGTAAGGCACGGCCACATCGCGCTGCGCGTCCCAGTAGCCGGCGAACACATGGCCGCCCTTGAGCCAGACCTCGCCGTCGTCCGCGATCCGCACCGCCGTCCCCGGCAGCGGCCACCCGACGGTCCCGGTGCGCGGCCGCTGCGGCGGGGTGATCGTCGAGGCCGCGGTTGTCTCCGTCAGTCCGTACCCCTCGAAGACCTCCACGCCCGCGCCCGCGTAGAACTCCGAGAGCCGTGTCCCCAGCGGCGATCCGCCGCAGATCACGTACCGGACCCGGCCGCCCAGCGCCGCCCTGATCCGCCGGTAGACCAGCGGGTCGTACAGCGACCGGGCCGCGCGCAGCCCCAGGGAGGGCGCGGGCACATGCCCGTACCGCTCGGCGACGCGCGCGGCGCGGTCGAAGGAGGCGCCCCGGCCCATCCGCTCCGCCGTCGCACGGGCGGTGTGGAACACCTTCTCCAGGACGTACGGAATGGCGAGCAGGAACGTCGGACGGAAGCCGGCCAGGTCGCTCAGCAGGTCGCCGCCCTCGATCGACGGCGCGTGCCCGAGCCGTACCCGCGCCCGTACGCAGCCGATGGCCACCATCCGCCCGAAGACATGGCTCAGGGGCAGGAACAACAAGGTCGAGGCGGGCTCCTTGCTCACCGAGCGGAAGACCGGATGCAGGAGCTCGACCGCGTTGTCGACCTCGGCGAAGAAGTTGGCGTGGGTCAGGGCGCAGCCCTTGGGACGGCCGGTGGTGCCGGAGGTGTAGACGAGGGTGGTGAGGGTCTCGGGGGCGAGTAGTCCGCGGCGCGCGGTCACGGCCTCGTCGGGCACGTGCGCGCCGGCCCGGCGCAGCTGGTCGACGGCGCCGCTGCCGAGGACCCAGAGGTGGGCCAGGCCGGGCAGTCCGCGGCGCTCGGTGGAGACGATGCGGGCCTGGGCCATGTCCTCGACGACGCAGGCGGTCGCGCCGGAGTCCTGGAGGATCCAGCGGGTCTGGAAGGCCGAGGAGGTGGGGTGGACGGGGACGATGATCAGGCCGGCGGCCCAGGCGGCGAAGTCGAGCAGGGTCCACTCGTAGGTGGTGCGCGCCATCAGGGCGAGCCGGTCGCCGGGCCGGAGCCCCTCGGCGATCAAGCCCTTGGCCACGGTGTGGACTTCGGCCGCGAAGGCGGAGGCGGTGACGTCGGTCCAGGTCCCGTCGGGGCGCTTGCGTCCGAAGACGACGGCGCCCGGGTCCTCGCGGGCGTTGTCGTAGGGGAGGTCGGCGAGCGATCCGATCGGCACGCGGGAGACGAGCGGGGGTACGGAGACCTCGCGCACTCTTCCGTCGACGACGGTCCTGTGCGGCTCGACCGGCGGGATCTCTGTGGCGTCGGCGACGGACACGTGCGGCTCCTCGGCCGTCGGAACGAACGGTCAACTGCCCAACCAACAAGTAACCTTACTCTGGAGTAAATCTACGACGAGGCAGGGAGCCAGGACAATGGCCGAGAGAGCGACGACGCACCTGCCCGCCCTGGCCGGGGCCGTGGCCCGCTCACCCTTCAAGAAGGTCCGC
This sequence comes from Streptomyces sp. ISL-36, assembly GCF_018614205.1. Lineage (GTDB taxonomy): Bacteria > Actinomycetota > Actinomycetes > Streptomycetales > Streptomycetaceae > Streptomyces. Next base: position 72,768 of record NZ_JAGGOS010000060.1, on the reverse strand, counting down.
CCGGACGCCCGGGTGCCAGAGGCCCGGACCGTCCGCGGCCCGCTGCGGACCGACCCCGCCCACCTCGCCGCGTACGCGCGGCTCTGCGGCTTCCGTCACGACGAGGGTGCGCCGCTCCCGCTGACGTATCCGCACTTCCTCGGCTTCCCAGCGGCGATGCGGCTGATGTCCGGCCGGGACTTCCCGCTGCCGCTGCTCGGCCTGGTCCACACATGGATCACGATCACCCGGCACACCGCGCTGACGCCGGCCGACCGCCCCGAGATCACGGTGTACGCCGAGGGGCTCTCCCCGCACCGCCGGGGCACCGAGGTCACGCTGGTGACGCAGGCCCGCCTCGACGGACGACCGGCGTGGGAGTCGCGCAGCGGCTACCTGGCCCGACACGAACGCCCCGACGCGGGACTCCGCACATCCGCCCAGGAGGGGGCGGGCACGTCCGTCCCTCCGCTCCCCGAGGTCACCCGGTGGCACCTCCCGGCCGACCTCGGCCGCCGCTACGGCGCCGTCTCCGGGGACCGGAACCCCATCCACCTCCACCCGCTCACCGCACGGGCCTTCGGCTTTCCCAGAGCCGTGGCCCACGGCATGTGGACCTTCGCCCGCTGCCTGGCCGCACTCGATCCGGACCGCGAACTCGCCCACGTCCGTATCGAGTTCAAGGCACCGGTCCTGCTACCGAGCACGGTCTCCTACGCGACCGACGGCCAGGGCCGCTTCCAGCTGCGGAGCGGGGAGCGACTGCATCTGACGGGGTTCAGCGGGGCCGAGGGGGAGACCAGCGCTCGCTCTTCATGAGGTTGCCGAGCCCCGCCCAGGAGAAGTTCATCAGCGTCGCCGCCGCCTCCCAGGCCGTCATCCCCGGTGTCTCGTTGACCCAGCCGGCCAGCGACTCCGCCGCACCGACCAGCGCCTGCGCGAGCCCGGCGACATCCCGCCCGGCCAGCTCCGGATCCCGGTGCGTCGCGCGGTGGGTCTCCTTCGCGGCGGCACCGATCAGCGTCCCCACGTACGCCACGATCTCGTCCCGCATCTGGGCCGCCTCACTGGCGAACGGCTCCCCGTGCGTCCGCGCCTGCCGGTTCAGCACCGCCCAGCCGTCGGGGTTCTCGGCGGTGTGCGTGAAGAAGGCGAGCAGCCCCGCCCACAGCTGCTCGTCGGCCGGCAGCCGCGGATTGACGGCGGCCGCCACCGAGGCGAGCAGCGCCTTCGCCTCCCGCCGGATGCAGGCGGTGAAGAGGTCTTCCTTGGAGTTCAGGTACAGATAGACGAGCGGCTTGGAGACCCCCGCGAGCTCGGCGATGTCGTCCATGGACGCGGCCTGGTACCCCCGCTGCCCGAAGGTCTGCACGGCGGCGTCCATCATCTGCTGCTCGCGCACGGCGCGCGGCATCCGCTTGCCCTTCGTGGCGCCCACCTCGAACATCCTTCCACCCCCGCTTGCCGACTCCGGGAGAGCCTACGTGCAGGCGCTGGTGCTCCCTTCCGTCAGAGGCCACAGCCGTCCTCAGGTGTGGGCGGCCAGTCCCTGGTCCAGAGTCCACACGGTGGCCTGCACGCCGGATGTGCGATCCAGATACCGGTCCCGCTCGACAAGGATGTTCAGGTCCCCGCACCCGACCTTGTTGGCCGCGTGCTCCACCAGGCTCGCGCCCGTCCTGCCGCCCTCGATGAGGGCGCTGAGGTGGGCGGCATCCCACTCGACTTCGTTGAGAGCCCATGGAGCACTGCCCTCCACCACCATGCGGAGCACGCCTGCGAACTTCTCCGCGTACCTGCGGCGGAGGCGGCCGTCGGCGAGCTGCGCGATGTGGTTGCCCGTCTCGATGACTGCGGTCACCGGCAGGAGCAGGTCACAGTCCTTGGCATCCCGCTTCCTTCGCAACTCGTCGATGACCCGCTCACGGTCCTGATCCTTTCCCGGAACCTCCAGCAGGTTGCACAGGATCGAGGTGTCGACGAATTCGACCCTACGAGGCACGTTTCACCCGATCCCGAGAAGTCGGTCGAACTCCGTGTAGTCGCGTTCCTGCCGGCCACCTGCGTCGAGTCGGCCCTGAGTGACCACGTCCCCCAGCGACCCGGCCGCCATCGCCGCCGGGTAACCGTCGAGTTCGGTGAGTCTGGTGAGTCGGCTCGTGCCGGTCTTCCGGTCGCGCGAGCACACGACGACACCCTCATGGTCAGCGCTGTCCAGAGCGGAGAGCAGGGCGGGGCTGTGCGTGGTGATGAGCACCTGGGTGCCGTTCTCGGCACTCGCGTCCCTGACCAACTGGAGCACCTGCGACGCCTGGGAAGGGTGCAGACCGTTCTCCAGTTCTTCGACCACGAGCATCAGGGACGAGGCATCCTCGGAACCGGAGGTGGGCGCCGCACCAAGGTCGAGACCTTTGCCACCCGTGAGCAACGCGGTGGTGACGGCCAGGAAGCGGAGCATGCCGTCGCTCATCTCGCGCGCCGGTGTACGTCCTAGGAATCCTTCGTCGAGAGCGAGCATCACATCACCCAGCTCGGATTTCGTCACGGTCAACGTCTTGATGGCGTGCTCGGCGAGGCCGCGCAGCCGGTCGACGAGGAGCCTGAAGAGATCCGGTCTGGTCCGCTGGATGTGACCGATGGCCGCGGACAGGTTCTCCGCGGTCCGCCGGAGGTTGATGTCGCGCGCCTGGACGTACTGCCTCATCAAATGGGGCACGGGGTCGAGGTGGAAGACGCCTACCAAGGCGGACAGCACGGTCTCCGCGCACCAGAGAGTGTCCGCCTCCCCATGCGTCTCTCCGCCGACCCGTACGGGAAGCTGAGACGTCAGCAGCCGGGAGCTCCTGAACGGCCCGCTCGGATTCTTGCCGCGCTTGCCGTTGTGCCAGGCGGCATGGATGTCCCCGGAGTGCGGGCTTGGTTCACCGCTGACCAGAATGTCGCGATGTCCCTTGACCGTCGGGCCCGAGAGGCGCTCCTCGACGATCTGCACCTCCGGCTCGACCTGGACCTTCACATCGAGCCGGATGGGCCCCCGTTCCGTCCGCACCGTGCAGCCGAGCGAGAACTGGTCGTCCCCGTGAGGCACACACCCGGCGAGTCCTCCCCGCACAGGTCCCGAAGCACTGTGACGGCTCTCCAGCGCCTCCGCGATGTCCTCGCCGCGCGCCAGCCGGGACAGCACTTCAAGGCCGTCGAGAGCGTTGGACTTGCCGCTGCTGTTGCGCCCGATGAGCACCGTGAGCGGCGCGAGCCGAAAGGCCTCGTCGCGGAAGCTCTTGAACGCGGTGAGGCGGACCTCTTCGATGGCCAGGGCAGTCACATCGGCCAAGTTACCCCAGGGCATCTCGCTCAAGCGGCGGGGCAGAGGGGCGGAGTGGCGGCGGCGCGGCAGTCCACGCATCTCGTGGCCGGGTCGTGGCTGCGGATGGCCCGGTCGCAGCCGTCGCAGGTGACGATGGGCGGCCGGCCGGGCGGAGCCGCTTCCTCGACGGGGAGCGGAGGCGGCAGCAGGACGGTGAGGCGGTACTCCAGGAAGCGGCCCGGGTGGTGGATGGGGACGGGCGCGGGCGGGAGGTTCGCGGTGAGGGTGCGGGTGATGTGCGCGGGGGTGGTGGAGCGGTCCAGCCAGACGTCGACGGCCGGGGCGAGCCGTTCCACGTCCCTGACGGAGAGCGTCAGCCGGGGGTCGGCGAGGCGGAGGCGGGCGAGAAGGTCGGCGGCGGGGCCGGTGGGCAGGGCAGGCGAGGGCGAGGCAGGCGGGGGCGGGGGCGGCGAAGCCGGCTCCGGTTCAGGGTCCGACTCCGGGCGCGAGGCCGGCTCGGGGGCTGCGGGTACGGGAGCGGGGGCGGCGGGCTCGGCCTGAACGCAGCCGGGCTTGTCGTACGAGAGCGTGCGCGTCGCGAACTTGCCGCCACCGAGGGGTAGGCGGGGACGGGCGAGGTACCCGGCGCGCTCCAGCTCGTTGAGGGCCCGGCGGACGGTCGTCTCGCCCTCCCGGAAGCGGAGCGCCAGCGCCTTGGCCGTGACGGACACCCCGTCGGGCAGCGACTGGATGTGGACGGCGAGTCCGATCGCCGTGGCCGAGAGGTCCTCGTGCTGGGCGAGATGGTTGCCGACGACCGTGAACCGGTCGGTGTGGCGGTGCCGGATGTGGATCACTCCGGAGCGGGGCGCGCCGGCCGGGATCACGTGGGACACGGGATGCGCGGACGTGGCCGCGTTAGACTGCGGATCAGCCATCGGGAAGGGGTTCGCTTCCTGAGAGGTCAGGCCCTCGTCAGGATGCCAGTCCTGCCGGGGGCCGAGTTACATATGCCAGTTGTCGTGGCCGACCGTACCGCACCCGTCCGTCTTCCGGACTCCATGTCACCCGATTGTGTGGCAAGGGGAGTTGGGGGATCAGGGGGTTGGTGGGGAGGGTTCTCTCCCGTTCCTTTTCTTTGGACGGCGCGCCCGCCCGGGACGCGAGAAAGCGCGCCCCGGTGGAGAGTCGACCAAGTGCGCTTGACGTGATCCACGAACGCGTGACGTGATCCACGAACGCGTGACGTGATCCACGAACGCGGCTCGGCCGGGCCGGCTTCGCTCCTGCGGGGCGCGAGAACGCCGTGATGCCCATGCCCCCGCGATCGGGGCATGGGCATCACCAGGTGTGGCAGGCGGGGTCAGGCCGTGGCCGGGACCGCGACCTTCTGCTCGGCCTCACGGGCCGGCTCGTCGACCGGGGAGGACGAAGCCGAGTTGTACGCGTCGACGTCCAAAATCTTCTCGCGGGCGGCGACGACGACCGGGACCAGAGCCTGGCCGGCCACATTCGTCGCCGTCCTCATCATGTCCAGGATCGGGTCGATCGCCATCAGCAGGCCCACGCCCTCCAGCGGGAGGCCCAGCGTGGAGAGGGTCAGGGTCAGCATGACCGTCGCGCCGGTGAGGCCGGCGGTGGCCGCCGAGCCGACGACCGAGACGAAGGCGATCAGCAGGTAGTCCTGGATGCCCAGCTGCACGTCGAAGATCTGCGCGATGAAGATCGCGGCGAGCGCCGGGTAGATCGCGGCGCAGCCGTCCATCTTGGTGGTGGCGCCGAACGGGACGGCGAAGGAGGCGTACTCCTTCGGGACGCCGAGGCGCTCGGTGACCTTCTGGGTGACCGGCATGGTGCCGACCGAGGAGCGGGAGACGAAGGCCAGCTGGATCGCCGGCCAGGCGCCCTTGAAGAACTGGATCGGGTTGACCTTGGCGACCGTCGCGAGCAGCAGCGGGTAGACGCCGAAGAGGACGAGCGCGCAGCCGATGTAGACGTCGGCGGTGAAGGTCGCGTACTTGCCGATCAGCTCCCAGCCGTAGTCGGCGATGGCGAAGCCGATGAGGCCGACGGTGCCGATGGGGGCGAGGCGGATGACCCACCACAGGGCCTTCTGGAGCAGCTCCAGGACCGACTCGGAGAGCGCGAGGATCGGCTTGGCGCGGTCACCGAGCTTCAGCGCGGCGACACCGGCGACGGCGGCCATGAAGACGATCTGCAGGACGTTCAGCTCGGTGAAGGGCGTGATGACGTCCGACGGGATGATCCCGGTCAGGAAGTCGATCCAGGTGCCTTCGCGCTTGGGCAGCTTGCCGTCCTGCGGGGTGAGGCCGGTGCCGGCGCCCGGGTTGGTGATCAGGCCGATCGTGAGGCCGATGGCGACCGCGATCAGCGAGGTGATCATGAACCAGACGAGCGTCTGGGCGGCCAGCCGGGCGGCGTTGTTGACCTTGCGCAGGTTGGTGATGGACACCAGGATCGCGAAGAAGACGAGCGGGGCGACGGCCAGCTTCAGGAGCTGGACGAAGATGTCGCCGACCTGTCCGAGGGTCTCCTTGAGCCAGCTGACGTCCTGGCTGCGGGCGAGCCAGCCGAGCAGGACGCCGAGCACGAGGCCGGTGACGATCTGGGCCCAGAACGGGATCTTCGGTATGCGGGACGGGGACTTCGTCACGGGCGCGGACGCGGACGCGGACACAGACACACTCCACAGGTGCGTATCGGGGGAATACGGGGACGGGGGTGCGGCACACACGCGCTCAGGCGGTGCCGCTGCATGATGCCGGGGTCAGAGCTCGCGGCAACAGACCGCGGACATACAGCGGCACAGATCGACATGCAGGCGCGCCACGAGCGGAGTGCTCACGGCATCGGGGAGGCGCACAGCTGTCTTCATGCCGAACACGTTAACACTTGAACTTTGAGATCCTCAAAGCCCTTCTTTGGGGTAGTGGAGGGCGCCTGGGGCCTCTGAAACGCAGAACACCCCGGTCAGGAGCCTTGGAAGCTCACGACCGGGGTGGTGTGCGTGTGAGGAAACTTACGTCCCCTTTACGCCGTCCCTACAGGGCGTCCTCCTGGGACCGGTTCGACTCCAGCTTCGACTTCGCCCGGTCGACCTTGGCCGCGATGCCCTCGGACATCGCGTCCCGCTGCTTGCGCAGGAGCACGAAGCTGAGCGGCGCGGAGATCACGACGGAGAGGACGAGGACCCAGAGCAGGTTGGAGTCGCCGAGGCCGCGCGGCAGCGCGCCGACGTAGACCAGGCCCCAGAGGGCGAAGAAGCAGCCGGCGAAGATGCCGATGCGCATGAGGGTGTACCGGAGGGTGGCGGCACCCGTCCCGTTCTCGGACACGACGGCCCCTTTCACTACGTCACTGGCCGCATCCAGTGAAGCATGGGACGAAAGGGATCAAGTCAGCGGGAGCAGCATGATGATGTCGTCGCGGTCGTCGCCGTCCGCGACCCGGATCGCGGCCGGGACCCGCCCGACCTCCTTGTAGCCGCAGGAGCCGTAGAAGCGGTCGACGCCGGTGCCGCCGCGGCAGGTGAGCCGGATGGCGTCGATCCCGCCGAGGCCGCGGACCTCGCGCTCGGTTGCGGCCATGAGGTCGCGCCCGTACCCCTTGCCCTGGTGGGAGGGGTGGACCATGACGGTGTAGAGCCAGACCCAGTGCTTCATCAGGCGGTGGGTGTTGTACGCGACGAAGGCGGTGGCGGCGACGGTGCCGTCCCGCTCGTACCCGACGACGAGCCGCATCCGGCCCTCGGCCATGGCGACGAGGTGTTTGACCAGCTCGGGCCGGACCTCGTCGACCTGCACCGGCGGGACGAAGCCGACGGCCCCGCCCGCGTTGGAGACGTCCGCCCACAGACGCAGGATGCCGTCCCGCAGGGCGGGGGTGACCGGGGGATCCAGTTCAAAGGTAAGGGGCATGGAGGAAGACTAGCTATTACCCCGCCTCGGGCTCAAGAGGTGTCCGAGGGCCGGAACGCGAACGGCCGCGGGTGCGCCGAGGGCCGAGCGCCGGAACGCGGACGGCCGCGGGTGCGCCGAGGGTCGAGGGCCGGAACGCGGACGGCCGCGGTGCGCAAGGAAGCGCACCGCGGCCGTCGGGCCGAGCGGGGGGGCGTCAGAGCCGCATGGGCTGCGGTGACTCCCGGCGGTCCGCGTCCGGACCCGGGTACTCGCGGATGATCTCGTACCGCGTGTTGCGCTCCACCGGGCGGAAGCCGGCGTCCCGGATGAGTTCCAGCAGGTCGTCACGGGTGAGCTTGTTCGGCGTGCCGTAGTTGTCGGCGTCGTGCGTGATCTTGTACTCGACGACCGAGCCGTCCATGTCGTCGGCGCCGTGCTGGAGCGCCAGCTGGGCGGTCTGCACGCCGTGCATCACCCAGAAGACCTTGACGTGCGGCACGTTGTCGAAGAGGAGCCGGGAGACGGCGAAGGTCTTCAGGGCCTCGGCGCCGGTCGCCATCGTGGTGCGCGCCTGGAGCTTGTTGCGGACCTTGCCGTCCTGCATGTCCACGAAGTCGTGCTGGTACCGCAGCGGGATGAAGACCTGGAAGCCGCCGGTCTCGTCCTGGAGCTCGCGCAGCCGCAGCACGTGGTCGACGCGGTGCCGGGGCTCCTCGATGTGCCCGTACAGCATCGTCGAAGGGGTCTTGAGTCCCTTCTCGTGCGCGAGGCGGTGGATGCGGGACCAGTCCTCCCAGTGGGTGCGGTGGTCCACGATGTGCTGGCGGACCTCCCAGTCGAAGATCTCCGCGCCGCCGCCGGTGAGGGACTCCAGGCCGGCCTCGATCAGCTCGTCGAGGATGTCGGAGGCCGACATGCCCGAGATCGTCTCGAAGTGGTGGATCTCGGTGGCGGTGAACGCCTTCAGCGAGACGTTCGGCAGCGCCTTCTTCAGCTCGGAGAGCGAGCGCGGGTAGTAGCGCCACGGCAGGTTGGGGTGGAGCCCGTTGACGATGTGGAGCTCGGTGAGGTTCTCGCCCTCCATCGCCTTGGCGAGGCGGACGGCCTCCTCGATGCGCATCGTGTACGCGTCCTTCTCGCCCGGCTTGCGCTGGAACGAGCAGTACGCGCAGGAGGCGGTGCAGACGTTGGTCATGTTCAGATGCCGGTTGACATTGAAGTGGACCACGTCGCCGTTCTTGCGGGTCCGGACCTCGTGGGCCAGGCCGCCGAGCCAGGCCAGGTCGTCGGACTCGTACAGAGCGATGCCGTCCTCGCGGCTCAGCCGCTCTCCGGAACGGACCTTCTGCTCAAGGTCGCGCTTGAGTCCCGCGTCCATGTACGGCCGCCTCCCATATTCTCCGAAATCAGGCTCCACCCACGCTACCCTCAGCCCTCCTCGGGCAGATCCCCGACCCGGTTCTCCCACTTCGTGGAGAGCACGATGGTCGTACGGGTCCGGGAGACGCCCTTCGTGCCGGACAGCCGGCGGATCGTCTTCTCCAGGCCGTCGACGTCGTTCGCCCGCACCTTGAGCATGAACGAGTCGTCACCGGCGATGAACCAGCAGTCCTCGATCTCGGCGAGGTCCTTCAGCCGGCGCGCCACGTCCTCGTGGTCGGCCGCGTCGGAGAGGGAGATGCCGATGAGGGCCGTGACGCCGAGTCCCAGCGAGGCGGCGTCGACGGTGGCGCGGTAGCCGGTGATGACGCCGGCCACCTCGAGGCGGTTGATGCGGTCGGTGACCGAGGGGCCGGAGAGCCCGACGAGCCGGCCGAGCTCGGCGTACGAAGCCCTGCCGTTCTCCCGCAGGGCCTGGATGAGCTGCCTGTCCACGGCGTCCATAGGTATGAAGCCTTCCATTGTCCAGCGATACCGCGAGTTTAGGTATAGAATCTAAGGTACACAGGGGTCGACACCCTGTGAATCTTTCAGCAGATCAAAAACGATCTTTCAGGAGTGGTGTTCACCGTGTACACGATCGAGATGGCCTACGCCCGTATGCGCGAGCTGCAGGACCTGGCCAACCGCTCGCGTGCCCACCAGCCGGCCCAGCCGAAGCGTCGCGCCGACAAGCGCGCCACCGACGCCAAGAAGCGCTAATCGCCCCGGGAGCTCCCCCCACCGAGCTCTCCCTCCCAGCGGCGGTACAGCCGATGCGGCACCCCAGCCGCGTCGAGCACCCGCCCGGCGACGAAGTCCACCAGATCCTGGATGTGCGTCGCCCCCGCGTAGAACGCCGGAGAGGCGGGCAGCACCACGGCGCCCGCCTCGTCCAGCGCCACCAGATGCTTCAGCGTCTGCCCGTTCAGCGGGGTCTCCCGCACCGCGACCACCAGCGGCCGCCGCTCCTTGAGCGTCACGCTCGCCGCCCGCTGCAGCAGGTCCTTCGAGAGCCCCAGCGCCACCCCCGCCACCGAGGCGGTCGACGCCGGCACGATCAGCATCCCCTTCACGGGGTACGAACCACTGCTCGGCCCGGCGGCCAGGTCCCCGGCGCTCCAGTACCGCACGCCCGCGACGTCCACGTCGAACGTGTCGGGCTTTCCGTCGGCGCCCCGCGCCAGCCACGCCGTCAGGTCCTCGCGCCAGTGCGCGTCCCGGAAGGCGATCCCCGTCTCGTCCAGCAGCGTCAGCCGCGACGCCCGCGAGACGACCAGGTCGACGCTCTCCCCCGCTGCGAGCAGCCCCCTCAGTACGGCGGCGGCGTACGGGGTCCCCGACGCCCCGGACACCCCGACCACCCAGGGACGACGCTGCTGTTCCTCTACCGGCTCCACACCGACGAGCCTATCCGGCCCGCTCCCCACGGAACTGAGTAAGGTGTCCCGGACGTTTCCGGGGGGAGGCGCACGACCGCAGGGGGCTGCCATGACCGACCCGCGCACCGACAGGTGGAGTTCGGCCGAGCGGGGCAAGGCCGCCGCCGTGATGATGCTCGTCTGGGTGGCCGTCCTCTGGGCGCTCGAGGCCGTCGACCTCGCGACCGGTCACGCCCTCGACGCGTACGGCATCGTGGCCCGCGACCCCGACAGCCTCGGCGGGATCCTCGCGGCGCCGTTCCTGCACTTCGGATTCGGACACGTCGCCTCCAACACCGTCCCGCTGCTGGTCTTCGGCTTCGTCGCCGCCCTCGGCGGCATCCGCCGCTTCCTCGCCGTCTGCGCGGTGATCGTCGTCGCCGACGGCATCGGCGTCTGGCTGATCTCCCCGTCGCACTCGATCACCGCGGGCGCGTCCGGACTGGTCTTCGGCCTCTTCGGCTACCTCGTGGTCCGCGGCTTCGTGGAGCGCAGGCTCCTCGGCATCGCCGTGGGAGTGACGGTCGCCGCGATCTGGGGCGGCAGCATCCTGATCGGCATCTCCCCCACCAGCACGGGGGTCAGCTGGCAGGGTCACCTCGTCGGCCTCGCGGCCGGTGTGGGCTCGGCCTTCCTCTTCCGTCCCGCCCGTCGCCGCGCCGCCCTCACCCCGTGAGGTGGGCCGGCCGGCCGTATCGGCGCGGACCGGCCGTCATGTCTGCGCCGCAGCCGGCCGTCACATCGGCGCCGCAGCCGGCCGTCAGACCGTCAGGCCCCGCACCAGCAGGTCGAGCAGGGCGCAGACGAAGAGCGAGATCCCGATGAAGCCGTTCGTCGTGAAGAACGCCCGGTTCAGCCGGGACAGGTCGTGCGGCTTGACGATCGTGTGCTCGTAGCAGAACGCCGCCACCACGATCACCAGGCCGACCCAGAAGAACAGCCCCGCGTCCGTCGCCAGCGCGTACGCGACGAGGAGGCCCGTCGTCACGACCGCGGACGCCCGGGCGCCCCACAGGGCCGCCGGGACGCCGAAGCGGGCCGGGACGGACATCACGCCGTGCGCGCGGTCGGCCTGGACGTCCTGACAGGCGAAGATCAGGTCGAATCCGCCGATCCAGACCCCGACCGCGAGTCCGAGGATCACCGCGTCCCAGGACCATGTGCCGGTCACCGCGAGCCAGGCCCCGATCGGCCCCATGGCCTGCGCGAGACCGAGGATCGCGTGCGGGAAGTTCGTGAACCGCTTCCCGTACGGATAGACGACCATCGGCACGACCGCGAGCGGCGCGAGCGCCAGACACAGCGGGTTCAGCAGGGCCGCCGCACCGAGGAAGACGACGACGGCCGCCCCGGCCCCCGTCCACGCCGACCGCACGGACACCGCGCCCGTCACCAGCTCACGGCCGGCGGTCCGCGGGTTACGGGCGTCGATCTCGCGGTCGATGATCCGGTTGCAGGCCATCGCGAAGGTCCGCAGCCCCACCATGCAGACGGTGACCAGCAGCAGGGTGCCCCAGTGGATGTTCCGGTCCGTGGCGAACATCGCGGTCAGCGAGGCGATGTACGCGAAGGGCAGCGCGAATACCGAGTGCTCGATCATCACGAGCCGGAGGAAGGCCTTCGTGCGCCCGGGTACGGGGGCTGCGGCAGCGGCGCTGATCACAGGCCGTACTCCTTCCACCGGCGGTCGACGAGCGCCGCCGTCGCCGGATCCGACTCCACCATGTCCGGCCAGCCGCCGTCCCTGGTGTAGCCCTCCTCGGGCAGCTTCTTCGTCGCGTCGATGCCGGCCTTGCCGCCCCAGAACTGCTGGTACGAGGCGTGGTCCAGGTGGTCCACCGGGCCCTCGACGACCGTCAGGTCACGGGCGTAGTCCGTGTTGCCGAGCGCCCGCCAGGACACCTCGTGCAGGTCGTGCACGTCGCAGTCCTTGTCCACCACGATGATCAGCTTCGTCAGCGACATCATGTGCGCGCCCCAGATGGCGTGCATGACCTTCTGCGCGTGCTTCGGGTACTTCTTGTCGATCGAGACGATCGCGCAGTTGTGGAAGCCGCCCGACTCCGGCAGGTGGTAGTCGACGATGTCCGGCACGATGATCTTCAGCAGGGGCAGGAAGAACCGCTCCGTCGCCCGCCCCAGCGGGCCGTCCTCCGTCGGCGGCCGGCCCACCACGATCGACTGCAGCAGCGGACGCTTCCGCATCGTCACGCAGTCGATCTTCAACGCCGGGAACGGCTCCTGCGGCGTGTAGAAGCCGGTGTGGTCGCCGAAGGGACCCTCGGGCAGCATCTCGCCCGGCTCCAGCCACCCCTCGATGACCACTTCCGCGTTCGCCGGCACCTGCAGCGGCACCGTCTTGCAGTCGACCATCTCGATCCGCTTGCCCTGAACGAAGCCGGCGAAGAGGTACTCGTCGATGTCACCGGGCAGCGGCGCCGTCGACGCGTACGTCACGGCCGGCGGGCAGCCGAACGCGATCGCGACCGGCAGCCGCTCGCCCCGCGCCGCGGCCACCGCGTAGTGGTTGCGGCTGTCCTTGTGGATCTGCCAGTGCATGCCGATCGTGCGCCGGTCGTGACGCTGGAGCCGGTAGAGGCCGAGGTTGCGCACGCCCGTCTCCGGGTGCTTGGTGTGCGTCAGACCCAGGTTGAAGAAGGACCCGCCGTCCTTCGGCCAGGTGAAGAGCGCGGGCAGCGCGTCCAGGTCGACGTCGTCGCCGGTCAGGACGACCTCCTGGACGGGCGCGTTGTCGGACTTCACCTTCTTCGGCGGCACGTGGACCATCGAGCCCAGCTTCCCGAAGGCCTCGCGGACGCCGACGAAGCCGTGCGGCAGCTCGGGCTTGAGCAGCCCGCCGATCTTCTCGCTGATCTCGCCGTACGACTTCAGCCCCAGCGCCTTCAGCAGCCGCCGGTCCGTCCCGAAGACGTTCATCGCGAGCGGCATCGCGGAGCCCTTGACGTTCTCGAAGAGCAGTGCCGGGCCCCCCGCCTTGTTCACCCGGTCGACGATCTCCCCGACCTCCAGGTACGGGTCGACTTCGGCCTTGATGCGCTTGAGGTCGCCTTCGCGTTCCAGGGCCCTGAGCAGCGAGCGGAGATCGTCGTAAGCCATAGGGGCCAGTATCCGCCACGGGCTAGGCTTGACCTGTCACCGGGGCCGCGGAAACGAGCCCCGCCACTGCTTTCGGCATCGCTTCCAGGGGGCTGTCCCACATGCTCAGGGCACTGATCTACATCCTGCCGCTGGCGCTGACGATCTACGCCTTCATCGACTGCCTCAACACCCCCGAGGACGAGGCCAAGCACCTGCCCAAGGTCGTGTGGGTCATCATCATCCTGCTCTTCTGGATCGTCGGGCCGATCGTCTGGTTCGCCGCGGGCAAGATGCGCCGCACCTCCGTCGGCGGTGGCAGCGGTACCTCCGCCCGCTGGGTCGCCCCGGACGACAACCCCGACTTCCTGAAGTCCCTCAAGGACGAGAAGGAGCGGGACGAGGCCGTCCTCAAGGAGTGGGAGGCGGACCTGCGCCGCCGCGAGGAGGAGCTGAAGAAGCGCGAGCAGGACGGCGACAAGGACCAGTGATGGAGCTCAGGCTCCTGGTCACCTTCGAGAAGGTCGCGACCGTCCTGTCCTTCACCCGGGCCGCCGCCGAGCTGAAGTACGCCCAGTCCAGCGTGACCAGCCAGGTCCGCTCCCTGGAGTCCTCGCTCGGCGTGGAGCTCTTCGAACGGCTCGGCAGCCGCATCCGGCTCACCGAGGCCGGTGAGCGGCTCCTGCCGTACGCCCGCCGGATCATCGAGCTGTCCGCAGAGGCCCGGGCCGCGGTCGTGGAGGCAGAGGAGCCGGCCGGGACGATCGCCGTCGGCACGATGGAGTCGCTCACCTCCTACCGGCTGCCGCCGCTCCTGGAGCTCTTCCACCACCGCTATCCGAAGGTCCAGTTGACCCTGCGCCCCACGCTCGGCGACGAGACCCGGCAGGCGCTGCGGCAGGGCACGTACGACGTCGGTTTCCTGATGGAGCGCGAGACGGAGCACGAGGGCCTGGAGACGGAGGTCCTCGCGCCCGAACCGCTCGTCCTGGTGGCCGGGCCGGGCCACCCGCTGGCCCGGCGTACCGGCCTGACCGGCGCCGACCTGGCGGCGGCGCGGCTGGTGGGCACGGAGCCGGGGTGTCCGTACCGCGATCTGTTCGAGGAGGAACTGCGGGAGTGGGCCCCGCCGTTCATGGAGTTCGGCACGATCGAGGCGACCAAGCGGGGTCTGGCCGGCGGGCTGGGGATCGCCCTGCTGCCCCGGGTCACCGTCTCCGAGGAGCTGGCGTCCGGGGCGCTGGTGGAGCTGGACTGGGAGCCTCCGTTCACCCTCGTCACACAGATCGCGTGGCGGCGGGGGAAGCGGCTTCCGGCGCATGTGCGGCTGTTCGTGGAGCAGGCCCGGCGGCTCGTACGCGAGGAGTCCGCGCCGTCGCGAGGGTGACCTTCAGGCTGGCGAGGACGATCAGCGGGACGCCGAGCGCCTGGACGAGGCCGATGTGGTGCCCGTACACCGCCCAGTCGGCGAACATCGCGACCGCCGGGTAGGTGAAGGCGAGCACCGCGATCTTGGCCGTGGGGAGCTTCTGGTAGGCCGCGTACATCAGCACGTACATCAGCCCGGTGTGGATGAGCCCGAGGCCGGCGAGCCAGCCCCAGCCGGCGCCGAGCCGGGAGGCCGCGCCGAAGTCGGCGAAGGGCAGCAGCAGCGGGAGGCCGACCAGGACCTGGACGAGGGCGATCAGGTGCGGCCGAACGCCCGTGATCCGCTTGGTGACGATCGTCGACAGCGCGTAGAGCACGGCGGCGGCCAGCGCGAGCCCGAGGCCCTTGAGGGAGGCGGTGTCACCGGGCCGTATCCCGGAGACGAGGACGAGCCCCACGAAGGCGACGGCGAGCCAGCCGAACTTGGCGGCGGTGATCCGCTCCCGGAAGAGCACCGCGCCGAACACCACGAGGAAGAACGGCTGGGTGTGGTAGACGACGGTGGCGAAGGAGATCGAGGTGGCCTCGTACGCCTCGAAGAGGAAGACCCAGTTGAAGACGATGAACACCCCGCCGAGGGCGGCGAGTCCGAGCTTCTTGAGCGTGAGGCCGTGCCCGGTGAAGTAGCCGCGGGCGAGGCTGTACGCGCCGAGGGCGGCGGCCCCGAAGAGGCACCGGAAGAACACGACGTTGAAGGGCGAGGCCCCGGACTCGACGACGAAGATGCCGAGGGTGCCGGAGAGCACCATGGCGAGGGTCAGTTCGACGATTCCCCTGGTCTGCGTACCGCTCGTCTCGTTTCTCATGACCATGACGCTACGGACGGGTCCCGGGCCGGTCCACGAGCCAGTGGGGCGTCCTGCCGATGGGCCCATCGGCCGCGCCGATGGGCGGCCGGAATACTCCCGCGGGCGCCGAAGTTGGCAACGTGACACCCACGAGACCGGAGCAGACATGACTCTCGACGCCGCGCAGGGCTCGGACCGCTCGTTCCTCTTCGTCCTCGGCAGCTCACGCTCCGACGGCAACACCGAGATCCTGACGCGAGCCGCCGCGGAACAGTTGCCGGCCGATGTCCCGCAGCGGTGGGTGGACCTGAACCGGCTGCCCCTGCCCGACTTCCAGGACGGGCGGCACGAGGCCGCGGGCCGGCAGCCCGGGGAGAACGAGGAGCTGTTGCGGCAGGCCACGCTGGAGGCCACCGACATCGTCATAGCCTCGCCCCTCTACTGGTACAGCCTCTCCGCGCAGACCAAGCGTTACCTCGACTACTGGTCGGGCTGGCTGAACGTGCCCGGCTCGGACTTCAAGCAGCGGATGGCGGGCCGGACGCTGTGGGGTGTGACGGTCATGGCGGACAGCGACCCCGTCGTCGCGAACGGTCTGGTGACCAACCTGCACCTCTCGGCGGCGTACATGCGGATGCGGTTCGGCGGGGTGCTTACGGGAACCGGCTCCCGGGCCGGCCGTGTCCGCGCCGACGAGCAGGCGCTGATCCGCGCGAAGACCTTCTTCCAGGGCGAGACCCCGCTCGCCCGGTTCCCCTATGAGGAGGGGTCGGACGTCACGGCGTGAGAGATGCCGCTCTCGACCGAGAACGACATCGCCTGGGCCCCATCGCGCGGGCAGCCCCCTCCGAGCTTCTGCCCGCGCTCCGGGCACGCGGCGACAGCCGTCACCGCTGCCGCCGTCGGCCGGGCGGGCCTCTCATGGGCGGTCGTCGGGCTGGGTGGGTGGCGCCGGATGACAGAGGCACCCGCACACGAGATGGCGGACCCCTTGTACGCCGCTGTCACGAGGGACGTGGTCCCGGCCGCGGTCATGGCGGCCGACGACGCAGCGCGGCGACCGGAACTCCGGCTGGGGCGCCGAGGCCGTCAGCGCTTGGGTGAACAGGGACACGCTCACCGCGTCGGCGACCTCGGGCGTCACCCACCAGGCGTCACCCTCACGGTCGCGGTGCGGACCCTCATGCCCCACGGCGAGCACGCAGACCGAGCCGCCCCACACCGGCCGCACCACCTCCGGGACCGCGAACACGGATCGCCGCGCCCCACACCGGCTCATCGGGCACCCCAAGCGTGGATGTTCCGGTGGTCGACGTCCACCCCGAGCGTCGTCGGCCACAGCGTCCGCCGACGGCTGCGCTGCACTGCCCGCGACGGGGTCGCCGCCAGGTAGGGGCGTTCCAGAGGCGATCGGGCGCCGTCGAGGAGCGTCGCCTGCTCCCGGGCGTACGGGGACCGGCGGGTCGGGGTGCGGTGGCGTGACACGGAGGGCTGGGATGCCGAGCGGCGGTGGGTGACCGGGTGCGGCCGGTGCCTGCCGGTGGGCGGCAGGGTCAGCATGAGCAGCCAGAGAAGGACGAGGATCAGGGCCCGGCCGGGTGCACGCGCGATAGGGTTCTGCACGTCATCAACTCCTTGAGTAGTTGGTGGCCATGCCCCGGGAGGTCTTGCCACCTCGCCGGGGTTTTCGCGCTACCAACCTTACGAGGCATGTATAGCTCTGCATAGCTTACTAATGGTCCGTACAGGTATTCGGTGCTTACGTTGGTTGGGTGACCGACCGCAGCCAGATCCCCGAGTTCGACCCGCAGGGCCCCCAGCTGGTCTACGTCGCGGTGGCCGACCACATCGGCGCCCGCATCGCAGCCGGAGAGCTGGCCCCGGGCGCCCGCCTGCCCGCCGAGCGCGACCTCGCCGAGGAGTACGGGGTCGCCTACCTGACCGTCCGTCGTGCAGCCCGAGTCCTGCGCGAACGAGGCCTGATCCTGACTGTTCACGGCAAGGGGACATTCGTCGCCGATCCACTGCCGACGGACGAGAGTTGACCGCGGCACGCACGAGCGTCCAGCGGCAGGAAGAGGCTGCTGCGCGCGTCTCCCCCAGTTGCGCTCGAGTCTGATCGCGGTGAAGGAGCGAGCGGGTGTGACGGTCCGGGTCCACCGGGGAAGCATCCCGGCATGGACCAGGAACTGGCGCGGCAGTGGCTCGCGACCGCACTCGTCGAGGCCCGGGCGGGGCTCGACGAAGGTGGGATTCCGATCGGGGCCGCGCTGTACGGGGCCGACGGCACGCTCCTCGGGCGCGGGCACAACCGGCGGGTGCAGGACGGGGACCCCTCGGCGCACGCGGAGACGGACGCCTTCCGGGCGGCGGGCCGGCAGCGCTCGTACCGGGGGACGACGATGGTGACGACGCTCTCGCCCTGCTGGTACTGCTCCGGGCTCGTGCGGCAGTTCGGGATCTCGCGGGTGGTCGTCGGGGAGGCGGAGACCTTCCACGGCGGGCACGACTGGCTGGCGGAGCACGGGGTCGAGGTCCTGGTGCTGGACGATCCGGCGTGCGTCGCACTCATGCGGGGATTCATCGACCGGCATCCGGCGCTCTGGAACGAGGACATCGGCGATGACTGACATCCGCATTCCGACCATCCACCTCGCCGACGCGAGCACCGGCGCCGGCACGGGGCACGGGGCGGGGCCCGGGGCGGTCACGGGGAACGAGGCCGTCACCGGCGCCATCGACCGCGCTCTGCGCGAGGCCGGCTTCCTGCTGGTCACCGGGCATGGCGTCGACCCCGCCCTGCGTGCGGAGATCCGGGAGACCGCCCGCCGCTTCTTCCACCTCCCCGCCGCCGTCAAGGAGCGGTACGCCGTGAGGGTCGGCGGACGCGGCTGGCTCGGCCCCGGCGCGGAGGCCAACGGGTACGCGGAGGGCACGGCGACCCCGCCGGACCTGAAGGAATCGCTCTCCTTCGCGGCGGACGAGCCGACCGGCGACCCGGCCGTGGACGCCGAGTGGTTCCTGCCGAACACCTGGCCCGCCGAGGTACCGGAGCTGAAGCCGCTGGTGGAGACGTATCTGCGCCAGATGCGGGCGCTGTCGGACCGCATCCTGGACCTCCTCGGACCGGCACTCGGCGAGGAGCCCGACTTCTTCACCCGCCACACCGGCCACCCCACTTTCGGCTTCAACATCAACTGGTATCCGGGGCGGGAGCGGACGGGGGAGCCCGAGCCGGGACAGTTCCGGATCGGCCCCCACACCGACTTCGGCACGGTCACCGTCCTGGACCGGCAGGCCGGAAAGGGCGGGCTGCAGGTCCACACCGAGGCCGCCGGCTGGCAGGACGCGCCGTACGATCCCGAGGCGTTCACGATCAACATCGGTGACCTGATGGCCGGTTGGACCGGTGGACGCTGGCGTTCCGGCCGCCACCGGGTGCTGCCGCCGCCGGCCGACGCCCCCACGGAGGAGCTGATCTCGCTGGTGTACTTCTACGAGTGCGACCCCGGGACCACGATCCACGGCATCGAATCCCACGCCTACCTGCGCGCGCAGCTCGACGCCATCGCCACGGAATGACAACACCCGCACACCGGTGTCGAAAAGCCGCACGCCTTCCCAACAGCCTGTCGATAAGCTGCACTTGAGATGTGACGGGGCACGTCTGGTGGGAATGCGGGGGACGTGGTGGACAGAGACCTGTACGGCCGGGAGGCGGTCCTCCACGACACCGGGCTCGCCGCCCGGCTGACCGGCCTGAAACCGGTCACCTTCGAGCGCGTCGCGTACGAGCACGGGGACGACCCGCCCATCACCGTCTTCACCGGCGGCCGGGGCATGGGCAAGACCGCCCTGCTCAAGAAGGTCCGCGACACCTACAAGGGGACCACCCCGCTCGCCCTGCTCGACTGCGCGCACATCGAGCGCCCCGCCGATCACGGCCCCGGCTGGAACGACCTCACGGGGGCGCTCGCCGAGCTCGCCGTACAGCTGGCGCCGAAGGTCCACGCGGCCAGGCCGGTGCAGTTCCCTCGGCTCGCCCTCGGCCTGGTCGCGGTCGCGTCCATCGGCTGGTCCCAGGAGGACGACGAGCGGGCCCGGCACGATCTCCAGCGGCTCGGACCGGTCCTCGCCACCGTCGACGCCGCCAAGGGCGCCGCCACCACCTGGGTGACCAAGGTGCTCACCAAGCTCGCCGCGAACTTCGCCGAGGCCACCGCCCCGATGGCCGGGCTCCTCGCGGAGGCGACCGTCGAGACGGTCCTGGAGGAGGTCTTCGGCCGCTTCCGGCAGAAGGCCGAGAACTGGTACGGGAGTTACCGCAACGCGGGCGGACGCGGCAAGGCCGGTCTGCAGCAGCTCGCGATCGACTTCGAGCAGGAGGGCCGGCGCCGGCGCGAGGCCGAGGACTTCCTCGTCGGCGCGCTCATCGAGGACCTGGGCCGCGCCTACACCGGCCTGACCCGGATCGGCACCCGCCGCGGCCGGCCCGTGCTGCTTCTCGACAACGCCCACGAGCCGCTCGGCCGCCGCCTGGTCGAACCGATCCTGCGGGCCCGCGCCGACGGCCGTCGCGACCTTGTCGTGGTCCTCGCCACCTCCCGGGTCGCCGACCACGAGGGCCTGCGGCGCGCCACCCGCCTCCGGCTGCCCGAGACCGCCCACCGTGCCCCCTGCATCCGGGGCACGGACATCACCTCCGGCATCCTCGCCGTCGAACTGACCCCGCTCTCCCCCACCCAGACCCAGACCGCCTTCGACCGCTTCGACCCGGCCGGCCGGACCCCCGCCGAACTGGCCCGCGCGGTCCACCGGCTGACCGGCGGACGGCCGCTCGGCGTGATGCTGCTCGGCCGGGCGGCGGGAGAGGCGCCCGCGCGCCTGAAGGCCTCGCTCACCCCGGGCGCGCTCCTCGACCTCACCGTGGAGCTGCGCGAGGACTCCCCGCCGGCGCCGGTCGCCGCCACCCTCCTGGGCGAGCTGCTGCCGGTGCCGAGCCCCGGCCCGTTCGCCGTGCTCGCCGCCGCCCACGACGAGGAGTCGGCCCGGCTGCTCGCCAGGACCCGGCTGCGCGGCGAGTACCCGGAAGGGGACACCGCCCTGCGCGTACGGGACGTGCTGCGCGCAGAGGACTGGCCCGAGGGCCCCGAGCACTTCGTCGCCGACCCCCTGCTGCGGGCCCTGCTCCTGCACCGGCTGCGTTTCCACGACGCCGACCACCCCGCGTACGCGGCGTGGCGGGCGGTCCACGAGACCCTGCACCGCCACTACGGACCCGAACCGGGCCCGTACCGGCTGCACCAGGAACTGGCGCTCGGCCGCACCGAGGAGGCCGTGACCCATCTGCGGCTCACCTTCCCCGAGGAGGACATCCTGGGCTGGCTGGGGCGGCTGCGGTTCATCGCCTCGGCGCCCTACCCGCGGGAGCAGCACCGGAGCGGGCCCGACCCGCGCCGGGCGATCGCGCTCGGCCAGGGACCGGTCCCCGGGCTGCCGGCCGGCCTCGACGCCGGGCCGACCGGGTCCGCCGGGCCGACCGGGTCCACCAGGTCCGCCGGCTCCACCGGACCGACCGGGCCGACCGGCTCCACCGGGTCCGCCGGGCGGGCCGACTCCGCGGACACCGCGGACACCGCGGACACCGCCGAACTGCGCCTGTGCGTACGACGGTTGCTGCACGCCATATGGCTGCTGACCGATCCGCTCGCCCTGCCCGACGGCGACGTGATCGAGAGACTGACGCACGAGCTGCGCCACCTCTCCGGCCGTCATCTGACGGGCAACAGTCAGCTGTGGGACGCGGCCACCCACTGGCCGAGGGACATCCGCGCCTGGCGGGAGCTCTCGCTGCCGCCTGGCGCGGAGAACGGAGTCTGAGGACCATGGCCAACCGGCTGCGCTACCGCCTCTGGTTCACCACCCGCCAGAAGATCCTCACGTCGGTGGTGGCACTGGCCGTCCTCGGCACCCTGATCGGGTACGTCGTGGACCGCGCCACCACCCCGGAGGACCGTTCCTGCGCCCCGGGCGTCGAGCGCCCCCAGGGCAGCACCGAGTGCATCGGCGTCAACGGCGACGGGCACGACTTCGGCGTCCCGACGCTGACCGAGGTGGCCGGGCGCATCCGCGACGAGAACCGCGCGCTCAAGCCGGGCGAGTACGCGACCGTCGCCCTGCTCCTGCCGCTGACCTCCACGGACATCGGCATGCGGGTCAAGGTCCTGCGTGAGGTCCAGGGCGCCTTCGCCCGGCAGTACCGGGCCAACCACGAGTCGAACAGCGAGACTCCGAAGATCCGGCTCGTCCTCGCCAACACCGGCAAGGGCAACGCCCACTGGCGTACCACGGTCGACCGGCTGAGGGCGATGACGGGCGGGCCGGACCGGCTGCGGGCGGTCTCCGGCGTCGCCACCTCCTCGACCGAGATACGGGAGGCGGTGACGGCCCTGACCGGCGCGGGCATCGCCGTCGTCGGCACCACGATCACCGCCGACGACATCGCCAACGGTCCCGGGGCGGGGAACAACCGCTACCCCGGCCTCGCCCGCGTCTCCCCCACCAACGGCGACGAGGCCAAGGCGCTCGCCCACTTCGGCAAGGTGGAGGCGTCGAAAGCGCTGCTGGTCCAGGACACCCGGACCGGCGACCACTACACGGACACCCTGAAGTCCGCGTTCGCCGCCTCCCTGAAGGGCGCGCCGTACGAACCGCAGCTGTTCACCTCACCCGCCGATCCGACGGAGGAGGACACGACCGCGAACACCTTCCGCCAGATCACCCACCTGATCTGCGACACCCGCGCCGAGACCGTCTTCTTCGCGGGCCGCCACACCCAGCTGCGTCAGTTCATCAACGCGCTCGGCGCACGCGGGTGCGCCGAGCGCCCCTTCACGGTCCTGACCGGCGACGAGGGCTCGTACCTGGGGGCGGACCGGACGCTGAACCGGGCGGCGCTGAAGGCGAAGCTGACCGTCCGCTACGCCTCGCTCGCCCATCCCGACGCCTGGAAGCCGACCCCCGGCCGGCCCGTCCCGGGGACCGGCGGCTCGACGGCGGCGTACGAGACGTTCCTCGCGGACATCGCCAAAGCCTCGAAGGATCCGGTCTCCCTCTCCGACGGCCAGGCGATCGTCGCGTACGACGCGATGGCCACGGCGGTCCACGCGATCCGCCAGGCGACCCCGCAGGGCAGTCAGTACCCGGAACTGGCGGACGTGGTCACGCAGTGGCCCCAGGTGAAGGGTTCGCTCCGGGTCGAGGGCGCGAGCGGCTGGATCTGCCTGGACAACTTCGGCAACCCGTTCAACAAGGCGGTCCCGATCGTGGAACTGTCCCTGGACGGCACGCAGCGCTTCGTCCAGATCGCCTGGCCGGAGGGCAGGCCGCCCTCGGAGAACTGCCTCCCGCCGCGGCGGGGGTGACCCGGCTCCGCCACCGGCGGGGGTGACTGCGGCAATGACACCGGCGGGGGTGACTGCGGCAATCACACCGGCGGGCGGGCGGACTACGGCTCCCCGACCGGCGGGGGGACTACGGCACCCACTTGGGCCAGGGTGCCTCGTCCCGCGCGTAGAGGTCCCTCAGGTGCTGCCACCGCTCGGGCGTCCAGGACCGCCAGTCGGTGGGCCGGCCCGCCAGCGCCTCACCCAGCCGCTCGAAGTGGTCGTGCCACCCCGCCAGCATGTCCAGCCTCACGTCCGCCGTCCCACGGATCTCGTTGGTGAACCGCAGCACGGTCGAACCGTCCCCGCCCCCGTCGCCCCTGGCACCTCCGCCCGCACCTCCGCCCGCACCTGCGCCGTCACCGCCCGGTTCCAGGTGGAAGCGGATCCGGCCGTGCGGCGGGTCGACGGTGTACTCGGCCACGTACTCCGGGTCCCAGGCCGTCACCCGCCCGGAGACCACCGTGTCCCCGTTCAGCCATCGCAAGGTCACCCGGCCGCCGAGCCGGGGCTCCAGCGGGTCCGCGGCACAGAGCCACTGCGGCAGGCCCTCCGGCGTGGCGACGGCGGCCCAGACCCGCACCATCGCGTGCGGCAGGTCGACCACGAACCTCAGCAGATGCGCGTCTCCGTCGTGGGTCTCACACCTGCCCCGGGGGATCTCGCTCATACCTCCAGCGTGGCCCCGGGGCAGATGGCGTGCCAGCTCAGACGCCGGCGTAGGAGTGCTTGCTGGTCACGAAGATGTTGACGCCGTAGTAGTTGAAGAGGAAGCAGGCGAAGGCGATGAGCGCGATGTACGCGGCCTTGCGGCCCTTCCAGCCGGCCGTGGCGCGCGCGTGCAGGTACGCGGCGTAACCGACCCAGGTGATGAAGGACCAGACCTCCTTGGCGTCCCAGCCCCAGTAGCGGCCCCACGCGTCGCCGGCCCAGATCGCGCCCGCGATGATCGTGAACGTCCACAGCGGGAAGATCGCCGCGTTGACCCGGTACGAGAACTTGTCCAGGGAGGCCGCCGACGGCAGCCGCTCCATCACGGACCGGGCGAAGGAGCCGGGGTTCCCGCCGGTCGCGAGCTTGTTCTCGTAGGAGTCGCGGAAGAGGTAGAGCAGGGTGGCGACCGCGCCGAGGTAGAAGACGGCGCCGCAGAAGATCGCGGTGGAGACGTGGATCCACAGCCAGTACGAGTCGAGCGCCGGGACGAGCTGGTCGCTGGGGGTCTTCAGCCAGGTGACCGCCATGCCGAGGTCGAGCAGGACGGTCGTCACCAGCGGCAGGCCGAGCCAGCGGACGTTCTTCCTGGCGACGAGGAAGCCGAGGTACGCGCCGACCGCCACGGTGGAGAAGGTGGTGGAGAACTCGTACATGTTGCCCCAGGGGGCCCGCTGCACCGCGAGGGCGCGGAAGACCACGCCCGTCGCCTCGACGAGGAACGCGAGCGCGGTGAGCGAGACGGCGATACGGCCGTACAGATCGCCCTGGACCGTGCCGCCGGCCGCGCCGGGGCCGTCGGGGACGTCACGGGTACCGGCGGCGGACCGGGTGACGACCTTGGGCCTGTCGAGGACGGCGGCGCCACCCGCCTGCTTCACCTGCACGGTGACGGCGGGAGCGGCGGCCGTCGTGTCCGTCGCCGTCAGCGCGGCGGCCGTGCGGCCGACCTTGCTGCGGCTGCCGAGCACCCACTCGGCGATATGGGCGAAGAAGGCCAGCGTGTAGACGGCCATCGAGGAGTAGATGAGCACATCGCTCATCCGCGCCAGGCTCTCGTTGGTCTCGGCAGCGAGACTCACGGCGGCGAGATTCACTTCTCAGCCCCTTCGGCTTCAGCTTCGGCAGGGTCGTCTGCGGGGTCTTCTGCGAGGTCTGTGGTGTCGTCCGCGGGGTTGTCCGCAGGGTCGTTCGCGGGGTGGCCCGCGGGGTTGTCCGCGAGGTGGCCCGCGGGGGTGGCGGCAGGGTCGTCCGCGGGGGTGTCCGCGGTGTCGCCCGCGGGGGTGTCCGCGGGGTCGTCTTCTGCGGGTTCCGGCGCGGTCGGCGCCTGTGCGTGGAGCCTGACCGCGAGGTCGGCCAGCTCCTCGGGGAGCCTGGCCGACTCGCTGCGGCCGAGGCCCGCCATCTCGACGACGGTGACGCCGTCCTCACCCCGTACGGCCCGGACCCAGACCCGGCGCCGCTGGATGAACAGCGAGCCGGACAGGCCGGCGATCGCCGCGATCGCACCGGCGAGGGCGAGACCGTTTCCGGGCTGCTGGGAGACCTGGAAGCTCGCCCATTCCTTGATGTCCTTCTCGAAGGTGATCGAGCCGGCACCGTCGGGGAGCGTCATGGTCTCGCCGGGCAGCATGCGCTGCGCGAGCTTGTTGCCGTCCTTGTCCTTGAACTGGGTCATCTTGGACTTGTCCAGCTGGTACACGTTCTGCGGCAGGCCGGAGTCCACACGCAGATCGCCGTGGAAGCCGGTGAGCGCGATGACCGGGAAGTCGAGCGCCGGGAACTGAGAGAACATGTCGCCCTTGCCGGCGCCCGCGAAGGTCGGCACGAAGAAGGCCTGGAAGCCCAGCTGCTCCTTCTTGCCGTTCTTGTCGCGGTAGCCGTCCATCACCTTGATCGCGCCGGTCGAGGTGATGTTGTTGTCGAACGGCAGCAGCGGGACGGCGCCGTGGAAGACGACCTTGCCGCGGCCGTCCTTGACGGTGACGACGGGCGCGTACCCGTGGGAGATCAGATACACCTTGGAGCCGCCGACCTTCAGCGGCTCGTTGACGCGGATGACCGCCTTCTTGTCCGCGCCGCCCCCCTCGGCGTACGTGACGGCCGCCTCGAAGGTGCGCGGGGTGCCGCGCTGAGGGCCGTTCTTCTCGTACGTACCGGTGAAGCTGTCCAGCTGGAAGCTGAACGGCGCGAGGTCGTCGGTGCTGTAGAGCGAGCCGGACTTGAAGTCGTCGTACTGGGTGAGGGTGTTGGAGAAGCCGTCGCCCTCGATGATCAGCTTGCCGCCCTCGGACTTGAAGAGCTGGCCCCAGGCGAACGCCACCAGCATCACGATCAGCGCGATGTGGAAGAGGAGGTTTCCGGCCTCGCGCAGATAGCCCTTCTCGGCGGCGACGGCGTCCTTGATGGTGTGCGCGCGGAAGCGGCGCCCCTTGAGCAGGGCGAGCGCGGCCTCACGGACCTGCTCGGGCTCGGCAGCGGTACGCCAGGTCGTGTACGCGGGCAGCCGGGTCAGGCGGCCGGGGGCGCCCGGCGGCCGTCCGCGGAGCTGGCCGACGAACTGCCAGCTGCGCGGGACGATGCAGCCGATGAGGGAGACGAACAGCAGGATGTAGATCGCGGAGAACCACACCGAGCTGTAGACGTCGAACAGCTGGAGCTTCTCGTAGATCGGCGTGAGCGTCTCGTGGGCGTTCTTGAAGGTCTGCACCTTCAGCTCGTCCGCGCTGGTCTGCGGGATGAGGGAGCCGGGAATCGCGCCGAGGGAGAGCAGGAAGAGCAGGATCAGCGCGACCCGCATGGAGGTCAGCTGCCGCCAGAACCAGCGGATCCAGCCGACGACGCCGAGGGTGGGACCGCCGACGGCGGTCTCCTCCTTGGGGGCGGTGGAGAGCTGAGCTCCGGCCTCGCCGAGATCGTGTGTTTCGGTTTCGGTCTTGCTCATCGGAACTCTCAGATCCCCACCGTGAAGCCGTCGGACCAGCCCTGCATCGTGGACACCATGGTGTCCCACGCGCCTGTGAGCATGAGCAGCCCGGTCAGGATCATCATGCCGCCGCCGATCCTCATGACCCACGCGTAGTGCTTCTTGACCCACCCGAACGCGCCGAGCGCCTTGCGGAAGGCGACCGCGGCGAGGACGAAGGGCAGGCCGAGACCGACGCAGTACGCGAAGGTCAGCAGCGCCCCGCGGCCGGCGCTGGCCTGCTCCGTGGCGAGCGCGTTGACGGCGGCGAGGGTCGGGCCGATACAGGGGGCCCAGCCGATGCCGAAGAGCGCGCCGAGCACCGGCGCGCCGACCAGACCGGCGACGGGCTTCTTGTGGATGCGGAACTCGCGCTGGGTGAACCAGGGCATGAGGCCCATGAAGAAGAGGCCCATGACGATCATGAGCACTCCGAGGACCTTGCTGAGCACGTCCCGGTGCTCCTGGAGCGTCCACCCGAAGTAGCCGAAGAGCGCGCCGCCGGAGACGAAGACGGCGGAGAAGCCGAGGACGAAGAGGGAGGCGCCGGCGGCCATCCGGCCGCGCTTGGCCTCGGCCAGGTCGGTGCCGGTGACGCCGGTCACGTACGACAGGTAGCCGGGCACGAGCGGCAGGACGCACGGGGAGAAGAAGGAGACCAGGCCGCCGAGCACGGCGATGGGCAGGGCCAGCAGGAGGGCCCCGCTGAAGACCGTCTGATTCACGTCACTTCTCCGCGAGAAGCGGCTCGATCATCGAGCGCAGCTTCTTCTCGTCGAGTGCCATGAGGGAGCGGGCGGCGATCTTCCCCTCCTTGTCGAGCACGACGGTGGACGGAATGGCCTGCGGATTCAGCGTGCCCTTGGGGAATCCGTTGAGGATCAGCTTCCCGGAGGGGTCGTACAAGCTCGGGTAGGGCACCTCGTAGTCGTCCTCGAAGGTGATCGCCTGCTGCTTGTTGAAGTCGCGGGTGTTGAGCCCGACGAATTCCACGCCCTTCGACTTGAGCTCGCCAGCGACCTTGGCGAAGTGCGGCGCCTCGGCGCGGCAGGGGCCGCACCAGGAGCCCCAGACGTTGAGGACGACGACCTTGCCCTTGAGGTCGGCGATGTCGAGCGGCTCGCCCTCGATCGTCCTGCCCACGATCTCGTTGGTCGCCGTGCGCTCGCCCTTGGCGACGGTGGAGATACCGCCCGTGTTCGTGACGAAGTGGGTGTCCCCGCCGCCGCCGGACTTGCCGTTCGTGTCCGAGCCGCAGGCCGACAGAGCGAGGGCGACCGACAGCGTTCCGACGGCGAGCAAGGTGCGTCGAGGGGCACGGCTAAGGCTCATGTGAAAAGTTTCGCATGGGCGTTTGGGGGATCTTGGGCACCCCCCTATGTGCCCGTAAAAGCCACTTGTGAAGGGGGCTTAAGCGGGCTTGAGGAATTTGTTCCAGCCACCGGTCGGAGACTGTCCGACCTCGAGCGAACGCAGCTTGGCGAGGATCTTCGGGTCCTGTACGTCCAGCCAGTCCACGAACTGCCGGAAGGAGACCAGCCGGACGTCCTTCTTGCCGGCCATGCCCTTGAGCGCGTCCTCGACGGCGTCCATGTAGATGCCGCCGTTCCACTGCTCGAAGTGGTTGCCGATGAAGAAGGGCGCGCGATTGGACTCGTAGGCGCGGGTGAATCCGGCGAGATAGGCCTCGGTGGCCTGCTTGCGCCAGCCGGGATAGCGCGAGGGCATGCCCTTGGTCGTGTTCTTCGACTGGTTGGCGAGGATGTTGTAGTCCATGGAGAGGACCTCGAAGGAGTGGCCGGGGAACGGCACGGCCTGCAGCGGCAGGTCCCAGATCCCCTGGCGCTTGACCGGCCACATCTGGCGGCCGCCGGGCGAGCTGGCGTCGTAGCGCCAGCCGAGGCGCTTCGCCGTGGGCAGGAGGTTGTCCTGGCCGAGGAGGCAGGGGGTGCGGCCGCCGATGAGCTCCTTGCTGTAGTCGAAGGGCAGCGGGTCGAGGTCGGTCCAGCCGCTGTTCGTCTTCCACTCGGTGACGAACTTCGCCGCCTGGTCGATCTCGCTCTGCCACTGGGCGGGGGTCCAGTTGCCGACGGAGCCGGAGCCGCCGCAGAAGTGGCCGTTGAAGTGGGTGCCGATCTCGTGCCCGTCGAGCCACGCCTGGCGGACGTTCTTGAGGGTGTCCTTGATGTGGTCGTCGGTGAGGTAGCCGATGTCGGACGCCCCGACGCGGTTGTTCGGGGGGCGGTAGAGGCTCTTCTTCGACTCGGGGAGGAGGTAGATCCCGGAGAGGAAGAAGGTCATCGCCGCGTCGTGGTTCTTGGCGAGTTCGAGGAAGCGCGGGAAGAGTCCGTTGCCGACCTCGCCGGCGCCGTCCCAGGAGAAGATCACGAACTGGGGCGGGGTCTGGCCGGGTTCGAGCGGGACGGGGGCGTCGGGCTGGTGCGGCTGCCTTCCGGTGTCGGCGGTGGAACCGTCGCCGATCAGCTTGATGTCGTCCTGGGTCGGGGCGGGAGTGCTCGGACCCCCCGGACCGTCACCCCCCTTACCAGAACCACCGGAACGTCCGTTTTTGTCCTGATTGTTGGGGCTGCATGCGGCGATCCCCATCGCCGCCGCCGCTCCAACGCCCGCCCCGAGCAGCCCCCTGCGGCTGATTCCGCTGATCCCGCGCATGACGTCCCCATTCGCGCTGACGTATGACCGAATGGCCATCCGAACCGACAATGAGTGAGATGCCGGGCGGAACGCGGAGGTTCCGGGAATTAGCACAAAAATTCCAGGGCGACCGGACGACTTCCTGCCGTCCGATCGCCCCGCCGGTGTTCCCACTGCACTGCCGTACGAACGTACGCGCGACCCGGCCCGAACGGACCGAGAATCACTCACCGCCACGGGCCCGACCCGAACGGGCCGAGGACCACCGACGCCGACGCCCACGCCCAGGCCCAGGCCCAGGCCGGGAACCCTAGCTAGGCGCCGAAGGCCTTCGACTGCCCCTTGACCGGCTTCGCGCCCGCGAGCAGATGCGCCGGTACGAGATCCCGCGCCGGCTCGCTGTACCCGACCGACACGATCCTGTCGCCCTGGTACGTGAACGAGGTCAGCGAGGCCAGCGTGCACTGCCGGCGCCGCGGGTCGTGCCACAGCTTCCGCTTCTCGACGAAGCTGCGCACGATCCAGATCGGCAGCTGGTGGCTGACGCAGACCGCCTCGTGACCGCGGGCCGCGTCCTTCGCCGCGTCCAGCGCGCCCATCATCCGCACGACCTGCTCGATGTACGGCTCGCCCCAGGACGGCTTGAAGGGGTTGGTGAGGTGCTTCCAGTTGCCCGGCTTGCGCAGCGCCCCGTCGCCGACGCCGAAGGTCTTGCCCTCGAAGACGTTGGCGGCCTCGATCAGCCGCTCGTCCGTGGCCAGGTCGAGACCGTGGCTCTTGGCCACCGGCTGAGCCGTCTCCTGGGCGCGCTCCAGCGGCGAGGACACGACGTACGTGATGTCCCGGCCGGCCAGGTGCTCGGCGACCCGGTCGGCCATCTGCCGCCCCAGCTCGGAGAGGTGGTAACCGGAGCGGCGGCCGTAGAGGACACCGTCGGGGTTGTGCACCTCGCCGTGCCGTACCAGGTGGACGACGGTGATGTCACTGCTGCTGGCGGCGGTCATGCCGTGGCCTCCGCTGCGGCGCGGGCGGCGGCGGGCAGGGCGGCGGCGATCCGCTCGATCGCCCGCTCGTCGTGGGCCGTGGAGACGAACCAGGACTCGAAGGCGGACGGCGGCAGGTAGACCCCGTCGGCCAGCATCGAGTGGAAGAAGGCGTTGAAGCGGAAGGCCTCCTGCTTCTTCGCGTCGTCGTAGTTCCGGACCTCGTCGGCCGTGAAGAAGACGGAGAACATGTTGGACGCGGTCTGCAGCCGGTGCGCGACGCCCTCCTTGGTGAGCGCGCCGGTGACCAGCCCCTGGATCTCCTTCGACACCGCGTCGACCTTCTCGTACGCCGCCGCGTCGAGCAGACGCAGCTGCGCGAGGCCGGCGGCGGTGGCGATCGGGTTACCGGAGAGGGTGCCCGCCTGGTAGACCGGGCCGGCCGGGGCGAGGTGCCCCATGACGTCGGCGCGGCCGCCGAAGGCCGCGGCCGGGAAGCCGCCGCCCATGACCTTGCCGAAGGTCATCAGGTCGGGGGCGACACCGTCGATGCCGTACCAGCCGGCGCGGGAGGTACGGAAACCGGTCATCACCTCGTCGGAGATGTACAGCGCGCCGTTGTCGGAGCAGAGCTGCTTCAGGCCGGCGTTGAACCCCTCCGCCGGCGGCACGACGCCCATGTTGCCGGGCGAGGCCTCGGTGATCACACAGGCGATCTCTCCCGGGTGCGCGGCGAACGCGGCCCGGACCGCCTCCAGGTCGTTGTACGGCAGGACGATGGTGTCCCCGGCCTGCGCACCGGTCACGCCGGGCGTGTCGGGCAGCCCGAAGGTGGCCACACCGGAGCCGGCCGCGGCGAGCAGCGCGTCCACGTGCCCGTGGTAGCAGCCGGCGAACTTCACGACCTTGGCGCGGCCGGTGAAACCGCGGGCGAGCCGGATCGCCGACATCGTGGCTTCCGTGCCGGAGGAGACCAGCCGGACCTGCTCGACCGGCGCGATCCGGGCGACGATCTCCTCGGCGAGGGCGACCTCGCCCTCCCCCGGCGTGCCGAAGGAGGTGCCACGGGCGACGGCGGCCTGCACCGCGGCGATCACCTCGGGGTGGGAGTGACCGAGAATCATCGGCCCCCACGAGCAGACGAGGTCGACGTACTCGCGACCGTCCGCGTCGGTGAGGTACGGGCCGGTACCGGACACCATGAACCGGGGCGTACCGCCCACGGCCCGGAAGGCGCGCACCGGTGAGTTCACGCCGCCGGGCGTCACGAGGGACGCGCGGTCGAAAAGCGTCTGTGAGACTGGGGCTTCGTATGAATACGGCACTGTGGTCCTGACCTGCGAGTAAGTCTGCGAGTACGGAGAGACGGCGTGGGCACCCTGTGAAATTACGCCGGGGCGTGGATCCTCCGCGTCTGCGAAACTGGGGCGTCATAGGGATGGCTCACGGAATCCATGGTGTCAGAGGGCCGGACGTTCTTGCGGACAGGTGTTTCACCGCGAGAGCGTGGGGGAGGTCACTGTCACGATGATCGGCTTGCGCGGCGGGGTCGTGCTGCCTAAAAAGCAGTCGGGTGGAGATATGCATCGCGGTGGCGGACTGGGCGAGGGGACGGACGACCTGGGTCCGGAGCCTGCCCGTCGGGGGAAGCACCGGCGACGGCGTACGGAAGAGTCCACCGGCCCGGCAGGATCTTCGGGAACGCCGGGCGCCTCGGGCGCATCAGGAATTTCAGGGACCTCAGGAACGCCGGGCATCTCAGGTACGTCTGAACCGACAGGACCCATGACGGGGGGCGGGAGTGGCCGGTTGGGTGTGACGTACAAGTACTTCGGCGCACCCGACGGCGCCACGGCGGCCCGCGTCCCCATCTCGATGCGCCCGGAGGAGCTGGGCGGCGACGAGCTCGGCATGGGCGGCATGTTCACCAAGATCAAGCCCGAGACGATAGCCGCGATGGTCCTCACGGGCATCCAGGGCATGCCCCTGCACAAGGTGCCCCCGCTGGAGCTGGTCGTCCTTCACCCCGACTACGCCGTGGTGAAGCTGCCCATGACCGTGGTCGACCCGCTGCGCGGCATCGGCGAGGAGTCGGTCGGCGCGGCGGCCTTCATCTGGTCCACGGTCCCCGACCGCGGCGGCCCCCGGGACGCCTTCAACGTCTACCAGCTGCTCCACGAATGGCAGGACTTCTCCCACCGCCTCCACGAGGCGGGGCACCAGCCGTACTGCCTGGTCTGGCCCTGAGCGTCCGCCGACCTTCCGCGTTGCAGGCGTTTCGCCGCACTTCCCGCTCTCATAAGTGCTGAAGTTAGGACAATCGGCACGAAGCGGGCGGTATCCGCGCCCCTGGGATTCCGCACGAGGAAGGACGCACATCGTGAGCAGAATGCGCATGGTCGGCGAACCCATGCAGATCGGCGAGGTCGCGGCGCGGACGGAGCTGTCCCTGCGGTCCATCCGCCAGTACGAGGACAGTGGCCTGGTCGTCCCCTCCGCGTCCTCCCCGGGCGGCTTCCCGCTCTACACCGACGCCGATGTGGACCGGCTGATGGTGATCCGCCGGATGAGGCCCCTCGGCTTCACGCTCGACGAGACACGTGACCTGCTCACCGCCCTGGACCGCCTCGGAGCGGACCGCCCCGGCACGGATGAGGAGCTCTCGCCCGACGAGCGGTCCGCCCTCGTCGCCCGGGTCCGCGCCTACGAACGGGCCGCCACCGCACGCGTCGCGGAACTGCGCGCCCAACTGGCCCGCGCCGAGGAGTTCGCGGGCTCCCTCCGCGCCCGCCTGGGAGAGGACGCGTCGGTACTGGTGTAGGCGGGAGGCGGAAGGCGGGAGGCTGCAAGGCGGCAAGGCCGGCGGCCCGGGAGACGCACGGTGCGCAGGGGGCGCAGGGGGCAGGTGGCAGGGAGCGCAGGGGGCTAGGCGTCGAGGGCTTCGGCGACGGCGTGGAAGAAACGGGCGTACGCCGCCGGGCTCGGCGGGATCTCCGGGTTCCAGGGCGCCACGCGCGCGTGCCCCACGGGCGGGAACGCGTCGGGCGCCATGGCGTTGGCCCGGCTGTCGAAGAGCACCAGGTCGGGGGCGAGCCGGGCGGCGTGCTCCCAGTCGGCGGTGAGCCAGTTGGCGCCCGGGCCCTGTCCGGGTTCGAGGAGGCGGGCGCCGAGCTCGAGCAGCCGGGCCAGCTCGGGCCAGGCGTGCGGACGGGCCAGGTGGACCTGGTCGCTCCCCGCGCCGGAGAGCGCCAGCACGGCGACGTCCGTCCGCCCGGCGGCGACCCGCAGGGCCTCCTCGGCGGAGGCGAGGGAGTCGGTGGCGGAGCCGGTACCGGGACCCGGGCCGGACGTCAGGCCGGAGCCGGGGCCGGGAGAGGCTACCGTCGAGGTCGGCCTCAGCGCCGCCGCCAACGCGCCGAAGCGCCCGATGATCGTCGGCAACATGAGCTCGTTGCCGACGCAGAGCGCGGCGGACGGAACCCCGAGCCGGTCGGCGACAGCCTCGTCCAGCGCGTACGGACTCTTGCCGTCGTAGGTGACGTCGACGACCAGGTCGGGCCGCAGCTCCCGCAGCACCTGCTCGTCCAGGCTCCGTCCGGGCCCGAGGTACAGGACGCCCGCCGCCTCCAGTCCCCCCGCCTTGACCGGATCGATCACGTCGCCGTCGTGCCCGGAGCCGTACACCGCGACGGGCGTCACCCCCAGGTCCAGAAGGGCCGCCCCGGCCCGTACATAGGCCACCACCCGCTCGGGCGTGCGTGCGGCGGTCAGCGCCACGCCTCTGTCGTCGGTGAACCCCCACGCCCCTGTGTCCGACATGCGGCTGCTCCCTCCCGGCCGGAAATCTCCCTCTCCCCCGCCACCTTGAATCGCTGCACGTGCCCGCACAAGAGGGCCTCGGGGGCTCGGTCCGGCCCCCTACCGGGCTCGCGTCGCCCGGCGCCGCCCCTCGCGGCGTCGTACGATCCGCCGGACGCGGGGCCTCAGGCCCACGCGCGCGGGTCCCGGCCGGTCGTCGCCAGCAGCCGCTCGAAGGGGGACGCGTCCTCCGGCAGCTCCACCGCCTCGCCGAAGACGTACATCTTCCGCGCCGTCGGTGCCATCCGGTCCACCTCCTCCGCCAGGCCCTCGACGACGGCCGGGTCCGGTTCGAAAGACCGGCCGGTGGCGCGGGCCAGGTCCCAGATGTGCACGGTCAGGTCGAGCAGCGCCATCGATCCGACGGTCCTGGCCGGCATGTTCATCGCGCCTGTGGTGCCCTCCTCGGCCCCGGGCGCCGCCCACGCCTCGACGAGCTTCCCGGTCTCGGTCTCGAAACGGGTGCGCCAGTCGGCGTCCCGCAGGTAGTCGGGGGTTACGGAGAAGTCGGACGGCTGTTTGGCGGCGAGGGCCTGGAAGTTCACGACCACGTGGAAGAGGTGGTTGAGCAGGTCGCGTACGTCGTACTCGGCGCAGGGCGTGGGCGCGCCGAGGTCCTCGTCGGCGATGCCGCGCACCACGGGGGCGGCCTGGGCGGCGGCGGTGCCGAGCAGCTCACTGAGGGGATATGCCTGGTTCGTCATGGGGTGACGCTAAGTGATCCTTCCCAGTGCCGTCTTGAAGAAACACGCCACTCCCCATACCCGACATCTACTCTGCGACGCATGACCGCTTTCGGCCCGCGCCGTGACACCCGGGGCATCGTGGACGCCGCCGAGCTCCTCGCACGCGTCCGGTTCCGCCGTCATGAGCCGGCGCCGGAGCTGCGGCCGTATCTGGAGCACTACTGGCTCATCGACTGGACGCTGTCCGAGCCGTACGCGAGCCATGTCGTCCCCCATCCGTCCGTGAACGTCGTCTTCCAGCGGTACGAGGGCGGCGCGGACGGCGGGCCGGGTGAGTCGGTCTCCTCGGCGGAGGTCTCCGGGATCGGGCTCGAGTTGTTCACGCAGAAACTCCTGGGCGTCGGCCGGGTCTGCGGGGTGCAGTTCCGGCCCGGTGGCTTCCGGCCGTTCGCTCCCGCGTGGCCGGTGTCGCGGTGGACGGGGCGGCGGGTCCCGCTCGACGAGGTGTTCGCGGGTGCCGGGGCGGGCGCCCGCGGCGCGCCGGCTGACGATGCGACGGCCGCCGTGCTCGACCCGGAGTCCGACCACGCGCGCGTGGCGGCGCTCGACGCCTACCTGCTGGCTCACGGACCCGCGCCCGATCCGCAGGCCGAGCAGGCCATGGCCCTGGTGGAGCAGGTCCGGACGGACCGCTCGATCCGCCGGGTGTCCGAACTGGCCCGCGCCCAGGGCCTGTCCAGCCGGTCGCTCCAGCGGCTCTTCTCGCACTGCGTCGGCGTCGGCCCGAAATGGGTCATCCTGCGCTACCGCATCCACGAGGCCCTGGAGCGCGCCGAGTCCGCCCGGCCGCCTGGCTCCCTCGACTGGGCCCGGCTCGCCGCCGAGCTCGGGTACAGCGATCAGGCCCACCTCGTCCGCGATTTCACGGCGACGGTCGGGGTCCCGCCGACCGCGTACGCCCGCCGGGTGTCGGACCCCTGACCTACAGTGCGGACATGGACACCCACGCCGCTCCCGTACGGCTCGAGCCCTGGTCCGAGGGCGACTTCGACCTGCTGCGTGCCATGAACGCACCGGCGCTCATGGTGCACCTCGGTGGTCCGGAGAGCGACGAGGCGCTCGCCAAGCGGCACCGGCGCTATGTGGATCTGAGCGCAGCCCGCACGGGCGCCGGACGGATGTTCCGGATCGTGTCGCTCCCCGAGGAGATACCGGCGGGCTCCGTCGGCTTCTGGAGGCAGACCTGGGACGGGGAGCCGGTGTACGAGACGGGGTGGACGGTGCTGCCGGGGTTCCAGGGGCGGGGCCTCGCGACGGCGGCCACGCGGGCGGTGGCGGAGCTGGCGCGGGCCGAGCACATGTACCGCTTCCTGCACGCCTTCCCGTCGGCGGACAACGGCCCCTCGAACGCGGTGTGCCGCAAGGCCGGTTTCGAGCTGCTCGGCGAGCGTGTCGTCGACTACCCGCCGGGCCATCCGCTGCGCTGCAACGACTGGCGCCTGGACCTGGATCCGGACCGTGCCCAGGACGGCCTTCTCTAGCCGTCCTGGGGGTCCAGCGGCTTGGCGAAATGGAAGGCCACGATGTCGAAGCGTTCGCGCAGATAGAAGCGGTGCGCTCCGGTGCGCTGGGTGCCGGAGTCGAGGTTCAGTTCGTGGCAGCCGGCGGCGCGCGCCCGCTCCTCGAGGTGGGACAGGAGCCGGTTCCCGACGCCGGTGGAGCGGGCGGTGGCCGCGGTGACCAGGTCGTCGACGTAGAGCTTGCGGATCGCGCTGGTGTTGTCGACGATCCGCCAGCCGGCGACGCCCACGCAGGCACCGTCGTCCGTGTAGACGGCGGTGAAGCGCAGGCCCTGGGGGTGCCCGTTCCCGTAGACCTCGTGGAAGAGCGGAGCCGTGAGGTGGGGGCGCAGCTCGCGCAGGACGGGGAGCAGGTCGGTGTCGAGGCGCCGGTCGCCGGGCTCCAGGTCGATGATCTTCATAGCGGGACGGTACCCCCTCGGCGACGGGCCCTGAGGGGTCTCGGGGTTTTATCCGGGTTGACGGGCCGGGGCCCCGCCGGGATATTTATCTGCGTGACACAGATTCTTCTCCGCGCAGTCGACCGTGCGGGGATTCCTCCAGGAAGGACCTCTCCCATGACCGTTCTCGTCACCGGAAGCCGTGGCCGCGTCGCTTCGACCCTCCTCGGACTGCTCCACACCGCGGGCATCAAGGCCCGGGCCGCCTCCAAGAACCCCGCGGATCTCTCCCCACCCGACGGCATCGAGGCCGTCCGCTGCGATCTCGCCGATCCGGCGGACTTCGCCGTCGCTCTCGACGGCGTCGACTCCGTCTTCCTGTACGCCGAGGCCTCCCACATCGACGCCTTCGTCGCGCAGGCCCGAGCCGCCGGCGTCGAGCACGTCGTGCTCCTCTCCTCCAGCTCCGTGCTCGCCCCGGACGCCGCCGAGAACCCGATCGCCTCCTCCCACCTGGCCGTCGAGCGCGCGCTGGCGGCCGCGGCGGCCGACGGAGCCTTCGAGGCGACCCTTCTCCGGCCGGGCGCCTTCGCGGCCAATGCCCTGCAGTGGGCGTCGACGATCAGGTCCTCACGCGCGGTGGAGCTTCCGTACCCGGGGTCGCACGGCGATCCGATCCACGAGAGGGACATCGCCGAGGTCGCGTTCGCGGCCTTGACCGAGCCCCGGCTGCGGGGCTCCGCTCCCCTGCTGACCGGCCCGGAGTCGCTCGACTTCACGGAGCAGCTGGCGATACTCGCCGAGGTGACGGGCCGCCCGGCGACCGCTGCTGCCGTCACGCCTGCGCAGTGGAAGGAGTCCGTCGCCCCCTTCCTCCCGGAGCCCTTCGCCGACGCCCTGCTCTCGTATTGGGGCTCGCACGACGGCAGCCCGGTGCCCCTGACCCGGACGGTCGAGGAGGTGACCGGCCGGCCGGCCCGCACCTTCGCCGAGTGGGCCGCCGACCACGCCGACGCCTTCCGCCCCTGAGCCCCGGATCCTCGGCGGCCGAATAACCTGGCCGCCTGCCGGGCCCCGGTGACATCCTGTCCCCGTGAACGGACCGGAGATCCTCATCAGCTTCGCCCCCGGCCTGCGGCTCTTCGTCCCGGCGGACCGGCGCTCGGGGCGCACCGCCGTGACGACCGACGGCGCCTCGACCCTCGGCCATGTCGTGGAGTCGCTCGGGGTCCCGCTCACCGAGGCCGGGCGACTGCTGGTGGACGGGCGTCCGGTCGAGGCCTCTCACATCCCCGCGGCGGGCGAGACGGTCGAGGTGGAGGGGGTCGAGCGCCCCCAGCCGGTGCCCGGGGCCCCGCTCCGGTTCCTCCTCGACGTCCACCTGGGCACGCTGGCACGGCGGTTGCGGCTGCTCGGTGTCGACGCGGCGTACGAGAGCCAGGACATCGGGGATGCCGCCCTGGCCGCGCTCTCCGCGAAGGAGCGGCGCGTGATGCTCTCGCGGGATCGCGGGCTGCTGCGCCGCCGGGAGCTGTGGGCCGGCGCCTATGTGTACAGCGACCGGCCCGAAGACCAACTCCGGGACGTACTGGAGCGGTTCGCCCCCGCCCTGGCCCCCTGGACCCGCTGCACCGCGTGCAACGGGCGGCTCACCGACGCCGACAAGGACTCGGTGCGCGAGCGGCTGGAGCACGGCACGCAGAAGACGTACGACGTCTTCGCGCGGTGTACCCAGTGCGAGCGGGTGTACTGGCGGGGCGCGCACCACGCCCGCCTGGAGGCGATCGTCACCGACGCACTGCGCGAGTTCGGCGGCGCGGCGGCCCGCTGAGCGACTGCCCGGCGCGTCCGGACCGGCGCCTCCGGACCGGCGCATCCCGCCCGGCGCATCCCGCCCGGCACATCGCGCCCGCAGGATCAGTCGATCTCGCCCGTACGCAGCCGCTCGATCTGCTGGGCACTGAGCTCGACGGTCCGGCGCATATGGGCGATGAGCAGGGCGACTTCGGCATCGCTGTAGGCGTCGAACATCGCGCCCCAGGCCCCGTTGAGCCGCCGCCAGAACGCGCCCAGTTCCGCCATGCGCTCCGGCACGGCGGCCACGAGCACGCGCCGCCTGTCCTCGGCGTCCCGCTCGCGCGTGACGTAGCCGGCCCGCTCCAGCCGGTCGACGAGCCGGGTCGCCGAGCCGGTGGTCAGCCCCGTGAGCTCGGCGACCCGGCCGATGGTGACGGGGCCGGGCTCCAGCGACAGCAGGTTCAGGCACTGGACATCGGTCGGGTGCAGCCGCAGATGGTCCGCGACGGCCTGGTTGAACAGCGCGTACGAGGCCATGTAGCGGCGGGACTCGTCGTACAGCTGGGTCATCAGACCGTCCCGGCGGACGGAACTCTTCTGCGGCATGCAGAAAGTGTACGAAGCAGCGACCTGCCGCTCTATGGCTGCTGCGCGGTCAGGTAGCGCTGCACGGTCGGCCCCAGCCAGGCGACGACGTCCTCTCGGGACATCTCGACCGCCGGCGGCAGCCTCAGCACATAGCGGGCCAGCGCCATGCCGAGGATCTGCGAGGCGGCGAGGGCCGCGCGGCGGGGCGCCTCGGCGGGGTCGGGGCAGACGCCGAGGGCGACCGGCCCGAGCTGCTCGGCGAAGATCGCCTGCATCCTCTCGGCACCCGCGGCGTTGGTGACGCCGACCCGCAGAAGCCCGGTCAGGACGTCGTCCCGTTCCCAGCGGTCGAGGAAGTGCGTGACCAGGACCGCGCCGATGTGCCGGGAGGGCAGGGCGCCCAGCTCCGGAAGATGCAGCTCGAACTCGGAAGCGGCGGCGAACAGCCCCTCCTTGTTGCCGTAGTAGCGCATCACCATCGACGGATCGATCCCGGCGTCGCGGGCGATGGCCCTGATGGTGGCGCGCTCGTAGCCGTCGGAGGCGAACCGCTCGCGAGCGGCTTCGAGGATCGCGGCACGGGTGGCGTCGGAGCGGCGGGCTGTCGTCATGCCAACAACTGTAGGCCAACAGGTGTTGACACGCCATCGGCGCGGCGCCTACATTTGCCAACAAGCGTTGACCAACACTTGTTGGCCAACAGGAGTTGGCATGGCACACCTGGAGGCAGCCATGAACCACCTGGACACGGACGTCCTCGTCATCAGAGCGGGCCCCACCGGCATGCTGCTCGCCGGCGACCTCGCCGCCGCGGGACTGCGCGCCACGCTGATCGAGCGCCGACCCCACGGCATCAGCAACATGACCCGCGCCTTCGGCGTCCACGCCCGCACCCTGGAACAGCTCGACGCCCGCGGCCTCGCCGACGACCTCGTCTCCACCGGCACCCCCCTCACCCAGCTGCGCCTCTTCCGCCACCTCACCCTCGACCTGACCCGGCTGCCCTCCCGCTTCCCCTACCTCCTGATCACCCCGCAGTACGAAGTCGAGCGACTCCTCGAACACCGCGCCCTGTCCACAGGTGTGGACTTCCGGTACGGAACGGAACTGCGCGCACTGAGCCAGGACACCGACACGGTCACCGCCGAACTCACCGGCCCCGGCGGCGCACCCCTCACCCTCCGTGCCCGCTACCTCGTCGGCGCCGACGGCGTACGCAGCACCGTGCGGGCCGCCCTCGGACTCCCCTTCCCCGGCACCTCGGTGATCCGCTCCCTCGTCCTCGCCGACGTCCGCCTCACCCACGAACCCGAAGGACTCCTCACGGTCAACGGAGCCCGGGACGCCTTCGCCTTCATCGCCCCCTTCGGCGACGGCTGGTACCGCGTGATGGGCTGGAACCGCACCCGCCAGGTCCCCGACAGCGAACCCGTCGACCTCGACGAGGTCCGCGACATCGCCCGCCGCGCCCTCGGCAGCGACTACGGCATGCACGACGCCCGCTGGATCTCCCGCTTCCACAGCGACGAACGCCAGGCCCCCGCCTACCGCTCGGGCCGCGTCCTCCTCGCCGGCGACGCCGCCCACGTCCACTCCCCCGCCGGCGGTCAGGGCATGAACACCGGCCTCCAGGACGCCGCCAACCTCTCCTGGAAACTCGCCGCCGTCCTGCGCGGGGACGCCCCCGACCCCGAGGCGCTACTCGACACCTACCAGACCGAACGCCACCCGGTCGGCGCGGCGGTACTGCGCAGCAGCGGAGCCATCGTCCGGCTCGCCATGGCCCGCGACCCCCTCCTGCGCACCGCCCGCGCGCTCGCGACGCGCCTCCTGAACACCTTCCGCCCCGCCGCCGACAAGGCCATGGGCGCGATCAGCGGTCTCGGCATCGCCTACGGCCGGACGGGCCGGCGCGTCCCCGACCTGACCCTGCGCGAGGGCAGGCTCTACGAACTGCTCCGCGCGGGCGAGTTCGTCCTGATCGCCCCCGAGGGCACGAAGCCGGCCCTGCCTGCCTCCCCTGCCTCCCCGGCCCGGGTCGTACGGGCCACCTGGACCGACCCCGCCCGGCGCACCACGCTCCTGGTCCGCCCCGACGGCCACACCTTCCGATGATGTCAGAAGACGTAGGGATCACCCGTCGCGAGCACAAGGACCCGATGACGGTCGTTCTTCGGATTCCGGTCGGTCGAGCCGTCGCTCCACACGGTGCCGATGTCGACGGTCACCTCGTCCGGAGAGCCCGCCGTCCGCAGATCGAGCGCCAGCTCGCCTGCCGCCCCCGCGGCCCGCAGCTCACCCGTGCGGCAGACCACCACCCGATCACTCCCCCACAGACAGGAAGGAGGAAGCTCCTGCCCACCGGCCAGCGGCTCGGAGAAGGCGAGCCGGACCGTCGCCTGGGACACATGGGACGGCCCATGGTTCTCGCTGACCAACCAGACCCCCAGTCGCCTCTCCCAGAGAGAGACATGGCCGTGGTGGGCCAGGTCCGCCTCGGCCGTGACCGGTACCGGCTCGACGGCGACCGGTGCCGGCCCGACAGCCCGGGCACTCTCCCCCACGCCGACCACGACCGTGCCCGTCAGGGCCAGACCGAGCAGCACCTTGCTCATCACACTCATGCCCTGAAGATACCGATTGTCCCGCATATGTTCTGACTATCCGTCAGCCCGCGTGTCCCCCCGGACCTGCCACCCTGTCCCCATGCTCATCGCCCGATCCGCCGCCCTCTTCGTCCTCGCCGCCCTCTTCGAGATCGGCGGCGCCTGGCTCGTCTGGCAAGGCGTCCGCGAACACCGCGGCTGGATCTGGATCGGCGCCGGAGTCGCCGCCCTCGGCGTCTACGGCTTCGTGGCCACCCTCCAGCCCGACGCCGAGTTCGGCCGGATCCTCGCCGCCTACGGCGGGGTCTTCGTCGCCGGCTCGATCGCCTGGGGCATGGTCGCCGACGGCTACCGCCCCGACCGCTGGGACGTCACCGGAGCACTGATCTGCCTCGCCGGCATGGCCGTGATCATGTACGCCCCGCGAGCCCGCTGACCACCGGCCGCCGCCTATCCTGACCAGCGAGCGACGTAATCGACCACACGCGCGAGGAGCACGTCATGACTGCCGCCGGTACCCCCATCGCCATCGTCACCGGAGCGAGCAGCGGAATCGGCGCCGCCACCGCCAGGCAACTCGCCGCGGCCGGATACCGCGTGGTCCTCACCGCCCGCCGCAAGGACCGCATCGAGAAGATCGCCGCCGAGATCAACGAGGCCGGCCACCAGGCCACCGCCTACGCCCTCGACGTCACCGACCGCGAAGCCGTCCAGACCTTCGCGACCGCCTTCCGCACGATCGCGGTCCTGGTCAACAACGCGGGCGGCGCCCTCGGCGCCGACCCCGTCGCCACCGGCGACCCCGACGACTGGCGCCAGATGTACGAGGTCAACGTCATCGGCACCCTCAACGTCACCCAGGCCCTGCTCCCCGCCCTCACCGCCAGCGGCGACGGCACGGTCGTCGTCCTGTCCTCCACCGCCGGCCACTCCACCTACGAAGGCGGCGCCGGCTACGTCGCCGCCAAGAACGGCGCCCGCGTCCTCGCCGAAACCCTCCGCCTCGAGATCGTCGGCACCCCGGTCCGCGTCATCGAGATCGCCCCCGGAATGGTCAAGACCGACGAGTTCGCCACCACCCGCTTCCGCGGCGACACCGAAAAAGCCGCCAAGGTCTACGCCGGCGTCCCCGACCCCCTCACCGCCGACGACGTCGCCGGCACCATCACCTGGGCCGTCACCCGCCCCCCACACGTCAACATCGACCTCCTCGTCGTCCGCCCCCGTGCCCAGGCCTCCAACACCAAGGTCCACCGCGAGCTCTGACGAGAACCGACCGGGAACGAGCGAAGGGCCGACGCACACGCGTCGGCCCTTCTGCACTCCGCAGCCGCTCAGCCCTTCACGCAGACGACCTGCTTCAGCTTCGCGACCACCTCGACCAGGTCCCGCTGCTGATCGATGACCTTCTCGATCGGCTTGTAGGCGCCCGGGATCTCGTCCACGACACCGGAGTCCTTACGGCACTCCACGCCCCGCGTCTGCTCCTCCAGATCACGCGTCGAGAAGCGCCGCTTCGCCGCGGTCCGGCTCATCTTTCGGCCGGCGCCGTGCGAGGCGGAGTTGAAGGACGCCTCGTTCCCCAGACCCTTCACGATGTACGAACCGGTACCCATCGAGCCCGGGATGATCCCGAACTCTCCGGAGCCCGCCCGGATCGCGCCCTTTCGGGTGACGAGCAGGTCCATCCCCTCGTATCGCTCCTCCGCCACGTAGTTGTGGTGACAGGAGATGACCGGATCGAAGGTCACCTTCGCCTTGCGGAACTCCCGCCGGACGACCTCCTGGAAGAGCGCCATCATCACCGCTCGGTTGTACTTCGCGTACTCCTGCGCCCAGAAGAGATCGTTCCGGTACGCGGCCATCTGCGGGGTGTCTGCGACGAAGACCGCCAGGTCCCGGTCGACGAGCCCCTGGTTGTGCGGCAGCTTCCGCGCCTCACCGATGTGGTACTCGGCGAGCTCCTTGCCGATGTTCCGCGAGCCCGAGTGAAGCATCAACCAGACCGACCCTTGGCCATCGATGCAAACTTCGCAGAAGTGATTGCCCGCGCCTAGCGTTCCCATCTGCATTGCTGCCCGTTCGCGACGGAATTTGACCGCGTCCGCGATCCCGTCGAACCGGGACCAGAAGCCCTCCCACCCCGCCGTCGGGAACTGGTACAGCCGTTTCGGATCCACCTCGTCCCGGTGCATCCCCCGCCCCACCGGAATCGCCTGCTCGATCTTCGACCGCAGCCGCGAGAGATCGCCCGGCAGGTCGTTCGCCGTCAGCGACGTCTTGACCGCCGACATGCCGCAGCCGATGTCCACGCCCACCGCCGCCGGACACACGGCCCCCCGCATCGCGATCACGGAGCCGACGGTCGCGCCCTTGCCGTAATGCACGTCCGGCATCACGGCCAGGCCCTTGATCCACGGCAGCGTCGCCACGTTCTGGAGCTGCTGCATGGC
The DNA here is from genome assembly GCF_018614205.1 of Streptomyces sp. ISL-36. Lineage (GTDB taxonomy): Bacteria > Actinomycetota > Actinomycetes > Streptomycetales > Streptomycetaceae > Streptomyces. The sequence goes on along the minus strand of NZ_JAGGOS010000060.1, from coordinate 28,706 downwards.
GCCGCCCTCGACCGTGGAAGGATCGGTCCACATCCGGATGGGCACCTTCGCACCCGGTACCTCTACATACGACATACTTCCTCGATTCCCCCGAAAAGCCTGAAAACGCAAAAACCGGCACCAAGGCCCGTACAAGTGACAACGGACCGGCATCGACGGCGTTGCGTGCGATACACATTGTGTCCATCGGCCGGACTCCGGCGGCAAACAGTTTTCGGGGAAGTCTTCGGGAGAAGGGAGCCTGAGAGCGTGCAGCGACAGGCGTACGTACCCGGTCTGACAGCGCTGACCATGGCGCTCGCCTTGGGCCTCACCGGCTGCTCCTCCGGCACCGGAAGCGACACCGCCGCCATCGACTCCAAGGCCGGGCCCGCAGCGGCCGCGGCGCCCCCGGGCCGCTACCGCACGCTCTTCGAGCCCTGCGGCTCCGTCCCGCAGGCCACGCTCAGGGATCTGCTGCCCGGCGCCGCCCAGCTGCCCGACGAGGAGCGCGACCGGGCGTACCGCGGCAGCGCTGCCGTCACGTACGACACCGACCGCCGCGTCGGGTGCAGCTGGAAGGCCGACACCCCCGACGCCTCGCACCGGCTCCTCCTCGACATGGAGCGGGTGGTGTCGTACGACTCGGCCGTCAGCGACGACGACCGTGCCCAGGAGGTGTTCGCCGGCAAGCAGACCGCGGCGGACCTCCCCCAGCCCCCGCCGACGACCGCCCCCACCAGCCCCTCCGGCAGCACCAGCCCGTCCGGCAGCCCCGCCACCGGCGCGGCCGACCCTTCGGCCTCGACACCTCCCGCCCAGCCGTCCGACTCCGACACCCCGCCGGCCCCCGGGACCGGCACCGGCACCGGCCTGGAGCCCCGCGTGCTGCAGGGTCTCGGTCAGGTCGCGTTCCTCGACGACGTGCTCGCGAGCGTCGGGACGAGCGGTCGGCACCGCACGGTGAGCGTGGTGTTCCGCACATCCAATGTGATCGTGACGGTCGAGTACGCGGAGCAGACGAACGGTTCCGCGGAGGCCCCGGACAGCAGGGAACTGCAGGAAAAGGCGGTGAGTCTGGCCCGTCTGCTCGCCGAGCGGCTGGAGGAGTAGCCGCCCGGACCCCCTCCGTGAGCGCACCGCGACCACGTAACGTGTCGGCGTACCGTGGCCGTCGGCCGGGCCGTACGGCAGCCGGCCGGAGCGGACGAACACTGCCGGACCGTACGACAAGCGACTGAAGGAACCATGCACCGATCAGCCCCGCGACTCTCCCGCATACTCGCCTGCGCAGCCGTTCCGGTGATGCTCGTCGTCGCCGGCTGCTCCTCGGACTCCGACGGTTCCGGGTCGGCCCCGGACAAGGGCAAGGGGTCGTCCTCGGCCACCCCGAGCGCCCAGCAGTCGACGAAGACGGTCGAGCCGGCGAAGTTCACGAAGCTGCCGGACGTCTGCAAGTCGATCTCCGCGAAGACGACCGCGAGCCTGGTGCCCAAGGCGAAGGCGAAGAACGGTACGACGGCTCCCTCCAGCGACACGACGAGCCGTGGCGGTTGCTCGTGGAACGGCCTTGAGGACAAGGGGCTGAAGGGCTCGCAGTACCGCTGGCTCGACGTCTCCTTCTACCGCTACGAGTCGGATGCCTCGCTCGGCAGCGGCCAGGAGCGTGCGCAGGAGAACTTCACCAAGGAGCTGGCCAAGGTCCAGGCGACGGAGGGTGCCAAGAAGCTGCGCACCACCGAGGTGCCGGGGGTCGGCGACCAGGCGAAGGCGGTGGCGTACGAGCTGCGTAAGACGGGTGAGGACTTCAAGTACGCCTCGATCGTGGCGCGTACGGGCAATGTGCTGGTGCTGCTGACGTACAACGGCGCCGGTTACGCGGGGGCGTCCGCTCCGTCCGACAAAGTGATGATGGATGGTGCGGTGAAGGCCGCCAAGGAGGCCGTCGCGGCGGTCGCCGGCGCCGGCAGCTAGCGGCGCGCGTCGCGAACACCCGCTTTTGCACGTGTTTTCGAGGAGCCCGTCCCTCCCCCGGGGGCCGGGCTCCTCGCGCATGTGCCACGCTGTGCCCGCGAGATGTCGAATGACGGGAGGGGATCGCGGGTGGCCGCGGTGCAGCTGACACGCACGCACAAGATTCTGATCGGTGTGGTGGTCGCCGGTGCGGTGATCATCGCCGGTATCGGTTTCGCGGGTTCGTACGCCGCTGTGCGCGAGCTCGCGGTGGAGAAGGGCTTCGGCGACTTCTCCTACTTCTTCCCCATTGGCATCGATGCCGGCATCTGTGTGCTGCTCGCGCTGGATCTGCTGCTGACCTGGATCCGGATACCGTTCCCGCTCCTGCGTCAGACGGCGTGGGTGCTGACGGCGGCGACGATCGCGTTCAACGGCGCGGCGGCATGGCCCGATCCGCTGGGTGTGGGTATGCACGCGGTGATCCCGGTGCTGTTCGTGGTGGCGGTGGAGGCGGCCCGGCACGCGGTGGGCCGGATCGCGGACATCACGGCCGACAAGCACATGGAGGGCGTGCGGCTCACCCGGTGGCTGCTGTCGCCGGTGCCGACGTTCCGGCTGTGGCGCCGGATGAAGTTGTGGGAGCTGCGTTCGTACGAGCAGGTCATCAAGTTGGAGCAGGACCGGCTGATCTATCAGGCGCGGCTGCAGGCTCGCTTCGGGCGGGCGTGGCGGCGGAAGGCGCCGGTGGAGTCGCTGATGCCGTTGCGGCTGGCGAAGTACGGGGTGCCGCTGGCGGAGACGGCGGCGGCCGGCCTTGCGGCGGCGGGCGTGGAGCCGGCGCTGATCCCGCCGCAGCCGGCGGCTTCCCAGCCGGTGCAGCAGGTGCAGGCGGTGCAGCAGGTGCAGGCGCACCAGGTGCAGGGGGCGCCGCAGCTGCCTCTGGGCCCGGGTCAGCCACAGCAGCCCGGCCCGCAGCAGCTGCAACAGCAGCAGCCGGAGCAGGAGCTTCCCGCGAACCACGACAGCCCGTGGTTCCAGGCGCAGCAGTTGCCTCCGGAGGCGTACGAGGGCGCCTTCGACCCGACGTACGTGGAGGGCTTCGAGCCGACGCCGGTCGCCGTGCCGCAGGGCCCGGACGATCTGCCGATCCCGGGGCCGCGTCAGGAGCAGTCGTTCCAGGAGTACGAGGAGTACGTCGACCCGGAGCTGTCCACGTCCGAGCTCGCGGAGACCGCGTACAAGGCGATGTGGATGTACTTCGACGAGCACCAGCAGCCGCCGAGCATCGAGCAGCTCGACATACTGCTGAGTGACAAGTACGGCGTGGAGCACCCGCGGAGCGCGGCTCTGCTGAGGCAGTTGATGCCGGGGCTGCGGCAGCGGATGGATCAGGAGCTGGCGGAGAACCACATCGCCTGACCGCTTGCGCGGGCGGTCGGGCCTTGGCCCGTGGGCGGTCAGGCCCTGGCCCGCGGGCGGTCAGGCCCTGGCCCGTGGGCGGTCAGGCCCTGGCCCGCTTCTTCGCGGTCTCGCCCCATGCCGCGAGGGCGATCCCGGCGAGCGCCAGGACGAGGTATCCGGCGGTCGGGATGTCCCACCACTTCTGGAGCAGGCCCCAGGCCTTGTCTCCGAAGATCTGCCCGCCGGCGCCGAGTCCGCCCTGGACGAGGGAGATCCAGCCGACGACCGCGATGGCTTCGTTTCTGATGGCGTCGTTTCTGATGGCGTCGTTCTTCATGTCTCCACGGTCTCCGGCGTCCGCCTCGTTCTCGTCGTGCTCACGTCGGAACTCGGCCTCGTCCGAAGGATGCAGAGGAGAACGCGGAAGGCCGCCGCCCGGAGCCGGGGCGGCGGCCTTCCTGCGTACGGCGGCGCCTATGCGCCGAGCAGCTTCCGCACCCGCTCCGCACCCACCGCGAGCAGCAGCGTGGGCAGACGCGGGCCGGTCTCGCGGCTGACGAGGAGCTTGTAGAGCAGGGCGAAGAACGCGCGCTGGGCGACCTTCAGCTCCGGGGTCGGCTTGGCCTCGGGGTCGAGACCGGCCATGACCTTCGGGACGCCGTAGACGAGCGTGGTCAGGCCGTCCAGGGACCAGTGGGTGTCCAGGCCCTCCAGGAGGAGGCGCAGCGATTCGCGTCCCTGGTCGTCCAGGGTGCCGAGGAGCTCGGTGTCGGGTTCGTCGCGGACGACGGTGCGCTGGTCGGCCGGGACCTGGGTGGTGATCCAGTTCTCGGCGCGACCCAGGCGCGGTCGGACCTCGTCCAGGGACGTGACCGGGTTCTCGGGGTCCAGTTCGGTCAGGATCCGCAGGGTCTGCTCGTCGTGGCCGGCCGTGATGTCCATGACCGAGGCGAGCGTCCGGTACGGGAGCGGGCGCGGGGTGCGCGGCAGCTCGCCGGCCGCGGTGCGCGCCGCTCGGGCGTACGCCGCCGCGTCCGCCGGGAGCACGGTCCCGTCCTGGACCTTGGCCTCCAGCTTGTCCCACTCGTCGTAGAGCCGCTGGATCTCCTGGTCGAAGGCGATCTTGAAGGACTGGTTGGGCTTGCGGCGCGCGTACAGCCAGCGCAGCAGGGGCGCCTCCATGATCTTCAGGGCGTCGGCCGGGGTCGGTACGCCGCCGCGCGACGAGGACATCTTGGCCATGCCGCTGATGCCGACGAAGGCGTACATGGGGCCGATCGGCTGCACGCCGTCGAAGATCTGGCGGACGATCTGTCCGCCGACGACGAAGGACGAGCCGGGCGAGGAGTGGTCGACGCCGGAGGGCTCGAAGATCACGCCCTCGTACGCCCAGCGCATGGGCCAGTCGACCTTCCAGACCAGCTTGCCGCGGTTGAACTCGCTCAGCTTGACGGTCTCCGAGAAGCCGCAGGCCGTGCAGGTGTACGCCAGCTCGGTCGTCTCGTCGTCGTACGACGTGACGGTCGTGAGGTCCTTGTCGCACTGCCCGCAGTACGGCTTGTACGGGAAGTAGCCGCCGGCGCCGCCCGAGCCGTCGTCCTCGCTGGCCGCGCCCGAGCCCTCCTCGGCCTCCAGCTCGGCCTCGTCGACGGGCTTCTGCGACTTCGCCGGGGCCTTCTTGGTCCGGTACTGGTCGAGGATCGCGTCGATGTCGCCGCGGTGCTTCATCGCGTGCAGGATCTGCTCGCGGTACGTGCCCGCCGTGTACTGCTCGGTCTGGCTGATCGGGTCGTACTCGACGCCCAGCTCGGCCAGCGACTCGACCATGGCGGCCTTGAAGTGCTCGGCCCAGTTCGGGTACGGCGAGCCGGGCGGGGCCGGGACGGAGGTCAGCGGCTTGCCGATGTGCTGCTCGTACCCCTCCTTGTCCACGCCGGGAATGCCGTTGGGCACCTTGCGGTACCGGTCGTAGTCGTCCCAGGAGATCAGGTGCCGGACCTCGTGCCCGCGCCGCCGGATCTCGTCGGCGACCAGGTGCGGGGTCATGACCTCACGGAGATTGCCCAGGTGAATGGGGCCGGAGGGGGAGAGTCCGGAGGCGACGACGACCGGTTTGCCAGGCGCACGTCGCTCCGACTCGGCGATGACCTCGTCCGCGAAACGGGAGACCCAGTCGGTCTCGGTGCTGCTCTGAGCCACGGTCGGTACGTCCTTCTTCCTTGATTCCCTCGAATGCCTTGCAGCCTTACGTCAGCCATTCTCCCAGACGGAACGGTGCACTCCGAGGTTGTCCACAGGCGGAGAAAACACGTTGCCCACCCATGGGACACTTGACAAGCGAAATAGACCTTCCGGAACCGATCTCGGGAACCGGAACACCACGACCACGACACAGGAACGGAAGCTCATGGCCTCGGTCCCTTCCCTCGCTTCGACCGTGCAGCAGCGCCTCGCGGAAGGCCTCTCGGCAGCCCTGCCGGAGGCCGGTTCCGCCGACCCGCTGCTGCGACGAAGCGACCGGGCCGATTTCCAGGCCAACGGCATCCTGGCGCTCGCCAAGCAGCTCAAGGGCAACCCGCGTGAGCTGGCGACGAAGGTCGTCGCGGGGATCCCGGCGAACGACGTGCTGAAGGAGATCGAGGTCTCGGGCCCCGGCTTCCTGAACATCACGGTCACCGACGAGGCGATCGTCAGGACGCTGGCCGCCCGCGCCGCCGACGCCCGCCTCGGCGTGCCGTACGCGGAGAACGCCGGCACGACGGTGATCGACTACGCGCAGCCGAACGTGGCCAAGGAGATGCACGTCGGTCACCTCCGCTCCGCCGTGATCGGCGCCGCGATGGTCCAGATCCTGGAGTTCACGGGCGAGACGGTGGTCCGCCGCCACCACATCGGCGACTGGGGCACCCAGTTCGGCATGCTCATCCAGTATCTGATCGAGCACCCGCACGAGCTGGACCACAAGTCGGACGCCGAGGTCTCCGGTGAGGAGGCCATGTCCAACCTCAACCGGCTCTACAAGGCCTCGCGTGCGCTGTTCGACTCCGACGAGGAGTTCAAGACGCGGGCGCGAGCCCGGGTGGTGGACCTCCAGGCGGGCGACGAGCAGACGCGCGCCCTGTGGCAGCGGTTCGTCGACGAGTCGAAGATCTACTTCTACTCGGTCTTCGACAAGCTCGACATGGACATCAACGACCCGGACGTGGTCGGCGAGTCCGGCTACAACGACATGCTGGTGGAGACCTGCCGCATCCTCGAGGAGTCGGGCGTCGCGGTCCGCTCGAACGGCGCGCTGTGTGTCTTCTTCGACGACGTCAAGGGCCCGGACGGCAATCCGACCCCGCTGATCGTCCAGAAGTCCGACGGCGGCTTCGGCTACGCGGCCACCGACCTGTCGGCGATCCGGGACCGTGTGCAGAACCTGAAGGCGTCGACCCTGCTGTACGTGGTCGATGCCCGCCAGTCGCTGCACTTCAAGATGGTCTTCGAGACCGCCCGCCGGGCCGGCTGGCTGAACGACGAGGTCAAGGCCGTCCAGCTGGCCTTCGGCACGGTCCTGGGCAAGGACGGCAAGCCGTTCAAGACCCGTGAGGGCGAGACGGTAAGGCTGGTGGACCTGCTGGACGAGGCGATCGACCGGGCCGCGTCCGTGGTCCGTGAGAAGGCGCAGGACCTGACGGAGGACGAGATCACCGAGCGGGCTGCCCAGGTGGGCATCGGCGCGGTGAAGTACGCGGACCTGTCGACGTCGGCGGCGCGGGACTACAAGTTCGACCTGGACCAGATGGTGTCGCTGAACGGCGACACGTCGGTGTACCTGCAGTACGCGTACGCGCGTATTCAGTCGATCCTCCGCAAGGCGGGCGAGGCCAAGCCGGCCGCCCACCCGGAGGTGGCGCTGGCGCCGGCCGAGCGCGCCCTGGGCCTGCACCTGGACGGCTTCGGCGAGCTGATCGCGGAGACCGCCGCGGAGTACGCCCCGCACAAGCTGGCCGCGTACCTCTACCAGCTGGCGTCGCAGTACACGACGTTCTACTCGGAGTGTCCGGTCCTGAAGGCGGACACCCCGGAGCAGGTCGAGAACCGTCTCTTCCTGTGCGAGCTGACCGCTCGGACCCTCCACCAGGGCATGGCCCTGCTGGGCATCCGGACCCCCGAGCGTCTCTGACACACGTCCGGCGTACGAAGGCCCCGGCACCGTTCCGTTCGGTGCCGAGGCCTTTTCGTGTCAGGAGCGGACGACCCACTCGCCCTTGTCGGGCCAGTAGTCGTACATCGTCTTCCCTTCGACCGCGCTCGTACGGAACGGCTTTCCGCCGTCGTCGACGCGCAGCGTCCCGTGCTGTTCGCCGCTGCTCCAGTCCAGCTCCAGGTACCAGGCGGCGACGTGCGCCTCGGTGTGCACGTCGAGGTTGAGGATCTGGGGGTCGCCGGTGGACACCTTGTACGGGAAGTCCTTGGCCGGCACCACCAGGTCGCCGTCCTGGCCCGCGACCGGCTTCACGAAGGGGAGCGGGGCGTCGAGATCGATGTCGAAGGTCTGCGGGGTGACGCCGCTTCCGCACCCCTCGCCCATGGAGTACACCGGCTGGTTCAGGGGTGCGCCGCGCTCCACGACACGTACGTGGAGACGGCTCAGGACCACGGCCTCCTGGGTGCGGCCGGTGACGGTGAGCTGGAGCCGCAGATGGCCGCCGTCCACGCCGCCGAGAGCGCGTGCCCAGGGGCGGGTGTCCTGCGGAGGGGGTGGGGGCGGGACCTGGCCGGGCCGCTGGTCGAGGACGTAGTACTGACCGCAGGGGGCGGCCCAGTTGTACGCGCTGATGCCCACGTTCACCGGTGCGTCGGCATGCCCGCGAACCGGCGGGGTGGTGGTGGTCCCGGCCGCTCCCCGGGCGCCGCCGCCGTCGTCGTCCGGGCTCCCCACCGCGTACCAGAGGGGCACGGCGAGTGCGACGACCGCGGCGGCGGCAAGGACCGTGCGCAGGCGTCTGCGGCTCGCGGCAGAGGCAGGTGAAGGGGCTGGGGAAGAGGGCGGCTGAACGGTGAGGACGGTCCCGGGGTCGTCCCCTGAGCCGGACCGGCGCTCGGGCCCGATCCCGGGCTCGCCGCCGGACTGACCCTCGCCGTTGGACCGGGGCTCGCAATCGGCCGCGGGCTCGGCCTCCGGTTCGCTGACCACCGGAGCGCCCTTCCCCCGTCTGCGTGCCTCGTCCGCCAGGATCCAGCTGCGGTGCAGCTCGACCAGTTCCTCACGCGAGGCCCCGCACAGCCGTCCCAGCCGCTCCACCGGGGCGAACTCCGTGGGAACGGCGTCCCCGTTGCCGTACCGGTGCAGCGTCGACGTACTGACATGGAGCTTCTTCGCCAACACCCCGTAACTGAGCCCGGATCGCTCCTTCAGCGCCCTCACGCGATCCGCGAAACCGTCCGTTTCTGTGGCCACTCGCCCCGTTCCCCCTTGCTTCGCCGTTCCGGGAACGCGTTCCAGGGAAGGGTTGTCTCCCCAGGTCACAGCCTGTGCGAGCGTTCCAGCTTCCCCCATTGTCCCGTGCCGATTGCGGGTGGCTCGGCCGGGCCCGCAAGGTGTGACCCATGCCGAACAGCCGCCTCACGGACGCTGTAGCGGTGGCGGTGCTGATCACCTGTGCGGCGATCGTGATCGCTCTGATCAACCGCCACTGAAGCAAACCGCCACTCAAGCACTCACCAACTCAGCGACTCACCAACAGCTCACGGGGGAACTCATGCGCACCATCCGCACGATCCGCGTCACCGCCGCCGCGACCGCTCTTCTCGCCGGGCTCTCGCTCACCGCCTGCCAGGCGGACGGCACCACCTCGACGGCGCCGACGCATCCGCCCGCCACCACCACCGCTGTCCCCACGCCGTCGGCCACCACGACGCCCACGCAGGAGGCGACCCACTCCCCGACCGCGCGGCCGGGCTCCGACAAGCCGGCGGGCACCACGAAGCCCTCCGCCCGGCCGACCACGCGCCCCACCTCTCGCCCGAGCGACGGCAGCGGGCCGACCACCGCACCCTGCACCGGCTCCACGGCCAAGGTGACGGCCAGCAAGGTGAGCCGGCCCATCAACCATCTCCTGCTCACCGTCACCAACGTCGGCAGCCGGCCCTGCAACGCCTACGGAGCCCCGTTCGTCGGCTTCGACGACGCCCAGTCACCCCTGCACGTGCTCCAGGACAGCAAGCCGCAGGCCGTCGTCACCCTCGCCCCCGGAGAGTCCGGCTACGCCTCCGTCATCCTCACCGGCGACCCGGGCGAGTCCACCGGCGGCCGTACGGTGCGGAAGATCTCCGTGCACTTCGCGCCGGGCGACGGCTCCGGCGGCTCGGTGGGGCCCGCCAGGACCGTCGCGGCGCCGAGCGGCACCTACGCCGACGACAACGCCACCGTCTCGTACTGGCAGCACGACATGGACGACGCGCTGATGTACTGACAGCGCCGCCCGGCGAGGGGTGTCGGGACGTGTCGGGACGTCCGGCGTCAGGACGTCAGCGGATCGGGTGCGACGTCCTGCCCGACACCTCGTCGATCTCGGTGTGCGCCTTCTGGAGCAGCTGCGAGGCGAGATCCATGAGCGCGCGTGCGCCGGCGATCTCCTCGCCGACCCGCAGCTGCTCCGGGTCGGACGGATGCCGGTGCGCCGTGCCCTGGGCGCGGAACTCGGTGCCGTCACCGAGCCGCACCATGGCGGCGGCCTTCGTACGGTCGCCGTCCTCCTGGAATTCCATCTCGATGTGCCATCCGACGAGTGTGTGCATCACGAGGACCACCTCCTGAGGTACTTCCAGGGTGCGCCGCCCGGCCCTTCCTTACCAACCGGTGCGTAGCTGACCAAAAAGTCGGTACTTGTGGGACGAACCGCCCCGGAGAAGGATCGAACGCGAGCCGCAGGACGGCTCGAAGCCCCGATCCCAAGCCCTGGAGCACCCCCATGCCCGAAACGCCCTTCACCCCTTCCTTCGCCCCCGTCTCCGCCCCGGCGGTCTCCGGATCCCCCGCCTCCGCCCCGGTCTCCGTCCTCGGCCTGGGCATGATGGGCAGCGCCCTCGCATCTGCCTTCCTGAACGGCGGCCACCCGGTCACCGTCTGGAACCGTTCCCCGTCCAGGACCGGCCCGCTGGTCGCGCAGGGCGCTCTGCCCGCCGCCACGGCCGCGGAGGCGGTGGCGGCGAGCCCGCTCGTCGTCCTGTGCCTGCTGACCAACGACAACGTGGACGAGGTCCTCGCCGGCCTCCCGGGTGAGCAGCTCGCGGGCAGGACCCTGGTCAACCTCACGAACGGCACCCCGGCGCAGGCCCGTTCGCTCTCCGCCCGTGCGGAGGAGCTCGGCGCGCGCTACATCGACGGCGGCATCATGGCCGTCCCGCAGATGATCGCAGGACCGGACGCGTACGTCTTCTACAGCGGTGACGAGGAGGCGTACGAGACGCACCGCCCGACGCTCGCGGCCCTCGGCGGCACCAAGTGGACCGGCACGGACCCGGGCCTCGCGGCCCTCAATGACCTGGGCCTGCTGACGGGCATGTACGGGATGTTCGTCGGTGTCGTCCAGGCCCTGGCCCTCGTCCGTACGGAGAACATCCCTGCCGAGGAGTACGCCGGGCTGCTGGTCCCGTGGATCACGGCGATGCTCGGCATCGTCCCTGAGATCGCCCGGGACCTGGATGCCGGACAGCATCTGACGGATGTCTCCAGCCTGGCCGTGAACCAGGCCGCGTTCCCCAACATCTTCGCCGCGTTCAAGGACCAGGGCGTCAGCGGCGAACTCTTCGAGCCCTTGCAGGCCCTGCTGGACCGCTCGATCGCGGCAGGCCACGGTGCCGACGGTCTCTCGCGCCTCGCGGAGATGCTCACCGTCCGTTAGGACGGCAGCGGCGTGCATGTTCTCCCACCCACGACTTCTCCCGCCCACGACGGGGCGGACGACGACGTACCCGAGAGCGACAGGGGCGGAACCGCAGTGCGGTTCCGCCCCTGTCGAGGTGTCGTACGCGGAGTCGTCAGACCCCGCGGCCGAGCTTCTGCGCGACCTCCGTCGCCCAGTACGTCAGGATCATCTGCGCGCCGGCCCGCCTGATCCCGGTCAGCGTCTCCAGGATGGCCTTGTCCCGGTCGATCCAGCCCTTCTCCGCCGCGGCCTCGACCATCGCGTACTCACCGCTGATCTGGTACGCCGCCACGGGCACGTCCACGGCCTCGGCGACCTTCGCGAGCACGTCCAGGTAGGGCCCGGCGGGCTTCACCATGACCATGTCGGCGCCCTCCTCGAGGTCGAGCGCCAGCTCGCGCATCGACTCGCGGAGGTTCGCCGGGTCCTGCTGGTAGGTCTTGCGGTCCCCGGTCAGCGAGGAGCCCACGGCTTCGCGGAAGGGGCCGTAGAAGGCGGAGGAGTACTTCGCCGTGTACGCGAGGATCGACACGTCCTCCTTGCCGATGGTGTCCAGCGCGTCGCGGACCACCCCGACCTGTCCGTCCATCATTCCGGAGGGCCCCACGACGTGGACTCCGGCGTCCGCCTGGACCTGGGCCATCTCGGCGTAACGTTCCAGCGTGGCGTCGTTGTCGACCCGCCCGCTCGCGTCGAGGACTCCGCAGTGCCCGTGGTCCGTGTACTCGTCGAGGCAGAGGTCGGACATGATCACGAGCTCGTCGCCGACCTCGGCCTTCACGTCCCTGATCGCGACCTGCAGGATCCCGTCCGGGTCCGTGCCCGCCGTACCGGCCGCGTCCTTCTTCTCGTCCTGCGGCACGCCGAAGAGCATGATCCCGGAGACCCCGGCCTCCAGCGCCTCCACGGCGGCCTTCCGCAGGGTGTCCCGCGTGTGCTGCACGACCCCGGGCATGGCGGCGATCGGCACGGGCTCGCCGATACCCTCCCGCACGAACGCGGGAAGGATCAGATCGGCCGGATTCAGCCGCGTCTCGGCCACCATCCGCCGCATGGCGGGCGTCGTCCGCAGCCGCCGCGGCCGCGCCCCGGGAAAGGATCCGTACGAGTTCATACGCCCGAGGCTACGCCCGCGCGAGGACCGCTTTTACCGACACCCCGCCGGACCTCCGCGCTCGCCGGGCGCCCCGTGCGACCCGCACCCCCGGCCCCCGCACGCACCCCCGCAACGCACCAGGGGTGCGGGACCTCCACAAGGCCCCGCACCCCTGGTCACACAACAAGCGTCATGCCACAAGCGTCACGCTACGAACGTCACACTCATGGCCTCACGCCACAAGCGTCACGTCGTCCGGCGCCGTCTCGCGCCCGGCCTCCGCTCGCTCGGCCGCGTCACCGGATCGCCCGCCTCCAGCGCCGCCTCGCGCCGCCGCAGACCGAAGTCCGCCAGCGCCTCCGCCAGCTTGTGCACGGAGGGCTCCGGCGAGAGCACGTCCACCCGCAGCCCGTGCTCCTCCGCCGTCTTGGCGGTCGCCGGACCGATACACGCGATCACGGTCACGTTGTGCGGCTTCCCGGCGATCCCGACCAGGTTCCGCACGGTCGAGGACGACGTGAACAGCACGGCGTCGAAACCGCCGCCCTTGATCGCCTCACGGGTGTCCGCCGGCGGCGGCGAGGCCCGCACGGTCCGGTAGGCGGTGACGTCGTCGACCTCCCAGCCGAGCTCGATCAGCCCCGCGACCAGCGTCTCCGTCGCGATGTCGGCCCGCGGCAGGAAGACACGGTCGATCGGGTCGAAGACCGGGTCGTACGGCGGCCAGTCCTCCAGGAGCCCCGCCGCCGACTGCTCGCCGCTCGGCACCAGGTCCGGCTTCACACCGAAGTCGACCAGCGCCGCCGCGGTCTGCTCGCCGACCGCCGCGACCTTGATCCCGGCGAAGGCCCGGGCGTCGAGCCCGTACTCCTCGAACTTCTCCCGCACCGCCTTCACCGCGTTGACCGACGTGAAGGCGATCCACTCGTAGCGGCCGGTCACCAGACCCTTGACCGCACGCTCCATCTGCTGCGGCGTCCGCGGCGGCTCGACGGCGATCGTCGGAACCTCGTGCGGCACGGCGCCGTAGCTCCGCAGCTGGTCGGAGAGCGACGCGGCCTGCTCCTTCGTGCGCGGCACGAGGACCCGCCACCCGAAGAGCGGCTTCGACTCGAACCACGCCAGCTGGTCCCGCTGCGCCGGTGCGCTGCGCTCGCCGACCACGGCTATGACGGGCCGGTGGCCCTCGGGCGAGGGGAGGACCTTCCCCTGCTTGAAGACCTGCGCGATCGTGCCGAGCGTCGCGGTCCAGGTCCGCTGCCGCGTCGTCGTACCGCCGATGGTCACGGTGAGCGGGGTGTCCGGCTTACGGCCAGCCGCCACCAGCTCTCCGGCCGCCGCCGCCACGGAGTCCAGCGAGGTGGACACGACGACGGTCCCGTCCGAGGCGCCGACCTCGGTCCAGCACCGGTCGTCGGCGGTACGGGCGTCCACGAACCGCACGTCGGTGCCCTGCGCGTCGCGCAGCGGGACACCGGCGTACGCGGGCACGCCCACCGCCGTGGCGACACCGGGCACGACCTCGAAGGGGATGCCCTCGGCGGCGCAGGCCAGCATCTCCTGACCTGCGTTTCCGTCGAGGCCGGGGTCGCCGGTCACCGCACGGACGACCCGCTTGCCGCCCCGCGCGGCCTCCATGACAAGATTGGTCGCATCCCTCAACACGGGGACACCGGCGGTTGTTGACGCCTCGTCAACAACCGTCAGCTCAGGCGTGCTCACGCCTGCTCGCGCATGGCCGCGGACGACCTCGAGCACCTCCGGCTCGGCGATCAGGACGTCCGCTCCGGCCAGGGCCTCGACGGCCCGTAGGGTCAGAAGTCCGGGGTCGCCTGGTCCGGCGCCGAGGAAGGTGACGCTTCCGTGGCCGGGGAAGGCCGAGGACGCGGGGATGACGGTGGGGCTGGTGGGGCTCAATGTGCTCGCTCCCCCATAAGACCGGCCGCACCCTTGGCGAGCATCTCGTCCGCGAGTTCGCGTCCGAGTGCCATCGCCTCGTCGTACGACACGGGTACGGGACCGGTGGTGGACAGCTGCACCAGCGTCGAGCCGTCGGTGGTACCGACGACGCCACGCAGGCGCATTTCAGTGACAATCTGCCCGCGGCCGGAATCCTCGGCCAGCAGGTCGGCCAGCGCACCCACGGGTGCGGAACAGCCGGCCTCCAGGGCGGCGAGCAGGGAACGCTCGGCGGTCACGGCGGCCCGGGTGTGCGGGTCGTCGAGCTCGGCGAGCGTGGCGACGAGGTCGGCGTCGGCCGCCGCGCACTCGATCGCCAGGGCCCCCTGGCCGGGGGCCGGCAGGACGGAGTCGACCGACAGGAAGTCGGTCACCTCGTCGGTCCTGCCGATGCGGTTGAGACCGGCCGCGGCGAGAACCACCGCGTCCAGCTCGCCCTTGTGCACGTATCCGACACGGGTGTCGATGTTCCCGCGGATCGGCACGGTCTCGATGGTCAGGCCGTGGCTGCGCGCGTACGCGTTGAGCTGGGCCATCCGGCGCGGCGAACCGGTCCCGACCCGGGCGCCGTCCGGCAGCCGGTCGAGGGTCAGTCCGTCCCGGGCGACCAGCACGTCGCGCGGGTCCTCCCGCTCGGGGATCGCCGCCACCACCAGGTCGGGGTGCTGGGTGGTCGGCAGGTCCTTCAGGGAGTGGACGGCGAAGTCCACCTCACCGGCCAGGAGCGCGTCGCGCAGGGCGACGACGAACACCCCCGTACCGCCGATCTGCGCGAGGTGCTCACGGGAGACGTCCCCGTACGTCGTGATCTCCACGAGCTCGACGGGCCGGCCGGTCAGCTGCCGGACGGCATCGGCCACATGCCCGGACTGGGCCATGGCGAGCTTGCTGCGCCTGGTCCCGAGCCTCAGTGCCCTCTCGGTCATACTCGCCCTCGGTTCTTGACGTCGGCGTCATTCAGGTCGGCCCGGGAGACGGAGGCGACCGTCTCCGGGTCGAGGTCGAAGAGTGTCCGCAGCGCGTCGGCGTACCCGGCGCCGCCGGGCTCGCTGGCCAGCTGCTTGACCCGCACGGTCGGCGCGTGCAGGAGTTTGTCGACCACCCGGCGCACGGTCTGGGTGATCTCGGCGCGCTGCCTGTCGTCGAGGTCGGGCAGCCGGCCCTCGAGCCGGGCGACCTCGCCCGCGACGACGTCGGCGGCCATGGTGCGCAGGGCGACCACGGTCGGGGTGATGTGCGCGGCGCGCTGGGCGGCGCCGAAGGCGGCCACCTCGTCGGAGACGATGGCGCGCACCTGGTCGACGTCGGCGGCCATCGGGGCGTCGGCCGAGGCATCGGCGAGCGACTCGATGTCGACGAGCCGGACGCCCGGCATGCGGTGGGCGGCGGCGTCGATGTCGCGGGGCATGGCGAGGTCGAGCAGCGCGAGCGGGGCCGTACGGTCCTTCATCGCCGTCTCGACGGCCTCGCCGGTCAGGACGAGTCCGGTGGCTCCGGTGCAGGAGACGACGATGTCGGCACGTGTCAGTTCGTCGCCGACGGCAACCATCTCGACCGCGCGTGCGGCCACACCCGCGCTTCCGGGCTCGGTCAGGATCTGTACGAGGCGTTCGGCGCGGGCCGTCGTGCGGTTGGCGATCACGATCTCCGCGACCCCGGCGCGCGCGAGCGTGGCGGCGGCCAGCGAGGACATCGAGCCGGCGCCGATGACCAGGGCGCGCTTGCCCGCGGCCCAGGCGTCCACGTCCGTGCCGTCGGCCAGCTGTTCCAGGCCGAAGGTGACGAGCGACTGTCCGGCCCGGTCGATGCCGGTCTCGCTGTGGGCGCGCTTGCCGACCCGCAGCGCCTGCTGGAACAGGTCGTTGAGGAGCCGGCCGGCGGTGTGCAGGTCCTGGCCGAGCGCGAGGGCGTCCTTGATCTGGCCGAGGACCTGGCCCTCGCCGACGACCATGGAGTCGAGCCCGCAGGCCACCGAGAAGAGGTGGTGGACGGCCCGGTCCTCGTAGTGCACGTACAGATAAGGGGTCAGCTCTTCGAGCCCGACGCCGCTGTGCTGGGCGAGCAGCGTGGACAGCTCGGCGACACCGGCGTGGAACTTGTCCACGTCGGCGTAGAGCTCGATGCGGTTGCAGGTGGCGAGGACGGCGGCCTCGGCGGCCGGTTCGGCGGCGAGGGTGTCCTGCAGCAGCTTGGCCTGGGTGTCCCGGGCGAGCGAGGCCCGCTCCAGGACGCTGACCGGGGCGCTGCGGTGGCTGAGTCCGACGACGAGGAGGCTCATGCCGGCATCACGGCGGGGACGTCCCCGTCGGGTCCCTTGCGGTCGGTGCCCTTGCGGCCGGGCGCGGTCGGCGCGCCGAGGGCCGCGGTGGCGGAAGGTACGGCCGCGGCCTCGGCCTCGGCCTCCTCGCCGGCCTTGCGCTGCTCGTGGAAGGCGAGGATCTGCAGCTCGATGGAGAGGTCGACCTTGCGCACGTCCACGCCGTCGGGCACGGAGAGCACGGTCGGCGCGAAGTTCAGGATGGAGGTGATCCCGGCGGCCACGAGCCGGTCGCAGACCTGCTGGGCGGCGCCGGCCGGCGTGGAGATGACGCCGATGGAGACCCCGTTGTCGACGATGATCTTCTCGAGCTCGTCGGTGTGCTGGACGGGGATCCCGGCGACCGGCGTACCGGCCATGGCGGGGTCGGCGTCGATCAGCGCGGCGACGCGGAAGCCACGGGAGGCGAACCCGCCGTAGTTGGCGAGGGCCGCGCCGAGGTTACCGATACCGACGATGACGACGGGCCAGTCCTGGGTCAGGCCGAGCTCGCGGGAGATCTGGTAGACGAGGTACTCGACGTCGTAGCCGACGCCGCGCGTCCCGTACGAGCCGAGGTAGCTGAAGTCCTTGCGCAGCTTCGCGGAGTTGACCCCCGCGGCGGCTGCGAGCTCCTCGGAGGAGACCGTGGGTACGGAGCGCTCCGACAGTGCGGTGAGCGCACGCAGATACAGCGGAAGGCGGGCGACGGTGGCCTCGGGAATTCCTCGGCTGCGGGTCGCCGGTCGGTGAGTTCGGCCAGTTGCCACGGTGCTCCTGCGGGATGAGCGGGGCTGCAGGCGGCCATATGTCCCAGGACCGCCCCGTCGAATGCAGGCTATGTCTTTGTGAACGCGTGCACAAAGATGGTGTCCGTTTTGTCCGGCCAAAGTGACCGGGGTCACGCGTCCGGTTCGCGTCATGACGGAACCGTGGAGCGCCTCAGCCCGTTGAGAACCCGAAGGGGGCAAAACCGCACACTCTCCTCACGACCCCGCCCCCGGACGCCAGCAAAACGTCCACGATGGTAACCGTCTTCCGGTCAGGCACCCAGTTCACGACGGAGCCGCCCGGCGTCCACGCGCCAGAAGGTGTGCTGTTCACCGTCGATCAGGACCACGGGGATCTGCTCCCAGTACTCCCGGTGCAGCGCCTCGTCCTGGGTGATGTCCTTCTCCTCCCAGCGCGCCCCGGTCTCGGCGCACACCGCCTCGATCACGGCCCGTGCGTCGTCGCACAGATGGCAGCCCGGCTTCCCGATCAGCGTCACGGTCCGCGAGGCCGCGACAGGAGCGGCGGAGGTGGCCTTCTTCTTCATCCGTCCCAACATGCCGTCCATTCTGCGCCGCGCCCGGAGCGCCGGTGTACCCCCTTTATCCAGCTTGCTCCCCCGCCATCCGTTTAACAGGAGGGTCTCGGAGTGTTCACCCCCATGGCATCCCTTCCCGTCCGGAAGGACCGAACAGACTGGCTATGCTCACCGCATGGCCGCATTGGGATGGCTCACCCCCCGTAGGCGCTCCGCCACCGCGCGCAGCGTCCTGGCAGGCGAGGCCGCCGCCGAGGCTGCCCGGAAGACCTCGCAGCAGCTCGAACTGGAGCGGGAGGCGGCCGCTGCCGCCGAGCCCGCCGAGCCCGAGTTCCCGGTCGTGGGCGATGTCCACGCCGCCGCCTTCTTCGACCTCGACAACACCGTGATGCAGGGCGCCGCGATCTTCCACTTCGGCCGCGGCCTGTACAAGCGGAAGTTCTTCCAGCGACGCGAGCTGGCCCGGTTCGCCTGGCAGCAGGCCTGGTTCCGGCTGGCCGGCGTCGAGGACCCGGAGCACATGCAGGACGCCCGCGACAGCGCCCTGTCCATCGTCAAGGGCCACCGCGTCTCCGAGCTGATGTCGATCGGCGAGGAGATCTACGACGAGTACATGGCCGACCGGATCTGGCCGGGCACCCGCGCCCTCGCCCAGGCCCACCTCGACGCCGGCCAGAAGGTCTGGCTCGTCACGGCCGCCCCCGTCGAGACCGCCACCATCATCGCCCGCCGTCTCGGCCTGACCGGCGCGCTCGGCACGGTCGCGGAGTCCGTCGACGGCGTCTATACGGGAAAGCTGGTCGGCGAACCGCTGCACGGACCCGCCAAGGCGGAGGCGGTACGGGCCCTGGCCGCCGCCGAGGGCCTGGACCTGAACCGCTGCGCGGCCTACAGCGACTCCCACAACGACATCCCGATGCTCTCGCTGGTCGGGCACCCCTACGCCATCAACCCCGACACCAAGCTGCGCAAGTACGCGAAGGCGCGGGAGTGGCGGCTGCGCGACTACCGGACGGGCCGCAAGGCGGCCAAGGTCGGGATCCCCGCCGCGGCCGGCGTCGGCGCGCTGGCGGGCGGCACGGCCGCCGCGGTCGCCCTTCACCGCCGCCGCCGCTGACCCCGCTTTCCACCCGGCACGCGCCCGCTCTCACGTTCGGAGCGCCGCCGACCTGCCGATACGTTCCGGCTGCGATCATCTGCGACAACCCCGGACCAGCGCCCCTCACCCGTACGTGGTCGAACAACGCCGCACAGGTCGACTCCGGTCCATTCGCCGCTCCCTACCCAGCAACGGCCCAGATCATTCGGCCGCCCCGCACTCGACCACAACAGTGCGTGCACGCAGTCACACTCGGAAGCAATCCGATCAACAATCGGTCACTAAGTGCGCCTTGAACCGTCCGCAAGCGGTAAGAGAAGCGACGGAATCGATGATTTGAGCAACTGGGTGTAGCGCTGCCTGTACGAAGCGTTATTCTCCTCAGACGCACAACGGAACCCACACGTCGCCACGACGAGTGAACGGTCCCGCACTGCACGTGATGGAAGCTCTGCCTCTGGGAGTCCCGTGTACCCACACGTCGGGGTTGACGCCTCGGGCCTGGCTACGCTGCGCGCAACGGTCCTCGACCACTTGCGCGGCTTCGTCCCCACCGCGTACGCCGTCCCTGTCCCCGCCTTTGCCTTCGCCGCACCGGCACCCGCCGGTCCCTGCTATGCCCTTGCCGAGAGCGGTGCCGCTGTCGGCAGACGGGGCAGCCGCGGCGGCACCGGAACCTCGACCGCCGCCCGCCGCCCCACCGCCGACAGCGACAGCGCGCGCATGATGGACCTCGTCGAGCGCGCCCAGGCCGGTGAGGCCGAGGCCTTCGGCCGCCTGTACGACCAGTACAGCGACACCGTCTACCGCTACATCTACTACCGCGTCGGCGGAAAGGCGACGGCGGAGGACCTCACCAGTGAGACGTTCCTGCGCGCCCTGCGCCGGATCTCCACCTTCACCTGGCAGGGCCGCGACTTCGGCGCCTGGCTGGTCACCATCGCCCGCAACCTGGTCGCCGACCACTTCAAGTCCAGCCGCTTCCGACTGGAAGTGACCACCGGCGAGATGCTGGACGCCAACGAGGTCGAGCGCAGCCCCGAGGACTCCGTCCTGGAGTCCCTCTCCAACGCGGCGCTCCTCGACGCCGTCCGCCGACTCAACCCCCAGCAGCAGGAGTGTGTGACCCTGCGCTTCCTGCAGGGTCTGTCGGTGGCCGAGACCGCCCGGGTCATGGGCAAGAACGAGGGGGCGATCAAGACCCTCCAGTACCGGGCCGTACGCACCCTCGCCCGCCTGCTCCCGGACGACGCCCGCTGACCGCTTCGCTCCCCCCACACGCGCACCCACCGCGGACCGCGTCGCGCCCACCGCCGCGCCACCCCCACCACCGCGCCCCCATCCCCGACCCCCCGCCCAACTCACAGTCGGTGACGCCTCGATGACGCACTGGTCCGATCATCTTTCGCGCGTAACCCAAGTGCCGCGCCGCTCGTTGTGCGGAATGCAGGCTCCCTGTGGTCACGCCATGCCCACAGCCACTCACTCGTTCGGGTGGATGTGTTCAAGGCGTGCAACCTTCCGGACACCCCGGGGAGTCGACCGTCATGACGAGAGGAGGTGCCGCCAGTGATCGCGAACGTATCGGCGCACCGGCGGGCGAACGCCTTCGCCCAGGCCCTGGAGGATCGGGCGTCCGAGGGCGCGGCTGCCGAGCCGCCCGAGGTGTCGGCCGAACCGGCCGAACAGGGACGGCTGTTGGCCCTGGCGAACGGCCTCGGCGAGTTGCCGAAGCCGGCGATGGACCCCGAGGTCAAGGTGGTGCAACGGGCCCAGCTCGTCGCCGCCATGGAAGCGATGCTCGCGGAGGGGAGCGCGGCCGCGGGCCCTACGGTGCCGGAACAGCGGACATCCAGCGGGCGGGGGACCCACCGGGCCTCCCCGCTCAGGAAACTGCGCCCCCGCTCCCGCTGGTCGAAGGGCATCGCCGCGGGCGGCCTCACGGTCGGTGTGGCCGCGGGGGCGTTCGGCGGTGTGGCCGCTGCCAGTTCCGACGCCCTTCCCGGTGACTCGCTCTACGGGCTGAAGCGCGGCATGGAAGACATCAAGCTCGGGATGGCGGACGACGACGCCGACCGGGGCGGGATCTATCTGGACCAGGCATCGACCCGGCTCAGCGAGGCCCGTCGACTCATGGAGCGAGGCCGCGCCGGCGCTCTCGACCACGAGTCGCTCGGCGAGATCCGCCGGGTCCTCGGCGGCATGAAGCACGACGCCTCGGAAGGCCACCGACTGCTGCGTCAGGCGTATGTGAAGGACGGTGCCATCGCCCCGATGGCCCGGCTGAACTCCTTCGCCCAGGCCCACCGCGACATCTGGAACGGCCTGCGCGACCGCCTGCCCGTCCAGCTCACGGACGTCGGCAACGAGGTGAACGACGTCTTCGTCGCCATAGACGAAGACGTCGAGCCGCTCCAGGGGATCCTCCCGCGGACTCCGGAGAAGGGCGCGGTCGGCACCGGCGGCACCGGCTCCCCGCAGGACACCCCGAGTATGCGCACCCAGCACACCCCGTCCTCCTCCACCGCCCCCACGGCGGGCGGCGCAGACTCCACCCGACCCACACCCTCGGGCTCCGGTTCGGGCACGGGCTCACCGCAGGACGACGGCCTGCTGGGCGGGAACACGGGCGACCTGCTCGACACCCCGCCGACGGACACCCTCCCGGCACCCCCGGGCTACCGGTCGGCCCCGCCGATGCCGGACGTCACCCTCCCCCCGCTGCTGCCGGGCCTGCTCCCGGGCATTGGCGTCGACGGCGAGGACGCGCGCTGAGACGAAGGTGGGGTGCCCTCTCGGAGGAGAGGGCACCCCACCTTCGTACGCTCAGAAGAACACCGACCGCCGCTGCACCAGCAGCTTGTAGAGGGTGTGCTGGATCTGTTCCCGCACCTGGTCCGTCAGGTTGAACATCAGCATCGGGTCCTCCGTCGCCTCCGGCGGATAGCCGTCCGTCGCGATCGGCTCACCGAACTGGATCGTCCACTTCGTCGGCAGCGGCACCGCACCCAGCGGCCCCAGCCAGGGAAAGGTCGGCGTGAGCGGGAAGTACGGGAAGCCGAGCACCCGCGCGAGGGTCTTCGCGTTCCCGAGCATCGGGTAGATCTCCTCCGCCCCCACGATCGAGCACGGCACGATCGGCACCCCGGCCCGCAGCGCGGTCGAGACGAACCCGCCGCGGCCGAAGCGCTGGAGCTTGTAGCGCTCGCTGAACGGCTTTCCGATGCCCTTGAACCCCTCCGGCATCACTCCCACGATCTCGCCCGCCTGCAGCAGCCGCTCGGCGTCCTCCGCACAGGCCAGAGTGTGCCCGGCCTTGCGGGCCAGTTCATTCACCACCGGCAGCATGAAGACGAGGTCGGCGGCGAGCAGCCGCAGGTGCCGGCCGGCCGGATGGTTGTCGTGGACGGCCACCTGCATCATCAGCCCGTCCAGCGGCAGCGTCCCGGAGTGGTTGGCGACGACGAGGGCCCCGCCCTCGGCGGGGATGTTCTCGATCCCCTTCACCTCCACCCGGAAGTACTTCTCGTACAGCGGCCGCACCAACGACATCAGGACCTGGTCGGTGAGCTCCTTGTCGTAACCGAACTCGTCGACCTCGTACTCACCCGTCACCCGCCGCCGCAGAAAGGCCAGTCCGCCGGCGAGCCGCCGCTCCCAGCCGCCACCGCCCTGCGGACGTCGCTCGCCGCCGCGCGGCTCACCCTCGACGCCCTGGGGCTCCACAGGGTCCACGACGGGCTCCGCGACGGGCTCCAGGGGCTTCGGTGTCTCCTCGGGCCCGTGCTGCCCCGGCAGGGCGCGTACGGCGGCGTCCCCGCCCGCCCTGGCAGGCCGCCTCCGCGCCCGTGAACGGTCGTCGTCGAACGGAATGACCTTGGCGTCCGCCATCGTTACGTGGGCTCCTTCTGATCCAGCCGGGCCGCGACCCGGTCCACGGCCCCTGCGAGCGTCTCCGGCGGAAGCAGTCCGGGACCGCGGCTGCGGGCGAAGTCCGCGAAGGTCTCGGCCGTGCTGAACCGCGGCGCGAACCCCAGCGTCTCGCGCATCTGGACGGTGGAGACGACCCGGCCGTGGGTGAGGAGCCGGATCTGTTCGGGTGAGAAGTCGGTGACTCCGACCGTCCGCAGCGCGGAGCCGACCCAGGTGACCGCGGGCAGCAACACCGGTACCGTCGGCCGCCCGAGCCGCCGCGCGCACTGCGACAGCAACAGCACACCGTCACCGGCCACATTGAAGGTGCCGCTGTTCAGCGTCGCCCGCCGCGGCTCGTGCGCGGCCACCTCCAGGACGTCGATCACGTCGTCCTCGTGGACGAACTGCAGCCTCGGGTCGTACCCGAAGACGGTCGGCATGACCGGCAGCGACAGATACTCGGCCAGCGGCGAGTCCACCCTGGGCCCCAGGATGTTCGCGAACCGCAGCACGCACACCGCCACATCCGGACGGCGGCGCGCGAAACCCCGTACGTACCCCTCGACCTCGACGGCGTCCTTGGCGAAACCACCGCTCGGCAGCGACTTGGGCGGGGTCGTCTCGGTGAAGACGGCCGGGTCGCGGGGCGCGGAGCCGTAGACGCTCGTACTGGACTTGACGACGAGCCGCTGGATCCGGGGCGACTTCTGGCAGGCGCCGAGAAGCTGCATGGTGCCGATGACGTTGGTCTCCTTGACCGACGTCCGGCCGCCGGCGCCGAGCGCCGTGCCGGTGACGTCCATGTGGACCACCGTGTCCACGTCGTACTCGGCGAGCACCTTGGCGATGGCCGGCTGGCGGATGTCCGCCCGGACGAAATCGGCTCCGCCGAGGTCGTGCGTCGGCGCCACGGCGTCCACGGCGACCACCCGGTCGACTTCGGGGTCCCGCTGGACACGCCGTACGAAACGGCCCCCGAGATGCCGGGCCGCACCGGTGACGAGCACGACCTTGCCCAAGATCCGCGCCTTCCGTCGGGTTTCCGTCGGTCTGCTCCCCGGCGTCTCACCGGGGTCTGTGCGCCACCGTAGCGCCTCGCTGTCGCCCTGCCACGACCGCCGTGGACAAGAAGACCGAAAAAGGCGTGGCCCCCCACCGAAACGGTGGAGGGCCACGCCCGACGCACAAACAGCCGTCGTTACAGCCGTCGCTTACTTCTTGTTGCGACGCTGAACGCGGGTGCGCTTGAGCAGCTTGCGGTGCTTCTTCTTGGCCATCCGCTTGCGCCGCTTCTTGATAACAGAGCCCACGACTACCCTCGCTCACTTCTCTTCACTGGTGCGGGGCGTCTGGGCCCACACGACCTACGAGGGGTCAGCCTACCGCCCCGAGCACCGCACTAGTAATCCGAGGGGGGAGTGCGCTCCCGCCGCGCGCTCGCTACGCGGTCTCCACCCCCACGAAAGACACCCTGAGGTACTCGTGAACCGCCTGTTCCGGGACCCGGAAGGACCTGCCCACCCGGATCGCCGGCAGATGACCGCTGTGCACCAAGCGGTACACGGTCATCTTCGACACTCGCATCACCGAGGCGACTTCCGCCACGGTCAGAAACTTGACCTCGTTGAGAGGCCGATCGCCAGCAGCCATGACCCACCTGTACCTTCCGCACACGACGCCCACCGGCTTCCCCTCCGGTGACCCTGCGTCGCTGTGCGCTCACGCTCCAGACTAGGGGCGGGTGGTACGAGTGGGGAAGAGGAGCAACCATCGGCCGTTTACCGTGACAGACACGCTCGATTGAGTACATAGCGAGTAAGCGGCCGGTAGTAATCCGACCGGACGGCGTCATCAAGCGGAACGGCCACAGACACCTGCCCCTCCGCCTCACCGACGAACAGCGCGGGGTCGTCCGTATCGGCCAGCCCGATGGCCTCGATACCCAGCTGACCAGCACCGCAGACCCAACCGTGGTCCCCGACGACGAGCTCCGGAAGCGGCCGGCCACCCTCCACAGCGCTCTCCAGGACGGCCCTGACCGGCAGCGGCGAGTGAGTGTGCGCCCCCGTCTCGCGCCCCGCGCCCGACACACCGAGTTCTCGCACCAGGGCGACACCCCGTACGTAGTCGAGGATGTGCGTGCGTAGACCGAACCGGGTCGTTATGTCGACACATCTCCCCTGCGCGGGGGTGAGGACAAGACATCCCACCGCCGACAAAGCGTCTGCGAGCGCTGCGTAGAACCCCAGCAATCGATGCGGATGGCCGGTCCCCAGCAGCACCGGGGCCCGCCGCCGCGCCGCCGCGCCCAACCGCGCGGCGAACGCGTCGAGACCGCTCAGCGTCCGCTCGGGATCGATGACATCGGGCCCCGAACGGTACGACGGATCCCCCGACACCCCACACCGGTCGGCCATGAGCCGCAGCACATCGCCCTCCCCCCAGCCCCCTTGGGGATCGAGACCCAGCATCACCCGCGGGTCCCGCGCGGCGAAGAGCCGGTAACTGCGCAGACTCTCCTCCCGCGAGGTCGCCACCCTCCCCGCCAACCCCGCCGCCAACAAATGCGCCCGCAACACCCCGGTACTCAGCACCCTCTCGATGCTGCCCGAGCGGAGCTGACGCCGGGACAGAAACCGTTCGCCTCCCCACCGTTGGCGTAACCGAAAGCGGACATCCGGCGAGCCGGAGCGACCGCTACGCCAGCAACCCCCGCAGCGGGAAGGCCGCCCGCCGCGTCGCCAGCACCGCCTGGTCCAGTCGGTCCGCCGGGTCGTAGCCCTCCTCCCAGCCGCGCCAACCGACCGGCCACCGCCCGTCCGTCATCCGCGCCGGCCCCAACTGCCGCGTCCGCGCGTACACCTCGTCCCGCCACGACGACGGGATCACCGACTCGGGAGCGATCTCCGCATGGGCCGCGATCCCCACGAGATGCGTCCAGGACCGCGGAACGACATCGACCACCGCGTACCCTCCGCCCCCGAGCGCGACCCACTTCCCGCCCTCCACATGCGCGTGCGCGAGCTCGTGGCACGCCGTCTGCACCGCCCGCTGCGCGTCCAGCGACACCGCCAGATGCGCCAGCGGATCCTCGAAGTGCGTGTCCGCCCCGTGCTGTGTCACCAGCACCTGCGGCCGGAAGTCCGCGATCAGCTCCGGCACCACCGCGTGGAACGCGCGCAGCCACCCCGCGTCCCCCGTCCCGGCCGGCAGCGCCACATTCACCGCGGACCCCTCGCCGGCCCCCGCCGCGCCGGTCTCCTCCGGCCATCCCGTCTGCGGGAACAGCGTCCGCGGATGCTCGTGCAGCGAGATCGTCAGTACCCGCGGGTCCTCCCAGAACGCCGCCTGCACCCCGTCCCCGTGGTGCACGTCGACGTCCACGTACGCGACCCGCTCCGCGCCCAGCTCAAGCAGGCGGGCGATCGCCAGCGACGCGTCGTTGTAGATGCAGAACCCGGACGCGCTCCCCGGCATCGCGTGGTGCAGTCCACCGGCGAAGTTCACCGCGTGCCCGGCCTCGCCGCGCCACACCGCCTCCGCGGCCCCCACCGACTGCCCGGCGATCAACGCGGACACCTCGTGCATCCCGGCGAAGGCCGGATCGTCGACCGTCCCGAGCCCGTACGCCTGGTCCGCCTTGCGCGGGTTCGCTGAGGCCGCCCGCACCGCCGCGACATAGTCCTCGCGGTGCACGAGCCGCAGCGTCGAGTCCCCGGCCGGCTTCGCCGCCACCACGTCCACGGCACGGTCGAGTCCGTACGCCCGCACCAACCCCATGGTCAGCGCGAGCCGCACCGGATCCATCGGATGCTCGGACCCGAAGTCGTACCCCGTGACAGCTTCATCCCACATCAACAGTGCGCGGCCGCTCATGCCCGCCACCGTATCGGGCCCGTTGAGAACCGAACGACGTGGCGTACGCCACCGTCACCAGCACCAACACCATCGGCACCAGCATCGCCCCCCGATAGCTCCACGCGTCCCCCAGCGCCCCGACGAGGGGAGACCCGATCAGGAACCCCACATAGTTGAAGACGTTCAGCCGCGCCACGGCGGCATCACTCGCCCCGGGGAAGAGCCGCCCCGCGGCGGCGAAGGTCTGCGGCACGATCACGCTCAGCCCGAGCCCGAGGACAGTGAAGCCCGCCATCCCCGCCCACGCCCCCGGAGCGGCCGCGACGACCGCGAATCCGAGCGCCGCGAGAACGGCCCCACACCGCACGACCACGGCGGCCCCCAGCCTCCGCACACCGAAGTCGCCCACGGCCCGCCCGAGCAGCGTGGTGACCATGTACGCGTTGTACGGCACGGTCGCCAGCTCCTCCGAGCTGCCGAGCACGTCCTGCAGATACTTCGCGGACCAGTTCGACACCGTCGAGTCACCGATGTACGCGAAGGTCATAACGAGACAGAGCGGCAGCAGCAGCTTGAACGCGACCCCACCGCCGGCCTTCGCTCCCTCTTCCGCCCCCGGCGCCGGCTCGCCACCCACGTACCACCGGCTCGCGACGAGCACCACGGGCAGCAGCACCGCCACCACGGGCAGATAGGAGACGAACAGCGCCAGATCCCAGTGGGCCCCCACCCACGCCAGCGACGCTCCAGCGATCCCTCCCAGGCTGTACGCGGCGTGGAAGCCGAGCATGATGCTCCGCCCGTACGCCCGCTGCAGGCTCACCCCCAGCATGTTCATGGACGCGTCCAGCGCGCCGACCGCGAGACCGAACACCCCGAGCGCCACGGCGGCCTGCCACATCTCGTCGCCGGCGCCGACCCCGAGCAGCGCGAGCAGGACGAACGGCTGCGCCCAGCGCAGCACCACCCCCGGCCCCACCCTGGCCACGACCTTCTCGCTGACCACACTGGCGACACCGGCCAGGATCGGCACGGCCGCCAGGAACACCGGGAGCAGCGCGTCGGAGATCCCGTACCGGTCCTGGATCGCCGGTATTCGGGTCACAAGGAGCGCGAACGTCACCCCTTGCACGAAGAAACTGACCGCCAGGGATCCCCGCCCACGCCGCAACCGCGCATCCGTCATGGCGGCACAGCGTAGGTCCCGGGTCTACCCATGGGTAGGTGGATCACCGGATCAATCTCAGCGGAGCAGTTCGAGCAACTTCCCCATGTCGTCGAAGAAGCCGTTGGCTCCCGCCAGTCTGTCCTGCGGTGTCATCGCCGTGAATCCGTACACCTCCATCCCGGCGGCGAGGGCGGCCTGGACGCCGAGCCGGCTGTCCTCGATCACCACGCACCGCTCGGGGGCGACTCCCATCCGGGCGGCGGCGTGCAGAAACAGGTCCGGCGCCGGCTTGCCGCGGCCGACGTCCTCGGCGCTGAAGATGTTCTCGTCCCGGAACCAGGCATCGAGGCCGGTCTTCCGGTGCCCGACCCGAATCCGCTCATGGCTCCCGGAGGAGGCCACACAGTAGGGAACCTCGGCCTCGACCAGCTGCTTCAGCACGTCCGTCGCCCCGGCGACGGCTTCCAACTCCCGCTCGAAGGCGGCGAAAACGCGGGCGTGCAGCGTCTCGTCGAAATCTTGGGGCAGCCGCTGCCCGGTCCGCTCCCCGATCAGGTCGTGCACGCGGTGGACCGCGGCGCCCATGTAGTCGCGGAGCGAGTCCTCGTAGGAGGTGGAGTGGCCGAGTTCGGTCAGATAGCCGGCGAGGATGGTGTTGGAGATCGGCTCGCTGTCGACGAGCACCCCGTCGTTGTCGAAGACGACCAGTTCATAGCGCATGCACGCCACCCTAAACGCAGAAAAGCCCCGCACC
>NZ_JAGGOS010000059.1 GCF_018614205.1 Streptomyces sp. ISL-36 | reverse complement strand
GGGGCGGGGCGTCCGGCGGGGGCGGGCCGGCCGTCCGGGGCCCTGAGTCCTGTGGTGCCCATCAGATGGACGGCGTCGGCCATCAGCTCGGGGTGGATGGGCTCCGCCCGCTCCTCGGCCCACGCGGACCAGGTGGCCCAGGCGGCCCGGTCGGAGACGGCGGTCGGGGCCGGCGGGTCGTACGGAGCGGTCGTACCGGCAGCGGCCGCCGCCCAGGTCGTCGGGGTCGCCGGGGCCGGCGGGGGCGGCGGGGGCCCCGAGGTCGCCGGGGTCGTCGGAGCCATCTGGGTCGCCTGGGTCACCTGGGCCGTCGCCGCGGAGAGGCTGTGCGGGCCGCTCCGACCGATCGCGGCCGTGAGACCGTTCAGGGCGCCCGTCCCGCCGGACGGGCCCGTCCCGCCGAACGGGCCCGACTCGGCGAACGGGGCGGCTTCGGCGAGGGGCGGTCCGCTTCCCGCCGCCTGCCGGAGCGCCGCCAGTTCGGCGGCTCCGGCCACCGCCCTCCTCTGGCTGAGGATCAGGTGGTCGACGAACTCGGACGCCGACCGTCCCTCGCGCCAGACCGCGGCCGCCGCCTCGCGGTGCAGCGCCGTCCGCACCGGTTCCGACAGCCGGACATAGAGCGCCTGGCGGACGATCGGATGCCGGAAGGTGATCGTCGGCCCCGCCCCCGTCAGGACCGAGGTGGCGATCAACTCTCCGATGACCGGGAGCAGCTCCACCGGGTTGCGGCCGAGCAGGCCGGCCGCCTCGTGGACGGAGAAGCTCGGTCCGAGGACGGCCACGGCGTCCAGCACCCGGCGGCCCTCGCAGGAGAGGTCGCGCAGATGGTGATCGACGGCCCGCAGGAAGCAGGGGGCCGGTTCGTCGTCGACGAGGACGGCGACCGGGTCGCGTCCCTCGACACGGATTCGGCCGTCGGCCAGGGAGGTGGCCAGCAGTTCTTCGAGGAGATAGGGGTTGCCGCCGCTGCGCGCGGCGAGCGCCAGCACCTGGTCGTCGGGCCGGGCACCGAGGACGCGAGCGGTGAGCCGGGCGAGGGGTTCCTGCGACAGCGGTTCCAGTTCATGGCGTACGGCCCCTTCCCGGATGAGCCAGTCGATGGTGTCCTGTGCGTTGTCACGCACACGTACCGGCATGCGGGTCAGCAGCCACAGGACCGGTACGGAGTGCGAGGCGCCGATCAGCCCGCGCAGCGCCGCCGCGGTGAGGTCGTCCACGAGGTGTGCGTCGTCCAGCGCCACGAGCAGGGGCTGGGAGCGGGTGGTGCGCCGGAGGAAGTCTGCGATGACGTCGACGGGGGCGAGGGGGTCGTAGTCCTGACGGCCCGTGAGCGGGGTGAGGAACCGGGGCGGAACGGTGCCACGGAGAAGCCTGCGCAGGGTGCTGAACGGCACCCTCCGGTCCAATTGCGCGGCCTTGCCGACGGTCACCGAAAATCCGGCGGTCCGTGCGCTCTCCACGGCCGCCCGTGAGGATTCGCTC
This sequence comes from Streptomyces sp. ISL-36, assembly GCF_018614205.1. Classification (GTDB taxonomy): domain Bacteria; phylum Actinomycetota; class Actinomycetes; order Streptomycetales; family Streptomycetaceae; genus Streptomyces. The sequence continues at coordinate 11,302 of NZ_JAGGOS010000059.1, read as the reverse complement.
TTTCCCACACCGGCGGAGCCCTCGAGAACCAGGCAGGTTCCTTTCCCGGACGACGTACGTTCGACGGCTCGGCGTATCTCGTAGAGTGTGGTCTCCCTACCCAGTAACACGGGCGTGGCGGAGCGCATTTCATCCCCCCGTAACGTAGAGCCCCAAGAGGTCGAGTCATCAAGAAGTAAAGCCGATGCGAGCGTGGAAAGTCGGGGGGAACCTTCCAGCTGGCGGAATTGCGATGGTGGGTGAAACTCCCCCTCGCGCGGTCCTTTTTCCTGCTTCCGGCACGCGTGCGCATCCAGGTCCTCCACCGCGGGAGGAGGACCTGGATGCGGTCGTCGCGCGCGTTCGGCTCAGGGTGCCGGCCCGCCCGGTCGCGGCCCGTGTCGTACCTCCGCGAGCACGGCTCTGTCGCGCCTGCGCGAGCGCGGCTCCGTCATGCCTCCAGAAGCCTCAGCCCGACGACTCCTCCGATGATCGCCACGATGCAGGCGATCCGGGCGGCCGAGGCGGCCTCGCCGGTGACGATGCCCGCCACGACCACACCCGCGGCCCCGATGCCGACCCAGACCGCGTAGCCCGTGCCCACCGGCACGTCGCGCAGCGCGAAGGTGAGCAGCACGAAGCTGAGGGCGGAGAAGAAGACGCCGATGACGCTCGGCCACAGCTTGGTGAAGCCGTGCGACTCCTTGAGCGCCAGGGCCCATACGATCTCCAGGAGACCGGCCAGCGTCAGGATCGCCCATGCCATGGCGCCCGCCTTCGCTCTCGCCTCACTCGTCGCACCGGCCAGGTCAGGCGGCGTAGCCACCGTCGACCGCCAGTGACGTCCCGGTGATCCACTGGGCGTCCGGACCCGCGAGGAAGGCCACGGCTCCGGCGGTGTCCGTGTCCGCGCCGAGCTTCTTCGCGGCGGTCCGCTGACGCTCCTCCTCGGCCTCCTCCGTGCCGTCGGGGTTCATGTCGGTGACCGTGGGGCCGGGGTCGACGATGTTGGCGGTGATGCCCTGCGGCGCCACGTCGTGGGCGAGACCCTTGGTGAAGCCGATGAGGGCCGACTTGCTCATGGCGTACAGCGTCACGTCGGGCACCGGCACGCGGTTGGCCCAGCAGCTGCCGATGCTGATGATCCGGCCGCCCTCTCCCATGTGCCGCAGGGCGGCCTGGGTGGAGAGCAAGACGGCGCGTACATGGATCGCCAGGGTCCGGTCGATCTCTTCCAGCGTCACGTCCGCGATCGGGCCGTAGGGGAAGATGCCGGCGTTGTTGACCAGGATGTCGATACGGCCGAACTCGCCCGCGGTCCGCTCGACCGACTCGACGACCGCCGTCGGGTCGGCGCTGTCGGCCTGGAGGGCGAGCCCCTTGCGCCCTAAGGCCTCGATGGACTTGACGACTTCCCGCGCCTTGTCGGCGGCGCTGACGTAGGTCAGCGCGACGTCCGCTCCCTCCTGGGCCAGCCGGAGGGCGATCGCGGCTCCTATCCCGCGGCTACCCCCTGTCACCAGTGCCACCTTGCCATCAAGCTGAGGCATGTCGCTCCATTCGCGTTCGCGTTAAACTATTTTTGGGATGGACGATCCAGAAGTTATTAACAGCCTGAACGGCTCTGGGTCAAGGAAAGATTGAGGAGATGTCATGTCCGAACGGGGGAGACCTCGCGCGTTCGATCGCACCGCGGCGCTCCGGCGCGCGATGGAGACGTTCTGGGAGCTCGGTTACGAGGGCACCAAGCTGACCGATCTGACCGGGGCCATGGGCATCAACTCGGCGAGCCTCTACAACACCTTCGGTTCGAAGGAGCAGTTGTTCCGCGAGGCGGTCGCGCTCTACAACGACACGACGGGCTCGGCGACGAGCAGGGCTTTGCGGGAGGCGCCGACGGCCCGTGCGGCGGTGGAGGCGATGCTGCGCGGCAACATCGACACGTTCAGCGATCCGGGGACGCCGAGCGGTTGCATGATCGTGCTGGCCGCGACGAACTGCGGCACCCAGAACCGGCCGGTCGCCGACCATCTGGCCTGGTGGCGCAGGTCCACGGTGGCGGATCTGGAGGAGCGGCTCGAACGGGCGGTGGAGGAGGGCGAGTTGCCGGAGGCCACGGACGTCAGGAGTGTCGCCGCCTTCTACGCGACGGTGCTGCACGGTATGTCGATCGAATCGCGCGACGGGGTGTCCCTGGACCGACTGACGTCGACCGTGGACTACGCGATGGCGATGTGGGACGTCATGACGGAGGGCCGCGCGGCAGGGTTGCCGCACGGCCCTCGACGGTCGAGCGCTACTTCACATTGACCACTTCACGTCGATCGCGTCACGTCGATCGCTTCACGTCGATCGCGTCACGTCGATCGCGTCACGTCGATCACTTCACGTTGATCGCGTTCCAGGCCGTCGCCACGGCCGCGTACTCCGCGCTGCCCGTGCCGTAGAGGTCGCCCGCCGCCTGGAGGGTGGCCGTGCGCGCGCCCGCGTAGCTCGTCGACGAGGTCATGTAGGTCGACAGGGCCTTGTACCAGATCTTGTACGCCTTGACCCGGCCGATACCGGTGACGGTGGAGCCGTCGAAGGTGGGCGAGTTGTAGCTGACACCGTTGAGGGTCTTGGCGCCGCTGCCCTCGGAGAGCAGGTAGAAGAAGTGGTTCGCCGGCCCGGAGGAGTAGTGGACGTCGAGCCGTCCGACGCTCTTCGACCAGTAGTCGGCGGAGTTGCCGTCGCGGCTCGGCTTGTCCATGTAGCGCAGCGGGGTGCCGTTGCCGCGGATGTCGATCTTCTCGCCGATGAGGTAGTCGCCGGCGTCCGCGGCGTTGGCCGCGTAGAACTCGACCGAGGTGCCGAGGATGTCCGAGGTGGCCTCGTTGAGGCCGCCGGACTCTCCGCTGTACCTGAGCCCGGCGGTGGAGGCCGTCAGGCCGTGGCTCATCTCGTGACCGGCCACGTCGAGGGAGGTGAGCGGCTTGAGGTTGCCCGCGCCGTCGCCGTACGTCATGCAGAAGCACTGGTCGGACCAGAAGGCGTTGACGTACGCGTTGCCGTAGTGCACCCGGGAGTAGGCGGCGACACCGTCGCCGCGGATGCCGTTGCGGCCGAGCTCGTTCTTGTAGAAGTCCCAGGTGACGGCCGCACCGTAGTGGGCGTCGACGGCGGCGGTCTGGCGGTTGGTCGCCGTGCCGTCGCCCCAGGTGTCGTCGGCATCGGTGAAGAGGGTCCCGGTGCCGCTGGTGCCGCCGTTCAGGTCGTACGTCTTGTGGCCGCCGCGCGCGGTGTCGGTCAGCGTGTACGAGGGGGCGGTGCCGAGGGTGACGGTGCCGCTGTACTGGCTGTGGCCCGAGCCGGTCTCGATGGCCTCGTAGGCGTACAGCTCCTTGCCGGTGGTCGCGTCGGTGACGACGTGCCGCTCGCTCGGGGTGCCGTCGGCCTGGACGCCGGTGACGACGGTCTCCCAGGCGAGGGTCGGCTTTCCGGTCGCGGCCCAGATCACCTTGCGGGCGGAGGAGGCGGCCGGGGCCTTCTCCTCGGAGGCGGCGACCGCGGACTTCGCGGCCGTGTCGGCGGAGACGGCGGCGGCCGTGCTGGGCACGGATATCCGGGCGCCGGTCGCCTTGGTGGTGGAGCGGGCACCGTTCTTCTTCTGGTGCACGACGAGGTCGCCGCCGAGGACGGGGAGACCCTCGTAGGTGCGCTCGTAACGGGTGTGGACGGTGCCGTCGGCGTCCTTGACGACGTCCCGGACGACGAGCTTCTCCTGGCCGGACAGGCCGATCGCCTTGGCGGTGGTGTCCGCCGCGGCCTGTGCGCCCTTGATCGCGGCCGTGCGCTCGGGGGCGGAGAGGACGAGCGCGGTGGCACCGGCCTCACGATCGGTGGCGGCGCCGGCCGTTCCACCCTGGACTCCGACGACGACCATGGCGGCCGAGGCGAGCAGGGCGGCGGCGCGGACGGTGGTGCGCGCCGAGGGGCGGTGGTGCGAGGACTGCAGGCGGGTCACGCGGGCTCCTTCGCTGGTGCTGTGGGGGGTGACGCGGCAGCGAGAGTGCCAGCCCGCGAGCTTCATTGACAGGTCTGCAACAAGAATTTGACCATCAGTTGTCCGGAGGGCGACCAACAGCGTCCGTTATACGACCGATTCGGCCTGCTTAGATGCTCGAATGGGAAACCTTCTTTACGTCACCGACCTCGGCTACCAAGCGCGCGGGCGGCGGTACTGCGACGAGGACATCTGGCTGAGCGGCCGACTGCGCGAGGAGTTCGGTGTCGCGCTCTGCCATCCCCTGGACGCGGCCGGGCTGATGGACCGGTTCGACGCCGTCGTGGTCCGCAACAGCGGGCCCGTCATCCACTACCAGGAGGCGTACGACGCGTTCCGCGCCGCCGCGCTCGCCGCCGGGACCCGGACGTTCAACTCCCTTTCCGGCAAGGGTGACATGGCCGGAAAGGCGTACCTGCTCCAGCTGTCGAGGGAGGGATTTCCGGTCATTCCCACGGCCGGGCGGCGGGAGGAGTTCGCCCTGCTGCCGGAGGCGGAGGAGTACGCCGTGAAGCCGCTCCTCGGCGCCGACTCGGTCGGCCTGCGGTTCGTGGAACGGGCGCGGCTCGGGGACGTGGACCCCACCGGCATGCTCGTACAGCCCCGTGTCCCGTTCGCGTACGAGGTGTCGTTCTACTACGTCGGGCGCAGCTTCCAGTACGCGCTGTACGCACCGGATCCGGAGGCGCGCTGGGTGCTCCGGACGTACGAACCGACGCCCGCGGACCTGGAGTTCGCGCAGCGGTTCGTGGACTGGAACGACCTGCCGTACGGCATCCAGCGCGTCGACGCCTGCCGGGCGCCGGGCGGGGAGCTGCTCCTTGTGGAGCTGGAGGACCTGAATCCGTATCTCTCGCTCGATCTGGTCGGGGAGCCGGAGCGGGAGGCGTTCGTGGCCGCGATGAAGAGCTCCCTGCGGGAGCTGCTGGGGACTTAGATGCGCGGCGGGCCTTCCCGACGAGCCGGGCCCCTCACGGAACCTGCTTGACCCTCACGTTGCGTGAGGCCCGAGGGTGGTGTGCATGAGCGACTACTACAACGCGTTCGAGATCAGCCCTGTGCCCGCCGCCGGCCCGGACACGGTTCCGCCGGAGCCGTTCCGCGGCATCTATGGGATGCCCGCGTTCGCGACGATCCCCACGAGCGATGTGGCGGCGTCGGTGGACTTCTGGACTCGTGGGCTCGGGTTCATCGAGCTGTTCAGCATCCCCGGCAGCGTTGTGCATCTGCGCCGGTGGGCGTTCCAGGACGTACTCCTCGTCCCGGCGGCGAGCGATCCGGAGCAGGCACCGGCGATGAGCCTCAGTTTCGCGTGCGTGCTCAGCCAGGTCGATTCCGTTGTCGAGGCCTGTCGTGCGTTGCGCCCGAACTCGGTCGACGGTCCACGGGACACCCCCTGGAACACCCGCGATGTGACGGTGACCACCCCCGAGAACGCACGGATCGTTTTCACTGCGGCGAAGCCCTTCGATCCGGCCAGTCAGGAGGCGCGGAACCTTGAAGCCGTCGGGATCGTCCCACCGGGCGCCGGTCGCGGCGACAATGAGGAGCATGCCTGATGCCACCGACGCCGATGGCCTGACCGTCGGTCAGGTCTCGACGCGTCTGGGCGTGACAGTCCGCGCGCTGCACCACTGGGACGAGATCGGCCTGGCGCGGCCGTCGCTGCGCACGGCTGCCGGATACCGGCTCTACACCGCTGCTGACCTGGAACGCCTGCACCGCATCGTCGCCTACCGTGAGGTCGGTCTCGGCCTGGACAGGATTCGGGCCGTCCTGGACGACTCGACCGCAGACGTGCCCGGCGCGTTGCGCGCGCAGCGCACCCAGGTCGCTGAACGGATCGAGCGCCTCCAGCAGCTCGGCGACGGACTGGACCGGATGATCGACGCCCATGAGCGCGGCCTGCTGCTGACCGCCGAGCAGCAGGCCGCGATCTTCGGCCCCCAGTGGAACCCGGACTGGCCCGCCCAAGCCCGTCAGCGCTACGGAGACACGACGCAATGGCGGCAGTACGCCGAACGCTCGGCCTCTCGCACTCCGGAGGAATGGCAGGCCGTCGCCGACGCCGTAGCCGGCCTCGACCGCGCCCTCGGGGACGCGATGGACGCCGGCGTCTCACCTGGTGACCCAGAGGCGAATCGACTCGTCGAGCGGCACCGCGAAGTCTTCGCTTCGTACTTTCCCCTCACCAGGCAGATGCAGGTCTGTCTCGGCCGCAGGTACGAGGCCGACCCGGCCTTCGCCGCCCACTACGACGGCATCCGCGCCGGCCTCGCCACGTGGTTCCGTCGCATCGTCGACGCCAGCGCGCGCGCCCACGGCATCGACCCCGACACCGCGACCTGGCAGTAGCGCGCGGGCCCGGAAGCCCGCACCCGCGAGGGCGTCCGACGCCTTCACGAACCCGGAGGTTCTCCTGACTCGGGCAGACGCCCGCCTGCCCTTCGCGAGAGCCCGGCAAGACCGGCGAGGCGCCCCTAGGCAGAGCGCTTGCGGGGAGTGGCCTTCTTCGCCGTCGTCTTCTTCGCCGCCGGCTTCTCGGTCGCCTTGTCGGCCGTCTTCTTCGCCGTCCCCTTGGCCGCCGACTTCTTCGCCGTGGACTTGGTGGCCGTGGACTTGGTGGCCGTGGACTTGGCGGTCTCCGCCTTGCCGCCCGTCGACGTCTTCGCCGTCGACTTCCGGGCCGGGGCCGCCGCCGTCTTCTCCGCCGCCGTTCTCGCCGTGGACTTCTTCGCCTCGGTCTCCTTCGGGGCGCGCGCCGCCGCCTTGCGGGGCTTGAGCTCGGTCACCTCGGCGTCTCCACCCGCCGCGGCCGCCGCCCCGGCCGCCCCGGCCTCGCCGCGTGCCTCCTTGGCCGCGCGGACGCTGCTCTCGAGGGCCGCCATCAGGTCGATGACCCGGCCGCCCCGCTCCTCCGCGGGCTCCGGCGGTGCCACGCCTTCGCCGCCCTCCGCCTTGGCGGCGATCATCTCCTCGACCGCCTCCCGGTAGTCGTCGTGCAGGGTGTTGATGTCGACCTCGCCGAGCGTCGCCATCAGGGCGTCGGCCAGGTCGAGTTCGGCCTCGCGCACCGAGACGGAGGTCTCGGGGGCCACGCCCTCCGGCGCGCGGATCTCGTCCGGCCAGAGCAGCCCGTGCATGGCGATCACCTCGTCCACGACCCGGAGCATCCCGAGCCGCTCCCGCCCCCGGAGCGCGTACTTCGCGACGGCCACCTTGTCGCTGCGCTTCAGTGCCTCGCGCAGCAGGGTGTACGGCTTGGCGGCCGGTACGCCGTTGGCCGAGAGGTAGTAGGCGGCGTCCATCTGGAGCGGGTCGATCTCCGAAGCCGGCACGAAGGCGACGATCTCGATCGTCTTCGCCGTCGGCAGCGGCAGGGAGGCCAGATCCTCGTCGGTGATCGGGATCATGGTCCCGTCGGCGTCCTCGTAGGCCTTGCCGATCTCCGCCTGCGAGACCTCCTCCCCGTCCAGCTCGCACACCTTGCGGTAGCGGATGCGGCCGCCGTCCTCGGCATGGATCTGGCGGAAGGACACGGACCGGCTCTCGGTGGCGTTCACCAGCTTGATCGGGATGCTGACCAGGCCGAAGGAAATGGCGCCGTTCCAAATGGATCGCACGTTTCACCCCTTTCGCGAAGATTGCACGGCTATGCCCAATTCATGGGATTCTCATCGTATGACGCCGATCACAGAGGTGGAGGGGCGGCGCCTGGCGCTCAGGAATCTGGACAAGGTCCTCCACCCGGCCACCGGCACCACCAAGGGCGAGCTCCTGCACTACTACGCCACCGTCGGAGCCGTGCTCCTGCCCCATCTGCGTGACCGCCCGGTGTCCTTCCTGCGCTATCCGGACGGCCCCGAGGGACAGCTCTTCTTCACCAAGAACCCCCCGCCCGGCACACCCGCCTGGGTGAAGACCACGCCCGTCCCCCGCTCCGACGACCCCGGCGCCCGGCAGGTGATGGTCCAGGACCTGGCGTCGCTGATGTGGGCGGCGAACCTGGTCGTGGAGTTCCACACGCCCCAGTGGCGGGCCGACTCCCCCGCCGTCGCCGACCGGCTCGTCTTCGACCTCGACCCCGGACCGCCGGCGACCGTCGTGGAGTGCTGCCTGGTGGCGCGCTGGCTGCGGGAGCGGCTGGCCTCGGACGGCCTGGAGGCGTTCGCCAAGACGTCCGGCGCCAAGGGCCTGCATCTGCTCGTACCGCTGGAGCCGACGCCCTCCGCGCAGGTGTCGGCGTACGCGAAGAAGCTCGCCATGCAGGCCGAGGCGGACCACCCCGCCCTCATCGTCCACCGCATGGCCAAGGCCCTGCGGCCGGGGAAGGTCTTCGTCGACCACAGCCAGAACGCCGCCGCCAAGACCACCGCCACCCCGTACACGCTGCGCGCCCGGCCGCTGCCGACGGTCTCCGCGCCCGTGACATGGGAGGAGGTCGAGGAGTGCGACGACCCGCAGCGGATGGTCCTTCTGATGGACGACATCGCGCCACGTCTGGAGCGGTACGGGGATCTGCTCGCCCCCCTCTTCGCCCCGGACCGGGCCGGAGCCCTGCCCTGACCACAGGCCGCCTCCCGACCGGTCGCAGCCCCGCTCGACCGGACCGGAGCCCTCCTCCCGACCGGCCGCAGCCCCGCTCCGGCGGCTGCGACGGCTGCGGCGCCTGGCGCCTCTCACTCCACGTCGGCGGCGGACTCCTCCGGGGTCAGGTCGGGGCGCAGGCGCAGCCACGAGGGCTGGCGGAGCAGCCCGGCCGAGGTACGGACGGCGTACCTGACCTCTCCCACCAGGCGCGGAAGGACCCAGTGCGCGCCGGCGACCGGCGGCACCTCGGAGAAGGGGCATTCCTCGATCTCGGCGGCGTGCAGCAGCCGGGCGAGGGAGGCGCGCTCGGATTCGCTCCACCCCGTTCCGACGCTGCCGACGTAGCGCAGTCCGCCGGCGTGCCGCTGGCCCATGAGGACCGATCCGGGCAGGCCGGACAGCCGCCCGCCGCCCGGCAGCCAGCCGCCGATGACGACGTCCGCGGTGCGCATGTTGCGGATCTTGATCCAGTGCCGTGACCGCGCGCCGGGCTCGTACCGGGAGGTGATCCGCTTGCAGACGAGGCCCTCCAGACCGTGCTCGCGGGTGGCGCGCAGCGCGGCCTCTCCGTGGCCCACCAGGGCGGCGGGCGTCGACCAGGTCGGACCGTGCAGCGCGAGCCGTTCGAGTTCCTGGCGCCGTTCCGTCCAGGGCAGACCGGTCAGCAGCCGCCCGTCCAGGAACACCACGTCGAACAGGACGGCGTGCACCGGTTCGCGCGCGGCCAGCCGCCTCGCCCGCGCGGGCGAGCCCGCCAGGCCCATGCGCGGCTGCAGCCGCGCGAAGTCGCTCCGCCCGTCCTCGTCGAGCATCACGATCTCCGAGTCCAGCACCGCCGCACGGCCCGCGGGGAGCGCCCGGGCCAGCGGCAGCAGCTCCGGATAGGCCGCGGAGACGTCCTCGCCGGACCGTGAGCGCACCCTCAGTGTTCCGTCACCGGCGAGATAGAGGATCGCCCTTTGGCCATCTTGTTTCGTCTCGAAGGCCCACTCGGCGTGCCGCGCGGGGGGCGGCAGCGCGCCGGGCGTGGCGAGCATCGGCGCGATACGGGGAAGATCCACGGATCAGTCCTCACCCGGGACGGACGCCGCTACTCCCCGATCCCGGCCGATTCAGCCATGAGACACACGGAATCGGGGGTGAGAGCGGTTCCGGAGGTTCGAGCGCCTCTTGGCGGCTCGCGAGGTTCCAGGTGTTCGCGAGGTTCCAGGTGTTCGCGGGGTTCCAGGTGTTCGCGGGGTTCCAGGTGTTCGCGGGGTTCTGGGGGTTCGCGGGGTTCCAGGGCTTCGAGCGGTTCGGCGCGGCGAGCGGGTGCTCCGGGCCTTCCCTGGAAGGCGGCCCGGAGGCCGAGAGCCCCCCGTCGCCGACGGCCCTCTCCCCGGCCTGTCGGGAGCCGTCCCGAGGCAACTCCCGGCAGGCGTACGCCGCATGGCGCAAAGCGTGCGCCCCGTGAGCCCTTCGCGGACCGCGTCCGGTCAGCGGGTCCTGGTTGACGGTGCGGTGGTGCACACTTGCTGCCTGGTACAGCGCTCACGGGGAAGGCGGCGGCCGGCATGCTGACGGGGATCGAGGAGGTCGACTGGGCCTCGCTGGGCCATGCCTACGGACCCGCGGACGACGTTCCGGGGTTGCTGCGCGGGCTCGCCTCGACCGATCCCACCGAGCGGGAGATCGCTCTCGACGGGATGTACGGCACGGTGCACCACCAGGGCGACGTGTACGACTCGACGCTCGCCTGCATCCCCTTCCTGCTCGAACTCGTCGCCGATCCGAAGGTCCAGGAGCGCGGCGGCATCGTCGAGTTGCTGACCAGCATCGGCGGGATCGACCTCTGCGACGAGGACGTACTGGACGAACTCGACGCGGACGACGAGGAGTTCATCCCCGCGGCGAACTACGCCATGGCCGCGGCCGCCGTCGCCGCCGGAGCCGACGTCTTCCTCGCTCTGGTCGGCGACCCGGACCCCGAGGTGCGGCTCGCGGCCCCGTGCGCGCTCGCCTCGCTGCACCCCGAGCCCGCGCGGGTGCTGACCCTGCTGCGGGAGCGGCTGACGGTCGAGTGCGACACGGAGGTGCGGCTCGCCCTGGTGGAGGCGGTCGGCCGGATCGCACGGCGCCACGCGTCGCTGCGCGAGGAGACCGTCGACTGGCTCGGCTGGCTCACGCGCGCGGCCCACGCGCCGGGACTGCGGCTCGCGGCCCTGGCGCAGCTCGCCCGATGCGCCCCCGCGGAGGTTCCGGACGACGTCGTGGAGCGGGTGACGGAGCTGCTCGACGAGGTGCGGACGGCGCCGCCCGAGCCGGCCGCCGCCGAGAACGCGCGGCCGTCCACGCCCACTCTGATCGGGCAGGTGCGCGAGCTGCTGGAGGAGCACTCGGGCGGCCGGCCGACGCCGTGGACCGACGAGTTGATGCGGACCCTGCACACCGCGCTCGACGACCGGGTCGAGGACCGGACCGCGCTGATCCTGGCGCAACTGCGCTCCCCCGACCGGTCCCAGCGCTCGGACGCGATCTGGCTCTGCGGTGGGCTGATACGGGTGTGGCGCGGGCGGTACGACGAGGTGGTGGGGCTGATCGGGGCCCAGCTCGCCGATCCCGATCCCCGGCTCCGCGAGGCCGCCACCTCGTTCCTGGAACGGCTCTTCGAACTGGCCGGCCCGGCGACCGACGCGCTCGCGGCCCGGCTCG
>NZ_JAGGOS010000005.1 GCF_018614205.1 Streptomyces sp. ISL-36 | reverse complement strand
GGCCGGGGCGGTGCCCGGCTTCGGGCGCCCGGGCAGGCCGCCCCGGTGGGGCGGACCGGTGGGGGTCAGCCGGCCGCCGGGGTCGGGGTGTCGACCGGGTTGCCCTGGGCCGGGACGGCGGGGTTGGCGTGGCCCTCGCCGAACGCGTACGCGTGCAGCTTGCGCCACACCCCGTCCGCGCCCTGCTCGTAGAGCCCGAAGGACGAGCAGGACCACGCCGCCTCGAAGTCGGCCAGCTCCTCGTACGCCCGGTCCATCGCCTCCTCGGAGATGCCGTGCGCCACCGTCACGTGCGGGTGGTACGGGAACTGCAGTTCTCGCACCAGCGGGCCGGAGGTGTCCCGCAGCCGCTGCTGGAGCCAGGTGCAGGCCGAGACCCCCTCGGCGAGCTGGACGTAGACCACCGGGGACAGCGGCCGGAACGTTCCCGTGCCGCTGAGCCGCATCGGGAAGGGCCGGACACCGGCCGCGACCTCGGCGAGATGCGCCTCGATCGCGGGCAGCCGGGAGGCGTCCACCTCGGTGGGCGGGACGAGGGTGACATGCGTGGGGATGCCGTGCGCGGCGGGATCCCCGAAGCCCGCGCGCCGCTCCTGGAGCAGGCTGCCGTAGGGCTCCGGGACCGCGATCGAAACGCCGAGCGTTACGGTCCCCACGTCTTCACTCCTCATGTGGTCGGTCGGTCCGCCGGCCGGTCCGCCGACCGGTCCGCGCGTGGTGGTACAGCCGCCAGTGTGCGGCCTGCACCGCCTCTGAGGCCAGGGCCCTTGGACCGGGCCCTCGGTCAGTGCTTCGCGGGCAGGAAGCCCACCCGCTCGTACGTCTGCGCCAGCGTCTCCGCGGCGACCGCGCGAGCCTTCTCGGCGCCCTTGGCCAGGATCGAGTCCAGCGTCTCCGGGTCGTCCAGGTATTCCTGCGTACGGGTCCGGAACGGCGTGACGAAGTCCACCATGACCTCCGCCAGGTCGGTCTTCAGCGCGCCGTACATCTTGCCCTCGTACTCCCGTTCCAGCGCGGCGACGGAGGTGCCGGTGAGGGTGGAGAGGATCGTGAGCAGGTTCGAGACGCCGGCCTTGTTCACGGGGTCGAAGCGGATGACCGTGTCGGTGTCGGTGACCGCGCTCTTGACCTTCTTCGCCGTCGTCTTCGGCTCGTCGAGCAGGTTGATCAGACCCTTGGGCGTGGACGCCGACTTGCTCATCTTGATCGTCGGGTCCTGCAGGTCGTAGATCTTCGCCGTCTCCTTCAGGATGTACGGCGCCGGGATCGTGAAGGTCTCGCCGAAGCGGCCGTTGAACCGCTCCGCGAGGTCGCGGGTCAGCTCGATGTGCTGACGCTGGTCCTCGCCCACCGGGACCTCGTGGGCCTGGTACAGCAGGATGTCGGCGACCTGCAGGATGGGGTACGTGAAAAGGCCGACGGTGGCCCGGTCGGAACCCTGCTTGGCGGACTTGTCCTTGAACTGGGTCATGCGGGAGGCCTCGCCGAAGCCGGTGAGGCAGTTCATCACCCAGCCGAGCTGCGCGTGCTCGGGGACATGACTCTGGACGAAGAGCGTGCAGCGCTCCGGGTCGAGGCCCGCGGCGAGCAGCTGGGCGGCGGCGAGCCGGGTGTTGGCACGGAGCTCCGCGGGGTCCTGCGGGACCGTGATCGCGTGCAGGTCCACCACCATGTAGAAGGCGTCGTGGGTCTCCTGCAGGGCGACCCACTGGCGGACGGCGCCGAGGTAGTTGCCGAGGTGGAACGAGCCTGCGGTGGGCTGGATTCCGGAGAGCACACGGGGACTGTCAGAGGCCATGCCCCACATTCTCTCAGGTGTGGGAACCGATCCCGGACTGCCGGTGTATCAAAGGTGTGAGGACGCGGGAGGGGGGCCTGATCGTAGAGAAGAGGGGGTCGGCGCGCAGCGCCTCGTCCGAGGGTGGCGGCGGGCGACGGGACGGCGAGGCCGCGGTGATCGCTCGGGTGCGCGCCGGGGAGGCGGAGGCGTACGCGGCGCTGGTCCGCGCCCATACGGCGGTCGCGCTGCGGGCCGCGGTGGCGTGCGGGGCGGGCGCGGAGGCCGAGGACGTGGTGCAGCAGGCGTTCTTCAAGGCGTACCGGTCGCTGGGGCGGTTCAAGGAAGGAGCGGCGTTCCGGCCGTGGCTGCTGCGGATCGTGGTCAATGAGACGAGGAACACAGTGCGCTCGGCGGGGCGGCAGCGGGCCGTCGTCGGCCGGGAGGCGGACCTGCTCGGGAGCGAGCCGCGGATACCGGAGTCGGCGGACCCCGCGGTGGCGGTCGAGGAGCAGGAGCGGCGCCGGCAGCTGCTGGCGGCCCTGGACGGGCTGGGCGAGGACCATCGCCAGGTGGTCGTCCACCGGTATCTGCTGGAGCTGGACGAGACGGAGACGGCGCAGGCCCTGGGCTGGCCGAGAGGGACGGTGAAGTCCCGGCTGAGCCGGGCACTGAAGAAGCTGGAGACGATCCTGCCGGGAGGGGGTGACGAGCATGGCTGAGGAAGGGCTGCCCGAGGAGCTGCGGGCGCTGGGGCGAGGGCTGAAGGTGCCGGACGTGGACGGGGAGTCCATGGCCGAGCGGGTACTGGCTCAGCTGCTGGCCGAGCAGGTGCCGACGCCGGCGCCCCGCGGACGGTTCGAAGGTCTGCGCCGGCGGTGGCGGGCCCTGCTCGCGGCCGTTTCCGGGATTCTGGTGGTCCTGGTGCTCACACCTCCGGTACGGGCCGCCGTCGCGGACTGGCTCGGCTTCGGCGGGGTCGAGGTGCGGTACGACCCGGGGGCGCGGCCGTCGCCGGGCGCCGGGGTGCCGGGGTGCCCGGATCCGGTGCCGCCGGCGGAGGCCGGGCGCCTGGCCGGGTTCGAGCCGCTGATACCCCGCGCGCTCGGCGCCCCGGACGCGGTGACGGTCACGGGGTCGGCCGAGCGCGGGCGGGCGGTGATCAGCCTGTGCTGGCGGGAGGGGGAGGAGATCGTCCGGCTGGACGAGTTCCCGGCCCGGCTGGACATCGGTTTCGGCAAACAGGTCACGACCCAGCCGGAAGCGGTCGCCCTGCCGGACGGCGCGCAGGGCTACTGGTTCGCGGCCCCGCATCTGCTCACCTTCCCGATGACGGACGCGTCCGGCTCGGTATGGACCCACGCGGTCCGCACGGCGGGCCCCACGCTCCTGTGGACGAGGAACGGGGGCGCGCTCACCCTCCGCCTGGAGGGCATAGCGGACCGGGAGCAGGCCCGCCGGACGGCGGAGTCGGCCGGCTGACGGGCCGGCTCGGCCCCCGGGGGCAGGCCGGCGGGCCACCGGACGCGGGGTCCGGTGGCCGGGGTGGCCGGGTGGCCGGACCGGCTCGGTCCCGGGTGGGTCAGACCGGCAGGCCGGGTGCGGGGAAGGCGGCCATCAGCTCCGCGACCTCCGCGCGGATCGTCAGGAGCGCGTCCTCATCGCCCGCGCCCGCCGCCGTGACACCGCGGTCGATCCATGCGGCGACCTGGGCCATGTGCTCCGTGCCGAGGCCCCTGGAGGTGAGGGAGGGGGTGCCGATGCGGACGCCGGAGGGGTCGAAGGGCTTCCGGGGGTCGTAGGGGACGGTGTTGTAGTTGACGACGATCCCCGCCCGGTCCAGGGCCTTCGCGGCGATCTTGCCCGGGACCTCCTTGGGGGTGAGGTCCATAAGGATCAGGTGGTTGTCGGTGCCGCCGGAGACCAGGTCGAAGCCGCGGGCGAGGAGCGCGTCGGCGAGGGCCTTGGCGTTGGCGACGACCGCGTGGGCGTAGTCGCGGAAGGAGGGCTGGGCGGCCTCGTGCAGGGCGACGGCGACCGCGGCGGTGGTCTGGTTGTGCGGGCCGCCCTGGAGGCCGGGGAAGACCGCCTTGTCGAGAGCCTTGGCGTGCTCCTCGCGGGACATCAGCATGGCGCCGCGCGGGCCGCGCAGGGTCTTGTGGGTGGTGGTCGAGACGACGTCGACGTGCGGGACCGGGGAGGGGTGGGCGCCGCCCACGATCAGGCCGGCGATGTGGGCGACGTCGGCGACGAGTACGGCCCCGGCCTCGCGGGCGATCTCGCCGAAGGACGCGAAGTCGATCGTGCGCGGCAGCGCGGTGCCGCCGCAGAAGATCAGCTTCGGCCGCTCCTTGAGCGCGAGTTCGCGGACCTGGTCGAAGTCGATGAGCCCGGTGTCCTCGCGTACGCCGTACTGCACGCCGTGGAACCACGTGCCGGTCGCGGAGACGCCCCAGCCGTGGGTGAGGTGGCCGCCCATCGGCAGGGCCATGCCCATCACGGTGTCGCCGGGCCGGGCGAAGGCCAGGTAGACGGCGAGGTTGGCCGGGGAGCCGGAGTAGGGCTGGACGTTGGCGTGGTCGACGCCGAAGAGGGCCTTGGCGCGCTCGACGGCGAGGGTCTCGATCCGGTCGATGTTCTGCTGGCCCTCGTAGTAGCGGCGGCCGGGGTAGCCCTCGCTGTACTTGTTCTGCAGGACGGTGCCGGACGCTTCGAGCACGGCCTGGGAGACGTAGTTCTCGCTGGGGATCAGCCGCAGCGTCTCGGCCTGCAGTCGCTCCTCGGCGCCGACGAGGGCGGCGAGTTCGGGGTCGGTGGCGGCGAGGGCGGGGTGCGGGGTGGTCATGGCGTTCCTCCGGGCGTTCGACGGATCCCGGGGCGCGACTCGGTCTTCTGGGCAGCGCCGCACGGGACGGATCCCGTGATGCGAACTGGGGGCTCATCCGCCGAAGGCAGGAGGCGGGCGGCATCCAGACGGGATCTCTTGGTTCCCCGTGATGCCCAGGCGGGCGGCATCCCGTGTGTCTGCCGCGCACGGCTCCCCCGGGGTCGCTTCCCCGTGCGCCAGTCGCCGCGCGTGTTCGCAGCCTAAGGGCTGTCGTCGTGCGCCCGCCAGGGATTACGGGACAGCCCTGAGCGGGCGCGTCGTCCGCGAGGTTTCTCCGTCCACCATCCGAGCGACGATAAGAAAGGGGCCACACCCACCCCCGGGCCGCAGGACGAACGGAGATCCCGTGTCGAGGACGCAAGACGCGATCGCTTCCGCGGAGGCGCACAGCGCACACAACTACCACCCCCTGCCCGTCGTGGTCGCCTCGGCGGACGGGGCATGGATGACCGATGTCGAGGGGCGCCGCTATCTCGACATGCTCGCCGGATACTCGGCGCTCAACTTCGGGCACGGCAACCGCCGGCTGATCGACGCCGCGCGGGCTCAGCTGGAGCGGGTGACGCTCACGTCGAGAGCGTTCCACCACGACCGGTTCGCGGAGTTCTGTACGCGCCTCGCGGAGCTGTGCGGCAAGGAGATGGTCCTGCCGATGAACACGGGCGCGGAGGCGGTCGAGACGGCCGTGAAGACCGCGCGGAAGTGGGGGTACGAGGTCAAGGGCGTGCCGGACGGGCACGCGAAGATCGTGGTCGCGGCGAACAACTTCCACGGCCGGACGACGACGATCGTCAGCTTCTCCACGGACCACGAGGCCCGGGACCACTACGGGCCGTACACCCCGGGCTTCGAGATCGTTCCGTACGGCGATCTCACCGCGATGGAGCGGGCGGTCACCGAGAACACGGTCGCGGTCCTCCTGGAGCCGATCCAGGGAGAGGCCGGGGTCCTGGTGCCACCGGCCGGGTACCTGCGCGGGGTGCGGGAGTTGACCCGGGCGCGGAACGTGCTCTTCATGGCGGACGAGATCCAGTCGGGTCTCGGCCGGACGGGGAAGACCTTCGCGTGCGAGCACGAGGGCGTGGTGCCCGACGTGTACATCCTGGGCAAGGCGCTGGGCGGCGGTGTCGTGCCGGTCTCCGCCGTGGTGGCGGACCGTGACGTCCTCGGGGTGTTCCGGCCGGGCGAGCACGGGTCGACGTTCGGCGGCAATCCGCTGGCCTGTGCGGTGGCCCTGGAGGTGGTCGCGATGCTGCGGACCGGGGAGTACCAGCAGCGGGCGACCGAGCTGGGTGAGCATCTCCACGCCGAGCTGGGGCTTCTGGTGGGTGGCGGAGCGGTGGAGGCGGTCCGCGGGCGCGGGCTCTGGGCGGGGGTGGACCTCGTCCCGTCCCGGGGCACGGGCCGGGAGATCTCGGAGAAGCTCATGGACCGGGGTGTGCTGGTGAAGGACACCCACGGTTCGACGATCCGGATCGCTCCCCCGCTGGTGATCGGCAAGGAGGATCTGGACTGGGGACTGGAGCAGTTGCGGGCGGTGCTGTCGGACTGACGACCCCGAAGACGCCGGGGCGGGCGCCACCGTGCGCTGCGCCCCGGTGCGAGGCCGCCCCCGCCGGCGCCCGGCGCCCCGGCAGCAGGCACCCGGGCCCCACCGGCCTCGGCGCCCGGTGCCCGGTGCCCGGTGCCCGGTGCCCGGCTAAAGAATGACGTGCGGCAGGAAGCGGGCGTACTCGTCCGTGACCAGTCCGTCCGACTCCCGGATGCCGAGCCCCGCCGCCTCGTTCTCGACGACCCACGCGCCGAGCACCACCCGGTTGCCGTCGAAGTCCGGCAGCGGGGCGAGGCCCTGGTAGCAGCAGGGCTCGTCGCGTACGACGGCCGGGGCGCCGGGCTCGTGGATCGTCACGCCCGCGCCCTCCCGGCCCAGGAGGGGCTTGGCGACATAGCCGCCGTTCGCGGCCAGTTCACGGGGGCCGTCCAGATAGGCGGGGAGCAGGTTCGGGTGCCCGGGGTAGAGCTCCCACAACACGGCCAGCAGGGCCTTGTTGGACAGGAGCATCTTCCAGGCGGGCTCGATCCAGCAGGTCGTCCCCGTACCGCCGCCGTTGTCGAGGGTGTCCAGGACGTACGGGCCGAAGCGGTCGGTGGTCAGCCACTCCCACGGGTAGAGCTTGAAGCAGCTGCGGATGAAACGGAGCCGGTCGTCCACGAACCGGCCCGAGAGCCGGTCCCAGCCGATCCGTTCGACCGAGAGGGCCTCCGTCTCGAGCCCCGCCTGCTGGGCGGTCTCGCGCAGGTACGCCACGGTCATCAGGTCCTCGCCGAGCTCGTCCCCGTCGGAGTGGACGAAGTGGACCGGGCTGCCGGGCGGCAGCAGGGCGGCCTGTCGCTTCCAGGCGTCGACGAGCCGCTCGTGGAGCGAGTTCCACTGGTCGGCGCCGGGGAAGCGGTCCTCCATCCAGAACCACTGCGGGCTGGCGGCCTCGACGAGGGAGGTGGGGGTGTCGGCGTTGTACTCCAGCATCTTGGCGGGGCCCGTGCCGTCGTAGCGGAGGTCGAAACGGCCGTAGAGGGAGGGGAGTTCGTCCCGGCGGCGCCAGGACTCGGCGACCAGGGAGACGAGCCGGGGGTCGGTGAACCCCAGATCGGCGAAACGGTCCTGCTCGACGATGTGCGCGGCCGCCGCCAGAGACATCGCGTGCAGCTCCTCGACGACCTCTTCGAGCGCCTCGACCTCGGGCAGGCTGAAGGAGTAGTACGCGCTCTCGTCCCAGTAGGGGCGCAGGGAGCCGTCGGGGTAGCGGGTGAGGGGGTAGACGAGCCCCTGCTCCTCCACGGTCCGCTGCCAGTCGGGCCGTGGGTCGATGGTGTGCCGTTCCATGGGGCGGGTCAGCCGCCGCCGGAGCCGGAGCAGCCGAAACCACCGGTGTCGACGGCGGACCTGTCGAAGCTGCCGCCGCTGACCGTGCCGTTCGTCACCCGGCCGCCGTAGTAGTACGAGCCGCGCGTGGAGCTGCCGCTGCCGCTCTCGCACTCGTAGCTCGGCAGCTTCTCGCGCGTCAACGGGTCGACACACCGCTTGTCGGGCTCGGACCCGCACGCGGTGATCGTCGCCGCGAGCACCCCCATACCGCCGAGCACCACCGTGCTCGACCTCAGCCTGCGCATGTCCGTCCTCCCCGTCGCCCGGTCGCGACCGCACAGTTTAGGCCGATGGCCGAGCGCCCCCGCACGAGAGTCGTCCCGTCTCTTCGCGACCCGGCTACGGCAGCACCCGGCAGAGCGCCCGCAGCGCCCCCGCCCAGCCGCTGTCGGGCGGGGTGCCGTAGCCGACGACGAGCCCGTCCAGGGTCCTGGGCACGTCCGGGTGGCGGAAGCGGTTGATGCCCAGGAGCGCCAGGCCCTGCCAGGCCGCGGACCGCAGGACCTCGGGCTCGGAGCCCGGCGGGAGTTCCAGGACCGCGTGGAGGCCGGCCGCGATGCCGCTCACCCGCGTCTGCGGTGAGTGGGCGGCGACCGCCTCCACCAGCTCGTCCCGGCGCCGCCGGTAGCGCAGCCGCATCGCCCGTACATGGCGGTCGTACGCCCCCGACCGGAGGAACTCGGCGAACGTCAGCTGCTCCAGCGAGCTGGACGTCCAGTCCACGTGCCCCTTCGCCGCGACCACCTCGTCCACCAGGCCCTCCGGCAGCACCATCCACGCCAGCCGCAGGCCGGGCGCCAGGGACTTGCTGGACGTGCCCAGATAGACGACCCGCTCGGGGTCCAGGCCCTGGAGCGCGCCGACGGGCTGGCGGTCGTAGCGGAACTCCCCGTCGTAGTCGTCCTCCAGGACCAGGCCGCCGGAGGCGCGCGCCCAGTCGATCGCCGCCGCCCGCCGGTCGGGAGGGAGCGCGCCGCCGAGCGGGAACTGGTGGGCGGCCGTCATCAGAACCGCGCCCACCCCCTTCATCGCGCCCAACTCCTGGGTCCGCGTCCCGCGTTCGTCGAGGGGGAGGGCGGGCAGGCGCAGCCCCGACCGGGCGGCCAGGCCCCAGTGGGCATCGAGCCCGTACGACTCGACCGCCATCTCCCGTACGCGGCGGGCTCGCAGCACCTGTCCCATCAGCATCAGGCCGTGGACGAACCCGGAGCAGATCACGATCCGCTCCGGCCGTGCGTGGACGCCCCGCGCCCGGGCGAGGTACTCGGCGAGGACGGTGCGCAGTTCGATCCGGCCGCGCGGATCGCCGTATCCGAAGGCCTCGTTGGGAGCGGCCGTCAGCGCGCGCCGGTACGCCTTGAGCCATTCGGCACGCGGGAAGGAGGCGAGGTCGGGGACGCCGGGCTTGAGGTCGTACGTCGGCCGGGCGGTGGTGGGCCGGGCCGCTGCCCCGGGTCTGCTCGTGGTCGCCCCGATCGCCCGGCGCGGGACGGCCCGCGAGGCGACCCGGGTGCCGGAGCCCTGCCGGGCGGTCAGCCAGCCCTCGGCGACCAGCTCGGCGTAGGCGTCGGCGACGGTGTTGCGGGCCACGCCCAGATCCGCGGCGAGGGAGCGCGAGGAGGGAAGACGTACACCCGCCTCCAGGCGCCCGCTGCGCACCGCCTCGCGCAGGGCGTCCATCAGGCCCGTACGCAGCTTCGACCCGCGCAGTTCCAGGTGGAGGTCGGCCCCGAAAGTGGCCCAGTCGTTTGCCATGCGAATGGACCATACTCCTGCGCCATCACGACCGTACGGTGAGAGCCATGACGACGATCACGCAGACCACGGCCGCCACGAGCGGTGACACGAAGACCGAGTACGCCCACGAGCACGGCCCCCGTCTCGCTCTCGCCGAGCAGCTCCCCGACTTCTACCGGGCGATGGTCCGCCTGGAGACCGAGGCGGCGAAGGGCGTCGACCCGACGCTCTACCACCTGATCAAGATCCGGGCCTCGCAGATCAACCGCTGCGCGTTCTGCATCGACATGCACACCAAGGACGCGCTCGCCGAGGGCGAGTCGGTCGAGCGGATCGTCCAGCTCTCCGCCTGGGAGGAGTCGCGCCACTTCTACACCGAGCGCGAACTCGCCGCGCTCGCGCTGACGGAGGCCGTCACCGTCCTCACGGACGGCTTCGTGCCCGACGAGGTGTACGCGCAGGCCGCGGCCCACTTCGACGAGAACGCCCTGGCCCGGGTCATCGCCGCGATCACGGTCATCAACGCCTGGAACCGGATCGGCGTCACCACCCGCATGACGCCCGGTCACTACACCCCGGGGCAGTTCAAGAAGTGAGCGCCGAGGCTCCCGCGGAGGCGCTGCGGGCCCTGCACCGCGGACGGGCGGCCGGTGATCCGCTGATCGTGCCGGGCCCGTGGGACGCGGCCTCGGCCCGGGTCTTCGAGCAGGCCGGCTTCCCGGCGCTCGCCACGCCGAGCGCCGGGATCGCCGCCTCCCTCGGGTACGAGGACGGCCGCACGCCGCCCGAGGAGATGTTCGCGGCCGTGGCGCGGATCGTCCGGGCCGTCTCCGTACCGGTCACGGCCGACCTGGAGGACGGCTACGGCCTGGCGCCGAAGGAGCTCGTGGCGCGGGTCCTGCGGACCGGCGCGGCCGGCGTGAACCTGGAGGACTCCGACCGGTCCGGCGGGCTCAAGGACCCACGGCGGCACGCCGCCTGGCTGGCGGAGGTTCGGGCGGAGGCCGGGTCGCGGCTGTTCGTCAACGCGCGCGTGGACACGTATGTGCGAGGGGTGAGCGACCCGGCGGCAGCGATCGAGCGGGCCGGGCTCTACCGGGCGGCCGGCGCGGACTGCGTCTACCCGATCGCCGCGCCGGCGGAGCATCTTGCGTTGCTGCGCAAGGAGATCGGCGCACCGCTCAACGCCCTCGCCGTTCCCGGCGGTCCGTCCTGCGCGGAGCTCGGGCGGCTGGGCGCGACCCGGATCACCTTCGGCGACGGGCTGCTCCTGCGGACCCTTCGCGGCGTCGCCGGACTGGCCGGAGAGCTCGCCGGAGACCGCCACGGGGAGCTCGCCGGGCAGCGTTCCGGGCCGCGGGCGACGCCGGCCGGGCCCGCGCGCCCGGCCTGAAGACGATCGGCCGCCCTCGGCCTCCCCCGGCCCGCGCCGGCCGCCGCCACGAAGAACGGCGCCCCCGGCCGCGGAGGCCGGGGGCGCCGTGGTGCGCTGTTCGGAGGCTCAGATGAGGCCGAGCTCGCGGACCGCGTCGCGCTCCTCCGCCAGCTCCTGCACCGAGGCGTCGATGCGGGTGCGGGAGAACTCGTTGATGTCCAGGCCCTGGACGATCTCGTACTTGCCGTCCTTGCAGGTGACGGGGAAGGACGAGATCAGGCCCTCCGGGACGCCGTAGGAGCCGTCCGACGGGATGCCCATGGAGGTCCAGTCGCCCTCGGCGGTGCCGTTGACCCACGTGTGGACGTGGTCGATGGCGGCGTTCGCGGCGGAGGCGGCGGAGGACGCGCCACGGGCCTCGATGATCGCGGCGCCGCGCTTGGCGACGGTCGGGATGAAGGTGTCGGCCAGCCACTGCTCGTCGTTGACGACCTCGGCGGCGTTCTTGCCGGCGATCTCCGCGTGGAAGATGTCCGGGTACTGGGTCGCCGAGTGGTTGCCCCAGATGGTGAGGCGCTTGATGTCGGAGACGGCGGCGCCGGTCTTGGCGGCCAGCTGCGAGATCGCGCGGTTGTGGTCCAGGCGGGTCATCGCGGTGAAGCGCTCGGCCGGCACGTCCGGGGCGGCGGCCTGGGCGATCAGGGCGTTGGTGTTGGCCGGGTTGCCGACGACGAGGACCTTGATGTCGTCCGCGGCGTTGTCGTTGATGGCCTTGCCCTGCGGCTTGAAGATGCCGCCGTTGGCGGAGAGCAGGTCACCGCGCTCCATGCCCTTGGTGCGCGGGCGGGCGCCGACGAGGAGGGCGACGTTGGCGCCCTCGAAGCCCTTGTTCGGGTCGTCGAAGATGTCGATGCCGCGCAGCAGCGGGAACGCGCAGTCGTCGAGCTCCATGGCGGTGCCCTCGGCGGCCTTGAGGCCCTGCGGGATCTCGAGGAGGCGCAGCTTGACCGGCACGTCCGCGCCGAGCAGGTGGCCGGAGGCGATGCGGAAGAGCAGCGCGTAGCCGATCTGGCCGGCCGCGCCGGTCACGGTGACATTCACGGGAGTGCGGGTCATGGCGATCTCCGTAAGACAGCTGGCGGTGGGGGTCCCTGCCCCTGGTGTCGGATACCCCTCTTGATCGATCGGTGTCTCGACGTGAAGAGATATCCAGCGGTCAGGCTATCCGACCCGGGCCCCGGTGAACCCCCACCCCCTTGTGGTCCGGCTCACGCGCCACCCGACTGCCCGCCAACGACCCCCCGGCCGGCCGTCGATGGGCCGCCGACGGGCCACCGATGGGCCGCCGACCGCCGCCCGTCCGGCTCGACGGCGGGGTTCCTCGCGGCGTCCCGGACGGCGGTATCACCGCTTGCTCGGCGTGCGCCCCCGGAGGTACCGGAATGGTCACCTCCGTGCCACAGGCCGCTGACGGGCCTTGAACCAGCCTTGGCGCGTACATGACCCTTGATCACAGACGGCGCCCGTCCTCCCTCGGGGGAGAGGACGGGCGCCGTCGTGTGCGCCTGGGGGCACGCCCCCTAGGTGACCGTGAGGTGGAGGATGTCCTCCAGGAACGGGATCCTCAGCCACGGATCCGGCTGAACCATGAGGGCGAGCAGCACGATGAGCGTGCCCATCAGCCCGTACGTGACCATGTCGGTGAAGCGCGACCGCACGGCGAGCATCCCGACGGACGGCAGTGCGCGCCGCAGCCCGGCGCCCGTGAGCAGCGCGATCCCGACGAGGATCGCCCCGACCCGGAACGACTGCGGGAACAGATCCGCTCCCACGACGAGCAGTCCCAGGGCGGCCAGACCGAGCACGGTGAGCAACGGCCACTGCCGCGCCGGCGCGGGCGCACCGCCGGGCGCGGCCCTCCCGCCCCCTTCGGGCCGCGCGGTGTCGGTGGTCATGGCGGGGGGCCGCCGCGACCGAGCGCCGACCGCCCCC
>NZ_JAGGOS010000058.1:715-25265 GCF_018614205.1 Streptomyces sp. ISL-36 | reverse complement strand
CTCGGGCCGTGCGCCCGCGGGCTGCGCCGCCTTGTGACCGGCGGACTCGTGACCCGCGGAATCGGGGGCCGCGGACGCGTGACCGGCGGAATCGGGGGCCGGGCCGGTCGCCGGGGCACCCGGGTGAGCCGTGAACGCCGCCGGGCGCGGCACCGCGTTCCCCGCCCCCCGGCCGGTCTCCCGCGCGTCGCTCGACTCGTACGTGCCTTCGGTCTCCATCAACCCCTGCCCCCTGACCAGCCAGGTCGCCGCATCCGTGCAACCGTCAATCTAGTGGGCGACGGCGGCCCCGGAGCCGTTTCGCCCACCCGTGGGAAGCTACGCCTTTCCGGCCATGCCATGTCCACCACGGACAACGACACACCCCCCACCTATCCCGATCGGCGCATGCCCGCGCCCCTCCCGCGCGCCTAGCCTGCGGAAGAAAGCCACACGTGCGTCCAGAACACCCCACAGGAGCCCCGCATGAACGCTGTCCCGCAGGAGCGGCGCGTCGTCACCGCCATCCCCGGTCCGAAGTCGCAGGAGCTTCAGGCCCGCCGCCTCGACGCCGTGGCCGGCGGCGTGGGCTCCGTGCTGCCCGTCTTCACGGCCAAGGCCGGCGGCGGCATCATCGAGGACGTCGACGGCAACCGCCTGATCGACTTCGGCTCCGGCATCGCCGTGACCTCGGTCGGCGCCTCCGCCGAGGCCGTGGTCCGCCGCGCCGCCGCGCAGCTCGCCGACTTCACGCACACCTGTTTCATGGTGACGCCCTACGAGGGTTACGTCGAGGTCTGCGAGGCGCTGTCCGAGCTGACCCCGGGCGACCACGCCAAGAAGTCCGCGCTGTTCAACTCGGGCGCCGAGGCGGTCGAGAACGCGGTCAAGATCGCCCGTTCGTACACCAAGCGCCAGGCCGTCGTCGTCTTCGACCACGGCTACCACGGCCGTACCAACCTCACGATGGCGCTGACGGCGAAGAACATGCCGTACAAGCAGGGCTTCGGCCCGTTCGCGCCCGAGGTCTACCGCGTGCCGGTCGCCTACGGCTACCGCTGGCCCACCGGCCCGGAGAACTGTGGCCCCGAGGCCGCCGCCCAGGCGATCGACAACATCACCAAGCAGATCGGCGCCGAGAACGTCGCCGCGATCATCATCGAGCCGGTCCTCGGCGAGGGCGGCTTCATCGAGCCGGCCAAGGGCTTCCTGCCGGCGATCGTGAAGTTCGCCAACGACAACGGCATCGTCTTCGTCGCCGACGAGATCCAGTCCGGCTTCTGCCGCACCGGCCAGTGGTTCGCCTGCGAGGACGAGGGCATCGTCCCCGACCTGATCACGACCGCCAAGGGCATCGCGGGCGGCCTGCCGCTCGCCGCCGTCACCGGCCGCGCCGAGATCATGGACTCCGTGCACGGCGGCGGCCTGGGCGGCACCTACGGCGGCAACCCGGTGGCCTGCGCCGGCGCGCTCGGCTCCATCGAGACGATGAAGGAGCTCGACCTCAACGCCAAGGCGAAGAACATCGAGTCGATCATGAAGGCCCGCCTGTCGGCGATGGCCGAGAAGTTCGACGCCATCGGTGACATCCGCGGCCGCGGCGCCATGATCGCCATCGAGCTGGTCAAGGACCGCGCGACCAAGGAGCCCAACCCGGAGGCGGCGGGCGCGCTGGCCAAGGCCTGCCACGCCGAGGGCCTGCTGGTGCTGACCTGTGGCACCTACGGCAACGTGCTGCGCTTCCTGCCGCCGCTGGTCATCGGCGAGGACCTGCTGAACGAGGGCCTCGACATCATCGAGAACGCGTTCGCCGCCATCTGAGGCGTACGACACACGGTGTGAAGAAGGTGTGGGGGGCCGATGGCGGGATGGAGATCCGGCTGTCGGCCCCCTTCTGTGTGGCGTACGGTTTCTGCAGATGAGAGAAACACCCCGCTCGCAGGGGACTGCGGGCGACACCAGGGCGGAGCCTCCCCAGCCCCGCCTCGGCCGTGCCTTCGCGCACACCGCTGGAGCCTCCGGCTCCGGAACTCCTCACCGATCGGATGGCCGCCCGCCCCACACCCCCCGGGGCGCGCGGCAGCCCGGTCAAGGCGGCCTCCCCGGAACCACCCCCCCTGTTCCGGGGAGGCCGGCTGTCTTCTCGGCGGTGATCGCCCTCGCCCTGGTCACCTGGCAGGTCCTGGCCGAGGGCCCACTGGCCCGCCTCGACGAGCGGGCCTCCCGCGCCCTGGTGGACACGGTCCCGCGCGGGCTCTCCGAACTCGGCGCCGACCTCGGCAACATGACCGTCGCGCTCCCCGTCCTCGCCTGCGCGATGGCGTACGCGGTGTGGCGCGGCCGACGCGTGGCGGCCCTGTACGCGGGCCTCGCGATGGCTCTCGTACCGCTGCTCGTCATCCCCCTGAAGGAATGGACCGCCCGGCCCGGCCCCCTGGAGCCCTGGGCCGCGGGCTACTTCCCGTCGGGCCACACGGCGACGGCGATGGTCGCCTACTTCGGCGCGGCCTTCCTGGTCTCCAACCGTCTGGTCCCCGTCGCCGCCGTGCTGACGGCGGTGACGGGGACCGGACTGATCCTGCGCGGCTACCACTGGCCGTTGGACGTGCTGGCCAGTCTCTGCCTCGGCCTGCTGATCCTGGCCCTCAGCTCCACCGGTACGCGTCGAAGTTCCGGCTGAACTCCCAGCCGTTGAACCGGTCCCAGTTGATCGACCAGGTCATCAGGCCGCGCAGCCCCGGCCAGGTGCCATGGGTCCGGTACGAGCCGCAGTCCGTCTTCTTGGTGAGGCAGTCGAGGGCCTTGTTCACCTCGGCCGGCGAGGTGTGGCCGTTGCCCGCGTTCGTGGAGGCCGGGAGGCCGATGGCGACCTGGTCGGGGCGGAGGGCCGGGAAGACCCGGGCCGTGTCGCCGGCGACCGGGAATCCGGTGAGGAGCATGTCGGTCATGGCGATGTGGAAGTCCGCGCCGCCCATGGAGTGGTACTGGTTGTCGAGGCCCATGATCGAGCCCGAGTTGTAGTCCTGGACGTGCAGCAGGGTGAGGTCATCGCGCAGGGCGTGGATGACCGGGAGATAGGCGCCGGCGCGCGGGTCCTGGCCGCCCCAGGGGCCGGAACCGTAGTACTGGTAGCCGAGCTGGACGAAGAAGGTCTCGGGGGCCATCGTCAGGACGAAGTCGGAGCCGTACCTGGCCTTCAGCGACTTGACCGCCTGGATCAGGTGGACGATCACCGGGCTCGTCGGGCTGCGGAAGTCGGTGTCGCCGGTCTGCAGGGAGAGCGAGTGGCCCTCGAAGTCGATGTCCAGGCCGTCGAGCCCGTACTCGTCGATGATCTTCGAGACGGAGGTGACGAAGGTGTCGCGGGCGGCCGTGGTGGCGAGCTGGACCTGTCCGTTCTGGCCGCCGATGGAGATCAGGACCTTCTTGCCGGCGGCCTGCTTGGCCTTGATGGCCGCCTTGAACTCGGCCGCGGACTCCACGTTCGGGCACTCGGTCGCCGGGCAGAGGGAGAAGCGGATGTCTCCGGAGGTCACCGAGGTCGGCTCGCCGAAGGCGAGGTTGATGATGTCCCAGGAGTCGGGGACGTCGGCCATCCGGGTGTAGCCGGAGCCGTTGGCGAAGCCGGCGTGGAGGTAGCCGACGAGCGCGTGGGCGGGGAGCCCACCGCCCGGGTCGCCGCCTCCGCCGGAGGTGGTCGTCGCCGTCACCGCCGCCGACTTCGGGGACTCGCCCGCGCTGTTGGCGGCCGAGACCTGGAAGCTGTACGCGGTGGAGGGCGTCAGCCCGGTCGCGGTGGCCGAGGTGCCCGAGACGGTCAGGATCCGTGAACCTCCCTGGTGGACGTGGTAGGAGGTGGCTCCCGGGACCGCCGACCAGCTCAGCGGGATGCTCGACGAGGTCGGGGAGCCCGCTGTCAGGCCCGCGGGGGCGGCCGGTACGCGGACCGGGTCGCCGCCGGGGCCGACCAGGGAGACGTCGTCGGCGTGGTAGGCGGAGGTGCCGTACCAGCCGTGGGTGTAGACGGTCACCGAGGTCGTCGACGCTCCCGTACGGAACGTCGTCGTCAGCTGCTGCCAGGCGGGGGCGGACTGCGTCCAGGTGGAGACGTCGGTGGTGCCGGTGCCGGATGCGCCGAGGTGGACGTAGTCGCCGCGGACCCAGCCGATCAGCGTGTACGCGGAGTTCGGCTTGACGGTCACGGTCTGGGAGCACCTGGCGTTGTCGCTGCCGGCCGGGGTCGCGAGGAGCGCCTTCGTCCCGCCGTGGACGGGCGAGGTGACGACGGCTCCGCTGCCCGCCGTACAACTCCAGCCGTCCAGACCGGACTCGAAGCCGCCGTTGCGTGCGAGGTCGGGGTCGGCGGCCTGGGCGGCGGGGGTGAGGGCGACGAGTCCGCCGGCTGCGAGGACTCCCGCCAGCAGAAGGGTGAGAGGTCTGGTGCGGGCCACAACTGCCTCCGGGGGTGGGGGAATCGGGGGGAGCGCGCGCCACAGCATGGTCCAGACCAATCAAGTGGTCAAGACCTCTGTCCCGACGGCACGATTCCGCTTCGGCCCCTCCTCGAAGAGGGTGTGATCAGGGAGGGGGCGGAGGGCGGCAGCAGGGCGCCGCGACTACGGAGCTCCCTCGTGGCGGCCGAGCCGGCCCGCGGCCTCGTGCATCGCCAGCTCCAGGAGCGAGGCGTCGTTGAGCGTTCCGCTGCCGTCCGGCGGCACCAGCCAGCGCATTCCGCCGTTCACGCGGCCGGGGTACGGGACGACGATCCAGGTCCCGCTGCCCGCGCTGCGCACGCCCGTCCCGAGCCAGCGTGCGGCCGTGCCCGGCGGCACGAAGAAGCCCGTACGGGCCTCGCCGAAGTCGGCCAGGACCGGCCCGGGCCGGTCCACCAGACGGCTCAGCACGTCGAGCGTGGGGCCGCCGAGCTCCCCGGGCAGGATCAGAACATCCCAACGCCTGCCGGCGGGCAGCAGGGCGACCCCCAAAGGGTTGCGCTCCCACTCCCAGCGGCAGGCGTCGGGATCCGGCGCCACCGATGCCAGCCATTCCACTGCGGTCCTGGCCCCCGAACCACTCATCGCCAACGGCCTCCATTCCGTGTGCGGACACGCGGACCGCGGTGTCCGCACACACAGAGAGCGGGGTGGGCGACGATCATTGCGCGGGTTCGGGCGGTTCGTTGGTGGTGAACCGGGTCACACCGTGATCGACTGGGGTGCGCCGGGGGCGTGGACCCGGCGCACAGCAGACGTGTGGTGGGTCAGCTGTCGAAGCCGAGGCCCAGGCGGTCCATCGCCTTCAGCCACAGATTGCGCCGGCCGCCGTTCTCGTCGGCCCGCGCCAGCGACCACTTGGTGATGCCGATGCCCGCCCAGGCGATCGGCTCGGGCGGGAACGGCAGCGGCTTGGAGCGGACCATCTCCAGCTCCGTGCGCTCCGTGCGCTCGCCCGCGAGGAGGTCGAGCATCACGTCCGCGCCGAAGCGGGTGGCACCGACACCGAGGCCGGTGAAGCCGGCCGCGTACGCGACCTTCCCCTGGTACGCCGTGCCGAAGAAGGCGGAGAAGCGCGAGCAGGTGTCGATGGCGCCGCCCCAGGCGTGGCTGAAGCGCAGGCCCTCCAGTTGCGGGAAGCAGCGGAAGAAGTGCTCGGCGAGGGTGAGATAGGTCTCCGGGCGGTGGTCCATCTCGGCGCTGACGCGGCCTCCGAAGCGGTAGATCGCGTCGTAGCCGCCCCAGAGGATCCGGTGGTCGGCGGTGATCCGGAAGTAGTGGAACTGGTTGGCGCTGTCGCCGAGCCCCTGGCGGTTCTTCCAGCCGATGGAGGCGAGCTGTGCGGGGCTGAGGGGCTCGGTGGTCAGGGCGTAGTCGTAGACCGGGACCGTGTAGTGCCGTACCCGCTTGACCAGCGAGGGGAAGACGTTGGTGCCGAGGGCCACGCGGCGGGCGACCACCCGGCCGTAGGGGGTGCGGACCCCCATCCCGGCGCCCACGGAGACCAGTTCCAGGCCGGGGGTGTTCTCGAAGATCCGTACGCCCAGGTCCAGACAGGCCCGCTTCAGACCCCAGGCGAGTTTGGCGGGGTGGAGCATGGCGACCCCGCGGCGGTCCCAGAGGCCGCCGAGGAAGGTGGGCGAGTCGACCTGCGCCCGGACCGCGTCCCGGTCGAGGAGTTCGAGGCCGTCCGCGAGGCCGAGCCGGCGGGCCTCCTCGTAGAGCGCGTGCAGGTCCTCGACCTGGTGCGGCTCGGTGGCGACGTCGATCTCGCCGGTGCGCTCGAAGTCGCAGTCGAGGGAGTAGCGGGCGACCGCCGCCTCGATGGCGTCGAGGTTGCGCTCGCCGAGCCGCTCCAGCGTCGTCAGCTCGTCCGGCCAGCGGGCGAGCCCGTTGCCGAACCCGTGGGTGAGGGAGGCGGCACAGAAGCCGCCGTTGCGGCCCGAGGCGGCCCAGCCCACCTCGCGCCCCTCGATCAGTACGACATCCCGGTCCGGCTCCCGCTCCTTGGCGAGGAGCGCGGTCCACAGTCCGCTGTAGCCGCCGCCGACCACGAGAAGGTCGCACTTCTCGGTGGAGGTGAGGGCGGGCAGGGCGTCGGGCTTGCCCGGGTCTTCCAGCCAGAAGGGGACGGGCCGGGCGTCGGAGAGAGATTGAGCAGCGGTACGCATGGCGACTGGGGCCATGGTTTCCAACTCCTTACGGAACTACGCGAGCTGTGCTTTCTTGCGACGGTTGGCGGCGATCTGACCGCCGAGGACCACCAGGATCGCGATGACGAACATCGCCGTCCCGATGACGTTGATCTGGACGGGCGTGCCGCGCTGGGCCGAACCCCAGACGAACATGGGGAACGTGACGGTGCTGCCCGAGTTGAAGTTGGTGATGATGAAGTCGTCGAAGGACAGGGCGAAGGCCAGCAGCGCTCCCGAGGCGATACCCGGGGCGGCGATGGGCAGCGTCACCCGTACGAAGGTCTGCACCGGGCCCGCGTACAGATCCCGGGCGGCCTCTTCGAGCCGCGGGTCCATCGACAGCACCCGCGCCTTGACCGCGGCGACGACGAAGCTGAGGCAGAACATGACGTGGGCGATCAGAATCGTCCAGAAGCCCAGCGGCACGCCCATGTTGAGGAAGAGGGCGAGCAGCGAGGCGGCCATCACGATCTCCGGCATCGCCATCGGCAGAAAGATGAGCGAGTTGACCGCGCCGCGCGCCCGGAAGCGGTAGCGGACCAGCGCGAAGGCGATCATCGTGCCCAGCACGGTCGCACCCAGGGTCGACCACAGGGCGATCTGCAGCGAGAGCGAGAGCGAGCCGCACAGGTCGGCGACGCCGCACGGGTCCTTCCACGCCTCCAGCGAGAACTCCTGCCAGGAGTAGTTGAAGCGCCCGGTGGGGTTGTTGAAGGAGAAGACCGTCACGATGATGTTCGGCAGGATCATGTAGGCCAGCGTCAGCAGGCCCGCGACGACGACCAGGTTCTTCCGTATCCAGCGCATCAGACCAGCTCCTCCGTTCCCGCACGACGGATGTACACGGTGACCATGATCAGCACGATCGCCATGAGGATGAAGGACAACGCGGCGGCGGTCGGATAATCGAGAATCCGCAGGTACTGGGATTGGATGACGTTGCCGATCATGCGCGTGTCCGTCGAGCCGAGCAGCTCCGCGTTGACGTAGTCACCGCTCGCCGGGATGAAGGTCAGCAGCGTGCCCGAGACCACGCCCGGCATCGACAGCGGGAACGTCACCTTCCGGAAGGTGGTGGCGGGGGACGCGTACAGGTCCCTCGCCGCCTCGTGCAGCCGGCCGTCGATCCGCTCCAGGGACGTGTAGAGCGGAAGGATCATGAACGGCAGGAAGTTGTACGTCAGACCGCAGATCACCGCCATCGGGGTGGCCAGCACCCGGTCGCCCTCGGTCCAGCCGATCCAGCTGGTCACGTCCAGGATGTGCAGGGTGTTGAGGACGTCGACGACCGGTCCGCCGTCGGCGAGGATCGTCTTCCACGCCAGCGTGCGGATGAGGAAGCTGGTGAAGAAGGGCGCGATGACCAGCACGAGCAGCAGGTTGCGCCACCGCCCGGCCTTGAACGCGATCAGGTACGCCAGCGGGTAGCCGAGCAGCAGACAGAGCAGCGTGGCGGTGCCGGCGTACAGCAGGGAGCGGACGAACTGCGGCCAGTACTCCTGGAAGGCGTCCCAGTAGGTCTGGAAGTGCCAGGTGACCTCGAAGCCCTTCTCCAGGGAGCCGGTCTGCACCGAGGTAGAGGCCTGGTAGACCATCGGCAGCGCGAAGAAGACGAGCAGCCAGATGATGCCGGGCAGGAGCAGCCAGTACGGGACGAGCCGCTTGCGGGCGGACGCCTTGCGGACCGGAAGGTCCGGCGTCGGCGGAGCTTCCGTGATCGTCACGAGGCGTCCTCCACCGTCTCCACGCCCGCGTCGCTCACTGTCCCGGCAAGCAGGGACTGCGTCGCGTCCAGACCGAAGGTGTGGGCCGGGTTCCAGTGCAGGACGACCTCGGCCCCCGGCGCGAGCCGGGAGTCGCGCTCGATGTTCTGCTCGTAGACCTGGAGCTCGGCGCCGGCCGGGCTGTTCACCACGTACTGGGTGGAGACGCCGATGAACGAGGAGTCGACGATCCGCCCGACGACCTGGTTGCGCCCCTCGGCGATCGAGCCCGCGTCGTCGGCGTGCGCGAGCGAGATCTTCTCGGGGCGGACACCGACGAGCACCTTGCCGCCGGTGCGTACGGTGGCCGAACAGCGGTCGGCCGGCAGCCGGAGCTTGCCGCCGCCGGCCGTCACGACCAGGTCCGTGGCGCCGGTCTCGGAGACCTCGGCCTCGATGAGGTTGGAGGTGCCGAGGAAGTTGGCGACGAAGGTGGTCCGCGGGTTCTCGTAGAGGTCGGCGGGCGCGCCGAGCTGTTCGACCCGGCCGCCGTTCATGACCGCGACCTGGTCGGCCATGGTCATGGCCTCCTCCTGGTCGTGGGTGACATGGACGAAGGTGATGCCGACCTCGGTCTGGATCCGCTTGAGCTCCAGCTGCATCTGGCGGCGCAGCTTGAGGTCGAGGGCGCCGAGCGGCTCGTCGAGGAGGAGCACCTGCGGGTGGTTGATGAGCGCGCGGGCGACGGCGACGCGCTGCTGCTGGCCGCCGGAGAGCTGGTGCGGCTTGTGCTTGGCCTTGTCGCCGAGCTGGACGAGGTCGAGCATGTCGCCGACCTGCTTCTTCACCGACTTGATGCCGCGCCGGCGCAGGCCGAAGGCGATGTTCTCGTAGATGTCCAGGTGCGGGAAGAGCGCGTAGGACTGGAAGACGGTGTTGACCGGCCGCTTGTACGGCGGGAGGTCGGTGACGTCCTTGTCGCCGAGGAAGACCGTGCCGGTGGTGGGCTCCTCCAGGCCGGCGATCATGCGGAGCGTGGTGGTCTTTCCGCAGCCGGAGGCGCCGAGGAGGGCGAAGAACGAGCCCTGCGGGACGGTCAGGTCGAGCGGGTGCACGGCGGTGAAGGAGCCGTACGTCTTGCTGATGCCGGTGAGACGGACGTCGCCGCCGGTGTTCGTGTCAGTCATGGGTTGCGATCCCAGGGGTTGTGAAGGGGCTGGACGCGGTCGTACGTCGGGCTCAGGCACCGATGAGCTTGGCGAACTTCTCTTCGTACGCCGTCTCTTCCTGGCTCGTCAGCGAGCGGAAGGCGTGCGACTTCGCGGCCATGGCCTTGTCGGGCAGGATCAGCGTGTTGCTCGCGAGCTCCGGGTCGATCTTGGCGAGCTCGTCCTTCACCCCGTCGACCGGGCACACGTAGTTGATGTACGCGGCGAGCTGGGCGGCGACCGGAAGCTCGTAGTAGTAGTCGATGAGCTTCTCGGCGTTCGTCTTGTGCCGGGCCTTGGCCGGGACGAGGAGGTTGTCGCTGGAGGTGATGTAACCGGCCGAGGGGATCGCGAACTTGATGTCCGGGTTGTCGGCCTGCAGCTGGATGACGTCGCCGGCCCAGGCGAGACAGGCCGCCAGGTCGCCCTTGTCCAGGTCGGAGGTGTAGTCGTTGCCGGTGAAGCGCCGGATCTGCTTCTTGTCGACGCCCTTCTGGAGCCGGCCGATGGCCGCGTCGTAGTCGGCGTCGGTGAACTTGCCCGGGTCCTTGCCCATGTCGATCAGGGTCATGCCGACCGAGTCGCGCATCTCGGTGAGGAAGCCGACCCGGCCCTTGAGGGAGGGGTCGTCGAGGAGCTGGGTGACCGAGTCGACCTTCTTGCCGCCGGTGGCCTTCGCGTTGTACGCGATGACGGTGGAGATACCGGTCCACGGGTACGAGTAGGAGCGGCCCGGGTCCCAGTCGGGACGGCGGAACTGGGTGGAGAGGTTCGCGTAGGCGTTGGGCAGGTTGGCCGGGTCGAGCTTCTGCGCCCAGCCGAGCCGGATGATGCGGGCGGCGAGCCAGTCGGTGACGCAGATCAGGTCCCGGCCGGTGTCCTGGCCGGCGGCGAGCTGGGGCTTGATCTTCCCGAAGAACTCGACGTTGTCGTTGATGTCCTCGGTGTACTTGACCTTGATCCCGGTCCGTTTGGTGAACGCCTCCAGGGTGGGGCGGGACTTCTCGTCCTCGCTGACGTCCATGTACTCGGTCCAGTTGGAGAAGCTCAGTTGCTTCTCCTTGGCCGAGAAGTCGGTGGACGCGGGGCCTTGGCCCTCCCGCTTGGCCGGCGGGATGCCACAGGCGCTCAGGCCGGCGAGGCCGCCGACCGTGAGCGCGCCGACGCCTCCGGCGCGCAGCATCGAACGGCGGGTGAGGGCGCCCCGGCCGCTCGTCAGGCTGCGCCGCATCGCCGCGAGCTGCGCGGCGGACAGGCTGTCGGGCTCGTACTGCTCCATGCGCTGTGCCCTTTCGGGAGGTTGGGCCGCGTGGTCGGGCGGCTGACTTTCTATCGGTCCCCGAAGATCGTGCGGTGCCAGTCCTTCGCGGCGACCGCCGTGTTGTCGTACATCACGTGCTTGATCTGCGTGTACTCCTCGAAGGAGTACGCCGACATGTCCTTTCCGAAGCCGGAGGCCTTGGAGCCGCCGTGCGGCATCTCGCTGATGATCGGAATGTGGTCGTTCACCCAGACGCACCCCGCCTTGATCTCACGGGTGGCGCGGTTCGCCCGGTAGACGTCGCGGCTCCAGGCGGAGGCCGCGAGGCCGTAGGGGGTGTCGTTGGCGAGCCGGATGCCCTCGTCGTCGCCGTCGAAGGGCAGGGCCACCAGGACCGGCCCGAAGATCTCCGACTGCACGACCTCGCTGTTCTGGGCGGCGCCGGTGATCAGGGTCGGACGATAGTAGGCACCGTTCTCGAGATCCCCTCCGGGGGCTTCGCCGCCGGTGACGACGGTGGCGTAACCCCGGGCGCGCTCGACGAAGGCGGCGACCCGGTCCCGCTGGGCGTGGCTGATCAGCGGTCCGAGGTCGGTGGAGGGGTCGAAGGGGTCGCCGAGGCGGACCGTCTCCATCAACTCGGCGACCCGCGCGACGAACGCGTCGAAGAGCGGGCGCTGGACGTACGCGCGGGTGGCCGCGGTGCAGTCCTGTCCGGTGTTGATGAGAGAGGCGGCGACGGCGCCGTGGGCGGCGGCCTCCAGGTCGGCGTCGTCGAAGACGACGAAGGGGGCCTTGCCGCCGAGTTCGAGGTGGAGCCGCTTGACGGTGGAGGTGGCGATCTCGGCGACCCGCTTGCCGACGGGGGTGGAGCCGGTGAAAGAGGTCATCGCCACGTCGGGGTGGCCGACGAGGTGTTCGCCCGCGGTGCGCCCGACGCCGGTGACGATGTTGACGACCCCGTCGGGGATGCCGGCCTCCCGCGCCGCCTGCGCGAACATGAGCGAGGTCAGCGGGGTGAGTTCGGCCGGCTTGAGGACGATGGTGTTACCGGCGGCGATGGCCGGCAGGATCTTCCAGGCGGCCATCTGGAGCGGGTAGTTCCAGGGGGCGATGGAGCCGACGACGCCGATGGGTTCACGGCGGACGTACGAGGTGTGGTCACCGCTGTACTCGCCGGCGGACTGGCCCTGGAGGTGACGGGCGGCCCCGGCGAAGAAGGCGGTGTTGTCGACCGTACCGGGAACGTCGAACTCGGTCGACAGCTTGATGGGCTTGCCGCACTGGAGGGACTCCACGCGGGCGAACTCCTCGACCTGCTCGGCGAGTACGCCGGCGAAGCGGTGCAGCGCGTCGGAGCGCTCACCGGGGGTGGCGGCCGCCCAGGCGGGGAAGGCGTCCTTGGCGGCGGCGACGGCTGCGTCGACGTCCGCGGTGGAGGCCAGTTCGTAGGTGTGGACGCGCTCGCCCGTGGCCGGGTCGACGACGCTGTGCTCCTCACCCGAGGTTCCGGGCCGCAGCCGCCCGCCGATGTACTGCGCGCCGTCCGCGAAGCGGTCGGTCACCTGGAAGCGGTTGCCCATGACGCTCTCCGTTGTTCCAGCTCGAATTGAGTGCCGATCCTGACAGAGCCATGCTGGTGCAACAAGGGATTCCGTTGTTGCCTTTTGGTTACGCGACGGAATCGGTCGACCATGTGTCGAGGGTGCCGGGAAATCCCCGTACGGACTGTCCGTGGTGGCTGCCAGACTCGCGTGCATGACGGAGATCGAGCGGATGGAACAGCTGACGCAGCAGGTCAGCAGGGGTGACAAGGTGAAGTGGCTGCACTTCTGGGGGCACCGTGCGCGAGCGGACGGGACGCTCTCGGCGAGCTGCCTGAGCCAGTGGTGGCCGTCGCCCTTCGAGGTGGAGGGAGTGCGCTACGCGATGGCGGAGCACTGGATGATGGCGTCGAAGGCGCGGCTCTTCGGCGACCCGGACGCCGAGCGCGCGGCGCTGTCGTCCCGCTCGCCCGCGGAGGCGAAGAAGGCCGGGCGGCTGGTGCGGGGGTTCGACGAGGCGGTGTGGGAGCGGGAGCGCTTCGGGATCGTGGTCGAGGGGAGTGTCCACAAGTTCGCCCCGGACGAGGCGCTGCGGGGTTACCTGCTGGGCACGGGCGGGCGCGTCCTGGTGGAGGCGAGCCCGCTGGACCGGGTGTGGGGCATCGGCCTCACCGCCGACGACCCCCGCGCGATGGACCCCTCCCGCTGGCGGGGCCTGAACCTTCTGGGCTTCGCCCTGATGGAGGCGCGCGAGCGGCTGCGCCAGGGGTGAACGGAGGGCGGCGTCCCCGGGTGAACGGCGAAGGGCCCCGCACCGAGTGCGGGGCCCTTCGCCGTGCTTCGCCGTGTCGTGGTTACCGGTTCGCTCAGGGGTTCTCGACCGCTGGGCTCAGCGGTTCTCGACCACCAGGCTCGTCGCGTACGGATCGTTCAGATCGTTGTCGAGGGATTCCCCCTGGACGATCGCCCAGATGATGAACGCCAGGAACGCCGCGCTGATCAGCGTGCCGATCGCGCCCAGGACGATGCCCGCCGTCGCCATCCCGCCGTTGTTCGCCTCGCCCCGCTGGACCTTCTTGCGGCCGATGATGCCGAAGATCAGTGCCAGGACGCCGAGGATGATCCCGAGGCCGTACATGCAGAAGCCGACCGTCGCGATGATGCCGAGCACCATCGACGTGATGCCCATGCCGTTGGCCGGGGACTGCTGCCAGCCCTGCTGGCCGTAACCGCCGCTGTACCCGGCCGGGTAGCCGGGGTAGCCGTACCCCGACGTCGTCGGAGCCACCGGCGCCGGCGCCGGGTAGCCGTACGCGCCGGGTGTCGCCGCCGGTCCCCCGGGGGCGACCGGGGGCGGCGGGAGCTCCCCGGTCCCGTCGCCCGCGGCGGGCATGGACGTCATCGTCGGCTGGTCGTGCACCGGCGGACGGTCGTGCGCCGGCGGCGTCGCCGGCTTGCTCAGTTCCACCCCGTCGCGGTTCGGCGGAGCCCACGGATCCGCCGGGTCGTACCCGCCCCGCGGCTGGTCGCTGTTGTCAGACATGGGCCTCCCCCATCGTGGTCCCGCCATGCTACGACCTCCCTCCGACGAGGCATCGGCCCGGCCTACGATGATCCGATGACCGATCTCCATCCCTTCATCGCCGGGCTTCCCAAAGCCGAGCTGCACGTCCACCACGTCGGCTCCGCCTCGCCCCGTATCGTCTCCGAGCTGGCCGCCCGCCACCCTGACTCCAAGGTCCCCACGGACCCGGAGGCGCTCGTCGACTACTTCACGTTCACCGACTTCGCGCACTTCGTGGAGGTCTACCTCTCGGTCGTGGACCTCGTCCGCACCCCGGAGGACGTCCGGCTGCTCACCTTCGAGATCGCCCGCGACATGGCCCGGCAGAACATCCGGTACGCCGAGCTCACGATCACCCCGTACAGCTCGACCCGCCGCGGGATCGACGAGCGCGCCTTCATGGCGGCGATCGAGGACGCCCGCAAGGCCGCCGAGGCCGAGCTGGGCGTCGTACTGCGCTGGTGCTTCGACATTCCCGGTGAGGCCGGTCTGGTCTCCGCCGAGGAGACCGCCCGGCTCGCCGTGGACCTGCGCCCCGAGGGTCTGGTCTCCTTCGGTCTCGGCGGCCCGGAGATCGGGGTGCCCCGCCCGCAGTTCAAGCCGTACTTCGACCGCGCCATCGCGGCCGGCCTGCACTCCGTGCCGCACGCGGGCGAGACGACGGGCCCGCAGACGATCTGGGACGCCCTGAACGACCTGCGCGCCGAGCGCATCGGTCACGGCACGAGCGCCGTGCGGGACCCCGCGCTCCTCGCCCACCTCGCCGAGCACCGGATCGCCCTCGAGGTCTGCCCGACCTCCAACATCGCGACCCGGGCGGTGGCCCACCTGGACGAGCACCCGATCAAGGAGATGGTGGCCGCCGGCGTCCTCGTCACGATCAACAGCGACGACCCGCCGATGTTCGGCACGGACCTGAACACCGAGTACGCGGTCGCCGCCCGCCTCCTGGAGCTCGACGAGCGCGGTCTGGCCTCCCTGGCCAAGAACGCCGTGGAGGCCTCCTTCCTCGACCCGGCCGGCAAGGCCAGGATCGCCGCCGAGATCGACACGTACACCGACCGGTGGCTCGCGCGCTGACCGGTGCCCGGACCCGACAATGAGCCCATGGATCACGTGACTGTCGTAGCCCACCGCGGCGACCCGTACCGCGTCCGCGAGAACACGGTCCCCTCGATCGTCTCGGCGATCGAAGGGGGCGCGGACGCCGTCGAGGTCGACGTCCGGCTCACTCGCGACGGGGTCCCCGTCCTGCTCCACGACGACACGCTGAAACGGCTGTGGGGTCACGACCGGCCGC
This sequence comes from Streptomyces sp. ISL-36, assembly GCF_018614205.1. Taxonomy (GTDB): domain Bacteria; phylum Actinomycetota; class Actinomycetes; order Streptomycetales; family Streptomycetaceae; genus Streptomyces. The sequence goes on along the minus strand of NZ_JAGGOS010000058.1, from coordinate 10,018 downwards.
TCTCCGCGCTCTCCCTGGAGCAGCTGCGCGAGCTGACCCGCGACGGGGTGCCCACGCTGCGCGAGGCACTGATCGCCGCCGGACCGCACCGGCTGATGCTCGACCTGCCCGGCGGCGACGAGGCGTCCGTCCGCACGATCGTCGGCACGGTCCGCGAATGCGGGGCGGCCGAGCGGGTCCTCTACTGCGCGGGCTCGGTCGCCATGCTCCAGGTCCGGGCCGCCGACCCGGCCGCCGAGATCGCCCTGACCTGGACGACCCTGGCCCCGCCGCGCGCCGTGCTCCTGGACGCGATCGGGCCGCGCTGGCTCAACTACCGCTTCGGTCTGGTCAGCCGTGAGCTGGTGGAACGGGTGCACCGGGACGGGTACCTCGTCTCCGCCTGGACCGCGGACACCCGTCGCACCATGCGTAAGCTCCTGTCCCACGGGGTGGACTCGATCACCACCAACCGTGTGGACGCACTCGCCGCCGAACTGCGAAGGGGTACTCCGAGGTGACCGGGACCGAGAGAATCCGTACCGACATCGCGCACAACGCCCGGGTGTGGAACTACTGGCTGGGCGGCAAGGACAACTATCCGGTGGACCGCGCGGTCGGCGACCGGGTCACCGGCTTCTATCCGAGCATCGGTGAGGTGGCCCGCGCGGACCGGGCGTTCCTGGGGCGGGCGGTGACGCATCTGGCCGCCGACGCCGGTGTGCGCCAGTTCCTGGACATCGGCACGGGCCTGCCCACCGCCGACAACACCCACGAGGTCGCCCAGCGGATCGCGCCGGACGCCCGGATCGTCTATGTCGACAACGACCCGATCGTGCTCACGCACGCCCGCGCGCTGCTGACCAGCGCCCCGGAGGGCGTCACCGAGTACGTCGACGCGGACGCCCGGGATCCGCTGCGGATCCTGGAGTCGGCGGCGAGGACGCTGGACCTGACGCGGCCGGTCGCGGTGATGATGCTGGGCATCCTCAACTTCGTCCTGGACACCGACGAGGCGCGCTCCATCGTGCGCACGCTGATGGACGCGGTGCCGTCCGGCAGCCATCTCGTCCTCACCCACCCCACGGTCGAACCGGAGCTGGGCGGTGAGGGGAACGTGGCGGCGATGGAGTTCTGGAACGCGAACGCGACTCCGCCGATCACCGCCCGCAGCCGCGCCGAGTTCACCTCCTTCCTCGACGGGCTCGACATCCTGGAGCCCGGGATCGTGTCGTGCGCGAGCTGGCGGTTCGCCCCGGCGTCCGAGGTGGCGCAGTTCGGCGCCGTGGGGCGCAAGCCGTAATGGGCATACCGGGGGAGGTACGGGGCTGGTGGGAGCGGGCCAGGTCGCTGGGCGGCGCCAATCCCTGGGCGGTCGACATCGGCATCGCGCTGCTCGTCCAGGCGGCGATGACCATGCCGTTCGTCGTGCCGCGCGCGCCGGAGCTGGAACCGGCGACCTGGCCGGCGTACGGGCTCACCACGCTCACCGTCGTCCCGCTGGTCTGGCGGCGGCGAGCCCCGATGGCCGTCCTCCTCGCGATCCTGGCGACGAGCGGGCTGTACCGGATCGCCCTGGAGGGGCCGGGGCAGCCCCTGCCGTACACCGGCCTGGTCATCGTCTACACGATCGCCGCGCTCTCGCCGCCCCGCGACCGGCTCGTCACGGTCGTGCTGCTCGTGCTCGCGGTGCCGGCCTCCGTCTGGCTCAACACCCGGTCGGCGCGTGAACTGGTCTTCTCCCTCTTCGTGTTCGCGGCGGCGTACGTCTTCGGCCGGCTCACCGACACCCGTCAGCGGGCCAACCGCGTCGAGGCCGAGCAGGCCGCCGCGCGCGAACGGGCCCGGATCGCACGGGAGATGCACGACATCCTGTCCCATGCGGTGAGCCTGATGATCGTGCAGGCGGAGGCGGGCCCGGTGGCGGTGCGTACGGCGCCGGAGCGGGCGGAGGCCGCGTTCGACGCGATCTCCGAGACGGGCCGGGACGCCATGGCGCAGCTGCGCCGGATGCTGGGGGTGCTGCGCGAGGGCGATGGCACGGGCGACGCCCCGCGGGAGCCGCAGCCGGATCTGGCCGGCCTTCCCGTGCTGGTGGAGCGGGTACGGGCCGGCGGGATCGATGTCACGTACGGCACGGCGGGCGGGGTGCGGGCCCTGCCCGGCGCCACCGGGGCCACGGTGTACCGGATCGTCCAGGAGGCGCTGACGAACGTGGTCAAGCACGCGGACGCCCGGACCGCGTCCGTCCGGCTCACCTGCGAGGACGGGATGCTGGAGATCGTGGTGACGGACGACGGGCGGGGTCCGCGGCCGGGCCCCGGCGGGCACGGCCTCGTCGGTCTGCGCGAACGCGCGGCCGCGCACGGCGGCACGGCGGTCACCGGCCCGGGGCCGGGCGGCCGCGGTTTCGAGGTGCGGGCCCGGATCCCCGTACCCGCTCCGGCGGAGGTGGCGCGGTGACGATCCGTGTGGTGGTGGCCGACGACCAGGAGCTGGTCCGCAGCGGCTTCGCGATGATTCTCGACGTTCAGCCGGACATCGAGGTGGTGGCGGAGGCGGGCGACGGGGCCGAGGCCATCGAGGCGGTGCGCCGCCACGCGCCCGACGTGGCGCTCCTCGACATCAGGATGCCGCGCACGGACGGCATCGAGGCCTGCCGGACGATCAGCGCGGAGTCGGGGTGCCGGACGGTGATGCTGACGACGTTCGACTCCGACGAGTACGTGTACGAGGCGCTGCACGCGGGCGCGAGCGGATTCCTGCTGAAGGACGTACGCAGGGACGACCTGGTCCACGCGGTACGGGTGGTGGCGCGGGGCGACTCGCTGCTCGCCCCGTCCGTGGCCCGGCGCCTGGTGGAGCAGTACACCTCGGGGCGCCCGCCGGCGCCCCGCCCCGATCCCCGGCTGGAGGTCCTGACGGTCCGCGAGCGGGAGACGCTGCTGCTGCTCGCCCGCGGCCTGTCGAACGCGGAGATCGCCGCGGAGCTGGTGGTCAGCGACCACACGGTGAAGACCCATGTCGGCAACGTCCTTTCCAAGCTGGGGCTGCGGGACCGGATCCAGGCGGTGATCTGCGCGTACGAGACGGGGCTGGTCGAGGCGGGCGCTCCCCCGGCCGGGGAGCAGCGGGGCGCTCCCCCTCCCCCGCGCCGGGGAGGAAGTGACCGGCCGAAGACCCCCTGCGCGGGCGATCCGCGTGAACCCGCTGGTCAGCAGGATGGAGCCGTCGAGAACGACGCCTGGCACCACGGGAGTTGACCATGAAGAGCACCCTGCGCACGCTGATCGCCACCGCGCTCGTCCTGGGCGTCGCGGCGGGCACGGCGACCCTGCCGGCCGCCGCCGGGACGCCGGCCGCGACCGTCCCCGCCGCCTCCGCACAGGCGCCGCATCCCGCCCTGGAGGCGGCGATCGCCGGCCTGCCGACCGACCGGGCGACGGCCGCTCTGGTACGCGTCGGAGGCACCGAGGGCGTCTGGCGGGGCGCCGCCGGCGTGCACGACCTGAAGTCGAACCGGCCGGTGGATCCGGCAGCCCGGTTCCGGGCCGGGTCGGTGACCAAGGTCTTCACGGCGGCGGTCGCCCTCCAGTTGGCCTCCGAGGGCCGGCTGGACCTGGACCGCTCGGCCCGCTCGTACCTGCCGGATCTGATCCCCGGCCGGTACGGAAGGGTCACCGTCCGCCAGCTCCTCAACCACACCCACGGCATCCCGGCCGCCGACTTCGCGGGGGACACGGTCGAGGAGTGGTACGCGAACCGCTTCGAGATCCACGACCCGCGGGAGATGGTCCGATGAACGAGGTGGCCCTGAACGTCATGCTGGCGACATACGGGCCGCCGTCGCCGTGAGCGCCTCCAGGCGCTTGATCTTCCGGTGGACGACGAGCAGCGGGATCACCCCGAAGACGCCGAACGACATGTCGATGACCGTCCACCAGAACGGGATGCCCCGGATCGGGCCGCAGATCAGGGCGAGCGGGACGATGCCGGCGCAGGCGATCATGCCGAACTCGACGACCCAGATGTTGCGGACCGGGTCGCGGTAGGGCCCGTAGAAGGCGACGGCGATGACGAGGTGGGCGAAGGCCAGCCAGTCGGTGCCGTAGAGGACGAAGGGGTGGTCGGCGTCGGCGGCGTCGAGCCCGTCCCTGACCCGCTGGATCCACTCCAGGAGGCCGGGGAGGGCGTCGGCGACGGGGGACGCCCAGGACGTCAAGGCGGCTTCGGTGAGACGGAGTTCGGTGACGAGGGGGAAGGCGGTGAGGCCGCTGAGCACCAGGCAGACGATGAAGACGACCAGCCAGACACGGATGCGCTTGAGGAGGGCTCTCGGCCCGTTCGCGTCGCTCATGGCCCCACCGTACGCCCCTCATGAACACGTTCAAAAAGTGGGGGTCCCGGTGACCTTCCGGGCGACCGCGTGCGCGGCCAGGGTGACGCCCGCGGCCACCGCGAGTCCCGCGACCGCGTCCTTGGCGCGCGTCGGGCGCAGCACGCCCGCCCGCCGCAGCCGGCCTCGCGCCCAGAGCGTGAAGGGGACGACGACCAGCGGGGAGGTGGCCGAGCCGGGGGTGTAGCCGCGGACCGCGGCGGCCTGGGCCAGGTGGACGAGGCCGTGGAGACCGAAGCCGTTCAACGCGGCCTGGAAGAAGGCGGACCGGCCGCCGGAGCGGTGTCCCGCGACGGCCGCGGCGGCGACCACGGCCCCCACCGCCCCGACGGCGACGGCGAACTCCCGCTCGTCGACGCCCTCCATCACCCGCCACACCCTCTCGGACACCTCGGGGAAGCGCTCCCGCAGCTCCGGCAGATGCTCCCGCACCCAGCGGGGGCCGAAGACGACCTCCTCGGCGTCGTGCAGCGCCCACGCGGCCAACAGTCCGTACGTCACCAGTGAGTTCACCCTCGGGGAACTCGCGGACCGGCGATCGAGTTCCACCTCTTCGCGCCTTCGGCCACGACCGGTGTCCTGCCGGTTCGTCAGCGGACCGCGGCGCGGCGCGGCATGCACGACACGGCACGGCCCCGGCACCTCGTCATCGAGAGGTGCCGGGGCCGTCGGGCCGCTGAGCGACTAGCCCAGGGACGTCATCACGTGCTTGATGCGCGTGTAGTCCTCGAAGCCGTACGCCGAGAGGTCCTTGCCGTAGCCGGACTTCTTGTAGCCGCCGTGCGGCATCTCCGCCACCAGCGGGATATGGGTGTTGATCCACACGCAGCCGAAGTCCAGCGCGCGCGACATCCGCATCGCCCGCGCGTGGTCCTTCGTCCAGACCGAGGACGCGAGCGCGAACTCGACGCCGTTGGCGTACTCCAGCGCCTGCTCCTCGTCACGGAACGACTGCACCGTGATGACCGGGCCGAAGACCTCGTTCTGCACGATCTCGTCGTCCTGCTTGAGGCCGGAGACGACGGTCGGGGCGTAGAAGTAGCCCTTCTCGCCGACCTGGTGGCCACCCGCCTCGACCTTGGCGTGGGCCGGGAGGCGGTCGATGAAGCCGGCGACCTGCTTCAGCTGGTTGGCGTTGTTCAGCGGGCCGTAGAGCACGTCCTCGTCGTCCGGCTGACCCGTCTTGGTGTCGGCGGCGGCCTTGGCGAGCTGCGCCACGAACTCGTCGTGGATCGACTCGTGGACGAGGACACGGGTCGCGGCCGTGCAGTCCTGGCCCGCGTTGAAGAAGCCCGCCACCGAGATGTCCTCGACTGCCTTGGCGATGTCGGTGTCCTCGAAGACCACGACCGGGGCCTTGCCGCCCAGCTCCAGGTGGACGCGCTTGACGTCCTTGGCCGCCGACTCGGCGACCTGCATGCCGGCGCGTACCGAACCGGTGATGGAGGCCATCGCCGGCGTCGGGTGCTCGACCATCGCCTTGCCGGTCTCGCGGTCGCCGCAGATGACGTTGAAGACACCCTTGGGCACGATCTGCCCGATGATCTCGGCGATCAGGACGGTCGACGCGGGGGTCGTGTCCGACGGCTTGAGGACGACCGTGTTGCCCGCGGCGAGGGCCGGGGCGAACTTCCACACGGCCATCATCATCGGGTAGTTCCACGGCGCGACCTGGGCACAGACGCCCACCGGCTCGCGGCGGATGATCGAGGTCATGCCCTCCATGTACTCGCCGGCCGAGCGGCCCTCGAGCATGCGGGCGGCGCCCGCGAAGAAGCGGATCTGGTCCACCATGGGCGGGATTTCCTCGCTCGCGGTGAGGGCGACCGGCTTGCCGGTGTTCTCGACCTCGGCGGCGATCAGGTCCTCGGCGCGCTCCTCGAAGGCGTCCGCGATCTTCAGGAGGACCTTCTGGCGCTCGGCCGGCGTGGTGTCGCGCCAGGCCGGGAAGGCGGCCGCGGCGGCCTCCATGGCGGCGTCGACGTCCGCCTGGCCGGAGAGCGGAGACGTGGCGAAGACCTCGCCCGTGGCCGGGTTGACCACCTCGATGGTCCGCCCGTCGGCGGCGTCCCGGAACTCCCCGTTGATGTAGTTACGCAGCCGGCGCAGCTCGGTGGTCACTTGCCACCCCTCCTGTCGTTCAGAGTTCGTTCGTCCCGATGGATGAGACACCCCCACAGTAGTCGCTCGGCGGACGCTTTCGACAGGCCCGGCAGCCCCCAACTTCGGATTCAGTGTGATCACGAAGCGAAAACAACGAATTTCATCGCTCTGGGCTTGCAAGACAGACGAGTCTCGGTGCACAGTGAGGTCGTGGCCAGTCAAAGCACGAACTCCAGGACCGGAACCGGTTCGTCCCCGACGATCGATGCCGTCTCGCTGGCGATCATCGAGCAGCTCCAGCAGGACGGTCGCCGTCCGTACGCCTCCATCGGCAAGGCCGTGGGCCTCTCCGAGGCGGCCGTACGCCAGCGCGTCCAGAAGCTGCTCGACCAGGGCGTCATGCAGATCGTCGCCGTCACCGACCCGCTCACCGTGGGATTCCGGCGGCAGGCGATGGTCGGCATCAACGTCGAGGGTGACCTCGATCCGGTCGCCGACGCGCTGACTGCCATGGCCGAGTGCGAGTACGTGGTGATGACCGCGGGCTCGTTCGACCTGATGGTGGAGATCGTCTGCGAGGACGACGACCACCTGCTGGATGTGATCAACAAGCGCATCCGCACCCTCCCCGGCGTGCGCTCCACCGAGAGCTTCGTCTACCTCAAGCTCAAGAAGCAGACCTATATGTGGGGAACTCGATAATCGTGACCCAGGACCTGTCCAAGACCGCGTACGACCACCTGTGGATGCACTTCACCCGCATGTCGTCGTACGAGAACTCGCCCGTTCCCACCATCGTGCGTGGTGAGGGCACCTACATCTTCGACGACAAGGGCAAGCGCTACCTCGACGGTCTCGCGGGTCTCTTCGTGGTCAACGCCGGACACGGCCGCGAGGAGCTGGCCGAAGTCGCGTACAAGCAGGCCAAGGAACTCGCGTTCTTCCCCGTGTGGTCGTACGCGCACCCCAAGGCCGTCGAGCTCGCCGAGCGTCTCGCGGACTACGCCCCGGGCGACCTGAACAAGGTCTTCTTCACCACCGGTGGCGGCGAGGCCGTCGAGACCGCGTGGAAGCTCGCCAAGCAGTACTTCAAGCTGCAGGGCAAGCACACCAAGTACAAGGTCATCTCGCGTGCGGTCGCGTACCACGGCACCCCGCAGGGCGCCCTCTCCATCACCGGCCTGCCGGCCCTGAAGGCCCCCTTCGAGCCGCTGGTCCCCGGCGCGCACAAGGTGCCGAACACCAACATCTACCGCGCGCCGATCCACGGCGACGACCCCGAGGCCTTCGGCCGCTGGGCCGCCGACCAGATCGAGCAGGAGATCCTCTTCGAGGGCGCCGACACCGTCGCCGCCGTCTTCCTGGAGCCGGTGCAGAACGCCGGCGGCTGCTTCCCGCCGCCGCCCGGGTACTTCCAGCGGGTCCGCGAGATCTGCGACCAGTACGACGTGCTGCTCGTCTCGGACGAGACGATCTGCGCCTTCGGCCGCCTCGGCACGATGTTCGCCTGTGACAAGTTCGGCTACGTGCCCGACATGATCACCTGCGCCAAGGGCATGACCTCGGGCTACTCCCCGATCGGTGCCTGCATCGTCTCGGACCGCATCGCGGAGCCGTTCTACAAGGGTGACAACACCTTCCTGCACGGCTACACCTTCGGTGGCCACCCGGTGTCGTCGGCGGTCGCGATCGCCAACCTCGACATCTTCGACAAGGAAGGCCTGAACCAGCACGTGCTGGACCAGGAGGGCAACTTCTTCAACACCCTGAAGAAGCTGCACGACCTCCCGATCGTCGGCGACGTCCGCGGCAACGGCTTCTTCTACGGCATCGAGCTCGTCAAGGACAAGGTCACCAAGGAGTCCTTCACGGACGAGGAGACCGAGCGCGTGCTCTACGGCTTCCTCTCCAAGGCGCTCTTCGACAACGGTCTGTACTGCCGGGCCGACGACCGTGGCGACCCGGTCATCCAGCTGGCCCCGCCGCTGATCGCCGATCAGGGCACCTTCGACGAGATCGAGGGCATCCTGCGCTCGGTGCTCACCGAGGCGTGGACCAAGCTCTGATCGCGTCCGCGTAGGACCGGCACGACCTCACGCCGCCCTCACGGCGTGACCCCGGCCCGGGCATGCCTCCATCCGAGTGGATGGAGGCGGCCCGGGCCGCGTGCTGTCCCTACAAGCGGATCTGAATCCTTACGGTGCCCAGTGACCGAAAGGCCCGTCTCTTCGTTCCCCCGTACGGGGGTACACGGGGGACCACACAGCAGATCCGACTTCGAGGTGTACGCGATGGCCCCACCGGACAACGACGTGCTCTGGGCGCGTTCCCTGCACTACTCCCTGGGAGGTTCGACCGTACTCAGCGGCGTCTCCCTCGGCGTCCGCGAGGCGGAGATCCTCGCCCTGGTCGGTCCGCGCGGCAGCGGCAAGACCGCCCTCATGCACTGCCTGTCGGGCCAGGCGGTCGCCGAGCAGGGCGAGGTCTGGTTCAACAGCGGCCCCGTCCACACCATGAGCCAGGCCCAGCGCGAACGGCTGCGCCGTGACCGGTTCGGCTGGATCGACCCCGAGCCGGGGCTCGTCCCCGAGCTCACCGCCTGGGAGAACGCGGCCCTGCCGCTGCTCCTGCGCGGCGTCTCGCACCGCGCCGCGAAGACCTCCGCCACGGAGTGGCTGGACCGGCTCGACATCGGCGGGTGCGCGCGCAAGCGCCCGCACGCCCTGACCCAGTCGCAGCGGCAGCGGATCGCCATCGCCCGGGCCCTGGTCACCACCCCGACGGTGCTCTTCGCGGACGAGCCGACCGCCTCGCTGCACCCCCCC
>NZ_JAGGOS010000058.1:0-672 GCF_018614205.1 Streptomyces sp. ISL-36 | reverse complement strand
CGCCACCCACGACACCGAGGTCGCCGACCTCGCCGACCGCACGGTCGCCCTGCTCGACGGGCGCCGGGTCGGCGCGGCGGCGCCGACGACCGGGGCGGAGGGCGTCGCCGCGTGCTCGCTCTCCGTCTAGTCCGCGGAACCCACCCCCTCGTCCTGCTGCGGCGGCTCCTGGTCGCCGCGGCGGCCGCGGGGGTCGGCTTTCTGCTGCTGTGCACGCTCGGGTACGCCGTGGGGCATCCCGCCCACTCGGCCGCCGCGACCGCGCGCCTGCTGTGGTGCCTGATCCCGCTCGCGGCGACCGTGCACTTCGCGGTCGCCGTGGCCCGTACGGATCCCAGCACCCGGCCCCGGCCCGGTCTCTCCGCGATCGGACTCGGCCCGGCCCGGCTCACCGCGGTCGCCGCGGCCTCCACGGCGGTCTCCTGCACGCTCGGCTCGATGCTCGCGCTGCTGTTCTACCTGCACCTGCGCGGGGACATCACCGGGCTGCCCTTCGACGGGGCGGCCGCCGAACTGCTCGCCGCGGACCAGCCGATCCCGCTCGCCGCCGCTCTCACCCTCCTCGCGATCCTGCCGGTGGCCGCCTCCACGGCCGCCGCGCTCGCCCTGCGGCCGAGGAAGCCCGCCGCCGCCGAGGGCGCGGCGCGGCCGGCGCCCTCCGGCCTGCCGTGG
>NZ_JAGGOS010000057.1:383-113812 GCF_018614205.1 Streptomyces sp. ISL-36 | reverse complement strand
TGTCATCCATCTCTGAGTTGTTGTGTTGTCATACCTTTCTTTTTTTTTTTTAAGAGCAAAAGACGACACGCGAGTCGCCTTTGTGTCGGGTGGGCTGGGAGATGTGTAAAAGAGCCAGCCGCCGCCCTGCGGCACGCAGACCACCGTGACTCCCGCCGCCGCCAGTTGGTCGGCGGCCCGCCGTGCCGCGTCCGAGGGCAGCCGGGCCAGCCCCGCGCAGGGGCCGATCGTCACCCCCGGCCGCAGTCCGCCCGCCATGGCGGCCAGGCGGGCGAGCCGCGCCGGGTCGTCACCGTCCGTGTGCAGATCGACGGGGCAGCCGTGCTCGGCCGCCAGGTCGAGGACGGCCTCCACGTACCCGGTGGGGTCCGGGTCGAGGTCCGGGCAGCCGCCCACCACGCTCGCGCCCATCTTCACCGCGTCGCGCAGCATCGCGAGCCCGTCCGCGCCCGCCGCGCCGGTGAGCAGCCGCGGCACGGCGACCGTCGTGAGATCGGTCAGGCCGCGCAGCGAACGGCGGGCCTGGAGGACGGCTTCGAGCGGGCCGAGGCCGTGCAGGCCCCCGATGCGCACGTGGGCGCGCAGCGCGGTGGCGCCGTGGCCGAGCTGCAGCAGCGCGGCCTCGGTCGCCCGGCGCTGCACCTCGTCGGGGGCGTACGAGACGGGGCCGGGGGAGTCGGCGCTGAGCGCGGTGTCGGCGTGGGCGTGCGCCTCGGCGGCGGCGGGGAGGAGCAGGTACCCGGCGAGGTCGACGCGGGCGCCGACGGCGGTGAGGCTGCCGGCCGTCCCGACGGCCTCGATCCGGCCGCCGCCGAGCCGGACGTCGACCGTCCGGCCGTCGGTGAGCCGGGCGTTGGAGAGCAGGAGCGAGGTGGAGTCGGCGGTGGCGGCGGCCCAGTCGTCGGGCGGCTGGGGCTGCTTGCTGTCGGCTGACATCGGGCTCCCAAGGCTCCTCACGATCAAGATCACGCAGCGTGGGGCCGAGCCTAGGGGCGCTCCGGCCACCCTTCGGGGAGGAGCGCAATAGTCGTACCGATCAGGCCACGAGTGGCGTACGGGACGGGAGGGACGTCCTCATGCGCGCGGGCGGTAGGACGGGCCCCGAAACGGATTTGGGCGATCGGCGGAGGACCGTGTAATGTCTTCATCGCTCGCCCCAATAGCTCAGTCGGTAGAGCGTCTCCATGGTAAGGAGAAGGTCTACGGTTCGATTCCGTATTGGGGCTCTGGTGAGAAGGAACCCGCCTTCGGGCGGGAACCCGATCATCAAAGCGGTGTAGCTCAGTCGGTAGAGCAAGCGGCTCATAATCGCTGTGTCACCGGTTCAAGTCCGGTCACCGCTACACACGGTAGCCGATTGTGGGGTCGGTCCTTCGATCGGCTACTCTTTTATGCGTTCATCCGTCCATCGTCCGTCCAAGGAGCACTCACGTGGCTGCCACCGACGTCCGCCCGAAGATCACGCTGGCCTGCGTGGAGTGCAAGGAGCGGAACTACATCACCAAGAAGAACCGGCGTAACAACCCGGACCGTCTTGAGATGAAGAAGCACTGCCCTCGCTGCAACTCGCACACCGCGCACCGCGAGACGCGTTAATCAGGCTCGTACACGAGGCCGTCCCCACACCGGGGGCGGCCTCGTGTCGTTTGTTCCACACATTCCAGGAGGTATCGAGTCCATGGCGCTCGACCAGTCCTTCGTGGGCCGGACCTATCCGCCCACCGCGCCGTACGAGGTCGGCCGCGAGAAGATCCGCGAGTTCGCCGAAGCGGTGGGTGACGCGAATCCCGCTTATGTCGATCAGGAAGCGGCGAAGGCGCTCGGTCACCCCGATGTGATCGCTCCGCCGACTTTTGTGTTCGCCATCACTTTCCAGGCCGCGGGGCAGGTCATCGAGGACCCCCAGCTGGGCCTGGACTACAGCCGCGTGGTGCACGGTGACCAGAAGTTCGCGTACACCCGTCCCGTGCGGGCGGGTGACCGGCTCTCGGTCACCTCGACCATCGAGGCGATCAAGTCGCTGGCGGGGAACGACATCCTGGACATCCGCGGCGAGGTGCACGACGAGAGCGGCGAGCACGTCGTGACCGCCTGGACCAAGCTCGTGTCCCGCGCGCCCGAGGAGGCCTGAGCCATGGCTGCGAAGATCGCTTACGACGAGGTCGAGGTCGGCACGGAGCTGCCGGCGCAGTCCTTCCCCGTGACGCGCGCCACGCTGGTGCGGTACGCAGGTGCCTCCGGCGACTTCAACCCGATCCACTGGAACGAGAAGTTCGCGGTGGAGGTCGGCCTGCCGGACGTCATCGCCCACGGCATGTTCACCATGGCCGAGGCCGTCCGTGTGGTGACGGACTGGGTGGGTGACCCGGCGGCCGTCGTCGAGTACGGCGTGCGCTTCACCAAGCCGGTGATCGTGCCGAACGACGAGACCGGCGCCCTGATCGAGGTCAGCGCCAAGGTCGCGGCCAAGCTGGACGACAACCGGGTCCGGGTGGACCTGACGGCCGTCTCGGCCGGTCAGAAGGTCCTGGGCATGTCCCGGGCCGTGGTGGCGCTCGCGTAACGGTTGAGGGGCGGCCGCCTTGAGTGGCCGCCCCGCCCGGACGGGTTGCCAAGTTGGTGATTGAGCGTCCCGGCGGCCAAGCGCGGCATGGTCTACGGCATATGGGGCGCCGTCAACGGACTCGCCGTCGCCTCGGGGCCCCTCATCGGCGGCAGCCTCACCGAGCACGTCTCCTGGCAGTGGATCTTCTGGCTGAACGTTCCGCTCGGCCTGGCCCTGCTGCCCCTCGCCCGGCTCCGTCTCGCCGAGTCGTACGGCACCGGCGCCCGGCTCGATCTCGCCGGCACCCTGCTCGCCAGCGGCGGCCTCTTCGGGATCGTCTACGGGCTGATCCCGGGCCCATCGACGGCTGGACGGGATGGTGGCCCTCGGAGCGGTCGCCTCCCTGCTCATCCCGGGGCGCGGGGCGCCCCGTGAGCAGACCGCCGAGGCGGAGAAGAGGGACCTGGTCGCCGCGTGAACGCCCCGCAGCCACCACCCCGACGCACTCCGTGAGCGCCCCCGCCCGAGAACCCCGGCGCACTCCGTGAGCGCCGCCGCACGAGAACCCGGCGCACTCCGTGAGCGCCGCCGCACGAGAACCCGACGCACTTCCGTAGCGCCGCCGCACGAGAACCCGGCGCACTCCGTGAGCGCCGCCGCACGAGAACCCGCCGCACTCCGTGAACGCCCCACAGCCACCACCCCGACGCACCCCGTGAGCGCCACGCAGCGACCACCCCGGCGCACTCCGTGAGCGCCCCGGCGCGAGGAGCCCCCGCGCGCTCCGGGAGCTTCCCCGCCCCACCACACCGGGGACGGCCCCGCCATGATCGGCGGGGCCGTCCCCGTACTCTTGAGCCCGTGCAGGAACTCCACGACGCCCCCCTCGCCCCCCTGACCACCTTCCGGCTCGGCGGCCCCGCGACCCGGCTCGTCACGGCCACCACCGACGACGAGGTGATCCAGGCGGTTCGCGACGCCGATCTGACGGCCACCCCGCTGCTGATCATCGGCGGCGGCAGCAACCTGGTCATCAGCGACAAGGGCTTCGCGGGCACCGCCCTGCGCATCGCCACCAAGGGCTTCGAGCTCGACGGCACGCGGCTGGAGCTGGCGGCCGGCGAGGTGTGGACCGACGCCGTGGAGCGCACCGTCGACGCGGGCCTCGCGGGCATCGAGTGCCTGGCGGGGATCCCCGGCTCCGCGGGGGCGACGCCCATCCAGAACGTGGGGGCGTACGGCCAGGACGTCTCGTCCACGATCACCGAGGTGGTCGCGTACGACACGGTCGACCACCGGGTGGTCACGCTCACGAACGAACAGTGCGACTTCTCGTACCGCCACAGTCTCTTCAAGCGGCTGCCGGACGACTACGTCGTGCTCCGGGTCCGCTTCCAGCTGGCGGACGCCGGCGGCCTGAGCATGCCGATCGCGTACGCGGAGACGGCCCGGGCCCTTGGCGTCGAGGTCGGCGACCGGGTCCCGCTCGCCACCCTCCGCGAGACCGTCCTGAAGCTGCGCGCGGGTAAGGGCATGGTGCTCGACCCGGAGGACCACGACACCTGGTCGGCCGGGTCGTTCTTCACCAACCCGATCCTCACGAACGAGGAGTTCGCCGCCTTCCACGCGCGCGTGGCCGAGCGTCTCGGTCCCGACGCGAAGGCACCCGCCTTCCCCGTCGGCGACGGTTTCACCAAGACCTCGGCGGCCTGGCTGATCGACAAGGCCGGCTTCACCAAGGGGTACGGCTCCGGCCCCGCCCGTATCTCCACCAAGCACACTCTCGCCCTCACCAACCGGGGCGAGGCCACCACCGAGGATCTCCTCGCGCTCGCCCGCGAGGTCGTCGCGGGGGTGCGGGACGCCTTCGGGATCACGCTCGAGAACGAGCCGGTGACGGTCGGCGTCAGCCTCTGAGGGGCCGAGCGGGGCCGGCCCGGTGCCTCAGTACGCGACGCCCACGCCCTGCTTCACCGTCGCCGGGTCCTTGATCATCGCCAGCATCGCGTGCGCCACGTCGGCGCGGGCGAGGGAACGGCCCCGGCCGGGGTTGCCGCCGACGACCGAGCGGTAGCGGCCGGTGACCGGCTTGTTCGTCAGCTTGGGCGGGCGCACGGACGTCCAGTCCGTGGCGCTGGCCGCCAGCTCGCCCTCCATCACCCGCAGGTCGTCGTAGATGTCCTTCAGGACGGAGTTGATGACCGCGAGCACCGCCTTGTCGAGGACGGTCTGGCCGTCCGGGACCGGACCGACCGGGGCCGCGCTGACGACCAGGAGCCGGCGGACGCCCTCCGCGTCCATCGCGGCGAGGACCGAGCGGGTCAGCCGCGCGGCGATGCCGGCGTCCGCGCGCCTGCGGACGCCCAGACCGGACAGCACGGCGTCCCTGCCCGCGACCGCCCCGCGCAGCGCCTCGGGGTCCGTGAGGTCCGCCCGGTAGACCTCCAGGCGCTCGCCGGCGACGGTGAACCTGGCCGGATCCCGTACCACCGCCGTGACCTCGTGGCCGTCCCTCAGGGCCTGATGGACGATCTCCTGTCCGATGCCGCCGGTCGCGCCGAAGACGGTGAGCTTCATGTCGCACCCTCCTGGGGTGGGTAAGTGTTCACTCACCCCTAGAGTGAGTGTGTACTCGCCCCCTCGTCAAGCGGTTCGGGAGCAGGCATGGAGAAGAAGCCCACGCGGGAGCGGATCCTCGACGCGGCGCACGCGCTGTGGACCACGGTGGGTCTCGCCCGCACGACCACCAAGGAGATCGCCCGGGGCGCCGGCTGCTCGGAGGCCGCCCTCTACAAGTACTTCGCGGGCAAGGAGGAGCTCTTCGTCGCCGTCCTGAGCGAACGCCTCCCGCGGCTGGCACCGCTGCTCGACACGCTGGCCGCCGACCCGGGCGAGCGGACGGTGGAGGAGAACCTCACCGAGATCGCCCGCCGAGCCGCCCTGTTCTACGCCGAGAGCTTCCCGATCGCCGCCTCGCTCTTCGCCGAGACCCGGCTCAAGGCCCGCCACGACGCGGCGCTGCGCCGGCTCGACGCCGGCCCGCACCGCCTCCTGGAGAGCCTCGACGCCTATCTCCGCGCCGAACAGGCGGCAGGCCGCCTCCACCCCGGCGCCGACACCTTCGCCGCTGCGTCCCTGCTGCTCGGCGCCTGCGCCCAGCGGGCCTTCGCCTACGACGCGAAGGTCGGCAAGGAGCCGCCCCAGGACGTCGACACCTTCGCCGCCTCGCTCGCCCGCACCCTGATGGCCGGGATCGCCGTACGGAAATGATGTCGCGGCGGCCACCGGGGCACCGTCACGCTGACCGGCATGCTTCTGAAGGCCCGCGAGTTCAGGCCCCGCACGGGACCGCACACCTACCGGATCGTCCAGCCCCGGCAGCCCCTGCGGCACACCACGCTCAACGACCCGCTCGGCGACCGCTGGGGCTACCTCCTCGGCGACCACGACGGGCTGTCCCGCCTGGCCGCGCTGTTCTCCTTCGCCGCCTTCTCCCGGCACACGATCGTCCATGTGCCGCTCCGCGACAGCCTCCCCCGCGCCTACGCGCCCGGAGTGCCGGTCGACCTCGTCCTCGCCCACCGCTCACCCGGCCTGCGCCCCTCCGCCTGGCCCCGACTGCGGGCCCGGCTGCGCACCGGCACCCCGCTGACCGTCCGCACCGACGAGGCGCGCACCGCCGCCCACGCGGCCGCCTGGCACGAGGAGTGGGAGCGGCGCCACTGGCGGGCGAGCGAATGGCTGCGCCCGGCCGTCCACGCCCGCACGCTCTTCCTCTTCGGCGGCCGCGACGTCTTCTCCGCCGCCGCCACCGCCTTCGAGACCGCGGCCGGCTTCGGACCGCTGGAGAAGCGCGCCCGCCAGGGCCACGACGCCCTGATCGCTTCCCTCACCCCGTACCTGGAGCCCGTGGGGCAGTGGTGGGACCGGACCGAGATCGACATCGGCTTCCAGGCCCACCCGCCCCTGCACCGCTTCAGACGCCCGGGCTCGCCAGCCAGTCGTCGATCCCGGACAGCAGCTTCCGCCTGATGTCCTCCGGCGCCGCCGAACCCCGCACCGACTGCCGGGCCAGCTCGGCCAGCTCGGCGTCCGTGAAGCCGTGGTACCTACGGGCGATCTCGTACTGGGCGGCCAGCCGCGACCCGAAGAGCAGCGGGTCGTCCGCGCCCAGCGCCATCGGCACCCCCGCCTCGAAGAGCGTCCGCAGCGGCACGTCCTCGTGCTTCTCGTACACCCCCAGGGCCACATTGGAGGCCGGGCAGACCTCGCAGGTCACGCCCTTCTCCGCGAGCCTGCGCAGCACCCGGGGATCCTCCGCCGCCCGCACCCCGTGACCGACCCGCGCCGCCCGCAGGTCGTCCAGGCAGTCCCGTACCGACGAGGGACCCGTCAGCTCGCCACCGTGCGGCGCCGCGAGCAGGCCGCCCTCGCGGGCGATGGCGAAGGCGCGGTCGAAATCGCGGGCCATGCCCCGGCGCTCGTCGTTGGAGAGACCGAAACCGACCACCCCCCGGTCCGCGTACCGCACCGCGAGCCGCGCCAGCGTGCGCGCCTCCAGGGGGTGCTTCATCCGGTTCGCGGCCACCAGGACCCGCATCCCGAGCCCGGTCTCGCGCGCGGCCTCGTCGACGGCGTCCAGAATGATCTCCATCGCCGGGATCAGGCCGCCGAGCAGCGGGGCGTACGAGGTCGGATCGACCTGGATCTCCAGCCACCCCGAGCCGTCCCGCACGTCCTCCTCCGCCGCCTCGCGGACCAGGCGCCGAATGTCCTCGGGCTCCCGCAGGCAGGAACGGGCGATGTCGTACAGCCGCTGGAACCGGAACCAGCCGCGCTCGTCGGTCGCCCGCAGCTTGGGCGGTGTGCCGCTGCTCAGCGCCTCGGGGAGATGGACGCCGTACTTGTCGGCCAGCTCGATCAACGTCGTCGGGCGCATCGACCCGGTGAAGTGCAGATGCAGGTGGGCCTTGGGCAGCAGGCCGATGTCGCGTGAAACGTCCGGGGGGTTCGGGGGGTGTCCCTCTGAAAAGGCCAGCATCCAGGGATCTTGCCGCAACCGAACGGACGAGCACAGCCCCTTTCCCCGATCGGGACCTCGCTAGAACGCAAGAACGGGCCCCCGGCTCCGAAGAACCAGGGGCCCGCCGAACCCACTCCTGTGCGGAGGTCAGGCGCGCGCCTCCGCGAGCAGCTTCTGGATCCGGGACACGCCCTCCACCAGATCCTCGTCACCCAGCGCGTACGAAAGACGCAGGTAGCCGGGGGTGCCGAAGGCCTCGCCCGGAACGACCGCGACCTCGGCCTCGTCAAGGATCAGCGCGGCCAGCTCGACCGAGGTCTTCGGGCGCTTGCCGCGGATCTCCTTGCCGAGCAGCCCCTTCACCGACGGGTACACGTAGAACGCGCCCTCCGGCGTCGGGCACAGGACGCCCTCGATCTCGTTGAGCATCCGCACGATCGTCTGGCGCCGACGGTCGAAGGCGCGCCCCATCTCGGCGACCGCGTCCAGGTTGCCCGTGACGGCGGCAAGCGCGGCGACCTGGGCCACGTTGCTCACATTGGAGGTGGCGTGCGACTGCAGGTTGGTCGCGGCCTTCACCACGTCCTTCGGGCCGATGATCCACCCCACGCGCCAGCCGGTCATCGCGTACGTCTTGGCGACACCGTTGACGACGATGCACTTGTCGCGCAGCGCCGGCATGACCGCCGGGAGGGAGACGGCGGCCGCGCCGCCGTAGACCAGGTGCTCGTAGATCTCGTCGGTCAGCACCCACAGGCCGTGCTCAACGGCCCAGCGCCCGATGGCCTCGGTCTCGGCCTCGCTGTAGACGGCGCCGGTCGGGTTGGACGGGGAGACGAAGAGGACGACCTTGGTCCGCTCCGTGCGCGCGGCCTCCAGCTGCTCGACGGAGACGCGGTAGCCGCTGGTCTCGTCAGCGACGACCTCGACCGGGACACCGCCGGCGAGACGGATCGACTCGGGGTAGGTCGTCCAGTACGGGGCCGGGACGATGACCTCGTCACCCGGGTCGAGGATCGCGGCGAACGCCTCGTAGATGGCCTGCTTGCCGCCGTTGGTCACCAGGACCTGAGAGGCGTCGATCTCGTAGCCGGAGTCGCGCAGCGTCTTGGCGGCGATCGCGGCCTTCAGCTCGGGCAGACCGCCGGCAGGCGTGTAGCGGTGGTACTTCGGGTTCTTGCACGCCTCGACGGCGGCTTCGACGATGTAGTCGGGCGTCGGGAAGTCGGGCTCACCCGCGCCGAAGCCGATCACCGGACGCCCGGCGGCCTTGAGGGCCTTGGCCTTGGCGTCGACGGCGAGGGTCGCGGACTCGGAGATCGCACCGATGCGGGCGGAGACCCGGCGCTCGGTCGGAGGGGTTGCAGCGCTCATGCGGCCCATCGTCCCAGACCGCCTCCAGCCGCGGCACACAGGTTTCAGGGAGCGGACAGGAACGGTCATTCCTGGTCGTACGAGGGTCCCGGGAGGCCCCCGCGGGGGTGGTCCTGAGGGGTCGGCGGGGCTCCGACGTGCTTTCTGTTCGACGCAGCGCTCATGAACACGTACACTCACTGCTCGTTGGCCCGCACCGACCACATCTCACGATGCGGTAGGTTGGGGGAGCCACAAAGGGTCGTAGCTCAATTGGTAGAGCACTGGTCTCCAAAACCAGCGGTTGGGGGTTCAAGTCCCTCCGGCCCTGCTACACACACCGCCAGGATGTGTGCGCATGTACGTACTTCAATGCACCGCCGTGCGGATCCACCCGGCACGGCACTGCCATGACCCGGGATCAGGTGAGAAGCGTGACGGACGCCGTGGGCTCCATCGACATGCCTGATGCCGAGGACGAGGCTCCGGACTCGAAGAAGAAGGCCCGTAAGGGCGGCAAGCGCGGGAAGAAGGGCCCTCTGGGCCGCCTCGCGCTCTTCTACCGCCAGATCGTCGCGGAGCTCCGCAAGGTCGTCTGGCCCACTCGTAGCCAGCTGACGACGTACACCACGGTAGTGATTGTCTTCGTTGTCATCATGATCGGTCTGGTGACCGTGATTGACTATGGCTTCCAGGAAGCAGTCAAGTACGTCTTCGGCTGACTTCTTGTTCCACCCCATTTGTATCCAGGAAGAAGCAGCCACCGTGTCTGACCCGAACCTGAACGACGCCGTCGATTCTGTCGAGTCCGTTGAGGACGAGCTCGACATCGTCGAGGCGGCCGACGAGGACCAGGCTGAGGCTGCTGACGCCGCTGCGGGCGAGGCGGCCGAAGAGGCCGCCATGAACATCGACGACGAGTCCGACGAGGACGAGGACGACGCGTCCGACTCCGAAGAGGATGTCGAGGACGTCGAGGACGAGTCCGACGAGGACACCGAGGTCGAGGACACCGACGCGGAGGCCGAGGCCGAGGAGGCCGACGAGGAGCCCGCCGCTCCGGTCGACCCGATCCAGGCCCTGCGCGACGAGCTCCGCGGCCTGCCCGGCGAGTGGTACGTGATCCACACCTACGCGGGCTACGAGAAGCGCGTGAAGGCCAACCTCGAGCAGCGTGCCGTCTCGCTGAACGTCGAGGAGTTCATCTACCAGGCCGAGGTCCCCGAGGAAGAGATCGTCCAGATCAAGAACGGCGAGCGCAAGAACGTCCGGCAGAACAAGCTGCCCGGTTACGTTCTCGTCCGCATGGATCTGACGAACGAGTCCTGGGGCGTCGTCCGCAACACCCCCGGCGTCACCGGCTTCGTGGGCAACGCCTACGACCCGTACCCGCTCACCCTGGACGAGATCGTCAAGATGCTCGCCCCGGAGGCCGAGGAGAAGGCCGCCCGCGAGGCCGCCGAGGCCGAGGGCAAGCCGGCTCCGGCCCGCAAGGTCGAGGTCCAGGTCCTGGACTTCGAGGTCGGCGACTCGGTCACCGTCACCGATGGTCCCTTCGCCACCCTGCAGGCCACGATCAACGAGATCAACGCCGACTCGAAGAAGGTCAAGGGCCTCGTCGAGATCTTCGGCCGCGAGACTCCGGTCGAGCTCAGCTTCGACCAGATCCAGAAGAACTGACCCTCACCGGTCATAGGTTTCCGACCAGGTCAGAGTGGCTCTCGCAGCCGCTCTGACCTGCTCGGTTTTTAGCCGCACGCCTATACCCGTTATCGTGGTGCGGTATGCCTCCATCCGGATGACCGGATGGCGGGCTGAACACTCTCACTAGGACCCGGAGAGAGCAATGCCTCCCAAGAAGAAGAAGGTCACGGGGCTTATCAAGCTCCAGATCAACGCCGGTGCGGCCAACCCGGCCCCGCCGGTCGGCCCCGCGCTCGGTCAGCACGGCGTCAACATCATGGAGTTCTGCAAGGCCTACAACGCCGCGACCGAGTCGCAGCGTGGCATGGTCGTGCCGGTGGAGATCACGGTCTACGAGGACCGTTCCTTCACCTTCATCACCAAGACTCCGCCGGCCGCCAAGCTGATCCTCAAGGCCGCAGGTGTGGACAAGGGCTCTGGCGAGCCGCACAAGACCAAGGTCGCCAAGCTCACGGCCGCCCAGGTCCGCGAGATCGCCACGGTCAAGCTGCCCGACCTGAACGCCAACGACCTGGACGCCGCGTCGAAGATCATCGCCGGCACCGCCCGCTCCATGGGCATCACGGTCGAGGGCTGATCAGCCCCCTTGTGACCTCTGTGGTAGGACCAGCGCTGGTCCGCACCACGACTCCACACCTGCCACGCGGCGACAGCCGCATGGTGTAACTGCACAGGAGAAGCAGTGAAGCGCAGCAAGGCACTCCGCGCCGCGGACGCCAAGATCGACCGGGAGCGGAACTACGCCCCCCTCGAGGCCGTCCGTATCGCCAAGGACACCGCCGCCACCAAGTTCGACGGAACCGTCGAGGTCGCCTTCCGCCTGGGTGTCGACCCGCGCAAGGCCGACCAGATGGTCCGTGGCACCGTGAACCTCCCGCACGGCACCGGTAAGACCGCCCGGGTCCTGGTCTTCGCGACCGGTGACCGTGCCGAGGCCGCGATCGCCGCGGGCGCCGACATCGTCGGCTCCGACGAGCTCATCGACGAGATCTCCAAGGGCAACCGCCTGAACGAGTTCGACGCCGTTGTGGCCACCCCGGACCTCATGGGCAAGGTCGGCCGCCTCGGCCGTGTCCTCGGCCCGCGTGGTCTCATGCCGAACCCCAAGACCGGCACTGTCACCCCCGATGTCGTCAAGGCTGTCAACGACATCAAGGGCGGCAAGATCGAGTTCCGCGTCGACAAGCACTCGAACCTGCACTTCATCATCGGCAAGGTCTCCTTCGACGAGACGAAGCTGGTCGAGAACTACGCCGCGGCTCTGGAGGAGATCCTCCGTCTGAAGCCGTCCGCCGCCAAGGGCCGTTACATCAAGAAGGCGACCCTGACGACGACGATGGGCCCCGGCATCCCGCTGGACTCCAACCGCACCCGCAACCTCCTCGTCGAGGAGGACCCGGCAGCTGTCTGACCGGGCTGAGCCGTCTGAAGGCCCTCTGGGCCGGCTCTGAAGCGCCTCGGGCCCCGCACCTCTCCGGAGGAGCGGGGCCCGATTTGCTTGACTCGTACGTGTTCACGTATGGTTCTCCAGAAGCCAAAGACCGCTGGTCGTTGCCGTGCTCTCGTAAGGGGCGCGGTGGCCGAAGGATTCGCTGAGATGCGAGCGACCCGCGCAGGTGATCGTGGAAAGTTCCCGGATCGTTTTCGATCGGTTGAGCTCAGCCCCGTGCGCCTGCGCCGGGGCGTTTTGTTTTGTTCAGCACCTTCCGAGCGGTCCTCATCACCCGGAAGGAGGCCGACGCTCTATGGCAAGGCCCGACAAGGCTGCCGCGGTAGCCGAGCTCAAGGACAAGTTCCAGAGCTCGAGCGCCGTTGTGCTGACCGAGTACCGGGGTCTCACCGTGGCTCAGCTCAAGACGCTGCGCCGTTCGCTCGGTGAGAACGCCCAGTACGCCGTGGTGAAGAACACGCTGACCAAGATTGCGGCCAACGAGGCCGGGATCACCTCGCTCGACGACCAGTTCACCGGTCCGACGGGCGCTGCCTTCATCACCGGTGACCCGGTGGAGTCGGCGAAGGGTCTTCGTGACTTCGCCAAGGACAACCCGAACCTCATCATCAAGGGCGGTGTCCTTGATGGTAAGGCGCTGTCCGCCGATGAGATCAAGAAGCTTGCGGACCTCGAGTCCCGCGAGGTTCTGCTCTCCAAGCTGGCCGGTGCCTTCAAGGGCAAGCAGTCTCAGGCTGCCTCCCTCTTCCAGGCGCTGCCGTCGAAGTTCGTCCGCACCGCGGAGGCGCTTCGCGTCAAGCTCGAAGAGCAGGGCGGTGCCGAGTAACTCGGCTCGCGCATTGATCCGCGTCACCGACGTGCGCGGGTCGCAGCGGGCCGAATGTACGCCCGCCTCTCAATACACCCGGCACCTGCCGATTTAGTGGAAGGATCGCCCATCATGGCGAAGCTCTCTCAGGACGACCTCCTCGCCCAGTTCGAGGAGATGACCCTCATCGAGCTCTCCGAGTTCGTCAAGGCCTTCGAGGAGAAGTTCGACGTCACCGCCGCCGCGGCCGTCGCCGTCGCCGGCCCCGCCGCTGCCGGTGCCCCGGCCGAGGCCGAGGCCGAGCAGGACGAGTTCGACGTCATCCTCACCGGCGCCGGCGAGAAGAAGATCCAGGTCATCAAGGTCGTGCGTGAGCTGACCTCCCTCGGCCTGAAGGAGGCCAAGGACCTCGTCGACGGCACCCCGAAGCCGGTCCTCGAGAAGGTCGCCAAGGAGGCCGCGGAGAAGGCTGCCGAGTCCCTCAAGGCCGCCGGCGCCTCCGTCGAGGTCAAGTAACACCCTGCGGGTCTCCTGACTCGCTCAGGCGCCCCTCAGGCGCCTTCGAAGGGCGATCACCCATCCGGGTGGTCGCCCTTCGGCGTTCCCCGGACCGGGCGTGGCGACGGGCTTGCGAGCCGTGGGGAGCGGAGTATGGTGATCTTCGCCGTGCGCCCCGCCCGCCGGGGGGCCTTGACGAACCGCACGCAGCGCGCAATTCTCAGGACGCGTCGTCACAACGATCCGTATCCGAGGCATGGATCGACGGCGGAACGGGCAGTATCGAGGTGCGCCGCACGGCGCGAGGTACCGCGGAGTTGAGAACAACGAGGGTTGCGAATTACTCGCCCTGGACATCAGTGAGCCAAGTGGCTACACTGACCCTTTGCGCTGCCTGTTAGCTGCCCCCTGCCCGTCACCAGGGGCATCCCCTCGCACGAGCACGTGGACCGGACCGACCTGACCTGGCCTTTCGGCTCATTCCAGGAACATCCGTCTCCGTGCACCGCTTGGAACCGGTACGCGCGTAGTGAGTCCGAGCCCTCGGAAGGACCCCCTCTTGGCCGCCTCGCGCAACGCCTCGACCAATACGAACAACGGCGCCAGCACCGCCCCGCTGCGCATCTCCTTTGCAAAGATCAAGGAGCCCCTCGAGGTTCCGAACCTCCTCGCGCTGCAGACCGAGAGCTTTGACTGGCTGCTCGGTAACGCCGCCTGGAAGGCTCGCGTCGAGGCAGCTCTCGAGTCGGGACAGGACGTCCCCAGGAAGTCGGGTCTGGAAGAGATCTTCGAGGAGATCTCTCCGATCGAGGACTTCTCCGGGTCGATGTCGCTGACCTTCCGCGACCACCGCTTCGAGCCCCCGAAGAACTCGATCGACGAGTGCAAGGACCGTGACTTCACGTACGGCGCCCCGCTCTTCGTCACCGCCGAGTTCACCAACAACGAGACCGGCGAGATCAAGTCCCAGACGGTCTTCATGGGCGACTTCCCGCTCATGACGAACAAGGGCACCTTCGTCATCAACGGCACCGAGCGTGTCGTCGTCTCGCAGCTTGTCCGTTCCCCGGGCGTCTACTTCGACTCCTCGATCGACAAGACGTCCGACAAGGACATCTTCTCGGCCAAGATCATCCCGTCCCGGGGTGCCTGGCTGGAGATGGAGATCGACAAGCGCGACATGGTCGGTGTCCGCATCGACCGCAAGCGCAAGCAGTCCGTCACCGTCCTTCTGAAGGCTCTCGGCTGGACCACCGAGCAGATCCTGCAGGAGTTCGGCGAGTACGAGTCCATGCGCGCCACCCTGGAGAAGGACCACACCCAGGGCCAGGACGACGCGCTGCTCGACATCTACCGCAAGCTGCGTCCGGGCGAGCCGCCGACCCGCGAGGCCGCTCAGACGCTGCTCGAGAACCTCTACTTCAACCCGAAGCGCTACGACCTCGCGAAGGTCGGCCGCTACAAGGTGAACAAGAAGCTCGGCGCGGACGAGCCGCTGGACGCCGGTGTCCTGACCACCGACGACGTCATCGCCACGATCAAGTACCTCGTGAAGCTCCACGCGGGCGAGACCGAGACGATCGGCGAGTCCGGCCGGGAGATCGTCGTCGAGACCGACGACATCGACCACTTCGGCAACCGTCGTCTGCGCAACGTCGGCGAGCTCATCCAGAACCAGGTCCGTACGGGTCTGGCTCGTATGGAGCGCGTCGTGCGTGAGCGCATGACCACCCAGGACGTCGAGGCGATCACGCCGCAGACCCTGATCAACATCCGGCCGGTCGTCGCCTCCATCAAGGAGTTCTTCGGCACCAGCCAGCTGTCGCAGTTCATGGACCAGAACAACCCGCTGTCGGGTCTGACGCACAAGCGTCGTCTCTCGGCGCTGGGTCCCGGTGGTCTGTCCCGTGAGCGGGCCGGCTTCGAGGTCCGAGACGTGCACCCGTCCCACTACGGACGCATGTGCCCGATCGAGACCCCCGAAGGCCCGAACATCGGTCTGATCGGTTCGCTCGCCTCGTACGGCCGCGTCAACGCGTTCGGCTTCATCGAGACGCCGTACCGCAAGGTCGTCGACGGTCAGGTCACCGACGAGGTCGACTACATCACGGCCGACGAGGAAGACCGTTACGTCATCGCCCAGGCGAACGCGACCCTGAGCGACGAGCTGCGCTTCACCGAGCCGCGCGTCCTGGTCCGCCGCCGTGGTGGCGAGGTCGACTACGTCCCGCCGACCGAGGTCGACTACATGGACGTCTCGCCGCGCCAGATGGTGTCGGTCGCGACGGCCATGATCCCCTTCCTCGAGCACGACGACGCCAACCGTGCCCTCATGGGCGCGAACATGATGCGTCAGGCGGTGCCGCTGATTAAGTCCGAGGCCCCGCTCGTCGGTACCGGCATGGAGTACCGCTGTGCCACCGACGCCGGCGACGTCATCAAGGCGGAGAAGGACGGTGTGATCCAGGAGGTCTCGGCCGACTACATCACCGTCACCAACGACGACGGCACGTACACCACGTACCGCATCGCCAAGTTCTCCCGCTCGAACCAGGGCACCTCGGTCAACCAGAAGGTCGTCGTCTCCGAGGGCGACCGGGTCGTCGAGGGCCAGGTCCTCGCCGACGGTCCGGCCACCGAGAACGGTGAGATGGCGCTCGGCAAGAACCTGCTGGTCGCGTTCATGCCGTGGGAGGGTCACAACTACGAGGACGCGATCATCCTGTCGCAGCGCCTCGTGCAGGACGACGTCCTCTCCTCGATCCACATCGAGGAGCACGAGGTCGACGCCCGTGACACCAAGCTCGGCCCGGAGGAGATCACCCGGGACATCCCGAACGTCTCCGAGGAGGTCCTCGCCGACCTCGACGAGCGCGGCATCATCCGTATCGGTGCCGAGGTCGTCGCCGGCGACATCCTCGTCGGCAAGGTCACGCCCAAGGGTGAGACCGAGCTGACCCCGGAGGAGCGCCTGCTCCGCGCGATCTTCGGTGAGAAGGCCCGTGAGGTCCGTGACACCTCGCTGAAGGTGCCGCACGGCGAGACCGGCAAGGTCATCGGCGTCCGCGTCTTCGACCGCGAGGAGGGCGACGAGCTTCCCCCGGGCGTGAACCAGCTGGTCCGCGTCTACGTCGCCCAGAAGCGCAAGATCACCGACGGTGACAAGCTCGCCGGTCGTCACGGCAACAAGGGTGTCATCTCCAAGATCCTGCCGATCGAGGACATGCCGTTCCTCGAGGACGGAACTCCGGTCGACATCATCCTCAACCCGCTGGGTGTCCCGTCCCGAATGAACCCGGGACAGGTCCTGGAGATCCACCTCGGCTGGCTCGCCAGCCGCGGCTGGGACGTCTCCGGTCTCGCGGACGAGTGGGCGCAGCGCCTCCAGGCGATCGGCGCCGACAAGGTGGAGCCCGGTACCAACGTCGCCACCCCCGTCTTCGACGGTGCGCGTGAGGACGAGCTGGCCGGCCTGCTCCAGCACACCATCCCGAACCGCGACGGGGACCGGATGGTCCTCCCGACCGGCAAGGCGCGTCTGTTCGACGGCCGCTCCGGCGAGCCGTTCCCGGACCCGATCTCGGTCGGGTACATGTACATCCTCAAGCTGCACCACCTGGTCGACGACAAGCTGCACGCCCGTTCGACCGGTCCGTACTCGATGATCACCCAGCAGCCGCTGGGTGGTAAGGCCCAGTTCGGTGGCCAGCGCTTCGGTGAGATGGAGGTGTGGGCGCTTGAGGCTTATGGCGCCGCGTACGCCCTCCAGGAGCTGCTGACGATCAAGTCCGACGACGTCACCGGCCGCGTGAAGGTCTACGAGGCCATCGTCAAGGGCGAGAACATCCCTGAGCCCGGCATCCCCGAGTCCTTCAAGGTGCTCATCAAGGAGATGCAGTCCCTGTGCCTCAACGTGGAGGTGCTGTCCTCGGACGGCATGTCCATCGAGATGCGCGACACCGACGAGGACGTCTTCCGCGCTGCGGAGGAGCTCGGTATCGACCTGTCCCGGCGCGAGCCGAGCAGCGTCGAAGAGGTCTGACGGGAGTTCGGCGGGGGAGCCAGCAATGGCTCCCCGGCCGGCCCCAGGACCCCCGTATCAGACCCCTAAGACTTACAACCCTGAGAGGGATTGACGCATAGTGCTCGACGTCAACTTCTTCGACGAGCTCCGGATCGGTCTGGCCACCGCTGACGACATCCGTCAGTGGAGCCACGGCGAGGTCAAGAAGCCGGAGACCATCAACTACCGCACGCTCAAGCCCGAGAAGGACGGACTCTTCTGCGAGAAGATCTTCGGTCCGACCCGGGACTGGGAGTGCTACTGCGGCAAGTACAAGCGTGTCCGCTTCAAGGGCATCATCTGTGAGCGGTGTGGCGTCGAGGTCACCCGTGCCAAGGTGCGCCGTGAGCGGATGGGCCACATCGAGCTCGCCGCTCCCGTCACCCACATCTGGTACTTCAAGGGCGTCCCGTCGCGCCTCGGCTACCTGCTGGACCTCGCGCCGAAGGACCTCGAGAAGGTCATCTACTTCGCCGCGTACATGATCACGTTCGTCGACGACGAGCGTCGCACCCGCGACCTCCCGTCGCTGGAGGCGCACGTCTCCGTCGAGCGTCAGCAGATCGAGAACCGTCGCGACTCCGACCTGGAGGCCCGCGCCAAGAAGCTCGAGACCGACCTGGCCGAGCTCGAGGCCGAGGGTGCCAAGGCCGACGTGCGCCGCAAGGTGCGCGAGGGCGCCGAGCGTGAGATGAAGCAGCTGCGCGACCGTGCGCAGCGCGAGATCGACCGCCTCGACGAGGTCTGGAACCGCTTCAAGAACCTCAAGGTCCAGGACCTGGAGGGCGACGAGCTCCTCTACCGCGAGCTGCGTGACCGCTTCGGCACGTACTTCGACGGCTCGATGGGTGCGGCTGCTCTGCAGAAGCGCCTGGAGTCCTTCGACCTCGAGGAGGAGGCCGAGCGCCTCCGCGAGATCATCCGTACCGGCAAGGGCCAGAAGAAGACCCGTGCGCTCAAGCGCCTCAAGGTCGTCTCCGCGTTCCTGCAGACCGCGAACAGCCCCAAGGGCATGGTTCTCGACTGCGTGCCGGTGATCCCGCCGGACCTGCGTCCGATGGTGCAGCTGGACGGTGGCCGCTTCGCGACCTCCGACCTGAACGACCTGTACCGCCGCGTGATCAACCGCAACAACCGTCTGAAGCGTCTGCTCGACCTCGGTGCCCCCGAGATCATCGTGAACAACGAGAAGCGGATGCTCCAGGAGGCGGTCGACGCCCTCTTCGACAACGGCCGTCGTGGTCGCCCGGTCACGGGCCCCGGCAACCGTCCGCTGAAGTCCCTCAGCGACATGCTGAAGGGCAAGCAGGGTCGATTCCGTCAGAACCTGCTCGGCAAGCGTGTGGACTACTCCGCGCGTTCCGTCATCGTCGTCGGTCCGCAGCTGAAGCTGCACCAGTGCGGTCTGCCCAAGGCCATGGCGCTGGAGCTCTTCAAGCCGTTCGTGATGAAGCGCCTGGTCGACCTGAACCACGCGCAGAACATCAAGAGCGCCAAGCGGATGGTCGAGCGCGGCCGCACGGTCGTGTACGACGTCCTCGAAGAGGTCATCGCCGAGCACCCGGTTCTCCTTAACCGTGCGCCCACGCTGCACCGCCTCGGCATCCAGGCCTTCGAGCCGCAGCTGGTCGAGGGCAAGGCCATCCAGATCCACCCGCTCGTCTGCACCGCGTTCAACGCGGACTTCGACGGTGACCAGATGGCCGTGCACCTGCCGCTCTCCGCGGAGGCGCAGGCCGAGGCCCGCATCCTGATGCTGTCCTCGAACAACATCCTCAAGCCGGCCGACGGCCGTCCGGTCACGATGCCGACCCAGGACATGGTCCTCGGTCTGTTCTTCCTGACCACCGACGGTGAGCTCCGTGACACCAAGGGCGAGGGCCGCGCGTTCGGCTCCACGGCCGAGGCGATCATGGCGTTCGACGCCGGCGAGCTCGCGCTGCAGTCGCAGATCGACATCCGCTTCCCGATCGGCACCGTTCCCCCGCGCGGCTGGGTTCCCCCGGTCGCCGAGGAGGGCGAGCCGCAGTGGCAGCAGGGTGACTCGTTCCGTCTGCGGACCTCCCTGGGCCGCGCGCTCTTCAACGAGCTGCTGCCCGAGGACTACCCGTTCGTCGACTACTCCGTCGGCAAGAAGCAGCTCTCCGAGATCGTCAACGACCTCGCCGAGCGCTACCCCAAGGTCATCGTGGCGGCGACGCTCGACAACCTGAAGGCGGCGGGCTTCTACTGGGCGACCCGTTCCGGTGTCACCGTGGCCATCTCCGACGTCGTCGTTCCCGAGGCGAAGAAGGAGATCGTCAAGGGCTACGAGGCGCAGGACGAGAAGGTCCAGAAGCAGTACGAGCGCGGTCTCATCACCAAGGAAGAGCGCACTCAGGAGCTCATCGCGATCTGGACCAAGGCGACCAACGAGGTTGCCGAGGCCATGAACGAGAACTTCCCCAAGACGAACCCCATCTTCATGATGGTTGACTCGGGTGCCCGAGGAAACATGATGCAGATGCGGCAGATCGCCGGTATGCGTGGTCTGGTGTCGAACGCCAAGAACGAGACGATTCCGCGTCCCATCAAGGCGTCCTTCCGTGAGGGTCTCTCCGTCCTCGAGTACTTCATCTCGACGCACGGTGCCCGTAAGGGTCTGGCCGACACCGCCCTGCGTACCGCCGACTCGGGTTACCTGACCCGTCGTCTGGTGGACGTCTCGCAGGACGTGATCATCCGCGAGGAGGACTGTGGCACCGAGCGCGGTCTGAAGCTGCGGATCGCCGAGAAGGGGGCCGACGGCCGCCTGCGGAAGACGGACGACGTCGAGACCTCCGTGTACGCGCGGATGCTCGCCGAGGACGTCGTCGTGGACGGCAAGGTCATCGCGCCGGCCAACGTCGACCTGGGTGACGTGCTCATCGACGCCCTGGTCAACGCGGGCGTCGAGGAGGTCAAGACCCGTTCGGTCCTGACCTGTGAGTCCGCGGTCGGCACCTGTGCCTTCTGCTACGGCCGTTCGCTGGCCACCGGCAAGCTGGTCGACATCGGTGAGGCCGTCGGCATCATCGCCGCCCAGTCCATCGGTGAGCCCGGTACCCAGCTGACGATGCGTACCTTCCACACCGGTGGTGTGGCCGGTGACGACATCACCCAGGGTCTGCCCCGTGTCGTCGAGCTCTTCGAGGCCCGTCAGCCCAAGGGTGTCGCCCCGATCTCGGAGGCGGCCGGCCGCGTCCGTATCGAGGAGACCGAGAAGACCAAGAAGATCGTCGTCACCCCGGACGACGGCAGCGACGAGACGGCGTTCCCGATCTCGAAGCGTGCCCGTCTGCTGGTGGGCGAGGGCGACCACGTCGAGGTGGGCCAGAAGCTCACCGTGGGTGCCACCAACCCGCACGACGTGCTGCGGATCCTCGGTCAGCGCGCGGTCCAGGTCCACCTGGTCGGCGAGGTCCAGAAGGTCTACAACTCGCAGGGCGTGTCGATCCACGACAAGCACATCGAGATCATCATCCGGCAGATGCTGCGCCGTGTGACGATCATCGAGTCCGGTGACGCGGAGCTGCTGCCGGGCGAGCTCGTCGAGCGCTCGAAGTTCGAGACCGAGAACCGTCGTGTGGTCACCGAGGGCGGTCACCCCGCCTCCGGCCGTCCGCAGCTGATGGGTATCACCAAGGCCTCGCTCGCCACCGAGTCGTGGCTGTCGGCGGCGTCCTTCCAGGAGACGACCAGGGTTCTGACCGACGCGGCGATCAACGCCAAGTCGGACTCCCTGATCGGCCTCAAGGAGAACGTCATCATCGGTAAGCTCATCCCGGCCGGTACGGGTCTGTCCCGCTACCGCAACATCCGGGTCGAGCCGACCGAGGAGGCCAAGGCCGCGATGTACTCGGCCGTCGGCTACGACGACATCGACTACTCGCCGTTCGGCACCGGCTCCGGCCAGGCCGTTCCGCTGGAGGACTACGACTACGGTCCGTACAACCAGTAAGCGAGTCGCTTGATCGACCGAAGGGCGGTCACCCCGTTGCGTACGGGGTGGCCGCCCTTCGGCGTTGTCAGCGGCCCGCCAGTTCCCAGACGGCGAGCATCAGACCCGCGCTCGCCGTGAGCGCGGCGATGCTGGCCAGGGGCCAGCGGGCGCGCTCCAGGGCGTCCAGCCGGGTCTCCATGTCGGCGAGCTGCTTGTCGGTCTGGTCGCTGCGCTGCACGAGCAGCGCGAGCGAGCCGTCGACCCGGGCGAAGCCCGCCTCCAGGGTGCCGCGCAGCCGTTCCAGCTCGACGGCGACGGTCACCGGGTCGTGCTGTTCAGACTCGGTCATCGGCACCTCCCGGGGAGCTGCGCAGCCAGGCCGGCAGCAGTAGCCCTCGGCAGGCGCCTCCGCGTACTGGGCGAGGCGGGGAAGAGGATGGACGGGGAGAGGCCCACACGCGCGGCGGCGGGGCCGCCACGGGCCGGTGTCGGGCAGGAGCGAGGCCGGGTGACGGCAGGCGTGCCACGCGGGACTGAGCGGGGCCCGTCGACGGGCCTCCGCCGCGGGGCGTCCAGAGAAGCCGGGGTGACGCCACCCCGGCTCCTCCGTTCGTGTGACTCCGGGCCGGACCCTGACCCGGAAACGGACCGGAAACGGACCCTGAAACAGCCCCCGACCCCGAACCGGAACCGACCCGGAAATGGACCCAGACTCCGACCCCGAACCGGAACCCGACCCCGCCCCGCGTTCCCCGAGGTCGGCCGGGCTCCGGGGTGCGTGGGCATTTGTTTTGACCGGAGTCCATGCGATAGGTACGCTCAGACCTTGTGCCTGGGGTGTGCCTGGGCTCGTGTGCGTGTCCTCAACCGCATGGCGAGTTCGTTAACGGCCACCGCAATCTGCGCCTTTTCCGCCGTGCGGCGGACGATCGCAGTATTCGACACACCCGACCGCGTGGGTCGGCGATGTTCCAGGTTAGTTTCACCGACGGCACACAGAAACCGGAGAAGTAGTGCCTACGATCCAGCAGCTGGTCCGGAAGGGCCGGCAGGACAAGGTCGAGAAGAACAAGACGCCCGCACTCGAGGGTTCCCCTCAGCGTCGTGGCGTCTGCACGCGTGTGTTCACGACCACCCCGAAGAAGCCGAACTCGGCCCTCCGTAAGGTCGCGCGTGTGCGTCTGACCTCCGGCATCGAGGTCACGGCCTACATCCCGGGTGAGGGTCACAACCTGCAGGAGCACTCCATCGTGCTCGTGCGTGGTGGCCGTGTGAAGGACCTGCCGGGTGTTCGTTACAAGATCATCCGCGGTTCCCTCGACACGCAGGGCGTCAAGAACCGTAAGCAGGCTCGCAGCCGCTACGGCGCCAAGAAGGAGAAGTAAGAATGCCTCGTAAGGGCCCCGCCCCGAAGCGCCCGGTCATCATCGACCCGGTCTACAGCTCTCCTCTTGTCACCTCGCTGATCAACAAGATCCTGCTGGACGGCAAGCGCTCCACCGCCGAGCGCATCGTCTACGGCGCCATGGAAGGCCTCCGCGAGAAGACCGGCAACGACCCGGTCATCACGCTGAAGCGCGCCCTCGAGAACGTGAAGCCGTCCCTCGAGGTCAAGTCCCGCCGTGTCGGTGGCGCCACCTACCAGGTTCCGATCGAGGTCAAGCCCGGTCGCGCCTCCACCCTCGCGCTCCGCTGGCTCGTGGGTTACTCCCGCGCCCGTCGCGAGAAGACCATGACCGAGCGCCTCATGAACGAGCTCCTCGACGCCTCCAACGGCCTCGGTGCTTCGGTCAAGAAGCGCGAGGACACGCACAAGATGGCCGAGTCCAACAAGGCCTTCGCGCACTACCGCTGGTAGTCGCACCCCACATCGAGACCGAGAGAAGACTGAAGCCTTATGGCTACCACTTCGCTTGACCTGGCCAAGGTGCGCAACATCGGCATCATGGCCCACATCGACGCGGGTAAGACGACCACCACTGAGCGGATCCTGTTCTACACCGGCGTTTCGTACAAGATCGGTGAAGTCCACGACGGCGCTGCCACGATGGACTGGATGGAGCAGGAGCAGGAGCGCGGCATCACGATCACGTCCGCCGCGACGACCTGCCACTGGCCGCTCGAGGACGTCGACCACACCATCAACATCATCGACACCCCGGGTCACGTCGACTTCACCGTCGAGGTGGAGCGTTCGCTCCGCGTCCTCGACGGCGCCGTGACGGTGTTCGACGGTGTGGCCGGTGTGGAGCCGCAGTCGGAGACGGTGTGGCGTCAGGCCGACCGTTACGGCGTGCCCCGCATCTGCTTCGTCAACAAGCTCGACCGCACCGGCGCCGAGTTCCACCGCTGCGTCGACATGATCGTGGACCGCCTCGGCGCCGTCCCGATCGTCATGCAGCTGCCCATCGGTGCCGAGATGGACTTCCAGGGTGTTGTGGACCTCGTCCGCATGAAGGCCCTGGTCTGGTCCGCGGAAGCGACCAAGGGCGAGATGTACGACGTCGTCGACATCCCCGCCTCGCACACCGAGGCCGCTGAAGAGTGGCGCGGCAAGCTGGTCGAGACCGTCGCGGAGAACGACGAAGAGATCATGGAGCTCTTCCTCGAGGGCCAGGAGCCCACCGAGGAGCAGCTGTACGCCGCGATCCGTCGTATCACCATCGCCTCCGGCAAGGGTGGCGGCGAGAAGACCATCACCCCCGTCTTCTGTGGCACCGCGTTCAAGAACAAGGGCGTTCAGCCCCTGCTCGACGCGGTCGTGCGGTACCTCCCCTCCCCCCTGGACGTCGAGGCCATCGAGGGCCACGACGTGAAGGACCCGGAGCAGGTCGTCAAGCGCAAGCCGTCCGAGGACGAGCCGCTGTCGGCTCTCGCGTTCAAGATCGCGAGCGACCCGCACCTCGGCAAGCTCACCTTCGTCCGGATCTACTCCGGTCGCCTGGAGGCCGGCACCTCGGTGCTGAACTCCGTCAAGGGCAAGAAGGAGCGCATCGGCAAGATCTACCGCATGCACGCGAACAAGCGTGAGGAGATCGACTCGGTGGGCGCCGGCGACATCGTCGCCGTCATGGGCCTGAAGCAGACCACCACCGGTGAGACGCTGTGCGACGAGAAGAACCCGGTCATCCTGGAGTCCATGGACTTCCCGGCGCCGGTCATCCAGGTCGCGATCGAGCCCAAGTCCAAGGGTGACCAGGAGAAGCTGGGTGTTGCCATCCAGCGTCTCGCGGAGGAGGACCCCTCCTTCCAGGTTCACTCGGACGAGGAGACCGGCCAGACCATCATCGGTGGTATGGGCGAGCTTCACCTCGACATCCTCGTCGACCGTATGCGTCGCGAGTTCAAGGTCGAGGCGAACGTCGGCAAGCCGCAGGTCGCGTACCGCGAGACGATCCGCAAGGCCGTCGAGCGCGTGGACTACACCCACAAGAAGCAGACCGGTGGTACCGGTCAGTTCGCCAAGGTGCAGATCGCGATCGAGCCCATCGAGGGCGGCGACGCCTCGTACGAGTTCGTGAACAAGGTCACCGGTGGCCGCATCCCGAAGGAGTACATCCCTTCGGTCGACGCCGGTGCGCAGGAGGCCATGCAGTTCGGCATCCTGGCCGGCTACGAGATGACTGGCGTCCGCGTCATCCTTCTCGACGGTGCCTACCACGAGGTCGACTCCTCCGAGCTCGCGTTCAAGATCGCCGGTTCGCAGGCCTTCAAGGAGGCCGCGCGCAAGGCTTCCCCCGTCATCCTTGAGCCGATGATGGCCGTTGAGGTCGTCACGCCCGAGGACTACATGGGTGAGGTCATCGGCGACATCAACTCCCGCCGTGGTCAGATTCAGGCCATGGAGGAGCGCAGCGGCGCTCGCGTCGTGAAGGGCCTCGTGCCCCTTTCGGAGATGTTCGGCTACGTCGGAGACCTCCGCAGCAAGACCTCGGGTCGCGCAAGCTACTCGATGCAGTTCGACTCCTACGCCGAGGTTCCGCGGAACGTCGCCGAGGAGATCATCGCGAAGGCCAAGGGCGAGTAACTCTCCCGAGTTCACGCTTTAGGCTTGACCCAGTCGCCGGGGCTCATCCCCGTAACCCGAGGAATCGGGCCCCGGCGCCTGGCATTCCAGCAAAGATCACCTGGCGCCGATGAAGCAAGGCGTTCAGAACCACTCCAGGAGGACCCCCGTGGCGAAGGCGAAGTTCGAGCGGACTAAGCCGCACGTCAACATCGGCACCATCGGTCACATCGACCACGGTAAGACGACCCTCACGGCCGCCATTACCAAGGTGCTGCACGACGCGTACCCGGACCTGAACGAGGCCTCGGCCTTCGACCAGATCGACAAGGCTCCTGAGGAGCGCCAGCGCGGTATCACCATCTCCATCGCGCACGTCGAGTACCAGACCGAGTCGCGTCACTACGCCCACGTCGACTGCCCCGGTCACGCGGACTACATCAAGAACATGATCACGGGTGCGGCGCAGATGGACGGCGCCATCCTCGTGGTCGCGGCCACCGACGGCCCGATGCCGCAGACCAAGGAGCACGTGCTCCTGGCCCGCCAGGTCGGCGTTCCGTACATCGTCGTCGCCCTGAACAAGGCCGACATGGTGGACGACGAGGAGATCCTGGAGCTCGTCGAGCTCGAGGTTCGTGAGCTCCTCTCCGAGTACGAGTTCCCGGGCGACGACCTGCCGGTCGTCAAGGTCTCGGCGCTCAAGGCGCTCGAGGGCGACAAGGAGTGGGGCCAGTCGGTCCTGAACCTGATGGCCGCCGTCGACGAGGCGATCCCGCAGCCCGAGCGTGACGTCGACAAGCCGTTCCTGATGCCGATCGAGGACGTCTTCACGATCACCGGTCGTGGCACCGTCGTCACCGGTCGTATCGAGCGTGGTGTCCTCAAGGTCAACGAGACCGTCGACATCGTCGGTATCAAGACCGAGAAGACCACCACCACGGTCACCGGCATCGAGATGTTCCGCAAGCTGCTCGACGAGGGCCAGGCCGGTGAGAACGTCGGTCTGCTCCTCCGTGGCATCAAGCGCGAGGATGTCGAGCGCGGCCAGGTCATCATCAAGCCCGGTTCGGTCACGCCGCACACCGAGTTCGAGGCCCAGGCCTACATCCTGTCGAAGGACGAGGGTGGCCGTCACACCCCGTTCTTCAACAACTACCGCCCGCAGTTCTACTTCCGTACCACGGACGTGACCGGCGTCGTGACCCTCCCCGAGGGCACCGAGATGGTCATGCCGGGCGACAACACCTCCATGACCGTCGAGCTGATCCAGCCCGTCGCCATGGAGGAGGGCCTGAAGTTCGCCATCCGTGAGGGTGGCCGGACCGTGGGCGCCGGCCAGGTCACCAAGATCAACAAGTAATTGTTGGTTTGACCTGGTAGCTCGCTGAGCTGCAACACAAGGGCCCCGCACCGAGAGGTGCGGGGCCCTTCGTGTTGTTCCGTCGGCGCTGTCGAGACGGCGCTGTCCCGTCGGGTGTTGTTCCGTCGGCGCCGCCTCGCGGCTCGCCGCCCTGGGGGCTCAGCCCTGTGTGCCGAGCGAGGGGCGCCACGACCACGGGTGGGCGTCGGCACCGAGACCGACCGCGGTGGTGCCCGACAGGGCCGCGTTCTGCACCGCCACCGCTCCCTGTGTACGGGTGAACAGCCGCCCGCCTTCGTGGAGTTGGACCCGGCCGCGCAGGTCCCGGCCGAGCAGGACCGGCCCCGCCGCGGCGGCCACCGGGCCGTGACCGTCGAAGCGGACCACCGTGCTCCCGGTCGACAGCAGCTCCCCGGCCGCCGGCTTCCGGTAGAAGACCTCCAGGCCGTCCGCGCCCGGTACGGCGGCGACGGGATCACCGGCCGCCGGCAGCGGGTCGGAGAGCGTGCCGTCGATCCAGTGCACGACGGACTCCCGGCCCGCCGCCAGCACAAGGACCCGCCCGGCGTCGTCGACCACGGCGTCCAGCCCGTCCTGTACCTCGGCGTCGCCCTCCAGGGCCCGCCACGCGCTCCAGGCGCCGCCGACCTCCCGTACCCGCGTCGACACTCCCTTGTCCGCGTCGCGTACGAAGAGATGGACCCGGCCGTCGTCGGCCGCCACGGCCACCGGCACACCGATCCGGCGCCCCCGGTCGTCGCCGCGCTCCGGATTGCCGAGGCCGCGCCAGGCGAGGAACGGGCCGTCGGGGGAGCGCTGCTCCAGCAGCACGACCTCCCGCCGGTTCGCGCCGCCGTGGCCGGTGAGCGCGGCGAAGCGAACCCCGAAGAGGAGGACACGGCCGTCGGGGAGTGCGGCGGAGCCCAACGCGGGCGCGAGCGGACCGCCGCCCAGGTCGTCCGGCTCGCCCCACCGGCCGGAGCCCTTCTCCGTCTCCCGCCAGCGCACCGCGCGCAGCCCGAGGACCCCGTAGGCGTCGAGCCGCCCGTCGGGCCGCTCGACGACCGCGGGGCCCTTGCCGGGCCAGCGGTAGTGGGTGGCGCGTACCCAGCCCTTCTTGTTGGTGAGGGGCCGGTCGCCGCCGACGCTGTAGTCGCCGCAGCCGGAGGGGTTGCCGCACTGCCAGGAGGGATCGCCGCCGTACGGGACGAGGTGCCCGGCCTTCTCCTTGAGGACCTGCGGGGGGAGGTTCTTCGGCCAGTGGCGGTTGTAGTAGCCGCGGAAGGCGGTCGCGACGAACGCCGGTATCGTCCCCCCGCTCCGGGCGGTGTCGGCGACCCAGCGGATCAGCGCCGCCCAGGAGAAACAGGCGACGGCGGTGTGGTCGCCGTGGTCCGAGTAGCCGGCCTGCTCGCTGTCCCGCTTGCGGGTCGCCTCGTCGCTCAGCTGGATGTCGGGGTCCGGGTCGAGGGTCTGGACGACGGTCGGCCGGTACCGGTCGAGCAGACCGACGAGGACGTCGATCAGCTGGTCGTGGTCGTAGGTGTGTGACCGGTCGACGGGGGAGTCGGCGGAGAGGTGGGTGCGCAGTTCGAGGGCGCGGTCGTTCCACAGGGCGGGCAGGGCCATGTAGCGCCGCGTGGTGTGCATCGGCAGATTGAGGAAGATCAGCTCGACGCGGCGCCCGCCGTGCGTGAGGGTGTTGATCTCGGCGCTCCGCCCGGCCCTGAGGGGGGTGACGCCCTTCTGCCAGGGCGTGAACGGGTCGAGGCCGAGCAGCGTCGCGTACGCCTGGCGCAGGCCCTGGTGGCGTGCGGAGGAGTAGGCGGCCTTGTCGGGTGCCGTCTGGGGCATCCCTTCGATCCAGTTCTTCCCGGTGTGCTCGCCCGCGGTGACGTAGACGGAGACGAGCGGGACCCCGGAGTCGACCATGCGCTGGGTGTCGGGGTTCATGAAGTACAGGTCGTCGTCCGGGTGCGCGGCGAACTGCATCAGCTGCGCCCGGCGCGAGCTGGCGATCGGCATCCCGGGCGCGGGGTCCGCGGTGGGGCCGGTGCGCCGGGGAGCGGGTACGGAGCAACCGGCGAGGCTGCCCGCGAGGGGGCCGGCGAGCGCGGCGGCCCCGATCGCGGCGGCGAGCACGCGGCGTCGACGGGGCAGACCCGTCCTGGGCTCGGATCTGTCGTCCACTGGTGGTGTTTCCCCTGTGCTGGGTGCCGATCCTGCGCCTTGCTAGACGGGTGTGCGGTACCTGGGGTTGTGCGGGATCTCTTGTTCGAGAGCAGAAAGTATCCCGGATTCTCGTGGTCCCGTTCGCCAACGCGCAGGCAGGTCATCCACTCCGCCTACGGCAGCGGCAGCTCGACGGGCTGGGCGTCAGTCGGGCTCCCGGGCTGGGCGTCAGTCGGGCTCCCGGGTCCACCGGACGTCGCCCGTGCCGAGCCGGACGGCCGCGCGTGCCCGCATCGGCTCGTCGCCGCCCCGGCGCGAGAGCAGGACCAGCTCGGTGACGCGCGCGGTCATCGTGCCGAGCAGGGCTTCGGAGGTGGTCGCGAGCCGGTGGGGGTCGCGGCTGCGCCCCAGGGAGAGGTGCGGCGTGAAGCCTCTGTGCCGGTCCGCGCAGAGGGGGAAGCGGGCCTCCAGGGCGTCCCGCAGCCGCGCCCACGGCTCCTCGTCGGCCGCGGCGGGGTCGAGCCAGACGGTGGCGTCCTCGCGGTGCCCGAACCAGTGCACCCCTTCCAGCCGCGCCCTGAACGCCGGCACCTCGGCCAGCGCGGCCGCGACGAGGGGGACCGCCCGCCCGAAGTCGTCCTCGGGCACGAAACCGAAGAGGACGTTGACGTGGGGCGGCCAGCGGTGGATCTGCCGGTCGTGCGCGCGGCGGATGTGCTGAATGGTGGGCCAAAGGTCGTGCGGCGGAACCCAGGCGAGGGCGGTGCGGTGCGACGGCGGAACGGCGAGCACGGCCGAGGGGGCCGTCCGGCTCGGTACGGGGAGCAGCTCCGCCACCCGGTCCAGGTGGGAGGCCCGGTCCCAGACGCGCTCGCCGTCGGCCTCGAAGAAGAGCACCCGGTGCCAGGGGATCTCCCCACCGGGCACGAAATCGGCCAGGGCGATCCGCTGCGGCGGCCTGCCCCCGCGCTCGGCGATCCCCATGACGAAGCGCTCCGCCTCCAAGCGGGGATCCCACACGACCTGGTGATAGACCTCGTCACTGGTCCGCATGTCCTGCCCCTGCCCGGAGCGCTGCCCTTCAGCCTCACGTGTCCCGTCAATCCGGCAATGGAGCGTTTGCCTGCTTGCGAGGAGGGTGCCTGGGCGGGAATCAGACTGCTGGGGGAACGTGTTCGAGCTCCCTCAGGCCGCGAAGTTCCTCATCGCGGGCCTCGTCCTCGCCGGAGACGAGGGCCACCACCGCACTGAGCGAAACCGCCGTCCGCCGTCAGGGCGTCGTCGGCAGTGACCGGAGGAGGATCAGCTCGCGTAGGTGCGAGGTGTCCAGCACGGCCAGGGAGCCCGTGACGCCGTCCAGGAGGACGACCTGACCCTTGTTGTTGTGGGCGTAGACGAGGTTCCCTGTCGCCTCCTGACCGCCGGCCTCGCGGCGTACCCACACGAGCCCGCGCGTGTCCGGGCCCGGTCCGTGAAGGGCCCTGATCACGTCGTTCCAGTCGTCCACCGGCACGTGCGTGAAGCCCGGGAAGTACCGACGGTTCAGCCTGTCCCACCATCCGGGGGCCTCATGGGCGGGGCGCCAGGGCAGGGCGACCGACCGGTGTCCGCCGAGTGCGGAGTGCAGGGCGGCCACGCATCCGCGGGCGTTGACACGGCGCGCCTGGTTCCGGACGCGAGCGGTGGTCTCGCGTGCCGGAGCCGGTTCAAGGTCCCTCAGCGGGGCGCTGGAGGCGGGGTGGAACGGCGAACTGCCGTCCTTGGGTACGGCGAG
This sequence comes from Streptomyces sp. ISL-36, assembly GCF_018614205.1. Classification (GTDB taxonomy): domain Bacteria; phylum Actinomycetota; class Actinomycetes; order Streptomycetales; family Streptomycetaceae; genus Streptomyces. The sequence continues at coordinate 83,092 of NZ_JAGGOS010000057.1, read as the reverse complement.
CGAGGCCGCGAGCATGGGCGAGGACGGGTATCCGGGCTGCGGGAGGGCCCGGCAGGACAGCAGCCAGGCCGTGTCCGTCTCGAGCACCGGCTGCGGTACGGCGAGCTCGACGAGCCCGCCGTAGACCGCGCCGAGCCAGGCGGTCGCCCGGCGGGTGGGGTGCGGCGCCCCGATGCCCCTGATGTCAGTACTCAGCTTCAGTCCCAGGCTCGGCCCAGGGCGCGGATGCGGTCCTGGTACTCCAGCAGTTCGATCCACTCGGGCAGCCAGTACTTGGGGCCGCGCAAGGCCCCGGCGAAGGCACCCGCGAGGGCTGCGATCGAGTCGGAGTCTCCAGAGGAGTGTGCTCCCCTCCGGATCGCTGAGCGGGCGTCGCCGCGCACGACGAGGAAGCAGTACAGGGCAGTGGCGAGGGCTTCCTCGGCGATCCAGCCTGGCCCGACGGCCACGCAGGGGTCCTGGTCGATGTCCGAGGAGCGCAGCGCGGCGGTCACCTTGTCGAGGGCGCCCAGGCATTCGTCCCATCCGAAGGCGATGTACGACGCGGGGTCCGGCGCTCCCGCCTTGTGCGCCAGGTCTCCGAGCCAGTCGGCATGGTATTTCTGTCGTGACTCCAGCGCGTAGGAGCGCAGCTGGGGGAGAAGATCGCCCGTGGTGCAGCCGTGGGCGATGAGCCAGATGGCATGCGCCGTCAGGTCGCTGGCGGCAAGCGCGGTCGGGTGGCCGTGCGTCATCGCTGCCTGCAACTGTGCGATGCCTGAGCGCTGTTCGGCCGACAGGCCGGGTACGAGGGCGACGGGAGCCACGCGCATGTTCGCCCCGCAGCCCTTGGAGCTGATGACGGTGGCGTCCTGCCAGGGAATGCCGCGCTCCAGTGCGGCGCATGCGTCCAGGCAGGTCTTACCGGGGGCCCGGTTGTTGTCGGGATCGCGGAGCCACGACACGAAGTGCGTACGCAGAGCTGCTTCGACCGCGGCAGGGGTGAGGGAGGGCGCTCCGCCCCGTGCCCTGAGTGCCTCTTGTGTCCCCGGCGCCCGTCGCGTCTCCTCCGCACGTCCGATGACCTCTGCCAAGGCCTCACCGACGGCCAGTGCCATCTGGGTGTCGTCGGTCACTCGCACCACGTCGCCCGGGGAGAGTGGCATACCCATCTTCCGCCATGGACCGAACTTCGCGCTGATCTGCTCCATGGTCAGGAACTCCGTGGGGTACCCCATAGCGTCCCCGAGGGCGAGGCCGAACAGCGTCCCGGTCGCCGCCTTCTCCACGGTCCCCCTGGGGGGCCATCCGGCACGTGCTCGGAGCGCTTCCGGGTTCGGCGCCTCGTCGAGGGAGCCGGGCACCACATGGCTGGATGCGGCAGAAGGCGACTCCCTGATCATTTCTGCCAGCACTTGGGACGGCGTCATGCCCCGCGCCTTGCCGTCGTAAAGCCGACGCACCCATCGGTCGCCCTCGTTGAAGGCGGCAGGGCCACCGTCCTTGCGTACGATCCAGTTCGCTGCCGCATCTTCATCGTTGAACCACACGTAGCCGATCTCCGCGCCCTGGGCGTTGGCCACAGTGATGTACTGCACGGGCTTGTCGGTCTGACGGTTGTAGCGCTGTGGGCCTCCCGGAGCAATGTTGAACTGCAGGTCCTCCTCGAAGTGAGGATTGGTCGTCTCTTTGACGAAGCGGGGCGCTTTTTCCCATTCGGAATTCATTCGAGCATTCCTTTTCTAGTTCCCGGGGAGGACTTCGCCGTAAATATGCAGCTGGCCGTTTTCATCCTTGAAGGCCCGCGTCACCTGGTAGGTTGTGCCGCGCCCGAGGAGCAGCTCGCGCTCTCCCATCCCAAAGTGACTGACCTTCTCCATCCAGATGGCTGGAGTGCCCTGCGGGACACGGAGATGCAGTATGGAGTCCTGGCCCTTGAAGGCGTCCACTGGATTGTTGCCGAGTGACGTCGACATGTAGCCATTGTCGGGGAGCTTCTGCCCGATCAGGTCGCTGGCGGATTCGAAATTCAGGTGACTGGTTCCTGATCCGCGCACCACCATGACATCCTCGGTCAGTCGGCCACCAGCCAGCGCCTTGTCGACCTCTTCGATGTTACGAAGGACATTCGGTGTGCCCAAGTCGGGATCGCCGCGGAGATATCCGTTCATCTCCTTGTAGGTGGCATGAAGGGGATTGGTGGGACCCAGTTCATTCGAATAATCCAGGAGTGCGCTTCGTGTCGACTCCGGCAGGTTCTCCGCGTAGTCGTTCCAATGCTCTCTGCCGTACGCGATAGCCGCGCCGTCGTCCGGAAACCTGACCGCCCCGTCGCTGAGCTCGGCTGCCGCGACCTGGTGCTTCTGATCGACACTGAGGTCGAGAAACTCGTCCGCCGAAACGTGGGGCTCATACGTGAAACCACTGTCGGCGTGCCCGCCAGGCCCGTCATTGACCCCCTGAAGCTCCGGATACTGATCGTCCAGGAACTCCTGAGCCGTCTTGCCATCCACCGAATCCGCGTGGACGGCCCCTTGGTCCACGTGGTCCGTGGCCTGGGCCAGGCCGTCCCAGTCCTTGGCCGCGGGCGCGTCGTCGACAAGGCCCGTCGGAGTGGGGTGGGCGGCGGGGTTGTCGATCGTCCAGCCCTCGGGCAACGGGGAGACCGCGTTGTCGGACACCCCGGCCGTCGGCGCGTGAGGGGCCGCCTCGTCCACCAGCCCGGCAGGTGGCGTCGGCGGCGTTCCAGTGACGTCGTCCCCGTACTTCAGGCCTCTCGTCGCCGGATTCGACGCCGCCGCCTCCAGCCCCTCCCTGGCCGCGGCCCGCAGGCCGCCGCCGGCGAAACCCGTGCCCTTCGTACCGAAGAGTTCCGGGACGAGGCGGCCGATGAACTCGGACGGGTCCTTCTTGAATCCCTCGACCGCCGCCGTCACGACGCGCTCGGGGTGGGCGACCGTGGAGACCAGGCCGGAGAGCGTCATCGAGACGTTCTGCATGTACGCGGCCGGGTGCGTCAGGTTGTACGGGTCGGTCGGGTTGAGGCCGCGGGCGAAGTTGACCAGCCCCGCCGTTCCCTTGAGGACGCCGCCCACCACGTGGGTCAGCTCCGTGTTGTACGCCTGGTATCCGTCGGCGAGGTTGTCGCCCAGACGCTCGAGAGGCGGAGGTTCGGCCGGGGCGTGGGCCAGGGCCTTCTCCACCCTGGACTGGGCTTCGGTCGCGGCGGTGTTCCGCTGCTCGCGGGCGTGGGCGAGCAGCGCCCTGGCCTCCTCGATGAACGCCTTCCCGGGGTCCTCGGCCTTGGCGGCCCCGGCGTCCTTGTCCTTCGTGGCCGCCGCTACGGCCTGCTCCGAGACGCGCTTTCCCTCGCGGTACATCTCGATGGCGTCGTACGCCAGACCCTGCGCCCACTTCACCGTGTGCGCGTAGGCCTCGAGCGCGGCGGCTGCCGTCTCGCACGCGTCCGCCGCGTGCAGCCACTTCGTGGGATGCACCCCGAACTTCTCGCGGAAGGCGTCGCCGCCCACGCCCTTCCAGCGCGAGGAGTCGACCTTCCTCATGCCCTGGCCGACCTTCTCGAAGGCCGCCCGGAAGTCCTTCAGGTGCGCCGCGCTCTCCAGGATCGTGGTGGGGTTCCCGCGGACGAGCTCGTTGGCCTCCTCGGTCTGGCCGAGCTGCTTCTCGCCAGGGGTCGCGCCGAGATCCGACGCGACACCGTCGCCCCAGTCCGTGACCGCGTCGGCGGCCGCGTGCAGACCGTAGGACTCGAGGCGCTCGCCGGCTCTGTCGGTCGCCCAGTCGACGGTCTCGCCCAGCGCCTTCTTGCCGGAGTCGATGCCGTCCTCGATGGCGCCGAGGCCTTCATTGATGCCGTCCTCGATGCCTTTGCCCAGGTCGCTGAGGCCGTTGCCGAGGTCGTCGAGCAGGCCGCCCATCAGCCCTCGTCACCCCTCGGCTGCTGCGGCGGCACGCCCTGCTGTTGCTGGGCGGCGGCTCGCTCCTCCGGCGAGGGACCGAACATGCCGTCGAGCATCTCCTCGTACTGGGCGTCGGAGACGCCGACGGAGGAGTGCAGGTTCTGTGGGTTCATGCCGGGCAGACCGATCGTCTGTGAGGTCATCAGATCGCGCCCGGCGTCCTTCCAGCCCTGGGCCGAGTTGGCCCGCGCCTGGTCGAAGGACTCCTGGCTGTAGTCGACCCCGCCGAAGATCCCGGACGTGGCGATGTCGCCCCACTCCTGCTTCGTGACCTCGTCCTCAGAGGCGTACGGATTGCCGATGGCCGCATTGGTCACGATCTTGAACGTGCCCTCCAGGTACTGCTCGGTCTCGTGGTAGGTACCGGCGGACAGGCCCGTCGCCACGGCGAACGCGTTGCCCTCGTCGATCAGGGCGCGCACGCCCCACTCCCAGCGTTCGCAGAACGACGAGAACGTCCCCGTCAGCCCCTCGTGGCCCAGCGCCAGGCCGGGGAGCGCGATCTCGCCGAAGCCGCGTCCTTCCCCCGCCATGCTGTCCATGCCGAGCTCCTTCAGCTCGCCCAGCGCCAGCGTCAGGCCGTTCGCGATCTCGTTCAGCCCACTCGTGGCCAGGTCCTTGCCGGCCTCGCCTCCGCCTCCGCTCACCGTGCCGCCCCCCACGCGTCAGCTCCCGTGACATCCCTGTCCACCGCCGCAGCGTCCGGTACGACGCCGGCCACCGGCGGAAACAGCACCGCGTGCTCCGCGCCGTCCGCCGCGTCCAGGGCCACCCCGCACGGCACCCCCGCGCTCGGCACGGCCACGTCCAGCAGCCGCGCCCCGAGTACCGTCTCGTACTCCCACTCCGCTCCGCCCTCGCCCCGGGCGAGGGCGTACCTGGCCAGCGCCGACTCGTCGGAGAACGCGAGGATCCACCGCACGCCGCCGAAGTCGACGGTCAGCCAGGACCGGTCCCGGCGCGGCACGAGCACCGCCGTCATACGGAAGAGCTCCAGGACCGCTTCGAACTCGCGTCGCTTGGCTTCCGCCGCAGCGTCCCGCGGCACTTCCGGCTCGTTCGGGCGTCGCGCACCGGGTGCCGAAGAGGACGGGGCGGGCTCGCGCGTATCGGGAGATGGTGAGGGCGGGGGAGACCACTGTGGTGGAGACCACCCCGCGGGAGACGGATCCGGCGCGGATGCGTCGGTGGCCTGTACCGGCGTGCCCTGCGGTTCGACGGGCATGTCTGCGTAGTCAGCGAGCCGAGTCCGCCGTGTCGGCGTGTCCGAGCTGCCCCCGAGATCGATCACCGCGACACCTTGGCACAGCGACGGAAGCCGTAACCAGTCGCGAGACGGCAATCCGCACATGCCCGGCATGTCGTGCGGGCGGGTTCGAAGACGGTGTGGGGGTCCCGTGTGCGTCGGTTGAGCACCCGGGGAGGACCGTGCCCGCGCCGTCCGGCGGCGGGGGAGGGGCGTGTCGCACCCCAGGTTTGATCTCTGTCACGTCCGGGGTACTCTCTTCGGCCCGATTGGCCACCGCCGCATCCCGTATGGCAGACTGTCGGGGTTGCTCGGTTGAGTGCCGATGCTGCGCGCCTCCCGCCGGGAGGACCGGAAGCGAGTCCCACAGTACTCGTCGCCTCTTCTCAGGGGCGGACGTACGGGAATCTTCCGGGAAGCGTCAGCGGGGCGCCGACCAGGCACCCGGTGGGTGTTCCACCCCCGGTTCCGCGGGTTTCTGGGCCCGCACCCCCTTGGTTGGGAAATCCTTCGGGACTTCTGCGTAGAGGGAGTGCGACACGCCCGACCGCGTGGGTCGGAGGAGGAGTCAAGAGAACCCCCGGGTTCCGGAGCGTTACGAGAGACAGGACTACTGAGTAGCCATGGCGGGACAGAAGATCCGCATCCGGCTCAAGGCCTACGACCACGAGGTCATCGACTCCTCGGCGAAGAAGATCGTCGAGACGGTGACCCGCACTGGTGCGTCGGTCGCGGGCCCGGTGCCGCTGCCCACTGAGAAGAACGTGTACTGCGTCATCAAGTCGCCGCACAAGTACAAGGACTCGCGCGAGCACTTCGAGATGCGCACGCACAAGCGCCTCATCGACATCCTCGACCCCACGCCGAAGACGGTCGACTCGCTCATGCGCCTCGACCTGCCGGCGGGCGTCGACATCGAGATCAAGCTCTGAGGTGACGCGCGAGATGGCAAAGAACATTAAGGGCGTCCTGGGCGAGAAGCTCGGCATGACCCAGGTCTGGGACGAGAACAACCGGGTCGTCCCGGTGACCGTCGTCAAGGCCGGGCCCTGCGTCGTCACCCAGGTGCGCACCAACGACAACGACGGCTACGAGTCGGTCCAGATCGCCTTCGGCGAGATCGACCCGCGCAAGGTGAACAAGCCCCTCAAGGGTCACTTCGCCAAGGCCGACGTCACCCCGCGCCGCCACCTGGTGGAGCTGCGTACCGCTGACGCCAGCGAGTACACGCTCGGCCAGGAGATCACCGCTGCCGTGTTCGAGTCGGGCGTCAAGGTCGACGTCACCGGCAAGAGCAAGGGCAAGGGCTTCGCCGGTGTCATGAAGCGTCACAACTTCAAGGGCCTCGGCGCCGGTCACGGCACCCAGCGCAAGCACCGCTCGCCCGGTTCCATCGGTGGCTGCGCCACCCCGGGCCGCGTGTTCAAGGGCCTCCGCATGGCGGGCCGCATGGGCAACGAGCGGGTCACCACCCAGAACCTGACCGTCCACGCCGTTGACGCGGAGAAGGGTCTGCTGCTCATCAAGGGCGCGGTCCCCGGCCCGAACGGTGGCCTCGTCCTGGTCCGTACCGCGGCCAAGGGGGTTTGAGGAACCGATGAGCACCATTGACATCCTTTCGCCGGCAGGCGACAAGGCCGGGACCGTCGAGCTCCCCGCGGAGATCTTCGACGCGAAGACCAGCGTTCCGCTGATCCACCAGGTCGTCGTCGCTCAGCTGGCCGCTGCCCGTCAGGGCACGCACAAGACCAAGCGCCGCGGCGAAGTCCGCGGTGGTGGCAAGAAGCCCTACCGCCAGAAGGGCACCGGCCGCGCGCGCCAGGGTTCGACCCGTGCGCCGCAGTTCGCCGGCGGTGGCGTCGTCCACGGCCCCGTGCCGCGTGACTACTCGCAGCGCACCCCGAAGAAGATGAAGGCCGCCGCCCTGCGCGGTGCCCTCTCGGACCGGGCGCGCCACTCCCGCATCCACGTCGTCACCGGCGTGGTCGAGGGTGAGGTCTCCACCAAGGCCGCGAAGACGCTGTTCGGCAAGATCTCGGAGCGCAAGAACCTGCTCCTGGTCGTCGACCGCGCCGACGAGGCCGCGTGGCTCTCCGCCCGCAACCTGCCCCAGGTTCACATCCTGGAGCCGGGCCAGCTCAACACGTACGACGTGATCGTCTCCGACGACGTGGTCTTCACCAAGGCCGCCTTCGAGTCCTTCGTGTCTGGCCCCCAGACCGCTGAGACCGAAGGGAGCGAGGCCTGATGTCCGAGGCCACGATCACCAGCAAGACCTTCACGGACCCGCGCGACATCCTCGTCAAGCCGGTTGTCTCCGAGAAGAGCTACGCGCTGCTCGACGAGAACAAGTACACGTTCATCGTCGCGCCCGGATCCAACAAGACCCAGATCAAGCAGGCCGTCGAGGCGGTCTTCTCGGTCAAGGTCACCGGGGTCAACACGATCAACCGTCAGGGCAAGCGCAAGCGCACCCGCACCGGTTTCGGCAAGCGCGCCAACACCAAGCGCGCCATCGTGACCCTTGCCGAGGGCAACCGTATCGACATCTTCGGCGGTCCGACCGCCTAACGGCGGTCTGGATCGTCCGGAATCGGACGAGGACTGAGAAATGGGAATCCGCAAGTACAAGCCGACTACGCCGGGCCGCCGTGGCTCCTCCGTAGCCGACTTCGTCGAGATCACGCGGTCCACGCCGGAGAAGTCGCTGGTCCGCCCGCTGCACAGCAAGGGCGGCCGTAACAACACCGGTCGTGTGACCGTCCGTCACCAGGGCGGTGGCCACAAGCGTGCCTACCGTCTGATCGACTTCCGTCGCCACGACAAGGACGGCGTGCCGGCCAAGGTCGCTCACATCGAGTACGACCCCAACCGCACCGCGCGCATCGCGCTGCTCCACTACGCGGACGGCGAGAAGCGCTACATCATCGCCCCGAAGAACCTGTCGCAGGGTGACCGGGTCGAGAACGGCCCCGGCGCCGACATCAAGCCGGGCAACAACCTGGCCCTCCGCAACATCCCGGTCGGTACCACGATCCACGCGATCGAGCTCCGTCCCGGCGGTGGCGCCAAGTTCGCCCGTTCCGCGGGTGCCTCCGTGCAGCTGCTGGCGAAGGAGGGCACGATGGCCCACCTTCGTATGCCGTCCGGTGAGATCCGTCTGGTCGACGTCCGCTGCCGCGCCACTGTTGGCGAGGTCGGCAACGCCGAGCAGTCGAACATCAACTGGGGCAAGGCCGGCCGCAAGCGCTGGCTGGGCGTTCGCCCGACCGTTCGCGGTGTGGCGATGAACCCGGTCGACCACCCGCACGGTGGTGGTGAGGGCAAGACCTCCGGTGGTCGCCACCCGGTCTCCCCGTGGGGTCAGAAGGAGGGTCGTACTCGCTCGCCGAAGAAGGCTTCGAGCAAGTACATCGTCCGCCGCCGCAAGACGAACAAGAAGCGCTAGGAGCGGGTTTAGATGCCGCGCAGTCTCAAGAAGGGGCCCTTCGTCGACGACCACCTCGTAAAGAAGGTGGACGTCCAGAACGAAGCCGGCACCAAGAACGTCATCAAGACCTGGTCCCGTCGCTCGATGATCATCCCGGCCATGCTCGGCCACACGATCGCGGTGCACAACGGCAAGACCCACATTCCGGTGTTTGTCACCGAGTCGATGGTCGGCCACAAGCTCGGCGAGTTCTCGCCGACGCGCACCTTCCGGGGTCACGTGAAGGACGACCGGAAGTCGAAGCGCCGCTAGTAGCGGGGTGGAATGACCATGACAGACACTGGAAGGACAACCATGGAAGCCAGGGCCCAGGCGCGGTACATCCGCGTCACGCCCATGAAGGCCCGCCGCGTGGTGGACCTTATCCGTGGCATGGACGCCACGGAGGCTCAGGCGGTCCTGCGTTTCGCCCCGCAGGCCGCGAGCGTGCCGGTTGGCAAGGTGCTGGACAGCGCCATCGCCAACGCTGCACACAACTACGACCACAGTGACGCCTCTTCGCTGTTCATCAGCGAGGCGTACGTGGATGAGGGCCCGACCCTGAAGCGGTTCCGTCCGCGTGCTCAGGGTCGTGCCTACCGGATCCGTAAGCGGACCAGCCACATCACCGTGGTCGTCAGCAGCAAGGAAGGAACCCGGTAATGGGCCAGAAGGTTAACCCGCATGGGTTCCGGCTCGGCATCACCACGGACTTCAAGTCCCGCTGGTACGCCGACAAGCTGTACAAGGACTACGTCAAGGAAGACGTCGCCATCCGTCGGATGATGACGTCCGGCATGGAGCGCGCCGGCATCTCGAAGGTTGAGATCGAGCGCACCCGTGACCGCGTGCGGGTGGACATCCACACCGCGCGTCCCGGCATCGTCATCGGCCGCCGTGGCGCCGAGGCCGACCGCATCCGCGGCGACCTCGAGAAGCTCACGGGCAAGCAGGTCCAGCTGAACATCCTCGAGGTCAAGAACCCCGAGATGGACGCTCAGCTGGTCGCCCAGGCCGTTGCCGAGCAGCTCTCCTCCCGCGTCTCCTTCCGTCGCGCCATGCGTAAGAGCATGCAGGGCACGATGAAGGCCGGCGCCAAGGGCATCAAGATCCAGTGCGGCGGTCGTCTCGGCGGCGCCGAGATGTCCCGCTCGGAGTTCTACCGCGAGGGCCGTGTGCCCCTGCACACGCTCCGCGCGAACGTCGACTACGGCTTCTTCGAGGCCAAGACCACCTTCGGTCGCATCGGCGTGAAGGTCTGGATCTACAAGGGCGACGTCAAGAACATCGCCGAGGTCCGCGCCGAGAACGCTGCGGCCCGTGCGGGTAACCGCCCGGCCCGTGGTGCCGGCGCTGGCGACCGTCCCGCCGGCCGTGGTGGCCGCGGTGGCGAGCGTGGCGGCCGCGGCCGCAAGCCGCAGCAGCAGTCCGCGCCGGCTGCCGAGGCCCCCAAGGCCGACGCTCCCGCCGCCGCTGCCGCTCCGGCTGAGAGCACCGGAACGGAGGCCTGACCGAAATGCTGATCCCCCGTAGGGTCAAGCACCGCAAGCAGCACCACCCGAAGCGCAGCGGTATGTCCAAGGGTGGTACGCAGGTTGCGTTCGGCGAGTACGGCATTCAGGCCCTCACTCCGGCGTACGTGACCAACCGCCAGATCGAGGCGGCTCGTATCGCGATGACCCGCCACATCAAGCGTGGCGGCAAGGTCTGGATCAACATCTACCCGGACCGCCCGCTGACCAAGAAGCCTGCCGAGACCCGCATGGGTTCCGGTAAGGGTTCGCCGGAGTGGTGGATCGCGAACGTCAAGCCCGGTCGGGTGATGTTCGAGCTGTCCTACCCGAACGAGAAGATCGCGCGCGAGGCCCTGACCCGTGCGGCCCACAAGCTGCCGATGAAGTGCAAGATCGTCAAGCGCGAGGCAGGTGAGCTGTGATGACTGCCGGTACCAAGGCGTCCGAGCTGCGCGAGCTGGGCAACGAGGAGCTTCTCAACAAGCTCCGCGAGGCCAAGGAAGAGCTGTTCAACCTCCGCTTCCAGGCGGCGACTGGCCAGCTCGAGAACCACGGGCGGCTCAAGTCCGTCCGCAAGGACATCGCGCGGATCTACACCCTGATGCGTGAGCGCGAGCTGGGCATCGAGACGGTGGAGAGCGCCTGATGAGCGAGAACAACGTGACTGAGAAGACCGAGCGCAACGCCCGCAAGGTCCGTGAGGGCCTGGTCGTCAGCGACAAGATGGACAAGACCGTCGTCGTCGCCGTCGAGGACCGCGTCAAGCACGCGCTGTACGGCAAGGTCATCCGCCGTACGAACAAGCTCAAGGCTCACGACGAGCAGAACGCTGCCGGCGTCGGCGACCGCGTCCTCCTGATGGAGACCCGGAAGCTGTCCGCCTCGAAGCACTGGCGCGTCGTCGAGATCCTCGAGAAGGCCAAGTAATTACTCGAGGGGTTTCCCTCGGGTCAGTTCCGCCAGGCTCGGCGGAGGTGCGCTAGTCAACTAGCGCACCTCCGCCGGGAACCGGCAGACAATCAGGAGATAGACGTGATCCAGCAGGAGTCGCGACTGCGTGTCGCCGACAACACTGGTGCCAAGGAGATCCTTTGCATCCGTGTTCTCGGTGGCTCCGGTCGCCGCTACGCGGGCATCGGTGACGTCATCGTCGCCACCGTCAAGGATGCGATCCCCGGTGGCAACGTGAAGAAGGGTGACGTCGTCAAGGCGGTCATCGTTCGCACCGTCAAGGAGCGCCGCCGCCAGGACGGCTCGTACATCCGCTTCGACGAGAACGCCGCTGTCATTCTCAAGAACGACGGCGACCCTCGCGGCACCCGTATCTTCGGCCCGGTGGGCCGTGAGCTGCGCGAGAAGAAGTTCATGAAGATCATCTCGCTCGCGCCGGAGGTGCTGTAAGCATGAAGATCAAGAAGGGCGACCTGGTCCAGGTCATCACCGGTAAGGACAAGGGCAAGCAGGGCAAGGTCATCGCGGCCTTCCCCCGCGAGGACCGTGTCCTGGTCGAGGGTGTCAACCGGGTCAAGAAGCACACCAAGGCCGGCCCGTCGCAGGCCGGTGGCATCGTCACGACCGAGGCCCCTGTCCACGTGAGCAACGTTCAGCTCGTCGTGGAGAAGGACGGCAACAAGGTCGTCACGCGTGTCGGTTACCGCTTCGACGACGAGGGCAACAAGATCCGCGTTGCCAAGCGGACGGGTGAGGACATCTGATGGCTACCACCACTCCGCGTCTCAAGACGAAGTACCGCGAGGAGATCGCGGGCAAGCTGCGTGAGGAGTTCTCCTACGAGAACGTCATGCAGATCCCCGGCCTCGTCAAGATCGTGGTCAACATGGGTGTGGGCGACGCCGCCCGCGACTCCAAGCTGATCGAGGGCGCCATCCGCGACCTCACCACGATCACCGGTCAGAAGCCGGCCGTCACCAAGGCCCGTAAGTCCATCGCGCAGTTCAAGCTGCGTGAGGGCCAGCCGATCGGTGCGCACGTCACCCTCCGTGGCGACCGCATGTGGGAGTTCCTCGACCGCACCCTGTCGCTCGCGCTTCCGCGCATCCGCGACTTCCGTGGTCTGTCCCCCAAGCAGTTCGACGGGCGTGGCAACTACACCTTCGGTCTCACGGAGCAGGTCATGTTCCACGAGATCGACCAGGACAAGATCGACCGTGTCCGGGGTATGGACATCACCGTGGTCACCACGGCGACCAACGACGCTGAGGGCCGCGCCCTTCTCCGTCACCTCGGCTTCCCGTTCAAGGAGGCGTAAGCGAGATGGCGAAGAAGGCTCTCATCGCGAAGGCTGCCCGCAAGCCCAAGTTCGGCGTGCGCGGCTACACGCGCTGCCAGCGCTGTGGTCGTCCCCACTCCGTGTACCGCAAGTTCGGCCTGTGCCGCGTGTGCCTTCGTGAGATGGCTCACCGTGGCGAGCTGCCGGGCGTGACCAAGAGCTCCTGGTAATCCCCGTAATTCTGGGATAACCGGAGTCTCTCGGTAAGCAGAGGGTTGGCAGAGGCCCACCCCTCCATGGCTTAGGCTAGGAGGGTTGGGCGTCTGCCGCCCGTACGACTTACTACGCCGTAGGTCCCCGCGCCGCACCCGTCCCGCCCCTGTGTGGGGAGAGGGATGGCGCATACAGGAAACCCCGGCGAGAGAGGCCGAAGGCCAATTCATGACCATGACTGATCCCATCGCAGACATGCTCACGCGTCTGCGTAACGCGAACTCGGCGTACCACGACTCCGTGTCGATGCCGCACAGCAAGATCAAGTCCCACATCGCGGAAATCCTCCAGCAGGAGGGCTTCATCACGGGCTGGAAGGTCGAGGACGCCGAGGTCGGCAAGAACCTCGTTCTCGAGCTCAAGTTCGGTCCGAACCGTGAGCGCTCCATCGCGGGCATCAAGCGGATCTCGAAGCCGGGCCTCCGGGTTTACGCGAAGTCCACCAACCTGCCGAAGGTCCTCGGTGGCCTGGGCGTGGCGATCATCTCCACGTCCCACGGTCTCCTGACCGGACAGCAGGCAGGCAAGAAGGGCGTAGGTGGGGAAGTCCTCGCCTACGTCTGGTAGTCGGGAACGGAGGAATAGCTAATGTCGCGTATTGGCAAGCTGCCTATCCAGGTTCCCGCCGGTGTGGACGTCACCATCGAGGGCCGCACGGTCACGGTCAAGGGTTCCAAGGGCACCCTGAGCCACACCGTCGCCGCGCCGATCGAGATCGTTAAGGGTGAGGACGGCGTTCTCAACGTCACCCGCCCCAACGACGAGCGTCAGAACAAGGCCCTCCACGGCCTGTCCCGCACGCTGGTGGCCAACATGATCACCGGTGTGACCCAGGGATACATCAAGGCGCTCGAGATCAGCGGTGTCGGTTACCGCGTCGCCGCGAAGGGCTCCGGTCTGGAGTTCCAGCTCGGCTACAGCCACCCGATCATGATCGAGGCGCCTGAGGGCATCTCGTTCAAGGTCGAGTCGCCGACCAAGTTCTCGGTCGAGGGCATCGACAAGCAGAAGGTCGGCGAGGTCGCCGCCAACATCCGCAAGCTTCGCAAGCCCGACCCCTACAAGGCCAAGGGCGTGAAGTATGCGGGTGAGGTCATCCGCCGCAAGGTCGGAAAGGCTGGTAAGTAAGCCATGGCATACGGTGTGAAGATCGCCAAGGGCGACGCCTACAAGGGCGCTGCCAAGAAGCGCCGCCACATCCGCATCCGCAAGAACGTGTCGGGTACGGCGGAGCGTCCGCGCCTCGTCGTGACGCGTTCCAACCGCGGTATCACCGCTCAGGTCATCGACGACCTCAAGGGTCACACCCTTGCGTCGGCGTCGACCCTGGACGCGTCGATCCGTGGCGGCGAGGGTGACAAGTCCGCGCAGGCCAAGCAGGTCGGTTCCCTGGTCGCCGAGCGCGCCAAGGCCGCCGGCGTCGAGGCTGTCGTGTTCGACCGTGGTGGCAACAGGTACGCCGGGCGCATTGCCGCTCTGGCTGACGCCGCCCGCGAAGCCGGGCTGAAGTTCTAAGCCCCGGTTCCGGGACTAACGGACGTAACAGAGAGAGGTAATCCAATGGCTGGACCCCAGCGCCGCGGAAGCGGTGCCGGTGGCGGCGAGCGGCGGGACCGGAAGGGCCGCGACGGTGGCGCTGCCGCCGAGAAGACCGCGTACGTTGAGCGCGTTGTCGCGATCAACCGCGTCGCCAAGGTTGTCAAGGGTGGTCGCCGCTTCAGCTTCACCGCGCTGGTCGTGGTGGGCGACGGTGACGGCACGGTAGGTGTCGGTTACGGCAAGGCCAAGGAAGTTCCCGCGGCCATCGCCAAGGGTGTCGAGGAAGCCAAGAAGAACTTCTTCAAGGTTCCGCGCATCCAGGGCACCATCCCTCACCCGATCCAGGGCGAGAAGGCCGCGGGCGTCGTCCTGCTCAAGCCGGCTTCCCCCGGTACCGGTGTTATCGCCGGTGGCCCGGTGCGCGCCGTGCTCGAGTGCGCCGGCGTTCACGACATCCTGTCGAAGTCGCTCGGCTCCGACAACGCGATCAACATCGTGCACGCGACCGTGGCGGCCCTCAAGGGCCTGCAGCGTCCCGAGGAGATCGCGGCTCGCCGTGGTCTGCCCCTCGAGGACGTCGCCCCCGCGGCTCTGCTCCGTGCGCGTGCTGGGGCGGGTGCGTAATGGCTCGCCTCAAGGTCACGCAGACGAAGTCGTACATCGGTAGCAAGCAGAACCACCGCGACACCCTGCGTTCGCTCGGGCTCAAGCGCCTGGGCGACGTGGTTGTCAAGGAGGACCGCCCCGAGTTCCGCGGAATGGTGCACACCGTCCGCCACCTCGTGACGGTTGAGGAGGTTGACTGACATGGCGGAGAACAGCCCGCTGAAGGCCCACAACCTCCGGCCTGCCCCGGGCGCCAAGACCGCCAAGACCCGTGTGGGTCGTGGTGAGGCGTCCAAGGGTAAGACCGCTGGTCGTGGTACCAAGGGTACGAAGGCCCGTTACCAGGTTCCGCAGCGCTTCGAGGGTGGGCAGATGCCCCTCCACATGCGTCTGCCGAAGCTCAAGGGCTTCAAGAACCCGTTCCGCACCGAGTACCAGGTCGTGAACCTGGACAAGCTCGGCGCTCTCTACCCCGAGGGTGGAGAGGTCACGGTGGCCGACCTGGTCGCCAAGGGCGCGGTGCGTAAGAACAGCCTCGTCAAGGTGCTCGGCACCGGTGAGGTCTCCGTGGCGCTGCAGGTGACGGTCGACGCCGTCTCCGGCTCCGCCAAGGAGAAGATCGCCGCCGCCGGCGGCAGCGTCACCGAGCTCGTCTGAGCCCCGGTTCGACAGCACTGAGCCTGGCCGGCTCCCCCTCGGGGGAGCCGGCCAGGCTTTTTTGTGTGCGGTGCGGCGGTCAGGCGGCGGCCGAGGCGAGTCCCCGGGCCTTGAGGCAGGCCTGGAGCCGGCTTTCCACCTTGAGCTTGGCCAGCACGTGGGTCACGTACATCTTCACCGTGGCCTCCTTGATTCCCAGGGATTTCGCGATGCGGTGATTGCTCAGCCCGCCGGAGAGAAGATCGAGCACCTGCTGTTCCCGGGGAGTCAACTGAGGGAACCGCATGCGGTACCGAGCCAATTCCTCCACCATTTCGCTGGGGAAATACGTGAATCCCGCGAGGGTGGCGGAGAGAGCGCGGTCGAAATCCTCTGGTGTCGCGCTGCTGGGCAGGAATCCATGGAGTCCGGCCGAAACGCTGGACGGAGTGATACGGGTCCGGGCCGGATGTCCGAAGGTGATGAAGCGGACGGTGCGCCCCTCTGCCTGCGGCCGAACGAAGGTGGTCAGGTCTTCGTCGGGCGAGTCGGCCGTGCTGAGCAGCACGAGGTCCGGTGCGGTGCGGCCGACAGCGTCGGCCAGGCCGCTGAAGGTGCTGGTGCTGATCGTCGTCACGTACGAGAGTTCTCTGACGATCTGGATGATTCCGAGGGTGCGGGTCGGGCTGTCGTCGGCGACAAGGACATGGGCATGTTGCTGGGTGCTCATTTCCCCCACTTCGCGATCGCTGCTGAGGCGGTCGCTCGTTCCCCCGCTCCCGCCCCATCGGTCGTCACGATTCTATGGAGGCCGCCGATAGCGGCACAGCTATTTTGAGCAGTACCTGATATTCCGTTTCGGTCGTACCAGAAAGGTGCGGCCGAATCCCGAAACGGGATCGGCCGCACCTTTTTCCGTGGCTCGGCCGGTTCAGACCGCCCCGGCCGCGGGCCGGCATCGCTGCCAGCCCTCGCGCCACTCGGGGAGGGCGGAGTGGTCACTGATCCGCGTGTCGCTGATCGTGGACCCGATGGAGCCGTCCGGTCCCCTGATCTCGACGACGCGGTCCGGATACGGACCCCCGAGGTCGGTGTACGTCATGAGCATCATGCCCGTCGGGGTCTCCCAGCGGCTCCGGCCGCCGGCGACCTTCCTCGCGTCGCGCGGAACGTCGGGAGGCCCGAAGTATCCCCGCAGGATCACCTCCAGGCTGTCCGGACCTCGGTGCGGGAGTGGGCTCGTCCGCGGTCGAGCAGGATTCCCAGCTCCGTGCGGTGATGGACTCGGGACGGTCGGCACGCCAGCGGCGTTCCTCCGCCACTCTTCCATCGATCGTGATGACGAAATGGAGCGCGCTCACCGCGTCCCCCCGGTGCTCGGCGAACATCACCACCTTCCGGTCGGTCGTCGCGGACGGGTCGCTGTCCAGGGGTACCGCCTCGGTGAACTCGATACGGGCGACGGACGACCCGGCGACGCCGTCGTCCTCCGTGCCGCGCCTCTCGTCGGGGAGGCCGAGGGTGACGGCGACGACCGTGGCCGTCACCGCGGCGCAGCCCGCGAGGGCCGTCCGGATGCGCTTCACGGTCAGCAGCTGAAGCGACGTTCCCCGCTGGTGGACCAGCCGACGCGGGCCGGGCTGCCGCCCCGGGCGGAGCCCTTCGTGCGGTAGGTGAAGGTGCCCTTGCCCTGGCACCGCCACTGGAGGTAGCTGGTGGAGCGGTTGCCGACCCAGTCCGTACCGGCCACGCGGTTCCAGCCGTCCCAGCGGTGGTACTGCAGCGTCGCGGTGAAGTACCAGCCGCTGCAGTTGTTCACGGTCCAGTACTTGGAGCGGGCGTGGTCGTTGACGCCCGAGGACGAGATGTTCTCCTTCCACGGCGTGTACACCGCGAGATTGCAGGCCGCGGCGGCGGCCATCGGTGCGGCGGCCGGCGGTGCGGGCGCCGCCGCGGTGGCGGCCTGGGCCGTGGCGGTGGTCGTGCCGAGCAGGAGAGCGGCGCAGGTGGCGCCCGCGACGGCGAGTGACTTCTTCACGAGTGGTTTCCCCCAGAGTGTCGACCGATCGATGCGCGGTTCCGGCCGGTCGGTCCGGAACCGCTCGAACAGTCTTCTGAGGGCGGGATGCCGTGTCACCACGTCTCTTGGTCGGCAGGGGCACCCGACGAAAGTCGGATGTCCGGGGCCCGGAGGGCAGCCCGCGGCCCACGCGGCGTTGACGTGCCTCGGAGACGTTTCCCGCTGGCTGTGGGGGCGGGTATGGTAGCCGCTGTTAGCTTCCCCGGCAGTCTGCGCTTCTGGCGTGCGGCTGCCGTGTTCTGTAACTGCTCACATACAAACCGTCACCCTCACGCGCGTAACGCGGGGGTCGCAGGAGGCACCGTGCTCACCGCGTTCGCCCGGGCGTTCAAGACGCCCGACCTGCGCAAGAAGCTGCTCTTCACACTGGGCATCATCGTGCTGTACCGGCTCGGGGCCCACATCCCCGTACCCGGTGTCAGTTACAAGGCCGTCCAGCAGTGTGTGGACCAGGCGAGCCAGGGCAGTAATTCGCTTTTCGGCCTGGTGAACATGTTCAGCGGCGGAGCGCTGCTGCAGATCACCATCTTCGCGCTCGGCATCATGCCGTACATCACGGCGAGCATCATCCTGCAGCTGCTGACCGTCGTGATTCCGCGCCTGGAGGCCCTCAAGAAGGAGGGACAGTCCGGCACCGCCAAGATCACGCAGTACACGCGGTACCTGACGATCGCGCTCGCCGTCCTCCAGGGCACCGGCCTCGTGGCGACAGCTCGCACCGGTGCGCTCTTCAGCGGCTGCACGGTGGCGAACCAGGTCGTTCCCGACCAGTCGATCTTCGCGACCGCGACCATGGTCGTCACCATGACCGCGGGCACCGCCGTCGTCATGTGGCTCGGTGAGCTCGTCACCGACCGCGGCATCGGCAACGGCATGTCGATCCTGATGTTCATCTCGATCGCCGCCGGCTTCCCGGGCGCCCTGTGGAAGATCAAGGTCGAGGGCGACCTGGCCGACGGCTGGATCGAGTTCGGCACCGTGATCCTGGTCGGATTCGCGATGGTCGGCCTCGTCGTCTTCGTCGAGCAGGCCCAGCGCCGCATCCCGGTGCAGTACGCGAAGCGGATGATCGGCCGCAGGTCCTACGGCGGAACGTCCACTTATATCCCGCTCAAGGTGAACCAGGCAGGTGTGATTCCTGTCATCTTCGCCTCGTCGCTGCTCTACATCCCGGCGTTGATCGCCCAGTTCTCGAACTCCACCGCAGGGTGGAAGACCTGGATCGAAGCCCACTTCGTCAAGGGTGACCACCCCTACTACATCGCTACGTACTTCCTCCTGATCGTGTTCTTCGCCTTCTTCTATGTGGCGATCTCGTTCAACCCCGAGGAAGTCGCGGACAACATGAAGAAGTATGGTGGCTTCATCCCGGGTATCCGGGCTGGTCGACCTACTGCCGAGTATCTGAGCTACGTGCTCAACCGGATCACTTGGCCGGGCTCGCTGTATCTGGGTCTGATCGCTCTTGTGCCGACGATGGCGTTGGCAGGCTTCGGCGGCGCCAATGCCAACTTCCCCTTCGGTGGGACGAGCATCCTCATCATCGTGGGTGTGGGGCTGGAGACCGTGAAGCAGATCGAGAGCCAGCTCCAGCAGCGCAATTACGAAGGGTTCCTCCGCTGATGCGAATCGTCCTCGTCGGACCGCCCGGGGCCGGCAAGGGTACGCAGGCCGCGTTCCTTGCCAAGAACCTGGACATCCCGCACATCTCCACGGGCGACCTGTTCCGCGCCAACATCAGTCAGGGCACGGAGCTGGGCCTCAAGGCCAAGGCGTTCATGGACGCCGGTGACCTGGTGCCCGACGAGGTCACCATCGGGATGGCCAAGGACCGTATGGAGCAGGCCGACGCCGCGAACGGCTTCCTGCTCGACGGCTTCCCGCGCAACGTGGCCCAGGCCGAGGCGCTGGACGTGGTCCTCAAGGCCGAGGACATGCAGCTGGACGCGGTCCTGGACCTGGAGGTCCCCGAGGACGAGGTCGTCAAGCGGATCGCGGGTCGCCGCATCTGCCGCAACGACAGCGCGCACGTCTTCCACGTCACGTACACCCCGCCGAAGGCCGAGGGCGTGTGTGACGTGTGCGGCGGCGAGCTCTACCAGCGCGACGACGACTCCGAGGAGACCGTCCGCCGGCGCCTGGAGGTCTACCACACGCAGACCGAGCCGATCATCGACTACTACCGGGCGCAGAACCTGGTCGTGACGATCTCGGCGCTCGGCAAGGTGGACGAGGTCACCGGACGCGCGATGGCGGCGCTGAAGAAGAGCTGACGCTCACCCTGCTTGTACGGATACGGCCGCGGTGCCCCTCGGGGGCGCCGCGGCCGTATCGTTGTTCTGTTCCCCGTATCCGAAGGAAAGGCCCCCGCGGCGATGGTGCAGATCAAGACCCCCGAGCAGATCGCGAAGATGCGCGAGGCGGGGCTGGTCGTCGCGGCCATCCACGCGGCGACCCGCGAGGCGGCCGTGCCGGGCGCCACGACGAAGGACCTGGACGAGGTCGCGCGGAAGGTGATCGCGGACCACGGCGCGAAGTCGAACTTCCTCGGGTACGGCGGTTTCCCCGCGACGATCTGCACCTCGGTGAACGAGGTCGTCGTCCACGGCATCCCGGACGAGAAGACGGTCCTCAAGGACGGGGACATCATCTCGATCGACTGCGGCGCGATCGTCGACGGCTGGCACGGGGACGCGGCGTACACGGCGTTCGTGGGCACGGGGCACGCTCCTGAGCTGATCGAGCTCTCCCGGGTGACCGAGGAGTCGATGTGGGCCGGCATCGCCGCGATGAAGAACGGCAACCGGCTGGTCGACATCTCGCGCGCGATCGAGACGTACATCCGTCGGCAGCCGAAGCCGGGCGGCGGCAAGTACGGCATCGTCGAGGACTACGGCGGCCACGGCATCGGCACCGAGATGCACATGGACCCGCACCTGCTGAACTACGTCTCCCGCAAGCGCGGCAAGGGCCCGAAGCTGGTCCCCGGCTTCTGCCTGGCGATCGAGCCGATGGTCTCCCTCGGCACGCCGCACACGGAGGTCCTCAAGGACGACTGGACGGTCATCACGACGGACGGCACCTGGTCCTCCCACTGGGAGCACTCGGTGGCCCTCACGGTGGCCGGCCCGCTGGTCCTGACCTCCCCGGACGGCGGCAAGGCGAAGCTGGCGGAACTGGGCGTCACCGCGGCGCCGGATCCCTTGGCGTAGCGGGACCTGGGCGTGACGGCGGCGCCGGATCCCTTGGCGTAGCGGGACCTGGGCGTGACGGCGGCGCCGGATCCCTTGGCCTAGTGGGGCCTGTACTGCGGCGCGGCTCCTTGCGTAAGGATCATCCGGAGTGGGCATTCTTCCCGGATTCGTCTTTTCCAGGGGCCTGACGTAGACTGATGCGTCGGCTCTCGTGTACCCGTGTGTCCTCACGCGGATCGAGAGTCGATCAAGGTAGCCGATTCGAAAGGCGAAGCGTGGCCAAGAAGCAAGGTGCCATCGAAATCGAGGGCACCGTGATCGAGTCCCTCCCGAACGCCATGTTCAAGGTGGAGCTCCAGAACGGTCACAAGGTCCTCGCGCACATCTCCGGCAAGATGCGGATGCACTACATCCGAATCCTTCCGGACGACCGGGTCGTCGTGGAGCTCTCTCCGTACGACCTGACGCGTGGCCGGATCGTCTACCGCTACAAGTAGATCTTGCCCGCACTCCGCGCTCCCGCGCGGGTGGTGGCACTGACCCGGAGAACCTCAGACACATGAAGGTCAAGCCGAGCGTCAAGAAGATCTGCGACAAGTGCAAGGTGATCCGCCGTCACGGTCGGGTCATGGTCATCTGCGACAACCTGCGCCACAAGCAGCGCCAGGGCTGACGCACGCCGACCGACCTGCAATTCTCGCAGTTCTTCGCGCGACGCAACACACGTACATACGCAGAGTCCGTCGGGCCGTTCTGAACGGCTGACGACACCTCCGGCGGGGGCCGGGGACCCGGACGTACCACTTCTTTGAAATCAGAGGGGTCGGCGGTCGGGAGCGGCTTTGCGGAAGACCCCCGAACACACAGGAGCCATTGCATGGCACGCGTTTCCGGTGTCGACATCCCGCGCGAAAAGCGTGTGGAGATCGCACTCACCTACGTCTTCGGTATCGGGCGCACCCGGTCCAAGGAGATCCTCACCTCCACCGGCGTGAACCCGAACACCCGCGTTCGTGACCTGGCCGAAGAGGACCTGGTCAAGATCCGCGAGTACGTGGATGCCAACCTCCAGACCGAGGGTGACCTCCGCCGCGAGATCCAGGGCGACATCCGCCGCAAGATCGAGATCGGCTGCTACCAGGGCATCCGCCACCGTCGTGGCCTGCCGGTCCACGGTCAGCGCACCAGCACCAACGCTCGTACCCGCAAGGGCCCGCGTCGCGCCATCGCCGGTAAGAAGAAGCCGGGCAAGAAGTAGTCCTCAGCGGACGCTTGACCACACGGTCTTCGCTGTAGGACCGACCACCTCCCGTAGGAGATATAGATGCCCCCCAAGGGTCGTCAGGGCGCTGCCAAGAAGGTGCGCCGCAAGGAAAAGAAGAACGTCGCTCACGGCCACGCGCACATCAAGAGCACGTTCAACAACACGATCGTCTCGATCACGGACCCCTCGGGCAACGTGATCTCCTGGGCCTCCGCCGGCCACGTCGGCTTCAAGGGCTCGCGCAAGTCGACCCCGTTCGCCGCGCAGATGGCCGCCGAGTCGGCCGCTCGCCGCGCGCAGGAGCACGGCATGCGCAAGGTCGACGTCTTCGTCAAGGGTCCGGGCTCCGGCCGCGAGACCGCGATCCGTTCCCTCCAGGCCACGGGCCTCGAGGTCGGTTCGATCCAGGACGTCACCCCCACGCCGCACAACGGCTGCCGTCCGCCGAAGCGTCGTCGCGTCTGACGCACGACCGGTGACGGTCTGAGTGTCCGGGCGGTACGACCCCTTCGGGGGCCGTGCCGCCCGTACCCTTGCAGTACGAGCAGTACCTGTCGGGCGTCAAATAGTGGGCGTCCACGACTGAAGGAACACACACCATGCTGATCGCTCAGCGTCCTTCGCTGACCGAAGAGGTCGTCGACGAATTCCGTTCGCGGTTCGTCATCGAGCCGCTGGAGCCGGGCTTCGGCTACACGCTCGGCAACAGCCTCCGCCGTACGCTCCTCTCCTCGATCCCGGGTGCGGCGGTCACGTCCATCCGCATCGACGGTGTCCTGCACGAGTTCACCACCGTGCCGGGCGTCAAGGAGGACGTCACCGACCTCATCCTGAACATCAAGCAGCTGGTCGTCTCCTCGGAGCACGACGAGCCGGTCGTGATGTACCTGCGCAAGCAGGGCCCGGGTCTGGTCACCGCCGCCGACATCGCCCCGCCGGCCGGTGTCGAGGTGCACAACCCCGACCTTGTCCTCGCCACGCTCAACGGCAAGGGCAAGCTGGAGATGGAGCTGACCGTCGAGCGCGGTCGCGGCTACGTCTCCGCCGTGCAGAACAAGCAGGTGGGCCAGGAGATCGGCCGTATCCCGGTCGACTCCATCTACTCGCCGGTGCTCAAGGTCACGTACAAGGTCGAGGCGACCCGTGTCGAGCAGCGCACCGACTTCGACAAGCTGATCGTCGACGTCGAGACCAAGCAGGCCATGCGCCCGCGTGACGCCATGGCGTCCGCCGGCAAGACCCTGGTCGAGCTGTTCGGTCTGGCGCGCGAGCTCAACATCGACGCCGAGGGCATCGACATGGGCCCGTCCCCGACGGACGCCGCCCTCGCCGCCGACCTGGCGCTGCCGATCGAGGAGCTCGAGCTCACCGTTCGTTCGTACAACTGCCTCAAGCGTGAGGGCATCCACTCCGTGGGTGAGCTCGTGGCGCGCTCCGAGGCCGACCTGCTCGACATCCGCAACTTCGGTGCGAAGTCGATCGACGAGGTCAAGGCGAAGCTGGCCGGCATGGGCCTGGCCCTCAAGGACAGCCCGCCCGGATTCGACCCGACCGCCGCCGCCGACGCCTTCGGCGCCGACGACGACGCGGACGCGGGCTTCGTCGAGACCGAGCAGTACTAGTCGCCCCCGGCGGGCCGGGCCCCTCCGGGGACCCGGCCCGCCGCGGTGACACCTCGGGGCTTCGCCCCGGACCCCCGTCCTCCGGGCCGGGGACGGGGACGGGCCCGGCGGCCCGTGCCTGACCCCCCGGGCCTCACGGCCCGGACCCCCTGGCCTCCGGGCGGGGGTGTGCAGCGGTCTCACGGCCGCGCGCCGTACGATCTCCGGGGCTCCGGCCCCGGGACCGCTGGGCGCGAGCCCGGCGACGAAAGACCTCCGGGCCTCGCGGCCCGGACCCCCTGGCCTCCGCCGGGGTGCGCAGCGGTGTCACCGCCGCGCGCTGCATCATCTCCGGGGCTCCGGCCCCGGGACCGCTGGGCACGAGCCCGGCGACGAAAGACCTCCGGGCCTCGCGGCCCGGGTTTCCGGCTTCGGCCGGATCTCCGTCGGGCAGACGCCCGCACGGACACTGACACCGGTACCTCACACGGCCGATGCAGATCACAAGGAGAAACACCATGCCGCGTCCCACCAAGGGTGCCCGCCTCGGCGGCAGCGCCGCTCACGAGCGTCTGCTGCTTGCCAACCTGGCGAAGTCGCTCTTCGAGCACGGCCGCATCACCACGACCGAGGCCAAGGCCCGCCGCCTGCGTCCGGTCGCCGAGCGCCTGATCACCAAGGCGAAGAAGGGCGACATCCACAACCGTCGCCTGGTGCTGCAGACGATCACCGACAAGGGCATCGTCCACACCCTCTTCACCGAGATCGCCCCGCGCTACGCCGAGCGCCCGGGTGGCTACACCCGTATCACCAAGATCGGCAACCGTCGTGGCGACAACGCCCCGATGGCCGTGATCGAGCTGGTCGAGGGCGAGATCGCCAAGAAGGCGACCGTCGCCGAGGCCGAGGCCGCCACCAAGCGTGCGGTCAAGGAGGCTGACGAGGCCAAGGTCGAGGAGACCAAGGCCGAGGACGCCGCCGAGGCTCCGGCCGAGGAGGCGAAGGACGCGTAAGCGTTCTTCCGTTTTTCTCGTGGGCGGGCCCGTACCCCTGGGGTACGGGCCCGCTCCCGTACGCAGAGGGTATTGAGAGGATTCAGCGCGTGAGCGACGACGTGCAGGCCGGGTTCGTACGCATCCGGCTCGACCTGTCCTACGACGGCAAGGACTTCTCCGGCTGGGCCAAGCAGGCCCGCGGGCAGCGCACCGTCCAGGGCGACATCGAGGACGCCCTGCGGACCGTGACCCGGTCCAAGGAGACGTACGAGCTGACCGTCGCCGGCCGGACCGACTCCGGGGTGCACGCGCGCGGGCAGGTCGCCCATGTCGATCTGCCCGTCGAGCTGTGGGCCGAGCACCAGGACAAGCTCCTGCGGCGCCTCGCCGGGCGGCTCTCGCACGACGTACGGGTGTGGAAGCTCACCGAGGCCCCCAGCGGCTTCAACGCCCGCTTCTCCGCCATCTGGCGCCGCTACGCCTACCGCGTCACCGACAACCCCGGCGGCGTCGACCCGCTCCTGCGCGGCCATGTCCTGTGGCACGACTGGTCCCTCGACATGGACGCCATGAACGCCGCCGCCGAGCGACTCGTCGGCGAACACGACTTCGCCGCCTACTGCAAGAAGCGCGAGGGCGCCACCACCATCCGCACGCTCCAGGAGCTGCGCTGGGAGCGCCGCCCCGGCGGCATCCTCGAAGCGACCGTGAAGGCCGACGCCTTCTGCCACAACATGGTCCGCTCGCTCGTCGGCGCGCTGCTCTTCGTCGGCGACGGGCACCGCCCCGTCGAGTGGCCCGCGAAGGTGCTCGCGGCGGGCGTCCGTGACTCGGCCGTGCATGTCGTACGCCCGCACGGGCTCACCCTCGAAGAGGTCGGCTACCCGGCCGACGAGCTCCTGGCCGCCCGCAACCTGGAGGCCAGGAACAGGCGGTCACTCCCCGGGAGCGCCGGCTGCTGCTGAGGCCTGGGTGCGGCCGCGGGTGTAGATCTGGTTGAAGGTGAAGGTGCCCAGGTCGTCGCTGGCCTGGTAGATCGCCCTGTCCGACTCGGTGACCTTCTTGCCGTCGGTGAAGCCGGCCTGGGTGAAGTAGGCGTACCGGCCGATCGAGTTGGAGCGCCGCAGACAGACGGTCGCGCGGCAGAAGTCGGCCACCCCCGACCCGGCGAGCGGTGCGATACCGCCCTTGGCCTGAACCTTGGCGCTCGACGCCTCCGCCTCCGTGGAGAAGACGGCCACGCCGACCGTGATCGCGACGCCGTCCTTCACATAGGTGGCCCGCAGCACACGGTCGCAGCCGTTCTTCTTCAGGATCGAGCCGAGCGCGCCCTGGGCGACGCTCGCGCAGTCGGTGGTGGAGGAGGTCGCGCCCTTGGTGTACGCGCGGCCGCTCATGGTCAGCTTCTTGCCCGGGAAGAGGCCCTCGGCGCTGAGCGGGGCCTTGTCCTTCGTCTCGTTGGAGATGAAGTCCTTGGGGTTCGGCGGGGGCGGCGGAGCCACGGAGGAGAACGTCGGCTCGGGCGTGGGGGAGTCACTGGGGGCCGTGGAGCCGGTGGGGGTGACCGAGCCGTTCTTGGCCGTGTCGTCGCCGTCGCCGCCGCTCACCACCGCGGTGGCGACGATCGCGCCGACCGCGAGCGTCGCGAGCGCGCCGCCGCCGACGATCAGCCAGCGCTTGCGCCGCCGGCCTGCCGCCGAGGCGTCGGCGAGGGCACCCCAGTCGGGTGTGTCCGGCGCCTGTGCCCCCGGAAACGGGTTCGGCTGCTGTCCGTACGGCTGCTGCTGTCCGTGCTGCTGTCCGTGCTGCTGCGGCTCCTGCGGCCACTGCGGTCCCCCAAAGCTCATGCCGCGCATCCTAATCCGGTTGGGAACAAGCGGTGCGGGCGGCGACAATGCGCAGCATGGGACATGTCGAGGCCGCGCATCTGGAGTACTACCTTCCCGACGGGAGGGTGCTTCTGGCTGATGCCTCCTTCCGGGTGGGAGAGGGCGCGGTGGTGGCCCTCGTCGGGGCCAACGGCGCCGGGAAGACCACGCTCCTGCGGATGATCGCCGGTGAGCTCCAGCCGCACGGCGGGACGGTCACCGTCAGCGGCGGTCTCGGCGTGATGCCGCAGTTCGTGGGCTCGGTGCGGGACGACCGTACGGTCCGTGACCTGCTCGTCTCGGCCGCGCAGCCGCGGATCCGCGAGGCCGCGAAGGCGGTCGACGAGGCCGAGCACCTGATCATGACGGTCGACGACGAGGCCGCGCAGATGAAGTACGCGCAGGCCCTCAGCGACTGGGCGGAGGTCCAGGGGTACGAGGCCGAGACCGTCTGGGACATGTGCACCACGGCCGCTCTCGGCGTCCCGTACGAGAAGGCGCAGTTCCGCGAGGTGCGCACGCTCAGCGGCGGTGAGCAGAAGCGGCTGGTCCTGGAGTCCCTGCTGCGGGGCACCGACGAGGTGCTGCTCCTGGACGAGCCGGACAACTACCTCGACGTCCCCGGCAAGCGGTGGCTGGAGGAGCGGCTGCGGGAGACCCGTAAGACCGTGCTCTTCATCTCCCACGACCGGGAGCTGCTGGCCCGGGCCGCCCAGAAGATCGTCGCGGTCGAGCCGGGTCCGGCCGGGTCCGACGTCTGGGTGCACGGCGGCGGCTTCGACACCTTCCACGAGGCGCGGCGGGAGCGGTTCGCCCGCTTCGAGGAGCTGAAGCGGCGCTGGGAGGAGAAGCACGCCCAGCTGAAGAAGCTGGTCCTCAACCTGCGGCAGGCGGCGTCGGTCAGCCACGACATGGCCTCCCGGTACGCGGCGGCGCAGACCCGGCTGAGGAAGTTCGAGGAGGCCGGTCCGCCGCCGGAGCCTCCGCGCGAGCAGGACATCCGGATGCGGCTGCGCGGCGGGCGGACCGGTGTACGGGCGGTGACCTGCGAGAACCTTGAGCTGACCGGGCTGATGAAGCCGTTCTCGCTGGAGATCTTCTACGGGGAGCGGATCGGCGTCCTCGGTTCGAACGGCTCGGGCAAGTCGCACTTCCTGCGGCTGCTCGCCGGGGATCCCTCGGTGGCGCACACGGGCACGTGGAAGCTGGGCGCCCGGGTCGTGCCGGGCCACTTCGCCCAGACCCACGCCCACCCGGAGCTGCAGGGGCGGACCCTCGTGGACATCCTGTGGACGGAGCACGCCAAGGACCGGGGCGGGGCGATGTCGGTGCTGCGCCGGTACGAGCTGGAGGGGCAGGGCGACCAGCCCTTCGAGAAGCTCTCCGGCGGCCAGCAGGCCCGTTTCCAGATCCTGCTCCTGGAGCTGTCCGGCACGACGGCGCTGCTGCTGGACGAGCCGACGGACAACCTGGACCTGGAGTCGGCCGAGGCCCTTCAGGACGGTCTGGAGTCGTACGAGGGGACCGTGCTGGCGGTCACGCACGACCGGTGGTTCGCCAAGACCTTCGACCGCTTCCTGGTCTTCGGCTCGGACGGGGTCGTACGGGAGACCAGCGAGCCGGTCTGGGACGAGCGGCGGGTCGAGCGGGTGCGGTGACCTGGGGCCTCGCGGCGTTTTGACCCGTCCGGGGTGGCGCGGGTACTGTTGCGGTTTGTTATGCGTATTGGCTTCGTCGTTCTCACGCGAAGGGCCCTTACGCTGGTTCCCTGGAGCAGTTACCAGTGGCTCGCATACGGGCAGTGTCCCGGCAGTGCAGGCCCCAGCTGCATGATCGCTTCAGGTGTGTCTGGACTCCATCCACTGAAGAAGCGAAGGCTACGAAGTGCGTACGTACAGCCCCAAGCCCGGCGATGTCACTCGCCAGTGGCACATCATCGACGCTCAGGACGTTGTCCTGGGACGTCTGGCGACTACGGCTGCGAACCTCCTGCGAGGCAAGCACAAGCCCGTCTACGCCCCCCACATGGACATGGGCGACTTCGTCATCATCATCAACGCTGACAAGGTCCACCTGTCCGGCAACAAGAAGACCCAGAAGCTGGCGTACCGCCACTCCGGCTTCCCGGGCGGTCTGCGCTCCGTCCGTTACGACGAGCTGCTGGACAAGAACCCCGAGAAGGCCGTCGAGAAGGCCATCAAGGGCATGATCCCCAAGAACTCCCTCGGCCGTCAGATGCTCTCGAAGCTGAAGGTCTACGCGGGCGAGAACCACCCGCACGCTGCCCAGCAGCCGGTCCCGTTCGAGATCACCCAGGTCGCGCAGTAGTTCCGGCCACACCCCCTAAGAACGAAAGAAATCTGAGGAGAATCGTGGCCGAGACCACTGTTGAGACCCCCGTCGAGGGCGTTGAGGGCGAGGAGACCTACGCGGAGGTCACCACCTTCGAGTCCGAGGTCCCCGTCGAGGGCGAGTACACCACCGAGTCCCTGGCTTCCCGCTTCGGCGACCCGCAGCCGGCTGCCGGCCTGGGCCGTCGCAAGAACGCCATTGCCCGCGTCCGGATCGTTCCGGGCACCGGCAAGTGGAAGATCAACGGTCGCACCCTCGAGGACTACTTCCCGAACAAGGTGCACCAGCAGGAAGTCAACGAGCCCTTCAAGGTGCTCGAGCTCGACAACCGCTACGACATCATCGCCCGCATCTCGGGTGGCGGCGTCTCCGGCCAGGCCGGCGCCCTGCGCCTCGGCGTGGCCCGTGCGCTGAACGAGGCGGACGTCGAGAACAACCGCCCGGCGCTGAAGAAGGCCGGCTTCCTCTCCCGCGACGACCGTGCGGTCGAGCGCAAGAAGGCCGGTCTCAAGAAGGCCCGTAAGGCCCCGCAGTACAGCAAGCGTTAATCGCCTGCTCGACCTGCTTTGCACGTACGCCCCGGCGGCACTGCCCGTGCTGCCGGGGCGTACGTCTTTTCCTCCCCCTGGGCCCTTTCTGGGCGGCTTGCGCGTAAAAACGGGCATCACGTGGTCAGGGGATCGCACTTTCGGAGCAGTTTCGGAGGACAGCTGTGGGACGACTCTTCGGCACAGACGGTGTGCGCGGTGTTGCCAACGCGGATCTGACGGCGGAGCTCGCGCTCGGCCTGTCGGTCGCGGCGGCGCACGTGCTCGCCGAGGCGGGTACCTTCGAGGGCCATCGGCCGACCGCGGTGGTCGGGCGCGACCCGCGTGCGTCGGGAGAGTTCCTGGAGGCCGCCGTCGTGGCGGGCCTCGCGAGCGCGGGGGTCGACGTCCTGCGCGTCGGCGTGCTGCCCACCCCGGCTGTGGCGTATCTCACCGGAGCGCTCGGCGCCGACCTCGGCGTGATGCTCTCCGCCAGCCACAACGCCATGCCCGACAACGGCATCAAGTTCTTCGCCCGCGGCGGCCACAAGCTCGCCGACGAGCTGGAGGGCCGGATCGAGTCCGTCTACGAGGAGCACCGCACCGGCGCCCCGTGGCAGCGGCCGACCGGCGCCGGTGTCGGCCGGGTCCGCGACTACGACGAGGGCTTCGACAAGTACGTCGCCCACCTCATCGCCGTCCTGCCGAACCGGCTCGACGGGCTCAAGGTCGTTCTCGACGAGGCACACGGCGCCGCCGCTCGCGTGTCGCCCGAGGCGTTCTCGCGGGCCGGCGCGGAAATCGTCACGATCGGCGCGGCCCCCGACGGCCTGAACATCAACGACGGCTGCGGCTCCACCCACCTGGACCTGCTCAAGGCCGCCGTCGTCGAGCACGGCGCGGACCTCGGCATCGCCCACGACGGCGACGCGGACCGCTGCCTCGCCGTCGACGCCGCCGGCAACGAGATCGACGGCGACCAGATCCTCGCCGTGCTCGCCCTCGCCATGCGTGAGGCCGGAACGCTGCGCGGCGACACCGTTGTCGCGACCGTGATGTCCAACCTCGGCTTCAAGCTCGCCATGGAGCGGGAGGGGCTGCGGCTGGTGCAGACGGCGGTCGGCGACCGCTACGTCCTGGAATCCATGAAGGAGCACGGGTACGCGCTGGGCGGCGAGCAGTCCGGGCACGTCATCGTGCTCGACCACGCCACCACCGGCGACGGCACCCTGACCGGCCTGATGCTGGCGGCGCGGCTCACCGCGACGGGCAAGTCCCTCGCCGAGCTGGCCGGTGTGATGGAGCGTCTGCCCCAGGTGCTCATCAACGTGCCGGACGTCGACAAGTCGCGCGTGACGACCTCGGGCGAGCTGGCCGCCGCGGTCACCGAGGCCGAGCGCGAGCTGGGCACCACCGGCCGCGTGCTGCTGCGCTCCTCCGGGACGGAGCCGCTGGTACGCGTGATGGTGGAGGCCGCCGACATCGAACAGGCGCGCTCGGTGGCGGGACGGCTCGCCGACGTGGTGAAGTCCGCGCTCGGCTAGCCGAACCGACCACACGTCGGCCCCGCCGCCCGGGACTCCGGACGGCGGGGCCGAGACATGTCAGCGTCTGCCGGGCCGGACCCACCGGCCGCGCTTGGTCCGCCACAGCAGCATCTGGCCGTACAGCGTCAGCACGCCCGCCAGCATGATGCCGAGCAGGTTCAGCAGCAGCTGTTCCGCCGAGCCCCACATCTGCGCGAACTCCCCGTAACTGAGGGCCACAGCGGCGTTCGCGGCCGCGGGGACCGTCGTCACCGAGATCGCGACGCCCACCAGCGCCCCGGACTTCGAAGACGTCAGGGAGAGAACGCCGGCCACCCCCGCGAGCACGGCCACGACGAACGAGAACGGGTCCGGCTGCCAGATGAAGCTGGTGTTGGGCCGGGGGTTGTCGAGCTGCTCCCTGCTGAACAGGTCCAGCGCGTCCATCCCCAGACTGAAGACGGTGGTGGCCGCCATCGCCGCCGCGAAACCGATCAGCAGGGCGAGCAGGCAGCGGACGGCGAGCTTCGGGGCCCGCCGCACCACACCCGTACAGACGCCGGCGAGCGGGCCGAACTCCGGGCCGACCGCCATCGCGCCCACGATCAGGATCGCGTTGTCCAGGACGACACCGCAGGCGGCGATCATCGTCGCGAGGATCATGAACGCGCAGTAGGTGATCGAGAGGGTGGACTCCTCGTGGGTCGCCTCGGCCAGCTGCTCCCAGAGCACCGCGTCCGCGGCCTCTCCCGGAGCCTCCTCCTCGGCCTCGTCCGCGCGCTTCGACAGGGAGAGGTCGATGTTCTCGACCGCGATCGAACCCTCCTGATCGATCTTCAACTCACAGAGCTCGTGGAGCAGTTCGTCAGCGGCCTCGCGCGCGACATCGCACAGCACGAGGTCGCCGACGGGGTCGCGGGCGGCCCCGGCCAGGACGACCACATGGGCGGTGCCGACCGTCTTCTCGATGAGCCGGACCGCTTCCTCCGTGCGTGGGGAAGGGACGATGATCCGCAGATGCAGCATCCTCAGAGCTTACGGAGGCTGAGGCGCTGGACCTTGTGATCGGGTCCCTTGCGGACGACGAGCGTCGCGCGGCCCCGCGTCGGAGCCACGTTCTCCAGCAGGTTCACCTTGTTGATGGTCCGCCACATCGTGCGCGCGTAGTCCAGCGCCTCCTCCTCGGAGACCTGGGTGTAGCGCTGGAAGTACGAGAAGGGGTTCTGGAACGCCGTCTCGCGCAGCTTGCGGAAACGGTTGAGGTACCACTGCTCGATGTCCTCGGGCCGGGCGTCCACGTACACCGAGAAGTCGAAGTAGTCGGCGAGACCGACCCGGGTGCGGCCGTCCTTGCCGGGCAGCGCCGGCTGGAGGACGTTGAGCCCCTCGACGATCAGGATGTCGGGGCGGCGGACGACGAGCCGTTCGCCCGGCACGATGTCGTAGATCAGGTGGGAGTAGACCGGGGCGGTGACCTCCTCCTTCCCGGCCTTGATGTCGGCGACGAACCGGGTCAGCGCCCGGCGGTCGTACGACTCCGGGAAGCCCTTGCGAGACAGCAGCCCGCGCGCCTTGAGCTCCTCCATGGGGTACAGGAACCCGTCGGTGGTGACCAGCTCCACGCGCGGGTGCTCGGGCCAGCGGGCGAGCAGCGCCTGCAGAAGGCGGGCGACGGTGGACTTCCCGACCGCGACCGAACCGGCGACCCCTATGACGAAGGGGGTGCCGCGCTGCTCGGCCCGCTCCCCGAGGAAGGTGTTCAGCGCGCCGCGCAGGCCGCTGGTCGCCTGGACGTACAGATTGAGCAGGCGGGACAGCGGCAGATAGATGTCCCGGACCTCGTCGAGGTCGATGACGTCGCCGAGACCGCGCAGCCGCTCGACCTCGTCGGCGGAGAGGGGCAGCGGCGTCTTGTCGCGCAGCGCACTCCACTCGGCCCGGGTGAGGTCGACGTACGGGGTGGCCTCGGGCCGGCGCGGGCCGTTGCCGTTCCCCTTGGCGTTGCCGTTGCCCGGGGCGCCTCGTGGTGGCGAAGTGATCACACCGCCATTGTCGGGGGTCGGGGAGGGTTGTGGGGGGTGGGGTCGGTCACGCGGGAAACCGGTTTGTCGGTCCCGGCTCCTGGGGCGATCATGCAGGTTGCCGCGTGGGCTCCGGATTTCACGCGGGGGGAGGCCGCCCCTGGGGCGGCAGGAGAGAACAGAGAGACCCGTCTGATGCGTACGTCCATGAGGACCACCGCGGCCGTTGCCACCGCCGCCTCCGTCGCGCTGCTGCTCACCGCCTGTGGCGGCGCAGAGAAGAGCGACGACACGGCGAAGGACAAGGGCAAGGCCTCCGCCTCCGCGTCCGCCGCGCCCGCCGCCGAGGCGCTGTCGGCCGCAGAGCTGGAGAAGCTGATCGTCGAGCAGGCCGACCTCAAGGGTTACCAGGTGCAGAAGGCCAAGGCCGCGGACGTCGTGCCGTCCAGCGCCGTCTCCACCGACAAGGCCGGCTGCAAGCCGCTCGCCGACGCCATGTCCTTCATCGCCACCGGCAGCCCCGCCGCGTCCGCACAGCGCAAGGCGATCGAGGTGCCGAAGACCGCGGGCGCGACGGCGTCTCCGGAGGAGGCGCTGGGGGCGCTGAGCGCACCGGTGACGAGCGTGACGCTCGGCTCGTACGACGGGACGGGGGCGCAGGACGCGTTCGGCTCGCTGAAGAAGGCGGGCTCGGAGTGCGCGGGCGGCTTCACTCTGCTCGGCGGCGGCGAGAAGACGAAGATCACCAAGGTGGCCCCGGAGACCGTCTCCGCGGGTGACGAGGCGCTCGCCTGGACCGTCACCACCGACATGGACGGGGAGCCGTTCGTCACCAAGGTCGTCGCCTTCCGCAAGGGCAACACGCTGGCGTCCTTCTCCACCCTCAGCCTCGGCGGCGAGGTCAAGGAGCTGCCGAAGGCCGTCGTCGACGCGCAGGCCGCCAAGCTCGGCTGAGTCCGGGCCGCCGGCCCCCTTCGGCCTTAGGCTGCCGCCATGTGCGGAATCGTGGGTTACGTCGGCGGGCAGTCGGCGCTTGATGTGGTGATCGCGGGTCTCAAGCGGCTCGAGTACCGGGGCTACGACTCGGCCGGTGTCGCGGTGCTCTCCGACGGAGGACTGGCCGCGGCGAAGAAGGCGGGCAAGCTCGTCAATCTGGAGAAGGAGCTGGTGGACCGGCCGCTGCCGAGCGGCGCCACCGGCATCGGACACACCCGCTGGGCCACCCACGGCGGGCCGACCGACGCCAACGCGCACCCGCATCTGGACAACGCGGGGCGCGTTGCCGTCGTCCACAACGGCATCATCGAGAACTTCGCCGCCCTGCGCGCCGAACTGGAGGAGCGGGGCCACGACCTGGCGTCCGAGACGGACACCGAGGTCGTCGCCCATCTGCTCGCCGAGGAGTTCTCCTCCTGCGGCGACCTGGCGGAGGCGATGCGGCTCGTGTGCCGGCGCCTCGACGGGGCGTTCACCCTGGTCGCGGTGCACGCCGACGAGCCCGACGTGGTCGTCGGCGCGCGCCGCAACTCACCGCTGGTGGTCGGCGTGGGGGAGGGGGAGTTCTTCCTCGCCTCGGACGTGGCCGCGTTCATCGCCCATACCCGAGCGGCGATCGAACTGGGCCAGGACCAGGTGGTGAAGCTGTCCCGCGAGGGCGTCGAGGTCACCGACTTCGGCGGCGCCCCCGCCGACGTACGGGCGTACCACGTGGACTGGGACGCCTCGGCCGCCGAGAAGGGCGGCTACGACTACTTCATGCTCAAGGAGATCGCCGAGCAGCCCAAGGCCGTCGCCGACACCCTCCTCGGGCGGATCGACGCCGAGGGCCGCCTCAAGCTCGACGAGGTGCGCATCCCCGACGCGGTGCTGCGGGAGGCCGACAAGGTCGTCATCATCGCCTGCGGCACCGCCTTCCACGCCGGTCTGATCGCGAAGTACGCCATCGAGCACTGGACCAGGATCCCCTGCGAGGTGGAGCTGGCCAGCGAGTTCCGCTACCGCGACCCGATCCTCGGCCAGCGCACCCTCGTCATCGCCATCTCCCAGTCCGGCGAGACGATGGACACCCTGATGGCGCTGCGGCACGCCCGGGAGCAGGGCGCGAAGGTGCTCGCCATCTGCAACACGAACGGCTCCACGATCCCGCGGGAATCGGATGCCGTCCTCTACACCCACGCCGGCCCCGAGGTCGCCGTCGCGTCGACCAAGGCCTTCCTGACCCAGCTCGTCGCCTGCTACCTCGTGGCGCTCTACCTCGGCCAGGTCCGCGGCACCAAGTGGGGCGACGAGATCCACGCCCTGATCCGTGAACTCGCCCGCAGCGCCGACGGGGTCGAGCGCGTCCTGGAGACCATGGAGCCGGTGCGCGCGCTGGCCCGCTCGCTCGCCCACAAGAACACCGTCCTCTTCCTCGGCCGGCACGTCGGCTATCCGGTGGCCCTGGAGGGTGCGCTGAAGCTGAAGGAACTGGCGTACATGCACGCCGAGGGCTTCGCCGCGGGGGAGCTCAAGCACGGGCCGATCGCGCTGATCGAGGAGGACCTGCCGGTCGTCGTGGTCGTGCCGTCTCCGCAGGGGCGGTCCGTCCTCCACGACAAGATCGTCTCCAACATCCAGGAGATCCGGGCGCGCGGGGCGCGGACCATCGTCATCGCGGAGGAGGGGGACGAGACCGTCGTCCCGTACGCCGACCATCTCATCCGTGTCCCGGCAACGCCTACGCTGCTCCAGCCGCTGGTCTCCACCGTGCCGCTGCAGGTCTTCGCCTGCGAGCTGGCGACGGCGCGCGGCAACGAGGTGGACCAGCCGCGGAACCTGGCGAAATCTGTGACCGTGGAGTGAACGCATGATCATCGGGGTGGGCATCGACGTGGCCGAGGTGGACCGCTTCGCGGCCTCGCTGGAGCGGACCCCCGGGCTGCTCCAGCGGCTCTTCGTCGAACGCGAGCTGCTGCTGCCGAGCGGCGAACGGCGCGGGCCCGCCTCGCTGGCCGTCCGTTTCGCCGCGAAGGAGGCGGTGGCCAAGGCGCTCGGGGCCCCGGCGGGGCTGCACTGGACGGACGCGGAGGTGTACGTCGAGGAGAGCGGGCAGCCCCGGCTGCGGGTGCGCGGGACGGTGGCGGCGCGGGCGGCGGAGCTGGGGGTGCGGCAGTGGCATGTGTCGCTGAGCCACGACGCGGGCGTGGCGTCGGCGGTGGTGATCGCGGAGGGCTGAGACCTCTCCGTACGCCCTGCGGGCGGGGGCCGTCGCACCGGGGGCCCGACGGGCCGCGGTGGTGCCCGGGGCTGACGGGCGCCGGTGGTGCTGAGGCCCACCGGCCCGGTGGTGGCCAGGTCCGACGGGCTCCTGGTCGTGCTCGGGCCCGAGGGGTGCCGGTGGTGCCCGGGCCGGGCGGGTGCCGGTGGTGCCGAGGCCCACGGGCCCGGTGGTTGCCAGGTCCGACGGGCTCCTGTGCTCGGGCCCGAGGGGTGCCGGTGGTGCCCGGGCCGGGCGGGTGCCGGTGGTGCCGAGGTCCACGGGTCCGGTGGTGGCCAGGTCCGACGGGCTCCTGTGCTCGGGCCCGAGGGGTGCCGGTGGTGCCCGGGCCGGGCGGGTGCCGGTGGTGCCGAGGTCCACGGGCCCGGTGGTGGCCAGGTCCGACGGGGCCCCGTCGTGGCCACGGGTCCGGTGGTGGCCAGGTCCGACGGGTCCCTGGTGGTCCCCGGGCCCGAGAGGTGCCGGTGGTGCTCTGGCCCGGCGGGGGCCGGTGGTGCTCAGCCTGACGGGGGCCGGTGGTGCTCAGGCCTGACGGGGGCCGGTGGTGCCGAGGCCCACGGGCCCCGTCGTGCCGCGGGGGGCAGGGGCCGCCCTTGAGGGCGTCAATCCTCGCCTCCCCGCGCGGGCTTGGGCGGTGCGGCAGACTGCGGGGCATGCGTACCGCTTACCGCGTGGAGACCGTCCGGGCCGCCGAGGCCGAGTTGATGAGCCGTCTGCCGGAGGGCACGCTCATGCGCCGGGCGGCGGCGGGCCTCGCAGCCGCCTGCTTCTCGCTCCTCGGCCGCGGCCGGGTCTACGGAGCGAGAGTCGTCCTGCTCGTCGGCAGCGGGGACAACGGGGGCGACGCCCTCTACGCGGGTGCGCGGCTCGCCCGGCGCGGGGCGGGCGTGACGGCCGTCCTGCTCGGCTCGCGCGCCCACGAGGGCGGGCTGGCGGCGCTGCGCGCGGCCGGCGGGCGAGTCGCGGAGGATCCCTTCGAGCCGCTCGCCACGGCCGATCTCGTCCTGGACGGGATCACCGGCATCGGCGGGCGCGGCGGGCTGAGGCCGGACGCGGTCCCGGTCGCCCGGGCGGCGCGCGGCTCGGACGCGGTCGTCGTCGCGGTCGACCTGCCGAGCGGGGTGGACGCGGACAAGGGAGAGGTGGCGGGGGAGGTGCTGCGGGCCGACGCGACGGTGACGTTCGGCGCGTACAAGCCGGGGCTGCTGATCGATCCGGCACGGGAGTACGCGGGCGCGGTACGGCTCGTCGACATCGGTCTGGAGGACTTCCTGCCCTCCGTGCCGGAGCTCCAGGCGCTCCAACACGAGGACGTGGCACGGCTGTTGCCCGTACCGGGGGTGGAGAGCGACAAGTACCGGCGGGGCGTCGTGGGCGTGGTCGCCGGGTCCGCGCGCTACCCGGGCGCGGCCGTCCTCGCGGTGGCGGGCGCGCTGGGCGGCTCCGCGGGGGCGGTGCGGTACGTGGGGCCGGCGGGGGACGCGGTGATCGCGCGCTTCCCGGAGACGCTGGTGCACGCCGGGCCGCCGGCGAAGGCGGGACGGGTGCAGGCGTGGGTGGTCGGGCCGGGGCTCGGCGACGCCCCGGGGGTGTCCGACGTCCTCGCCTCGGACGTCCCGGTGCTGGTCGACGCGGACGGGCTGCGGGACCTGTCGGCGGAGCTCGTCCGGGCCCGGACGGCCCCGACGCTGCTCACCCCGCACGCGGGGGAGGCGGCGGCGCTGCTGGGCGTCGCCCGGGAGACCGTGGAAGCGGGGCGGCTGGCGGCGGTACGGGAACTGGCGGCGCGCTACGGGGCGACGGTGCTGTTGAAGGGCTCGACGACGCTGGTGGCGGACGCCGGGGGACGCGGGCCGGTCCGGGTGAACCCCACGGGCACGTCATGGCTGGCGACGGCGGGCAGCGGTGACGTGCTGTCGGGCCTCGCGGGGTCCTTGCTCGCCGCCGGCCTGCCGGCCCTCGACGCGGGCTCGGCCGCCGCCTATCTGCACGGCCTCGCGGCCCGCCGGGTGTCGGGCGGCGCGCCGATCACCGCGGGAGAGGTGGCGGGGGCGCTGGCGGGCGCGTGGCGGGACGTCACGTCGTAGCTGGCCGGGCCCGGTTCGGGAGGACACACAGGTGGGGCTCCGGTGGGCCGCCGGTGGGGCTCGACGCACGGCGGCGACGGGAGGCCGGGGGCGTCGGGGCGCGGCTCCGCCCGTCGAGGACCGCGAGCCCCGGCCTCGCCCTCCCGGCCCCTGCGTCCCCCGCCTCCCGGACCCGGGCCGCGGGTCCTGGCGGCCGGGACCCCGGGGCCGGTGGGCGCCGGCGATGCCCCCGGTCGGGCGAAACCAGGGGCCCAGGCGTGGTGTCGGGCGGGCGGGGCACGGACGGCGCGGATGTGATGGGCGGATGATCAGACGGACAACGCTCAGCGGCACCGCCCTCCTCCTCGTGGCGGCCGCCGCACTTCCCCTCTCGCCCGCCTTCGCCGAACCGGCGCCACCGGGCCCGTCCGCGGACGTGCTCGTCCCCGGTGTCCCCGGCGCCGGGCGGTCCGAGTACCCCATGGACACCCCCGACCAGGTGCTGCCGCCCGCTCCAGACGGTGGGGGACGGATCCCCGGACGTGCCCGAGCCCGCGGCCGAGGTCGACGAACTCGTCGAGTACATGCCCCGCGGCGCCATCGGGGCGGCCTGCACCGCGAAGACCGGCAGCCACCAGCGCCAGGTCGAGCGGCTGCTGAAGCTCCGCGTCGACGGCAAGCAGTCCGCCGCCGACTGCACGGCGATCCGCGCCTTCCAGGTCAAGGAGAAGATCAAGCCCGCCAACGGGTACGCCGGCCCCGTCACCTGGGCCCGCGCCGAGCTCCTCGCCGCCCGCAAGAACCCCAACGCCGCCGGCAGGTGCCCCGTCAAGAAGGAGACCGTCGCCTGCGTCGACCTGGACCGCGAGCTCATGTGGGTGCAGAAGAACAAGAAGGTCACCTTCGGACCGGTCAACATCCGCAGCGGCCGCCCCGGCTACCGCACCCGTACCGGCTGGAAGAAGATCTACTGGCGCAACAAGAACCACTGGTCCACCATCTACAACACCCCCATGCCCTACTCCCAGTTCTTCGACGGTGGGCAGGCCTTCCACGCCGTCTACGGCCAGCTCGCCACGCCCACCGGCAGCCGGGGATGCGTCAACCTCAGCCATGCCCACGCCGAGAAACTCTGGGACGTGCTGCGCAAGGGTGACCGGGTCTACATCTGGGGAAAGCGGCCCGGGAGCTGACACCTGAGAGACTGGGCGCGATGACTGAGACACCGCCGCCCCGCAGAGCCCGCGCCGAGATCGACCTCGGCGCGCTGCGTGCGAACGTCCGCACGCTGCGCGCCCGCGTCGCGCCCCACGCCCAGGTGATGGCCGTGGTCAAGGCGGACGCGTACGGACACGGCGCCGTCCGCTGCGCCCGCGCCGCCCTTGACGCGGGCGCCACCTGGCTCGGCACGGCCACCCCGCACGAGGCGCTCGCCCTGCGCGCCGCCGGGATCACGGACGTGCGGATCCTGTGCTGGCTCTGGACCCCGGGCGACCCCTGGGCCGACGGCATCGAGGCCGGCCTCGACATGTCCGTCAGCGGCATGTGGGCCCTGCGCGAGGTCGTCGAAGCCGCCCGCGCCACGGGGAAGCGGGCGCGTATCCAGCTCAAGGCCGACACCGGTCTCGGCCGCAACGGCTGCCAGCCCGCCGACTGGCCCGAGCTCGTCGGCGAGGCACTGAAGGCCGAGAGCCAGGGCCTGGTACGGATCACCGGACTCTGGTCGCACTTCGCCTGCGCCGACGAGCCCGGCCACCCCTCCATCGCCTCCCAGCTCGACGTCTTCCGCACGATGCTGGAGTACGCGGAGAAGGCCGGCGTCGAGCCCGAGGTCCGGCACATCGCCAACTCCCCGGCCACCCTCACGCTGCCCGAGACCCACTTCGACCTCGTACGGCCGGGCATCGCCATGTACGGCGTCTCGCCCAGCCCCGAGCTCGGCACGCCGGCCGATTTCGGTCTGCGTCCGGTCATGTCGTTGATCGGGAGCATCGCCCTGGTCAAGCAGGTCCCGGCCGGGCACGGCGTCAGCTACGGACACCACTACGTCACCGAGCACGAGACCCACCTCGGTCTGGTGCCGCTGGGATACGCCGACGGGATCCCGCGCCACGCCTCCGGCCGGGGCCAGGTCCTGGTCGGCGACCGGATCCGCCGGGTGGCCGGCCGGGTCGCCATGGACCAGTTCGTGGTCGACCTGGACGGCGACACCGTCGAGGCCGGCGCCGAGGCCCTGCTCTTCGGTCCCGGCGACCGGGGGGAGCCGACCGCCGAGGACTGGGCGCAGGCCGCCGACACCATCGCGTACGAGATCGTGACGCGCATCGGTGCGCGCGTCCCGCGCGTCTATCTGAACGAGCAGCCCGAGACGGACAGCACGACCTGAGCGAACAGCCCGACCCGGACGGGTAGCACGGCCTGAACGGACAGCACGACCTGAGCGGGTAGCGCGAGCCGAACGAAGAGCACGGCTGAACGGGTCGGACGAGACAGAGACAGGGAGAACGGCACGTGAGCGAGTCCAGCACCGACAACTGGCGGCGCGCCGGGTTCGCCGGTGCCGCGATAGGCGTCCTCGCCGCGGGCGCGGCGGCCGGCGTCGCCCTGGAGCGGCTCACCGTCGGACGCGGCATGCGCCAGAAGGCGAGGCTCGCCCTCGACGCCTCCGCCCCCTACGGCTCGCTGCGAGGCACCCCCGGCAAGGCGATCGCCGACGACACCACCGCCCTCTACTACGAGATCGACGAGGTCGACCCGGAGAGCAGTGCCCCGCGCAAGCGGCGGCTCTTCGGCCGGAAGGCCCCCGCCCCCGTCACGGTCGT
Source organism: Streptomyces sp. ISL-36 (assembly GCF_018614205.1). Lineage (GTDB taxonomy): Bacteria > Actinomycetota > Actinomycetes > Streptomycetales > Streptomycetaceae > Streptomyces. Next base: position 42,048 of record NZ_JAGGOS010000057.1, on the reverse strand, counting down.
CTTCAGCCACGGCTACTGCCTCAGCCAGGACTCCTGGCACTTCCAGCGCGCGGCACTGCGCGGCCTGGTCCGTACCGTCCACTGGGACCAGCGCAGCCACGGACGGTCGGCCCGCGGGGTCGCCCAGTCCGGGCCCGACGGTCTGCCCGTCTCCATCGACCGGCTCGGCCGCGACCTCAAGGCCGTCATCGACGCGGCCGCGCCCGAGGGGCCGCTGGTCCTGGTCGGGCACTCGATGGGCGGCATGACGATCATGGCGCTCGCCGACGCCTACCCCGAGCTGATCCGTGAGCGCGTCGTCGGGGTGGCCTTCGTGGGCACCTCCACGGGCCGGCTGGGCGAGGTGAACTACGGGCTGCCGACGGCCGGCGTCAACGCGGTGCGGCGGGTGCTGCCCGGCGTCCTGAAGGCGCTCGGCTCGCAGACGGAGCTCGTCGAGCGGGGCCGCAGGGCCACCGCCGACCTGTTCGCCGGGCTGATCAAGAAGTACTCCTTCTCCTCGAAGGACGTGGATCCGGCGGTCGCCCGGTTCGCGGAGCGGATGATCGAGTCGACCCCGATCGACGTGGTCGCCGAGTTCTACCCGGCCTTCGCCGAGCACGACAAGGCGGACGCGCTCGCCGTCTTCCGTGACGTGCCGGCGCTGGCGCTCGCCGGCGACCGTGACCTGGTCACGCCCAGCTCCCACACCGAGGCCATCGCCGATCTGCTGCCGGACAGCGAACTGGTCATCGTGCCGGACGGCGGGCACCTGGTGATGCTGGAACACCCGGAGGCGGTCACGGACCGCCTCGCGGACCTCCTGGCCCGTGTCGGTGCGGTGCCGTCCACGGCGGCGAAGGCTGGTTCGGCCAGCGGCTAAGTTGGCCCGTATGGAAGCACCGTTCAACGCCGCGACCCTCGACGTCGACTCCCCCGAGCAGATGCGGGAGATCGGCCGCCGCCTCGCGAAAGTTCTCCGCCCCGGCGACCTCGTCATGCTCACCGGTGAGCTCGGCGCAGGAAAGACGACGCTGACCCGAGGCCTGGGGGAGGGTCTCGGCGTACGCGGCGCCGTCACCTCCCCGACCTTCGTCATCGCCCGAGTCCACCCCTCCCTGGTCGGCGGCCCCGCCCTGGTCCATGTCGACGCCTACCGCCTCGGCGGCGGCCTCGACGAGATGGAGGACCTCGACCTGGATGTCTCGCTGCCCGAATCGGTGGTCGTCGTGGAGTGGGGCGACGGCAAGGTCGAGGACCTGACGGACGACCGGCTGCACATCCTCATCCACCGGGTCGTCGGCGACACGGACGACGACCGGCGCACGGTCGTCCTGCGCGGGATCGGCGCGCGGTGGGCCGACGAGGACCTGCGGCTCGGCTGAACGTACGTAGGTTCCGACAAGGTGTCGGGAAGATGTTGCATCGGCCGTACAAGCCGTGGTGACATGGATGCACGAGCTGGTTAGGTGTACCTAACCTACGGGAGGCATGCATGGCGACGCCAGAGCGCGCGGAAGAGCGCATCTCGATGAGTGACCTGCTGGCGTCCTGTGCCGCCGCGAGCGCGGTGTCGACCCCGCCACGGGAGAGAGAGCCGGCGGAGGACGAGCCTGACGCCGACCAGGAGGGCCCGGTTCAGCGCGAGGCCGCGTAGGACGGCGAGGCCGCGCAGAACGCCGAGGCGACGTGGTGCACCGCGGTCGCGCCGAACAGCGAGGCCGCACCGTGCACCACGGTCGCTCACACCAGCGAGGCCGCGCGGTGCACCACGGTCGTGCACACCAGCGAGGCCGCGCCGTGCACCACGGTCGCGCGGTAAAACGAGGTCCGTCCGGTAACCCGTACGAGCGAACGGCAGGTGCTCGTACGGCATGGGCCGTCCACACGGTCGGGCGGTCCTGCGGCGCCCGCGCCGGGATCAGTCGACGACGACGACCTTCGCGCCGATCGAGGCGAACGTCCACATGGCCTCGCCGTCCGCCCGCTTCATACGGATGCCGCCCGTCTTGCGCGACGGGTCCGGCGTCGGCAGCGAGCCGTCGACCGCGGCGCTGAAGCCGATCGAGACGTCCTGGACGGTCGCGAACCGCACCACGTGCTCGATCTGCACCCCGTCCGAGCCCGTCACCGAGCCCGAGCGCGAGGTGACGCTGTACGCCCCCGGCACCGGGTGGACCGTGCTCGGCATGACCGAGAACGTGTGGGTGGCCTGGCCCTTCTCGTCCACCAGCCACACCCGACGCTCGCCCAGCGCGTACACGACGCGTGCGCCGGTGCCCGAGGCCGCAGGGACGGCGAGCGGGTCCTTGACCGGCTTCCGGGGGCCGCCGGTCGCGGTGGCCGACGGGGCCGAGATCGGGGCCTTCGGCTTGGCCGAGACGTCCGCGGGCGCGTGGGCGGACGCCTGATAGGCGAGGAAGGCGACCGCGGCGACCGCCACCGCGGTGAGCCCGGCCACGAATCCCGAGCTGCTCCGTGCCACCGTGCCAACCTCCCTCCCCCGGAGCCTTCGGCCCGGGAGGTGCCCCACGTCCTGTTCGAGTGGTGACGTTAGCAGCCGCGGGCCGATGGGACGGGGCGCCGTGCCTTGCGCGCGCGGGCCGTAGGCTGTTTGCGTGCTCTTGCTCGCCATGGATACCGCCACACCAGCCGTCACCGTCGCCCTCCACGACGGCGACTCCGTCGTCGCCGAGTCGCGCCAGGTCGACGCCCGCCGCCACGGGGAGCTGCTGCTGCCCGCCGTCGACCGGGTCCTGAAGGAGGCCGGGCTGAAGCTCGACGCGGTCACCGGCATCGTGGTCGGCGTCGGACCGGGTCCGTACACCGGCCTGCGGGTGGGTCTCGTCACCGCCGCGACCTTCGCCTCCGCGCTCGGCGTGCCCGTGCACGGCCTGTGCACGCTGGACGGACTCGCCCACGCCTCCGGGATCGAGGAGCCGTTCGTCGTCGCGACGGACGCGCGCCGCAAGGAGGTCTACTGGGCGCGGTACGAGAACTCCCGTACGCGCGTGACCGAGGCGGCCGTCGACCGGCCGGCCGAGATCGCCGACCGGGTCGCCGGTCTCCCGGCGGTCGGGGCCGGCGCGCGCCTGTACCCCGAGGTCTTCCCCGACGCCCGCGACCCCGAGCACCAGTCCGCCGGGGCGCTCGCCGCCCTCGCGGCCGAGAAGCTCGTGGCCGGCACGGACTTCCTCGACCCGCTGCCGATGTACCTGCGCCGCCCCGACGCCCAGGTGCCGAAGAACTACAAGGTGGTCACGCCGAAGTGACCACGACGACCACCGGGACCCCCGCGACTCCCACCGCCGTGCTGCGGGAGATGCGCTGGTGGGACATCGAGCCCGTGCTCGCACTCGAGCACGAGCTCTTCCCCGAGGACGCATGGTCCGAGGGGATGTTCTGGTCCGAGCTCGCGCACGCGCGCGGCCCCCGGGCCACCCGCCGCTACGTCGTCGCCGAGGAGCCGGCGGACGGCCGGCTCGTCGGCTACGCCGGACTCGCCGCCGCCGGCGGCCTCGGCGACGTCCAGACGATCGCCGTCGCCCGCGACCAGTGGGGGACCGGGCTCGGCGCCCGCCTCCTCACCGATCTGCTGCAGCACGCCACCGCCTTCGAGTGTGAGGAGGTGCTGCTGGAGGTGCGGGTGGACAACACCCGGGCCCAGAAGCTGTACGAGCGCTTCGGCTTCGAGCCCATCGGCTTCCGGCGCGGCTACTACCAGCCGGGCAATGTGGACGCGCTCGTGATGCGACTGACCGTTCAAGGAACTGAGACTGATTCTGATGGCTGCTGACGAACCGCTCGTACTCGGCATCGAGACCTCCTGCGACGAGACCGGTGTCGGCATCGTCCGGGGCACGACCCTGCTCGCCGACGCCATCGCGTCGAGCGTCGACACCCATGCGCGCTATGGCGGGGTCGTTCCCGAGATCGCCTCCCGCGCGCACCTGGAGGCGATGGTCCCGACCATCGAGCGCGCCCTGAAGGTCGCCGGGGTCTCCGCCCGCGACCTGGACGGCATCGCCGTCACCGCCGGCCCCGGACTGGCCGGCGCGCTGCTCGTCGGCGTCTCGGCGGCGAAGGCGTACGCCTACGCCCTGAACAAGCCGCTGTACGGCGTGAACCACCTCGCCTCGCACATCTGCGTCGACCAGCTGGAGCACGGCCCGCTGCCCGAGCCGACCATGGCGCTGCTCGTCTCCGGCGGGCACTCCTCGCTGCTCCTCGCCCCCGACATCACCGCCGACGTCCGCCCGATGGGCGCGACGATCGACGACGCGGCGGGCGAGGCCTTCGACAAGATCGCCCGCGTCCTCGACCTCGGCTTCCCCGGCGGCCCGGTCATCGACCGGCTCGCCAGGGAGGGCGACCCGAACGCGATCGCCTTCCCGCGCGGCCTGACCGGAGCGAAGGACCCCGCGTACGACTTCTCCTTCTCCGGTCTCAAGACCGCCGTGGCCCGCTGGATCGAGGCCAAGCGGGCGTCCGGCGAGGAGGTGCCGGTACGGGACGTGGCGGCGTCCTTCCAGGAGGCGGTCGTCGACGTGCTGACCCGCAAGGCCGTCCGGGCCTGCAAGGACGAGGGCGTCGACCATCTGATGATCGGCGGCGGTGTGGCGGCCAACTCGCGGCTGCGGGCGCTGGCCGAGGAGCGGTGCGAGCGGGCCGGGATCCGGCTGCGAGTGCCGCGGCCGGGACTCTGCACGGACAACGGCGCGATGGTGGCGGCGCTCGGCGCCGAGATGGTCGCCCGCAACCGGCCGGCCTCCGACCTGGAGCTGTCGGCGGACTCCTCCCTGCCGGTGACGGACCCTCACGTGCCGGGGAACCACGGGCACGACCACGATCATGTGCACGAGGTCAGCAAGGAGAACCTGTACTCGTGACGACCGTGACCCTCATGTGGGAGGCGCGCGCGGTCCAGGGCCGCGGCGCCGAACTCCTGGAGTGGGCACGGGCGCAGGAGCTGCCGTACGAGCCGCTGCGCCGTGAGATCTTCCGCGCCACGCAGGACCGGGTGCTGGTCCTGACCTGGTGGGAGGCGGCCGGGCTCGACACGGAGCTGCCCGAGCTGCCCGAGCCGGCGGCGGAGATGATCACCCGGCCGGTGCACCGCTGGCGCTTCGAGTCGGTCTCGGTGCGGTAGCCGGAGGCAACCTTCGGGCCGGTTCGCGCATCCCACACGGCGTGAAGAAGATGATCGCGGTGTGGGCGGCGCTGACCGCCGTGGCCCTGTCGGTGACCGGCTGCACGACACCGGCGGCATCGGACGAAGCCGCCGGCCGGACGCGGACGCCCCCGCCCGCCGCCAAGGCTCCCGAGGCGCCGGACCAGGCTCCGAAGGCCCCGGGCGGCGCCCCGGACCGCGCCCAGGACCACGCCCGGGACCACGCCCGGGACAAGGCCGCCGGGCAGGCCGCCGCGTACCGCAAGTGGGGGCTGCGGCCCTTCGCCGCCCCGCCCGCCCCACCGGCCGTGAAGCCGGTCCGGCGGGCCCCCGGCGGACCGGTGCCGGTCATCAGCGACATACCGACCGACGAGAAGATCGTCTTCATCACCATCGACGACGGGACCGAGAAGGATCCGGAGTTCGTGGCGATGATGAAGGACCTCGACATCCCGGTGACGATGTTCCTCACCGACTCCGCCATACGCGCCGACTACGGGTACTTCACGCCGCTCGCCGCCCTCGGCCACGGCGTCGCCAACCACACCCTCACCCACCCGAACCTGCGCACCCTCGGCCGCGAGGCCCAGCGCCGGGAGATATGCGGCCAGCAGGCGAAGCTGGCACAGCAGTACGGGACGGCCCCACGGCTCTTCCGCCCGCCCTACGGCAACTGGAACGAGGACACCCGCGCCGCCGCCGGCACCTGCGGGGTGGACGCGATCGTGCTGTGGCGCGAGTCGATGCAGATCAAGAACATGCAGTACCAGCGCGCGGACCGGAAGCTGCACCCCGGCGACATCATCCTGGCCCACTTCCGCGGCCCGTCCGAGCTCAAGGGCACGTCGATGACCGAGATGACGGCCAACCTGCTCCGCCGTATCCAGGATCAGGGCTTCACCGTGGCCCGCCTCGAGGACTACGTCTGAGAACTTCCGAAAAGAATCCTCGGAGTGGTGTCGATGCCGGTTCCGGCCGTTCGACGTAAGGGTGTGAGGCGGGGAACGGCCCCGCCACCGCACCATCCGAGGAGCACACCATGCCGCGCTTTCTGACGCTTGTCCGCATCCAGGAGGGCAGCTTCCGTCTGGAGGACGCCGACGCCGGGTTCGAGGAGCGCATGGGCGCCCTCTTCGAGGAGATCACCAAGGCCGGGGTCATGCTGGAGACGGCCGGTCTCAAGCCCACCTCCGAGTCCACCCGGATCACCTGGTCCGGCGGCAAGCTCACGTACACGGACGGGCCGTTCACCGAGACCAAGGAGGTCGTCGGGGGCTACTCCATCACCCAGTGCCGGGACAAGGCCGAGGCCATGGAGTGGGGCAAGCGGTTCCTGGAGGTGCACCCGGCGGAGTGGGACGTCACCGTCGAGGTGCGCGAGATCGAAGAGATGTGACGCCCGGGGACGGTGTGCTGTCATGGTGAGTCATGACAGCACCCGTGCCCAGCGCCGTCGAGACGGTCTTCCGGATGGAGTCGGCGCGGATCATCGCCGCCGTGGCGCGGATCGTCCGCGATGTCGGCATCGCCGAGGAGATCGCCCAGGACGCGCTCGTCGCCGCCCTTGAGCAGTGGCCGCTGACAGGCGTTCCGGACCGGCCGGGTGCCTGGCTGACGGCCACCGCCAAGAACCGCGCCGTCGACCTCGTACGGCGCCGCGAGACGTACGCGCGCAAGCTCGCGGAGGTGGGCCGTGAGCTCACGGAGGAGGCGTACGACCCCGAGCCCGCAGGGCCCGGAGACATCGACGAGGACCTGCTGCGGCTCATCTTCACCGCCTGCCATCCGGTGCTCTCCGCCGAGGCGCGGACCGCGCTCACGCTGCGGCTCGTCGGCGGACTGCGCACGGACGAGATCGCCCGCGCCTTCCTCGTGCCGGAGCCGACCGTCGCCCAGAGGATCGTGCGGGCCAAGCGGACCCTGGCGAAGGCCGGGGTGGAGTTCGAGGTGCCGTACGGGGAGGAACGGGCGGCCCGGCTCGGCTCCGTCCTCGAGGTGATCTATCTGATCTTCAACGAGGGGTACGCGGCCACGGCGGGCGACGACCTGCTGCGGCCGGCGCTGTGCGAGGACGCGCTGCGGCTGGCCAGGGTGCTGGCGGGGCTGATGCCCAAGGAGAGCGAAGTCCACGGTCTGGCCGCCCTCCTGGAGATCCAGGCGTCCCGCGCGGCGGCGAGGACGGGGCCGGGAGGGGAGCCGGTCCTGCTCGCCGACCAGAACCGCGGCCGCTGGAACAGGCTGCTGATCCGGCGCGGGTTCGCCGCCCTGGAGCGGGCCGCGGAGGGCGGCACGTACGGCCCGTACGCCCTCCAGGCGGCCATCGCCGCCTGCCACGCGAAGGCGCTGACGTACGAGGAGACGGACTGGCGGACCATCGCCGCGCTGTACGGCCGGCTGGCGGCCGTCACGCCCTCCCCGGTGGTCGAGTTGAACCGCGCGGTCGCCGTGTCGATGGCCGAGGGGCCCAAGGCCGGACTCGCGCTGGTCGACGCCTTGGCGGGCGAACCCGCCCTGGCGGCCTACCACTTGCTGCCCAGCGTGCGAGGAGACCTGCTGGCCAGGCTCGGGCGGACCGAGGAGGCCCGCGCGGAGTTCGAGCGGGCGGCAGCGCTGACCCGCAACGAACGGGAGCGTGAGCTCCTCCTCGGCCGGGCCCGGAAGGCGGAGAGGGACGGGCGGGCTCAGTAGCGCAGGATCTGGCCGGCCGCCGTTCCGATGAGGACCGTGCCGTCGGGGGACACGTGCAGCGAGCACGCCCCGTACGGGGGCAGGGGGCGGCGGTCGAGGACGGTTCCGTCGGCGGTGTCCACCGAGACGAGCGTGTCGTCGGCGCAGACGGCGTGCAGGACACCGGCGTGCGCGTCGAGGTCGACGACCGCGGAGCCCAGGGGCCGGCTCCAGACGACCTCCCCGGCGGGGAACGCCCGGCGGACCAGTTCCGTCCGTCCGTGCAGGAGCGCGGGGCCCGCGGCGTCGGTGGTGTACACCGCCCGCCCGAGCGGAGTGTCGGCGGAGAAGAGCACCGTCTCGGCGGTGGAGCCGGGGTCGAGCGCGATCACCTCCCGGCGCCGCCGCGCGTACAGCAGCTCGGGGCAGCGACGGACGTCGAGCGGGACGAGGTCGTACCGGTCCGGCTCGTGGACCGCGCCGAGCGGGGTGCCGTCGGCGGCGAAGACCCGTGTGTTGGGCGGGGCGGGGGGTTCGGCCCCGATGCTGCGGTCGTACGTGTCCCGGATCGCCCAGACTCCGTCCATGCGGGCACACAGCGCGGCCGAGAAGGGAACGGAGAGGCGGTCGAGGACCGTGCCGTCGGAGGTGGCGACGAGCGGGAAGTCGGTCCGGGCGCGGGCATCGGGGCCGGGGACGGCGACCCGTACCGTCCGTTCGTCGGCGGCGACCTCGAACCGTGTGCCGCCGACCGCAGAGGGCGCGGGCACCGTCCACAGCACTGATCCGTCCGGGGCCCAGCACTCCACCGCCGTGTGGTTGCGGGTGGCGAGCACCCGGCCGTCGCTCAGCCCGGCCACGGCCCGGACCCCGCCGTATCCGCCGTAGCTCCGGCCGGCCCGCTCGGCGAGGGCCTGGAGGACCGGCCGTGCGGGTGCCGTGTCGGTGTACGTGTGCGGGTCCTCCGGGTCGTGCGGCCGCCGGTCGAGGGCGGTCAGGTCGAGCGCGTCGGGGGTGAGGCCGAGCCAGTCGTCGCGTGCGACGGTGGCCCGGGACAGCAGGTGCACGTACTCGTCGTCCGGGTCCAAGGCGAAGAAGGTGAGTTCGAGGGTGCGGGCGTCCAGCCAGCGGACCGGCTCGATGCCCCAGTCGGGGTCGGCGAAGTCGACGCGGTGGCCGGTCGCGGGTTCGAGGAGGGTGAGGCCGCCCGCGCGGCTGTACTCGTCGTAGTTGTCGAGGCCGATGGCGAGCAGGGGGAGCGTGGGGTGGAACGCGATCGACTCGGCGTCCATCGTGAACGTCAGGAGGTGCGCGCAGGAGAGGTCGGCGGCGCGGTAGACGGCCACCCGGCTCCGGCCGTGCGCCACCGAACTGACCGCGATCCACCGCTCGTCGGCGCTGACGGCCACCTGGGACGCGAGCCCGAGCAGTTCGGGAAAGGGCTCGTCGTGGAAGGGGGCGTGTGCGGTCGTCGGCGTCTGCTCAGCCATGGTGCTCCGTCAGATGGGCGAAGGTGAGGCGGGCGAGGATGTCCAGGGTCTCCGGGGTCGCCTCGGGTACGAGGGTCCGGAAGGACGCGGCGAAGGCCTCCGACTGTGTGCGGAGCGCCCGCACCTCCAGGGCCTGGGTGAGGCGCGGTATCAACTCGTCGAAGCAGAACGGGTGCTCGCCGTCGATGAAGGCCCGCAGGCTCTCCTCGTACGAGGCGTACTCACCGTCGTACGCCCAGGTGTCCAGCGCCGGCAGCAGCGGCCACTGCGCCCGCACCTCCCACGCGGAGAGCGGTACGTCCTCGTACGAGGCGTCCCACTCGCGGTCCGCGAGCCGCAGCAGCATCGCCAGCTCGGTCATGAACGCGGGCACGCTCTTGGCTCCGGCGGCCGTCCGCCAGGTGCGGCGGGTCGCCTCCGGGCAGGTCGCGAAGAACTCCTCGCTGAACGCGGTGGCCAGGTAGTCCAACTGCGAGGCGAGTGGCTGCGCGGTGTGCCGCCAGGCCACGTCCCAATGGTTCGTCCGCATGACCCGCTTGAACCGCAACACCTCCCACTCCAACGGGTCGGATCCGGCGGCGGCCAGTCCGACGAGGTGCGCGAGCGGCCCGCTGGTGAACATGCCCTCCGGATGCAGTGCCATGAACTCCCCCTCTCGTCCACGGCCCATCCAACCGCCCTCGGGCGCGGTCTACCGCGCCGGGTGGCCGATCAGCATCGTCGGGGCGCCGGCGACCCGTGTGAGGAAGACCGTGGCGGAGTTGCGGCCCTTCGGCTTGATCCTGCGGCGCAGTTCCTCGGGCTCGACCGCGGAGCCGCGCTTCTTCACCGTCAGCGTGCCGACCTCGCGCTCGCGCAGCAGGGCCTTCAACTTCTTGAGGTTGAACGGGATCTGGTCGGTGATCTCGTACGCGGTGGCGTACGGGGTCGGCGTGAGCCCGTCCGCCGTGACGTAGGCGATCGTCTCGTCGATCAGGCCGCCGTCCAGCTCCTGGGCGACCTCGGCGACCAGGTGGGCGCGGATGACGGCGCCGTCCGGCTCGTAGAGGTAGCGGCCGACCGGGCGGGCCGGCGGGTCGGGCAGGCCCCGGCCGGTGAGGGTGGCGGCGGCGGGCAGGAGCGTGGCACGGCGGGCTCCCGGCGCGGTGCCGAACCAGAGCACGGCCTCCTTGACGTCGCCGCCGTCCGAGATCCACTCGGCCTCGGCGTCCTCGGGGACGGCCTCGTGCGGCACCCCCGGTGCGATCTTCAGCGCCGCGTGCGGGGCCTTGCGGGCGGCCCGGATCGCCCAGGAGAGCGGCGGGGAGTACGCCTCGGGGTCGAAGATCCTGCCGCGCCCGCCGCGCCGCGCCGGGTCGACGAAGACCGCGTCGTAGGGGGCCGTGTCGATCTCCGTCACGTCCGCACAGCGGACCTCGACGAGATCGGCCAGGCCCAGCTCCACGGCGTTGGCGCGGGCCACCTCGGCCGTCAGGGGATCGCGGTCGACGGCCAGGACGGAGATCCCGGCGCGGGCGAACGCGATCGCGTCGCCGCCGATCCCGCCGCACAGGTCGGCGACGCTGCGTACGCCGAGCTCCTTGAAGCGCTCGGCACGGTGGGCGCCGACCGAGGCCCGGGTCGACTGCTCGACGCCGTGGGGCGTGAAGTACATCCGGTACGCGTCCTCGGCGCCGAACTTCGCGACCGCGCGCTGACGCAGCCGGGCCTGGCCGAGGGCCGCCGTGACCAGTTCGGCGGGGTGCTCGCGGCGCAGCCGGGAGGCGACCGCCAGCTCCTGGGCGGGGTCGTAGTCGCGCAGGGCGGCGAGCAGCGTCTGGCCCTCGGGCGTGAGCAGGGCGGCGAAGTCGGCGAGGTCGGTCACCCGCACCATTCTGGGGCCTGGCCCCGTGTGGGCCGGCCGGGGGACCGTGCGTCGGCGCGGCGGTGTCGTGACACCGGGAAGGGGTCGCCGCTGACAAGATGCGACGCCATGCAGCTAGTACGACAAAACGAACAATCGCGATCGATCCGATCGAAGCGCGCCGTCCGACTGCGCCGGTCGGTGGGTGGGGTGCTGCTCGTCGCCGCCCTCGGATCCGCCTGTGCCGCGCCGTCCGGCGATGCCGGCGGCGGGACCGGCGCGCCGCCGAATCCCGCCGCCGGTCAGCCCCGGCAGCAGGCGCAGGGCGCGTCCGGCGCCCTCAACGCGTATGTGGCGAAGGTCCGCAAGCAACGCGCCGCCCGCGCGCTCGCCGCCAAGAAGTGGGGGCTCGACCGGCCCCCGCTGGAAGCCCCGGCCCCGCCCGCCGTCAAGCCGAAGATCACCACCCGCAAGGGCTTCGAGACCGACGGCGAGGGCCTGCCACCCGTCTTCACCACCGTGCCGACCAAGGAGAAGGTCGTCTTCCTGACGATCGACGACGGCGCGGAGAAGGACCCCGCGCTGCTGCGGATGATGAACGAGTTGCGGATCCCGTACAGCGCCTTCCTCAGCGACTACCTGGTCAAGGAGGACTACGGCTACTTCAAGAAGATGCAGAACGCCGGTGTCTCCCTGCACAACCACACGCTGAACCACCGCTACATGCCCGGGCTCTCGTACGCGGCGCAGAAGCGGGAGATCTGCGGGATGCAGGACACGATCCAGAAGCGGTACGGGAAGCGGCCGCCGCTCTTCCGGCCGCCGTACGGCAACTACAACGAGGACACCCTGCGCGCGGCCAAGGAGTGCGGGGTGAAGGCGGTCCCGCTGTGGGCCGCGGAGGCGTTCCCGGACCGGATGGAGTGGCGCGAGTGGGACCGGGACCTGCACCCCGGCGACATCGTGCTCACGCACTTCCGCGGCAAGGAGGACTGGAAGGGCACCATGCCCGACATGATCCGCCGGGTGATGAAGACGATCACCGCCAAGGGCTACGCCGTCGCGAAGCTCGAGGACTACGTGTGATCCGCGCGCGCCGGCCGCTGGCCGGACTGGCACTGGCCGGCGCGCTGCTCGCCGCGTCCGGGTGCGCGTCGTCCGTGGACCCGATCGAACGGCTGGGGCGCAAGGCGGCGGAGCGGGTGGGCGGGAGGGACGCGACGATCCAGGAGACGGCGGCCCGTGTGTTCCGCTCGGTCGTGCACCCGGACGCCCGGCGCTAGGGAGGGTCCGGAAAGCATCACCGTCCGCCGCCCGAAGGCCTCAGCCGCCCGGGCAGCCGTGGCAGCTGCCGCCCGCGCTGTGGCAGACGCACCGGGCCTCGGAGGGGGCCGGCGCGGTGGGTGCGGGCGCGGGGTGCGCCCGCGTCCACTCCTCCGTCGCGATGAGCAGGGTGGTGAGGCCGAGCAGCCCCGCCGCGAGGAACTGCCCCGCGGCCGTCCAGGCCCAGCCGCCGCGCAGCATCGCGAGCGCCAGCAGCAGCGCGACACCCGCCATCGCGCCGAAGGCGAGCACCGGTACCCAGTCCATCGGAGGCGGCCCCGAGCGCCGCGGCTCGGACGCGCCGCCCCAGTTCCGCAGGGCCAGCAGCACGGCGCCGACCAGGGCGGCCCCGCCCTCCAGAAGCAGGAACAGGAGTGCGCTCAGGACGTCGGCCCCGGTGCGCACCGGGCGGCCGGAGGCGGTGCGAGAGGCGGTGCGAGACGCGGTGCCGGAGGTGGTCATGGCCGCACCCTCGTACGGAACCATCCGGTCCGCCGCGCCGTTGCCCGTACCGAGACCGAATCGCCACATGGCGCTGAATTGGCACTCCGCTTGACCGAGTGCTAATCGCAGTCATAGTCTCGGCTCTGGCACTCCCCACTGGAGAGTGCCAACACAGCGACGGGCAGGTCCGGCACCCGCGACGACGGATCCACCTGGTCGCCACCTCAGACAGTCAACCCCGTGATCTCCGAAGGGGGAGGTCGGATCGTGACGACCACCAGCTCCAAGGTTGCCATCAAGCCGCTCGAGGACCGCATTGTGGTCCAGCCGCTCGACGCCGAGCAGACCACCGCCTCTGGCCTGGTCATCCCGGACACCGCCAAGGAGAAGCCCCAGGAGGGCGTCGTCCTGGCCGTGGGCCCGGGCCGCTTCGAGAACGGCGAGCGCCTGCCGCTCGACGTCAAGACCGGCGACATCGTGCTGTACAGCAAGTACGGCGGCACCGAGGTGAAGTACAGCGGCGAGGAGTACCTCGTCCTCTCGGCTCGCGACGTGCTCGCGATCGTCGAGAAGTAATTCACCGAAGTACCTGAGCACCTGAAGCAGATGCTTTGAGCTGCGCCCCGAGGCCCCTTCCGGGCGCCTCGGGGCGCGGTTCGTTCCACCCGATTTCCGAGAGGGCTGAACCGCTCCCATGGCGAAGATCCTGAAGTTCGACGAGGACGCCCGTCGCGCCCTTGAGCGCGGCGTCAACAAGCTTGCCGACACGGTGAAGGTGACGATCGGCCCCAAGGGCCGCAACGTCGTCATCGACAAGAAGTTCGGCGCCCCCACCATCACCAACGACGGTGTCACGATCGCCCGCGAGGTCGAGCTCGACGACCCGTACGAGAACCTCGGTGCCCAGCTGGTGAAGGAGGTGGCGACCAAGACCAACGACATCGCGGGTGACGGCACCACCACCGCCACCGTGCTCGCCCAGGCGCTCGTCCGCGAGGGTCTGCGCAACGTCGCCGCCGGCGCCTCCCCGGCCGCCCTGAAGAAGGGCATCGACGCCGCGGTCAAGGCTGTCTCCGAGGAGCTGCTCGCCACCGCCCGTCCGATCGAGGACAAGTCCGACATCGCCGCCGTGGCCGCGCTCTCCGCGCAGGACCAGCAGGTCGGCGAGCTCATCGCCGAGGCGATGGACAAGGTCGGCAAGGACGGTGTCATCACCGTCGAGGAGTCCAACACCTTCGGCCTGGAGCTCGACTTCACCGAGGGCATGGCCTTCGACAAGGGCTACCTGTCCCCGTACATGGTGACCGACCAGGAGCGTATGGAGGCCGTCCTCGACGACCCGTACATCCTGATCCACCAGGGCAAGATCTCCTCGATCCAGGACATGCTGCCGCTCCTGGAGAAGGTCATCCAGGCCGGCTCCAGCAAGCCGCTGCTGATCATCGCCGAGGACGTCGAGGGCGAGGCCCTGTCGACCCTGGTCGTCAACAAGATCCGTGGCACCTTCAACGCCGTGGCCGTCAAGGCCCCGGGCTTCGGCGACCGCCGCAAGGCGATGCTCGGCGACATGGCCACCCTCACCGGTGCCACCGTCATCGCCGAGGAGGTCGGCCTCAAGCTCGACCAGGCCGGCCTGGACGTGCTGGGCACCGCCCGCCGCGTGACCATCACCAAGGACGAGACCACCATCGTCGAAGGTGGCGGCGACTCCGCGGACGTGCAGGGCCGCGTCAACCAGATCAAGGCCGAGATCGAGACCACGGACTCCGACTGGGACCGCGAGAAGCTCCAGGAGCGCCTCGCGAAGCTGGCCGGCGGCGTGTGCGTGATCAAGGTCGGCGCCGCCACCGAGGTGGAGCTGAAGGAGAAGAAGCACCGTCTGGAGGACGCCATCTCCGCGACCCGCGCCGCGGTCGAGGAGGGCATCGTCTCGGGTGGTGGCTCCGCTCTGGTCCACGCCGTCAAGGTCCTTGAGGGCAACCTCGACAAGACGGGCGACGAGGCCACCGGTGTCGCCGTCGTGCGCCGCGCCGCCGTCGAGCCGCTGCGCTGGATCGCCGAGAACGCCGGCCTCGAGGGCTACGTCATCACCTCGAAGGTGGCGGAGCTGGAGAAGGGCAACGGCTTCAACGCCGCGACCGGTGAGTACGGCGACCTGGTCAAGGCCGGCGTCATCGACCCGGTGAAGGTGACGCGCTCCGCGCTGGAGAACGCCGCCTCGATCGCCTCCCTCCTCCTCACCACCGAGACCCTCGTGGTCGAGAAGAAGGAAGAGGAGCCGGCGGACGCGGGCCACGGCCACGGTCACGGCCACTCCCACTGAGGCCGCTCACAGCCGACCACTGAGGCCCGGTGCCCCGCGACGGGGGCACCGGGCCTCGGTGTCGTTCCGTGATGTCAGGCGGCTTCCACGGGTCAGGCTTCCACGGATGTCACGCCACGGATGTCATGCCTCCACGGCGCCGAGCTGGCCCATCAGCCCGAGCAGGTCGTACTGCCACCAGCCTTCGACGGCCTTGCCGTCCTCGCGGAAGCGGTGGATGACGGTGCCCGTCATGGAGACCTTCTTGCCGGTGGCCTCGATGCCCATGAAGTCGCCGGTGTGGGTGGCGTTCCAGGTCCAGCGGGTGCAGACCCGGTCGCCCTCCGCGATCTGGTCCTCGATGACGAAGTCGAAGTCGAAACCGCTCCGCCACTCCTCGACCTCACGGCGGACGGCGTCCATCCCGATGACGTCCTGCGGGTTGGTCGGGTCGTGGTCGTGGAAGCCCTCGGCGAAGACCTCGTCGAGCGGCCCCAGCTCCCCGGGGGCGCCGGCCAGCTCGAAGAACCGGCGGGCCGTGGCCTTGTACAGCTGCTCGTCACGGACGACGTCCAGATCGGTGAACGTCGGCATCTCGTCACAGAGCGCGACCATCTCCTTGAAGATCCGGTCGGTCTCGGGGAGCTGCGAGTTCTTCATCGCCACGTCGTACGAGGGGAACTCGACGATCTCCACGAAGTGGGAGCCGTCGGAGCGGTCCTTGGCGAGGATGCTGTGGGTGGCGGTGCGCTTGCCCTGGGTCTGTTCGACCCACTTGTCCATGAGCCGGTTCATGTCGTCGAAGCGGCTGGTCTTGCAGTCGATGATCTGTACGAATGTCATGACGCCTCCCGGACCGGGTGGGACACCTCCATTCTAGGTGCGCGGCGAGCGCGGGCAGGGCATGAAGATCGGCTCACCCGCGACGCCGCAGGTGAGCCGGGTGTTCGGTGAGCCGGATGTTCAGGGGCCGCTAGGCCGCACAGGGGCGGACGGCGCCGGCCCGTGCGGTCCTCGGTGATCGCGTTGCCGACGGCGTCCCGGGCGATGCTGCCGTCGCTCAGGGTACGAAGGCGGGTGCTGAGGGGCGGCGTGGATCCCTTGCGCTCGTCGCACACCCAGTCGTGGGCCTGCAGGAAATGCGCGCGCAGGGCGGGCACGAAGGTCGCCGGTGTGGAGCGCTGCACGGGGAACGGCAGGTTCAGCGGGGCGTCCAGCGGATCGGGCACGTGCGGGGATCCCGCGACGACGTAGAAGCGGTAGCGGTCCGGGGCGACTCCGCGGTCGAGCAGGGTCGTCGAGTCGTCGGCCTCGGAGTTCACCACGACGACCTTGCCGGTGAAGCGGCCGGCGGCGAGGTCGGCCTGGGGGTCGAGGATGCGGTCGCCGAGCGTGCTCCAGCCGATTCCGGCGTGGATGAAGCCGCGGCTGAACAGGAGCTCCTGGCGCAGGTAGACGTTGAGCGTGCCGAGACCGACCACGAAGTGCGGAGGCTCCACGAGGACCGTGCCGTTGCTGCGGTGCGGATCGGCCGGAGCGCTGATCCGGTACGGCACCCGGAACCGTCCGGTGGATGTGGCGCCTTCGAAGACTCCGTCGTACTGGACGTAGGGGATCTTGCCGAACGTCCCGAGTGGGGTGACCTCGGGACGGCTCAGGCGGTCCTCGTCCGTTCCGGCCGTGGGAGTGCCGGTGCGCTCGACGGGAGCCGTGGACGGCTGGAGCGGACGCGGCAGCGCCTGCCCGAGCGGGGCGGCCAGGGCCAGCGTCAGGGTCGCCAGCAGGAACGCTCGCAGCCCCAGTCGCGCTCGTGCCTGGTAGGGGCGGACATGCTGACCGCGGGCCGGAATCCGGGCTTTCGCCCCCTCTGGCCTCTCGTTCGGATCGGGCGGGGCTCGCGGGGTCCGGCCCGATCCGGACGAAAGACGCTAGGCGGACCGTGTCAGGTCCGCCGGCCTGACGCGCTCGGCGAACGGCTCGCCCCGTCCGTACCGCTCCACCTCCTCCAGCGCCTGGTCCGCCATCCGGTGCAGCTCGTTGCCGAGGGACCCCGCCACATGCGGGGTCAGCAGCACGTTGGGCAGCTCGTACAGGGGTGAGTCCGGCGCCGGGAGCTCCGGGTCGGTCACGTCCAGGACCGCGTGGAGCCGGCCTCGTACGAGGTGGGGGAGGAGCGCCTCCTCGTCGATCAGGGAGCCGCGCGAGGTGTTGACGAGCGTGGCGCCGTCGGGCATCAGCGCCAGTTGCGGTGCACCGATCATCCGGTCGGTGGACGGCAGTTGGGGCGCGTGCACCGAGACGATCGAGCTGCGGGCGCACAGGGCGTCGAGACCGACCGGTTCCACGCCCATGGCCCGGGCCTCGGCGGCCTCCACGTACGGGTCGTAGAGCAGCACCTCGAAGTCGAAGGGGCGCAGCAGCTCGATCACCCGCCGCCCGATCCGGGAGGCGCCGATCAGTCCGACCGTGCGCCGGTAGTTGCCCCAGGCCTCCGACTCGGCCGTCCACGCGTGGTCGGCGCGGACCTGCCCGTACCGCTGGGCGGAGTGCAGGACGCGTTTGCCGGCGAAGAGGATCGCGGCGAGCGTGTACTCGGCGACGGGCAGGGCGTTGGCCGCCGCCGCCGAGGTGACGGCGATGCCGCGCTCCCAGCAGGCGTCGGTGATGTGGTGCTTGACCGATCCGGCCGCGTGGACGACGGCCCGCAGGCGCGGGGCCCGGTCCAGGACGGCGGCGGTCAGGGGCGGGGCGCCCCAGCAGGTGAGGAGGAGCTCGGCCTCGGCGAGGGCCGCGGCGACGCGGGGGCCGGGCGAGGAGAGGTCGTGGGCGACCAGGTGCGGGTCGGTACGGGTGAGGGCGGCGAGCCGGGCGCGGTGGGCGTCCGTCAGCAGCCGGTCGGCGATGCCCTGGCCCATCGAGAGCAGAAGCGTCGGCCGGTTGTCGGTGTTCTCAGGGGGTCGGTCCATCGGGGGACGTGTGCTCCTCAGCTCGGGATCACTTGACGCTGCCGGCGGTCAGACCCGCCTTCCAGTGGCGCTGCAGGGAGATGAAGGCGACCACGAGGGGGACGACGGCGAGCAGGGATCCGGTGACGACGAGGGGGTAGAAGTCGGGTTCCGCGTGGGCGTTGCTGTTCCACGCGTACAGGCCGAGGCTCAGCGGGAAGAGCTTCTGGTCCGAGAGCATCACCAGCGGGAGGAAGAAGTTGTTCCAGATCGCGGTGAACTGGAAGAGGAAGACGGTCACGAAGCCCGGCATGACCATGGGCAGACCGATCGACCAGAAGGTGCGCAGTTCGCCGGCGCCGTCGATGCGGGCGGCTTCGAGGGCCTCGTCGGGGATGTAGCCGGAGCTGAAGACCCGGGAGAGGTAGACCCCGAAGGGGTTGACGAGCACGGGGATCAGCACGGCCCAGTAGGTGTTGACGATGCCCACCTCGCTGGCGAGGAGGTACATCGGCAGGGCGAGCGCGGTGGTGGGGACGAGCACGCCGAGCAGGACGACGCCGAAGAGCTTCTCCTTGCCCCGGAAGTCGTACTTGTCGAAGGCGTAGCCCGCGGCGACGCTGATCAGCGAGCAGGCGAGGGCGCCCAGACCCGCGTAGAGAAGGCTGTTGACGTACCAGTGGAAGTAGATGCCGTCGTTGTACTCGGCGAGCCGGGAGAGGTTGCCGCCGAGGTCGAAGCCCTCGAAGGAGAAGGCGTTGCCCGCGAGCAGGCCGCCCGCGTCCTTGGTGGCGGCGGTCACCAGCCAGACGAGGGGGAAGAGCATGTAGACGACGGCGAGGACGAGGGCGCCGTTGACGGCGGTCCTGGAGAGCCAGGCGCTCCGGGGGCGGGGCTTGCTCATGCCGTCTTCTCCTTCCGGCGTCCGGTCAGCCGTGTGACGCCGAAGGACAGCAGTGCGGCCGTCAGGGCCAGGAGGACGGACGCGGCCGCGGCCAGTCCGTAGTCGTTGCGGTCGAAGGCCGCGGTGTACGCGTACATGTTCGGCGTCCAGGTCGAGGTGACGGCGGAGCCCGTGCCCTTGTTGAGGATCAGCGGCTCCGTGAACAGCTGCAGCGAGCCGATGACGGTGAAGAGGCCGACCATCACCAGCGAGGCGCGGATCAGCGGGACCTTGATGCTGAAGGCGATGCGCCAGGCGCCCGCCCCGTCGACGGTGGCCGCCTCCAGGACGGAGCGGTCGATGGCCTGCAGGGCGGCGTAGAAGATCACCATGTTGTAGCCGAGCCATTCCCACAGCGCGATGTTGACCACGGAGGGGAGTGCTCCCTCGGGCGAGAAGAAGTCGAAGCCGATCCCGCCGGCCTCCATCGCCTGGACGACCGGGCTGAGTTGGGGGGTGTAGAGGTAGACCCAGATCAGCGCGGCGATGATGCCGGGGACGGCGTGCGGCAGGAAGAGCGCGAGCTGGAAGAAGCGGCGGGCGCGGGCGAGCGCCGAGTCGAGGAGCAGGGCGAGGCCGAGGGCCCCGGCGATGAGCAGCGGAATGTAGAACAGACAGTATCCGAGCAGGACGCCGAAGCCCTCGCGGAAGGCCCGGTCACCCAGTGCCGCGGTGTAGTTGTCGAGTCCGGTGAAGACGGTCTCGGTGCCGCCGAAGCCCAGCCCCGACTGCTTCTCGGTGAACAGACTGAGCCAGACCGCGTATCCGATCGGCACCACCATCACCGCGGTGAACAGGACGAAGAAGGGGGTCAGCAGGAACGCTGCGGCACGGGTGCGGGCCCTCATCAGGTCAGCCCTCGACCTTCAGGCCGCGCTTCTTCAGCTCGGTGACCGTCGCCTCGTGCCCGGTCCTGATCGCGTCGGCGATGGTGGGACCGCCCTCGGTGATCTTGCCGAACTGGTCCTTGATGGCGGTGTTGGTGGTGCCGGTGGTCGGGCCCCAGGACCAGTTCTGGCCAATGGAGGCGCCGGCCTCCTCGAAGAGGGCGTAGATGTCCTGGCCGCCGTAGTAGCTCGCGTCGAAGGCCTGCTTGGCGACGGGGCGGAGCGCGGTGGCGGCCGGGAAGGCGCTGGAGGTGCCGGAGGCGATACGGGCCTTGACGCCGGCCTCGGTGGTCGACATCCACTCGGCGAACTCGACGGCCGCCGACTTCTTCCCGCTGCCCTTCGTCACCGCGAACGTGGAGCCGCCGAGCATGCCGCTGGCGGGCTTGCCGTCCCAGCTCGGCATGGGCGCCACGGCCCACTTGCCGTTCTGCTCGGGCAGGGTGCCCTTGAGGACCCCCGCGCCCCAGGAGGCGCCCAGGTAGCCGATGGTGGTGCCGTTCTTGAGCGAGCCGGTCCACTCGGGGCTGAACGAGGCGTTCTTGTGGACGAGGTCGGCGTCGACCAGGCCCTGCCAGTAGGCGGCGACCTTGGTGGTGGCCGCGTCCGTGGTGTTGATCTTCCAGGTGTCGTTCTCGGCCTTGAACCACTGGGCGCCGGCCTGCCAGGCCATCGCCTCGAAGGTGGTCGGGTCGTCCGGGAAGAAGGTGGCGATACGGGCCTTGGCGTCGGCCTTCTTCACCTTCTCGGCGGCGGCCCTGAAGTCGTCCCAGGTCTTGGGGACCTCGACCTTGTGCTTCGCGAACAGGTCCTTGCGGTAGAAGAAGGCCTGCGGGGCGGCGTCGAAGGGGACGGCCCAGGTCTTGCCCCCGAGGGTGGTGAGCTCCACCGCCTGCGGCAGCAGTTCGGCCCGGTCCGCCTCGGTGAACTCGCCGCCGATGTCCTGCAGGGCGCCGGAGCTGACGAACTCCGGGAGCGAGGAGTACTCGATGGAGACGAGGTCGGGCGCGTTGCCCGCCTTCACGGCGTTGGAGATCTTGGCGTAGCCGCCGGCGGTGCCGGAGGGGATCTCCTCGAACTTCACCTGGATGTTCCGGTGGGAGGCGTTGAACGCGTCCACCACATCCTTGGAGCCCTTGGCCCAGCCCCAGAAGGTGATGGTCACGGGCTTTCCGTCGGTCCCCTTGGACCCTGCGGCGGACGAGTCGTCACCGCTGCCGCCGCACGCCGTGAGAACGGCGAGGGCGGTGGCGGTGGCGGCTATGACACGGGACGTTCTGCTCCAACTGCGGCTCACGGCACAGCTCCTGAAAGCGGACGGCATGGACGTTGTGGCCGCGATCCTTGGACCGTTCGTGACCGAAGTCAAGAGCGAAAGATTGATTGATCGAAAAAAGCTCAGTTCGATCAGAAGGCTCGCGGCGGCCGCGGCTCGACCGGAGCCCCGCACGAGGACCGCACCCGGAGCCGTGGCAGCAGGCTCAGATGGCGCCGCGCCGCCTCCTCGTCCGGGGCCTCCGTCAACCGCTCGACCAGCAGTTCCGTGGCATGGCGGCCCACTTGGCGCTTGGGCGGGGCGACCGCCGTCAGCGGGGTGTCGGCGAGGGCGGCGACCTCGTCGTCGTACGCGATCAGCGCCAGGTCCTCGGGCACCTTCACTCCGAGCTCCGCCAGGCGCTGCACGATCTCGATCGCGTCCACGTCGTTGTGGACCAGGGCCGCGCTGGCCAGGCCGGAGACGACCGCCTCGTGCAGGGCCCGCACCGCGCGCTCGAACCCCTCCGGGTTCTGGTCGGCCGGTACCGACTCGATCACGGGGCCGGGCGCCTCGGCCCCCAGGGTTCGGAGCGCCTCGGCGTATCCGGCGCGCACCGCGAGCGCGGTCGGGCTGTCCCCGCGGGCCACCAGCAACGGGGTGCCGTGGCCCAGTTCCAGCAGGTGGCGCAGGGCGAGCAGGACGCCGTGGCCGTGGTCGGAGGCCACCCGGTCCAGGCCGTCGAGCGGCGTGCCGGGGTCGGCGCGGCGCTCCAGGAGCACGGCCGGTACGGGGAGTTCGGCCAGCCAGTCCCCGTACGCGAGCCGGTCCTCCGAGCCCCGCCAGCCGGGCGCGACGAGCACGCCCTCGGCGCCGGCCGCGAGCAGGCCCTCGGTGCGGGCCCGGTCCTCCTCGGGGCGGTAGTCCGAGATCCGCAGGATGAGCCGGGCCCCGGCCCGCGCCGCGGCCTCGTGCGCACCCCGGATGACCTCGGCGAAGTAGTACGTGGCGGAGGGGGCGAGCAGCCCGAGGACCAGCCCTGCGCCTGCGCCTGCGCCTGCGCCGGCGAAGGCGCCGGAGCCGGAACCGGCCGGGCGGCCCGCGCCCTCGGCGGCCTGGCGCTCCGGCCAGGAGACCTGGCCGTGCACCCGGTCCAGCAGGCCCCTCGCGGCCAGCGCCTCGACGTCCCGGCGCGCGGTGACGGGGGAGACCCCCAGCAGAACGGCCAGGTCGGAGACGCGTGCCGTACCGCGCTCGCGCACCAGGGCCAGCAGTCGGTCGTGACGTTCGACGGAACTCTCGCGCACGGCGTTCCTCCCCCTCGCGGTGTGGTGGTCCGGCGGGACGCCGTCCCGGTACCAGACCTTAATGCAAAATGATCGAACGGCGGGAGTTTCGATCATTCGGTCCGATCCATTGACGTTCGATCGAGCCGCGTTCATGATTCCGGGCGACGCCGACGTCCGCCTCAGGGAGCATCATGCCCACGCCGCCCGAGAACCGTGAGCTCAGCCCGTTCACCGGCTGGACCCGCGCGCACTGGGAGGACCGCGCCGACCAACTCCTCCTCGCCGTACGCCCCTACGCCACACCCCGCCACGGCCTCGTCGACCTCCCCGGCCCCCGCCCCAGCTGGTCGGGCGTCCGCTCCGACGGCCTCGAAGGGTACGCCCGTACGTTCCTCCTCGCAGCGCTCCGCGTCGCGGGCGCCCACGGTGCCGACCTCCTCGGCCATCTCACCCGGTACGCCGGGGGACTTGAGGCCGGAACCACCGCTCCGGGCGGGCCAGGACCCGAATCCTGGCCCCTGCTGACCGATGTGCGCCAGGCCGTCGTCGAATCCGCCTCCGTCGCCCTCTCCCTGCGTCTGACCCGCCCCTGGCTCTGGGACACCCTCGACGACCGCACCCGGCAGCGCGCCGTCGACTGGCTGCTGCCCGCCCTCGAACCGTCCCCCGTCGACAACAACTGGTGGCTCTTCGGCCTCACCGTCGCCGGCTTCCTCCAGGACGCCGGCGTCGAGACCGACCGCGCCGCCGCCACCATCGACCGCTCGCTCGACCGCATCGAGCAGTGGTACCTCGGCGAGGGCTGGTACAGCGACGGCGACAACCGGGCCTTCGACCACTACAACGCCTGGGCCCTGCACTTCTACCCCGTCCTGCACGCCCACCTCTCCGGCGACCGGGACCTCCTCGACCGCTACGGCCCCCGGCTGCGCGCCCAACTCGACGACCACGTCCACCTCTTCGACGCCAACGGCGCCCCCCTCCCGTACGGCCGCTCCCTGATCTACCGCTTTGCCGCCGCGGCCGCCCCCTGGCTCGGCGCCCTCACCGGCCACACCCCGCTCACGCCCGGCGCCACCCGCCGCCTCGGCTCCGGCACGCTGCGGTACTTCCTCGACCGCGGCGCCACCGACGAGAACGGCCTGCTCACCCTCGGCTGGCACGGCCCCCACATGCCGATCGTCCAGAGCTACTCCGGCCCCGGCTCGCCCTACTGGGCCGCCAAGGGCTTCCTCGGCCTCCTCCTCCCCGCCGACCACCCCGCATGGGCCGACCGTGAAGAGCCGCTCCCCGCCGAGCGCGCCGACACCGTCCGCCCCGTCGCCCCGGCCGGACTGCTCATCCAGTCCACCGCCGCCGACGGACTCGTACGCCTCCACAACCACGGCAGCAACCATGTGAGCAGCGACCCGGCGGGCGACGACGACAGCGGCTACGCCCGCTACGCGTACTCCACCCGCACCGGCCCGACCACCCCGCCCGACCGGGCCGACAACCACTTCGCCCTGGTCGTCGACGGCCAGGTCACCCGGCGCGGCCCCGCCACCCCCGTCTCCACCGGCCCCTGCTGGGCCGCCTCCCTGCACACCCCCCTGCCCGGCATCCGGGTCCTCTCCGCGACCCTCGCGCACGGCCGCGCCGAGGTCCGCGCCCATCTCGTGCTCGGCGCCCCCGAGGGAACGCCCGTGTGCCAGACCGGCTGGGCCACCACCCCCGAGGGGCCCACCGCCCAGCTCCACCCGGTCCACGGCTACCCACCGGCCGCCGACGCCGTTCCCCTCGCCACCGGCCCCACCCTCCAGGGCCCGGACACCCGTACCGCGGCCCTGCACGCCACCACCAGCGGCGCCGAGTCCCTCTTCGTCGCCCTCGCCTCCCTCACCTCGGAGCCCGACCCGGCCCCTGTCACCGCCCTCGCAGCCGTCCAGGTCGACGGCCGCACCATCCACGTGACCTGGCAGAACGGAACCACCGCCCGACTCGCCCTCGACCCGGAGGATCTGTGAGACACCGTCGTACACACGCCACCCTCGCCGCCGTCACCGCCGCCCTGGCGCTGTCGCTGGTCACCGTCGCCCCCGCCGAGGCGGCGCCGCCCGGCGACCGCCACCACGTCGACTGCTCGGCCACCGCGGCCGGCGACGGCAGCGCCGCGCGCCCCTGGACCACCCTCGCCGAGGCCAACGCCCACCCCTACGGCCCCGGCGACCGGCTCCTGTTCAAGCGCGGCACCACCTGCACCGGCACCCTCCAGCCCCGGGGCGCGGGCTCGGCCACCCACCCCTTCACCATCGCCGACTACGGCGACGCACCCGGCCGGGCCGTGATCGACGGCAACGGCGCCCACGACGCCGTCCTGCTCGCCGACACCCAGCATCTGCGGCTCACCCGCCTGGAGATCACCAACGCGGCCGCCCCCGGCACCGAACGCAACGGCGTCCGCTTGCGGCTCAGCGACTACGGACCGGCGAAGAACATCACCCTCGACCACCTCTTCGTCCACGACGTGCGGGGCGGCGACTTCAAGACCCTCACCGGCTCCAGCGCCCTCCACATCGCCGTCGAGGGCACCACCGTCCCCAGCTGGTACGACGGCCTGAACATCCATCACAACGAGATCCGGGACGTCGACCGCGAAGGCATCTACTTCAAGTCCCGGTTCTCCAAGCGGGACCTAGTCGGCAACCAGCAGGACCCGAACGCCTACCCCGGCGCCTGGACGCCCAGCCTGAACGTCCGGATCCACCACAACACGCTGACCTCGCTCGCCGGCGACGGCATCAAGATCGACACCACCAGCGGCGCGCGGATCGACCACAACCGCCTCGACGGCTTCCAGCTCCGCTCCAAGGCCGCCAACGCGGGCATATGGACCTTCAACACCGATGACACCGTCATCGAACACAACGAGGTCTCAGGCGGCGGCAACACCAAGGACGGCATGTCCTTGGACGCCGACGGAGCGTCCAAGGGAACCGTCTTCCAGTACAACTACAGCCACGACAACACCGGCGGCTTCCTGCTCATCTGCCCCTACAGCGGAGCCAGGACCCTCGACACCGTCGTCCGCTACAACGTCAGCCGCGACGACGGCGCCCGGCTCGTCCAGAACTGCTGGGGCCCGATCCTGAACACCCAGATCTACAACAACACCTTCGTCAACCGGACCACGACCCCCGGCCACCTCGTCCAGGACGACGCCGGCAGCCCCGCCACCACCCGGCACGAACTGACCTTCCGCAACAACATCTTCGTCAACGAGGGCCCGAGCGGCGGCTACGCCTTCAAGAACCCGACGCCCGGCCTCGCCTTCTCCCACAACCTCTTCCACGGCATCGCCATGACCCGCCCCAACCCCGGCGGCATCGACGCCGACCCGCTGCTGCGCCCCGACTTCCGGCTCTCCACCGGCTCCCCGGCCCTGTCCGCCGGAATCCTGGTCGCGGACAACGGCGGCAAGGACTGGTTCGGTAACGACGTGTCGGCGACGTCGGCCCCCACCATCGGAGCGTACGAGGGCCCCGGCGTCGGCTGAGCTCCCGCCCGTCACCTCGGTCCGTATGCGCGGCCCGCCTTGGAGGACACCCCTCCGAGCAGGCCGCGCGGCGCCAGCTTCACCACGCCCATCAGCGCCTTGTAGCGCGGGTCGGGGATGGAGAGCGTCTTGCCCCGCGCCAGGTCGGACAGGGCCGTCGCGACCAGCTTGTCCGCGTCGAGCCACATCCAGCGCGGGATGTTGTCCGTCCCCATCCCGGCCCGCTCGTGGAACTCCGTACGGACGAACCCGGGACACAGGGCCATCAGGCGCACCCCGCTGCCCGCCAGGTCCCGCGCCGCGCCCTGGGTGAACTGCACCACCCACGCCTTCGACGCCCCGTACGTGCCCCGCGGCACGAACGCGGCCACCGAGGCCACGTTCACCACGCCGCCCCGGCCCCGGGTGCGCATGGACCGCGCCGCCGCCGACGTCAGCCGCAACACCGCCTCGCAGTGCACCGTCAGCATCTTCAGCTCGTCGGCCATGGACACGTCCAGGAACTGGCCCTTGTTGCCGAAGCCGGCGTTGTTCACCAGCAGGTCCACCGGCTGTCTGGGATCGGAGAGCCGGGCCTCGACCGCGGCGATGCCCTTCTCCTCGGAGAGGTCCGCGGCGAGGACCTCGGCCTCGATGCCGTGCCGGTCGTGCAGCTCGGTCGCCTGCTCCCGCAGCCTCTTCACATCGCGGGCCACGAGCACCACGTCGTGTCCGTCCGCCGCCAGCTTCCGCGCGAACGCGGCCCCGATCCCCGCCGTCGCGCCCGTAATCAGTGCAGTCGTCATAGCGGCACGGTAGTGCCCCTCCGGCGCGCCACCACGGGCAGTGGTGCGCGACCGGAGCGCCGCCGGCCCGTTGCTGCCCCTTGCGGCCCCTTACGCGTCGGTTCCGTACTTCTCCGCGTACGTGCGGGCGAGGCCGAGGAGACCCGACTCCATCCACTCGGCCGCGACCAGCGTGCTCGGCAGCAGCGTGCGCTCGGTCGTCGCGGCCCGGTGCAACAGCGCGACGGTGACCCCGTGTTCCGGCCGGTGCACGACGCTCACCGGGTCGCCGGCCGCGAACTCGCCCGGCTCGATCACCCGCAGCAGCGCGCCCGGGCCGGCCGTCGACCCGGTGAAGCGCCGGACCCAGCCCTGCTCCGCGACGAAGCCGGCGAAGGTACGGCAGGGGATGCGGCCCCCGGTCACCTCGAGGACCACGTCCCGGCCGATCCGCCAGCGCTCCCCTATCAGGGCCCCGTTCACATCGAGGCCGAGGGTGGTGAGGTTCTCGCCGAAGGAACCATTGGCCAGTGGTCTACCCAGTTCCCGCTCCCAGAGGTCCATGTCCTCCCGGGCGAAGGCGTACACCGCCCGGTCGTCGCCGCCGTGGAACCGCAGGTCGCAGACCGCGTCCCCGGCGACCCCGCTCGCCCCGACGCCACGGGGCCCGGGCGCCTCGACCCGTACCGGCCCCTCGATCGGCCGCTTGTCGATGCCCGTCGTCCCGGAGGGGGCGTCGGTGTACTCCACGGCCTTCGCCGGGCCCGCATTCACGCTGATCACCTTCATGGCGGCACCCTAGGCGATTCTCCTCAAAGACATGAGGGGGATATTGGCCGCAAGGCCCAAGAGTCGCTTATGCTCGACGCATGATCGAGGCACGCCATCTCCGCGTCCTGCGCGCCGTCGCGGCCACCGGCTCCTTCTCCGCCGCGGCGCGCGAACTGGGCTGCACCCAGCCCGCGGTGAGCCAGCAGATGAAGGCGCTCGAATCCTCCGCGGGCACCCCGCTGCTGATCCGGACCGGCCGCGAGATGCGCCTCACCCAGGCGGGCGAGGCGCTGGTCCGCCACGCCTCGGGCATCCTCGCCGGCCTCACGGCCGCGGAGGAGGAGGTGGCCGCCATCGCCGGTCTGCGCGCCGGCCGCGTCCGTCTGGTCTCCTTCCCCAGCGGCAGCTCCACCCTCGTCCCCACCGCCCTCGCCGCCCTGCGCGCGGCACATCCGGGCACCCGGGTCTCGCTGGTGGAGGCCGAGCCGCCGCGCTCGGTGGAGATGCTCAGGGACGGCGACTGCGACGTGGCCCTCGCCTTCCGATACGGGGCGGGCCCGGCCGAGTGGGACGACCTCGTGGTCCGCCCGCTGCTCGCCGACCGGCTCGTCGGCCTGGTGCCGGAGGCTCACCGGCTCGCGGACGCGGAGTCGGTGGGGATCGCCGAACTGGCTGAGGAGTCCTGGATCGCGGGCTGCCCGCGCTGCCGCCGTCAGCTGGTGGAGGTCTGCGAGGAGGCCGGCTTCACGCCGCGCATCGACTTCGCCACCGATGACTACCCGGCCGTGGTCGGGCTGGTCGGTGCCGGTCTGGGGGTGGCCGTCCTGCCGGAGCTCGCCATCGAGTCGGTACGCCCCAAGGGGGCGCGGACCGTGGCCGTGGAGCCGGCCGTCGAACGCGAGATCGTCGCCCTCACGCTGCCCGATCTGGCCCAGGTGCCGGCCGTCGCCGCGACCCTGGACGAACTCTCCCGCGCCGCCACGCGCGCGTAGCGGCGTCCGTGGGGCCGGGCGGGGTGTTCCCGGCCCCGTTCACATGCTGTTTTCCCTGCCGGGCTGTTCCCTTGCCGTGCAGAAACGTTCCTTCAGGCGTGCCCCACGCCTGCCGAACTCGATGCCGATGCCGTTGCCGTGGCTGATGCCGTGATCAGGCGATTGCGGGCTCGTCCCATGAGCTCTTCGCGTTCGTCCTCGGTGAGGCCGCCCCAGACGCCGTAGGGCTCCCGTACGGCGAGTGCGTGTGCCGCACACTCCGCGCGTACCGGGCACCGCATGCAGACCTCTTTCGCCGAGTTCTCACGCGCACTCCGTGCCGCGCCGCGCTCTCCCTCGGGGTGGAAGAACAGGGAGCTGTCGACTCCGCGGCAGGCCGCGAGAAGTTGCCAGTCCCAAAGATCGGCGTTTGGTCCGGGAAGGCGGGAGAAATCTGCCATTGCGCTTGTCCCCTTGAAACCGTGTCGAACGGATAGGTGGGCGGGTGGATGGCTGATGAGTGGGGGAGTTGGGGGCCTTCGCCCCCCAGGGGTCTCGGATACCCGCTCTCGCGGGATCGACCCGACCGTACAACTACTGTCTAAGTAGATGTAAATATGACTCATTGCGAATCTAGCCACAGACACCACTGAAAGGGAAGAAAACCCGCTAAATGGGGCATAGCTTCCGAATAAAGGACGGAAGTCCCCGCGTCGCTCTCCTCCGCGCACGCCCCCTCACGTAGAGTGCCGAAGGCGGCCGTCCGACCCGTAACTCTTTCGAGTGACCATCGTTGAGAGTGCGGAGGCGGTTGAAGGAACAAGCGCTCGGGCAGATGTCCGAGGGCGTCAACCGCACAGGTGACGATACGTACCAGCCCTGGAGGCTCAAGGTGACGCGCATCAGCTGCGGAGGGCGGCCATGACATCCGTCCTCGTCTGCGACGACTCCCCGCTTGCCCGAGAGGCGCTTCGCCGCGCGGTCGCGACCGTGCCCGGCGTGGAGCGCGTGACCACCGCGGCCAACGGCGAGGAAGTCCTCCGCCGCTGGGGCGCGGACCGCTCGGACCTGATTCTGATGGACGTACGCATGCCCGGTCTGGGCGGCGTGGAGACCGTCCGCCGGCTGCTCTCCGCGGACCCCGGCGCCCGCATCATCATGCTCACCGTCGCCGAGGACCTGGACGGTGTCGCGCTCGCGGTCGCCGCCGGCGCCCGTGGCTATCTGCACAAGGACGCCTCGCGCGCCGAACTGCGGGCCACGGTCACCCAGGCCCTCGCCGACCCGACCTGGCGCCTCGCCCCGCGCCGACTGCGGTCGGCCGAGATGGGCGCGGCGCCGACCCTCACCGCCCGTGAGATCCAGGTGCTCGAAGGCATGAGCCACGGCCGGTCCAACGCGGAGATCGGGCGCGAGCTCTTCCTCTCGGAGGACACCGTCAAGACGCACGCGCGGCGCCTGTTCAAGAAGCTGGGCGCATCGGACAGGGCCCACGCCGTCGCCCTCGGCTTCCGTTGGGGCCTGGTCCGCTGACGGCCGTGACCAGGTCGCATCCCCGTCCGCCACCGGCGGACGGGGCGGCTTCCGTTGGCCCCTGACCCCGTCACGGCAGCGGGTCCGGACCCCGTGGGGACGGCGGCTTGTGTCACTTACGCGCGGGATGCCGCATCCTTGAGGGTGTGGAGTTCCTCGGGGACGAGTCGATCGAGCGGGAGGGGAGGGCGCAGGAGATGAGTTCCGGCGCACCTGCTCATAACGCTTCGGTGCACAACTACGGACGCGGTGCCGCGAATCCTCAGGCGTCGAGGCACCATGGAGCGATGCGCGACGACGAGACCGGGGGGTCCCCCATGCCCGCAGGGCCGGGGGAGATCGGTGCACTCGTCCACCGCGCCGTCGAGGGCGACGAGCAGGCGACGCACGACCTTCTGGCGCGCGTGCACCCGCTCGCCCTGCGCTACTGCCGCACCCGGCTGAACCGGTTGCCCGGTGACGCTCGCCACTTCGTCGAGGACCTGGCCCAGGAGGTCTGCGTCGCCGTCCTGATGGCGCTGCCGCGCTACAAGGACACCGGCAGGCCCTTCGAGGCGTTCGTCTTCGCCATCGCCGGACACAAGGTCGCCGATCTGCAGCGGGCCGCGATGCGGCATCCGGGATCGACGGCCGTGCCCTCCGACGAGATGCCGGAGCGGCCGGACGACTCGCTGGGTCCCGAGGAGCGCGCGCTGCTCAGCGACGACGCGGAGTGGGCCAAGAGGCTCCTGGCCAACCTGCCCGAGAACCAGCGCGAGCTGCTGGTGCTGCGGGTCGCGGTCGGGCTCACGGCGGAGGAGACCGGCCAGATGCTCGGCATGTCGCCGGGAGCGGTGCGGGTGGCGCAGCACCGCGCGCTCAGCCGACTGCGGGCGCTGGCCGAGCAGTAAGGGCCGGCGGGGGCCGGTGGCCCTCACGTACACGTAGGAACGTACAAAGCTTCTCGGTGATCTTGATCGTGGAATGAGACACCGCTGTAGCCCGTTAGCATGGACATCCGCACCGATCAAGACCATTTGGGGAAGGTGTCATGACTGCCAACGTCGACGGAGTGCCCGAGAAATTCGCGACACTCGGGCTGACCTACGACGACGTGCTGCTGCTGCCGGGCGCGTCCGACATGGCGCCCGACCAGATCGACACCTCCTCGTACATCTCGAAGAACGTACGGGTGAACATCCCGCTGCTCTCCGCGGCGATGGACAAGGTCACCGAGTCCCGCATGGCGATCGCGATGGCGCGGCAGGGTGGCGTGGGCGTGCTGCACCGCAACCTCTCCATCGCCGACCAGGCCAACCAGGTCGACCTGGTGAAGCGCTCCGAGTCCGGCATGGTCACCGACCCGATCACGGTCCACCCGGACGCGACGCTCGGCGAGGCCGACGCGATCTGCGCCAAGTTCCGCATCAGCGGCGTCCCGGTCACCGACCAGGCGGGCAAGCTGCTCGGCATCGTCACCAACCGCGACATGGCCTTCGAGTCGGACCGCAGCCGCCACGTGCGCGAGGTCATGACCCCGATGCCGCTGGTCACCGGCAAGGTCGGCATCTCCGGCGTGGACGCCATGGAGCTGCTGCGCCGCCACAAGATCGAGAAGCTGCCGCTCGTCGACGACGCGGGCATCCTCAAGGGCCTCATCACGGTCAAGGACTTCGTCAAGGCCGAGAAGTACCCGAACGCCGCGAAGGACAAGGAAGGCCGGCTGCTCGTCGGCGCGGCCGTCGGTGTCGCCGGCGACGCGTACGAGCGCGCCCAGGCCCTGATCGAGGCGGGCGTCGACTTCATCGTCGTCGACACCGCGCACGGCCACTCCCGCCTCGTCGGGGACATGGTCGCCAAGATCAAGTCGAACGCGGCGGGCGTCGACGTCATCGGCGGCAACATCGCCACCCGCGACGGCGCCCAGGCGCTGATCGACGCCGGTGTCGACGGCATCAAGGTCGGTGTCGGCCCCGGCTCCATCTGCACCACGCGCGTCGTCGCCGGCATCGGCGTACCGCAGGTCACCGCCATCTACGAGGCCTCCCTCGCCGCCAAGGCGGCCGGCGTCCCGGTCATCGGCGACGGCGGTCTGCAGTACTCCGGCGACATCGCCAAGGCGCTCGTCGCCGGCGCCGACACGGTGATGCTCGGCTCGCTGCTCGCCGGCTGCGAGGAGTCCCCGGGCGAGCTGCTCTTCATCAACGGCAAGCAGTTCAAGTCGTACCGCGGCATGGGCTCGCTCGGCGCCATGCAGTCCCGTGGCGAGCAGCGCTCCTTCTCCAAGGACCGCTACTTCCAGGAGGGCGTCGCCTCCGACGAGAAGCTCGTCCCCGAGGGCATCGAGGGCCAGGTCCCGTACCGCGGTCCGCTCTCCGCGGTCGTCCACCAGCTGGTCGGCGGCCTGCGCCAGTCGATGTTCTACGTCGGCGGGCGCACCGTGCCCGACCTTCAGGCGAACGGCCGATTCGTCCGGATCACCTCGGCGGGCCTCAAGGAGAGCCACCCGCACGACATCCAGATGACGGTCGAGGCGCCGAACTACAGCAGGAAGTAACGCGCACGTCAGCGAGGGGCGGTTCCGGGATGTGGCCGGAACCGCCCCTCGCGCGTGTGTCGGGGATACTGGTAGGCGCAGACATAGAGGGAAAGGCCACACATCGTGACTGAGATCGAGATCGGGCGCGGCAAGCGCGGCCGCAGGGCGTACGCGTTCGACGACATCGCCGTCGTACCGAGCCGGCGCACCCGGGACCCGAAGGAGGTCTCGATCGCCTGGCAGATCGACGCCTACCGCTTCGAGCTCCCCTTCCTGGCGGCCCCGATGGACTCGGTCGTCTCGCCGCAGACCGCCATCCGCATCGGCGAGCTGGGCGGCCTGGGCGTGCTGAACCTCGAGGGTCTGTGGACCCGGTACGAGGACCCGCAGCCGCTCCTGGACGAGATCGCGGAGCTGGACGAGGCCACCGCGACCCGCCGTCTGCAGGAGATCTACTCCGCCCCGATCAAGGAGGAGCTGATCGGGCAGCGGATCAAGGAGGTGCGCGACTCGGGCGTGGTCACCGCCGCCGCGCTCTCCCCGCAGCGCACCGCGCAGTTCTCGAAGGCCGTCGTCGACGCCGGGGTGGACATCTTCGTCATCCGCGGCACCACGGTCTCCGCCGAGCACGTCTCCGGCGCCGCCGAACCGCTGAACCTGAAGCAGTTCATCTACGAGCTCGACGTCCCGGTGATCGTCGGCGGCTGCGCCACGTACACCGCGGCGCTGCACCTGATGCGGACCGGCGCCGCGGGCGTCCTGGTCGGCTTCGGCGGCGGCGCGGCGCACACCACGCGCAATGTGCTCGGCATCCAGGTTCCGATGGCGACCGCGGTCGCCGATGTGGCCGCGGCCCGCCGTGACTACATGGACGAGTCCGGCGGCCGGTACGTCCACGTCATCGCCGACGGCGGTGTGGGCTGGTCGGGCGACCTGCCCAAGGCGATCGCCTGCGGCGCCGACTCGGTGATGATCGGCTCCCCGCTGGCCCGTGCCACGGACGCGCCGGGCAAGGGTCACCACTGGGGCATGGAGGCCGTCCACGAGGACGTGCCGCGCGGCAAGCTGGTCGACCTCGGCATCGTCGGCACGACGGAGGAGATCCTCGCCGGCCCGTCGCACATCCCGGACGGCTCGATGAACTTCTTCGGCGCACTGCGCCGGGCGATGGCGACGACGGGCTACAGCGAGCTCAAGGAGTTCCAGCGCGTCGAGGTCACGGTCGCGGACGCGCAGCACAAGCGCTGAGTCCACGAAGTACGGCGAGGGCCCGCACCGGACGGTGCGGGCCCTCGCCGTGTATGGGCTCCGTGAACGCGCTGCGTGTAGGGGCTGCGTCTACGTGCCGTCTGTACGGGCTGTGTGTACCGCTGCTACTGGGCGGCCTTCTTGGAGCCGGAGAACGCGGCGAACGCGGCGAGCGCGAAGAACAGGAACGTCATGGCGTC
This sequence comes from Streptomyces sp. ISL-36, assembly GCF_018614205.1. GTDB lineage: Bacteria > Actinomycetota > Actinomycetes > Streptomycetales > Streptomycetaceae > Streptomyces. The sequence goes on along the minus strand of NZ_JAGGOS010000057.1, from coordinate 7,971 downwards.
CTTGCTCTCGCCCCACACCTCCGTGAGCATGTCGAAGTGCTCGAAGAACATCTCCGTGGCGGGGATGTTCAGCTCCTTGCCTCCGAGGATCGCGATGGCGACGAGCTGCCCGCAGTACACGGCACCGAGGGAGAGCACGGCGCTGACGACCGGCAGGACCGGGTTGCGGCCGCCGACCTTGCCGGCGGCGAAGCCGACGAGGAAGCCGACGCCGATCGCGGCCCAGCCGATCTCGCGCTCGACGGCTCCGGCGATACCGCCGTACACACCGCCGGCGACGAGCGCGGCGACGAGGGCGGCGACGAGACCCAGCCCCACGTTGTCGCGGGCGGGTGCCGGCGGCGGGGCCATCGGGTACGGCGTGGGCGTCGCGCCCTCGGCGAACGGGTTGCCGGGCGGCGGAACGGGCTGGCTCATGCTGTGGATCCCCCCAGGGACGGTTGCGCACGACTGTGCGAACGAGAGGCCCGGAGACTAGCAGCCCGCTCCGACAACCGGCCGGGGGATTCTCACAGGCGGTGTGCCGCGCCCGCCGGGGTGGCGCCGCGGGTGTCCAGGAGGAGTTGGGCCTTCACCGCCAGGCCCTGGAGGTCGTAGGTGCGGTGGTGCTGCAGAAGGACCGTCAGGTCGGCGTGCGCGGCGGCCTCGTAGAGGGAGTCCGCGCGGGGGACGGGGAGGTCGCGGACACGCCAGTCCGGGACGTACGGGTCGTGGTAGCTGACCACGGCGCCCAGATCCATCAGGCGGCGGGCGATCTCGTCGGCGGGGGAACTCTCGCGGTCGGCGAGATCGGGTTTGTACGTGATGCCGAGCAGAAGGACCCGGGCGCCCCGCGCCGACTTGCCGTGCTCGTTGAGGAGGGTCGCGCAGCGCTGGATGACGTACTGCGGCATGCGCTCGTTGACCTGGCTCGCCAGTTCGACCATGCGCAGCGGGCGGTGGGTGCCGATGGTGTCGACGGGGACGCCGTGGCCGCCCACGCCGGGACCGGGCCGGAAGGCCTGGAAGCCGAAGGGCTTGGTCTCGGCGCAGCGGATGACGTCCCACAGGTCGACGCCGAGTTCGTGGCAGAGCACCGCCATCTCGTTGACCAGGGCGATGTTGACGTGCCGGAAGTTGGTCTCCAGGAGCTTGACCGTCTCGGCCTCGCGCGGGCCACGCGCGCGTACCACCTTGTCGGTGAGTCGGCCGTAGAAGGCGGCGGCGGATTCGGTGCAGGCGGGAGTGAGGCCTCCGATGACCTTGGGGGTTCCGGCGAAGCCGCGGGTGCGGCTGCCGGGGTCGAGGCGGCCGGGGGAGTAGGCGAGGTGGAAGTCACGGCCCGCCCGCAGGCCGGAGCCTTCTTCGAGGAGGCCGCGCAGCAGGCCCTCGGTGGTGCCGGGAGGAACGGGGGACTCCAGCAGGACCGTGGTGTGGGGCCGCAGTCGGGTGGCGAGGGCGCGGGCGGCGTCGGTGACCCCGGTGAGGTCGAGGGCGCGGTCGGGGCCGGGCGGGGTCGGGGCGCAGATGACGGCCGTGCGGACCCTGCCGAGTTCGGCGGGGCTGGTGGCGGGCCGGAAGCCCCCCGAGAGCATCCGGCGGATCTCCGACGCGGTGAGCGAGCCGTCGACCGGCGGGCGGCCGGCGGCGAGTTCGGCGACGGGGCGGGGGTCGGTGTCGTAGCCGACGGTGTCGATGCCGGCGGCGATGGCGGCCTGGGCGAGGGGGAGTCCGTGGTGGCCGAGGCCGATGACGGCGAGATCAGCGGGCATGAGGGTGGGCCGTCCTTCCCAGTAGCCGGAGGGGACGAGAAGCGCAAGCCCGGTGGACAGAACGGGTCGAGCGCAATGTCAGACTAGGCGTAAATATGACCGATATGCCGCATTGTGAGGTCGAAGGTCGCCGAGTGTTATCCACAGGCGGCGTTATCCACAGGCGGTGGCTGAAGTCGGACACCCGGGACAGAATCGACTGTGAGCCCGACCACACGGGGGGACGACGGGAGGCAGCGGTGAGGACAGCGACACTGGGACCCGCCGAGCGCGCGGAAGCGCTCGCGGCGATGGCCGAGCGTGAACTGGACGTGCTGGTCGTGGGCGCCGGAGTGGTCGGCGCCGGGACCGCCCTCGACGCGGTCACGAGAGGACTCTCGACCGGTCTGGTGGAGGCCCGCGACTGGGCGTCCGGCACGTCGAGCCGGTCGAGCAAGCTGATCCACGGCGGCCTGCGCTATCTGGAGATGCTGGACTTCGCGCTGGTACGGGAGGCGCTGAAGGAGCGCGGGCTCCTCCTGGAGCGGCTCGCACCCCATCTGGTGAAGCCGGTGCCCTTCCTCTACCCCTTGCAGCACAAGGGCTGGGAGCGGCTGTACGCGGGCTCGGGCGTCGCGCTGTACGACGCGATGTCGGTGTCTTCGGGCCACGGCAGAGGCCTGCCGGTCCACCGCCACCTCTCGCGGCGGCACGCGCTGCGGGTGGCGCCCTGCCTGAAGAAGGACGCCCTGGTGGGCGCGTTGCAGTACTACGACGCCCAGATGGACGATGCCCGCTTCGTCACCACACTGGTTCGTACGGCGGCGAGCTACGGAGCGCAGGTCGCCAACCGTGCGCGGGTGGTCGGCTTCCTGCGCGAGGGGGAACGCGTCGTCGGCGCCCGGGTGCAGGACGTCGAGGCGGGCGGCGAGTACGAGATCCACGCCAAGCAGATCGTGAACGCGACCGGGGTGTGGACGGACGACACCCAGGCCCTCATCGGGGAGCGGGGGCAGTTCCACGTACGGGCGTCGAAGGGCATCCACCTGGTGGTCCCCAAGGACCGGATCCACTCGAACACCGGACTGATCCTGCGCACCGAGAAGTCCGTGCTCTTCGTGATCCCGTGGGGACGGCACTGGATCGTGGGCACCACGGACACCGACTGGGACCTGGACAAGGCCCATCCGGCCGCATCCAGCGCCGACATCGACTATCTGCTCGAACATGTGAACAGCGTCCTGGCCGTTCCGCTCGGCAGGGACGACGTCCAGGGGGTGTACGCGGGGCTGCGGCCCCTGCTGGCCGGAGAGTCGGACGCCACCAGCAAACTCTCGCGGGAACACACCGTCGCCCACCCCGTCCCCGGTCTGGTCGTCGTCGCCGGCGGCAAGTACACCACCTACCGGGTGATGGCCAAGGACGCCGTCGACGAGGCCGTGCACGCGCTCGACCAGCGGGTCGCCGACTGTGTCACGGAGGACGTACCGCTCCTCGGCGCCGAGGGCTACAAGGCGCTGTGGAACGCCCGGGCCAGGATCGCCGCGCGGACCGGCCTCCACGTCGTACGGGTCGAGCATCTGCTCAACCGATACGGAGCCCTGACGGAGGAGGTCCTGGAGCTGATCGCCGCCGATCCGGGGCTCGGCGAACCCCTCGCCTGTGCCGAGGACTATCTGCGCGCCGAGATCGTCTACGCCGCCTCGCACGAAGGGGCCCGGCACCTCGACGACGTCCTGACCCGGCGGACCCGGATCTCGATCGAGACCTTCGACCGGGGGACGCGGAGCGCACGGGAGTGCGCGGAGCTCATGGCGCCGGTCCTGGGCTGGGACGACCGCCAGATCGACAAGGAGGTGGAGCACTACGAGAAGCGGGTGGAGGCGGAGCGCGAGTCGCAGCGGCAGCCGGACGACCTGACGGCGGACGCGGCGCGGCTCGGGGCACCGGACATCGTGCCGATCTGACCGGACGTCGGGACACCGCAGGCTCCGCCGACCGGGGGACGGGCCGTCAAGTCGTCCCTCCAAGGAGCGCGTTCGCCGGCGGGTGCGGCATCCTGTCGGTACGGGCCGGGGAACCTTCAGGGGGTGGCTGCGCGTCGGGTGGCTTGATGGGAGCGCTTTCCCCAGGGGCCGTCCTCTCGGAGTGCGGACCCGGGAGCGGCATCGGTCCTGGGGTGAGAGACAATGGGCTCTCTTCCAGGGCGGGTTACCGCATCGCGCGGGAAGCGGCAGCGCGGGCGAAGATCAGGGATCGCAGAGGGGACGCATGTCGGAGGCGGAGCAGTCGCGGGACACGGCGCGGGACCCTCGGCGGGACGCCGGGGCGGGAGCCGGAACCGACAGCGACCGGGGTGTGGTGCCGGCGGCCCGTGAGGCGGAGTCGGACGCGGGCTCCGGCCCGAGGACGGACACGACGAGCAGCGCCGAGAGTGTCGGCGACGCCGCCGGCGACGGCGGTGCCGGGGCCACGGACGGCGGGTCGGGGAAGGTGCCCGGCGCGGCGCGGTCCGGCGAGGCGCCGGCCTCGAAGCCGGAGGCCGAGGCGGGCTCGGCGGCGAAGCCTTCGGGCGCGAAGCCTTCGGGCTCCGCGCCGTCGGGTTCGAAGCCCTCGGATGGCGTTCCCTCGGGTGCTGTGCCGGAGGACGCCGTTCCGTCGGGTTCGGAGCCGTCGGATGCCGTGCCGTCGAAGTCGCTTCCCTCGGACGCCGTTCCTTCGGACGCCGTTCCCTCGGGCGCCGTTCCCTCGGGCGCCGGGGCCTCGGACGCGGTGCGTTCCGACGGCCGCTCGGCCGGTGCCGAGCCGGTGCGTGCCCCGAGCGCGGGGCAGGGGCTCAGGAAGGGCGCGGGCGCGGGGCGCTCCGGGAAGGCCGGCGCCGGGGCGACGGCCGAAGGGCGGCTGCTCGCCGGGCGCTACCGGCTCGACGGGGTGCTCGGACGCGGCGGCATGGGCACGGTGTGGCGCGCGGTCGACGAAACGCTCGGGCGGACCGTCGCCGTCAAGGAGCTGCGCTTCCCCAACAGCATCGACGAGGACGAGAAGCGACGCCTCATCACCCGGACCCTGCGCGAGGCGAAGGCCATCGCCCGGATCCGGAACAACGGCGCCGTCACCGTCTACGACGTCGTCGACGAGGACGACCGGCCGTGGATCGTCATGGAGCTGATCGAGGGCAAGTCCCTCGCGGACGCCGTCCGGGAGGACGGCACCCTGACGCCCCACCGCGCCGCCGAGGTCGGCCTCGCCATCCTCGACGTGCTGCGCTCGGCGCACCGCGAGGGCATCCTGCACCGCGACGTGAAGCCGTCCAACGTACTGATCGCCGAGGACGGCCGTGTCGTCCTCACCGACTTCGGCATCGCCCAGGTCGAGGGCGACCCGTCGATCACCTCCACCGGCATGCTCGTCGGCGCGCCCTCCTACATCTCGCCCGAGCGGGCCCGTGGCCACAAGCCCGGACCGGCCGCCGACATGTGGTCGCTGGGCGGACTGCTGTACGCGAGCGTCGAGGGCAGCCCGCCGTACGACAAGGGTTCCGCCATCGCGACCCTGACCGCCGTGATGACCGAGCCCGTCGACCCGCCGAAGAACGCCGGGCCCCTGCTGGAGAAGGTCATCTACGGCCTGCTCGCCAAGGACCCCGCGCAGCGGCTCGACGACGCCGGCGCGCGCGTGCTGCTCAAGGCCGTGCTCGACGCGCCCGCGCCGGTCTTCGAACCCGAGCCGTCGCCAGAGGCCACGCGCGTCGTTCCGCTGCCGCCGCTGCCTGCCGCGCCGCCGTTCGCGCCCTCCGTGAAGGAGAAGCCCGCCGATGCGGCCGCCGAGCGGGTGCGCGGGGCGCTGAAGTCCGTACGCGACGCGGCAGCCGCGGTGAAGCCCGAACAGAAGGCCAGGCCGAAGCCGGAGCCGCTCCAGGGCGGGAACCGGCCGGTGCAGCCGCGTGCCTCGCTCACGGACGTGGTGCCCCGCCGCACCCAGGTGATCATCGCCGCGGTCGTGGTCCTGGCCCTGCTCGGCACCATCCTGGCCGTCGCGCTGGGCGGCGGCGAGGACGGTACGGACACCAAGGGCGGCGGCAAGGGCACCGGGGACAAGGCGACCTCCGCAGGGACCACCGCGGGGAACGGCGAGGGCCAGGAACAGGGCCGGACGCCGAGCGACCCCGGTCAGCAGGGCGGCGAGCAGCCGGGCGGTACGGGCGAGCAGAGCGGTACGCCGTCCTCGAAGCCCAGCGCCGGCGGTACGGAGGCGGGCGGCGCCCAGTTGCCCGCCGGGTACAAGATGGTGACCGACGACCGGTTCCACTTCTCCATGGCGATGCCGGCGACCTTCACGCTCAACGCCATCGCGGGCCGGAACTCCGGCGGGATATTCAACGCGAACGGCGGCTTCCCGCGTGTTCAGGTCGACTTCAACGACAGCCCGAAGGACGACGCGTACAGCGCGTGGGCCGGCGCCGTGGCCGGGGTGTCCGCGAGCAGCAACGGCTACCGCCACATCGGCATCAGGACCGTCTCGTACAAGAACTATCCGACCGTCGCCGACTGGGAGTTCGAGCGGAACCAGAGCGGCATGCGGGTCCGGATCCTCAACCGGGGCTTCAAGGTGGACGCCAAGCGCGGCTACTCCATCATGATCAGCTGCAAGGCGGACGAGTGGGACGCCGTCGCGTGCAGGACGCTGCGGGACACGGCGTTCGCCACGTTCAGCCCCAAGGACTGACCCGCGACACGTATCGTGAGAGGTCGCGGACCGTACGCAGCCGAACAGAGCCGTTAACTGCACCGGGCCGGACCGGAATTGACGGCTTTCGTACGATCCGTGGGGTCCGTGGGAACCCCGGGGACAGCGCGCTCGGTGGGGAGGCGTCGTGGACGACTACGCGGGAAGGGTGCTCGCCGACCGCTACCGCCTGCCGTTGCCGCCCGCGGACGCGTACGAACTCCTGGAGACGCGCGCCTTCGACACCTACAGCGGTCAGGAAGTTGTCGTCCGCCAGGTTCCGTTGCCCGAGGTGGTCGACGCCGAGGTCGTCGAGGACGACGGAGCCGGCTACACGCCGTACCGCACCCAGGGCCGGGCGACCCGTCGGCCGGCCGACCCCGCCGTGCGACGGGCCGTCGAGGCGGCGCAGGCTGCCGCCCAGATCCCCGACCATCCGCGCCTCGACCAGGTCTTCGACGTGTTCGCGGAGACCGGTTCGCTGTGGATAGTCAGTGAGCTGGTGGCGGCCACACCGCTGGCGGCGCTCCTCGACGAGCGGCCGCTGAGCCCTTACCGCGCCGCCGAGATCGGCTCGGACGTCCTCACCGCCCTGCGGGCGCTGCACGCGCACGGATGGGCCCATCGCAACATCACCGCCCGCACGGTGCTCGTCTGCGACGACGGACGCGTGGTGCTGACCGGACTCGCGGCGGGGGCGGCGGAGGAGGCCCTCTGCGGCTACGCGCCGGTTCCCGTCCTGGAGGAGGACGAGCGGGGATACGGCGGCGGCCACGGTGCCGGTGACGGTGGCCGTGGCGAGGAGGAGCCGCCGCCGGGTGCCACCGTCCCCGGAGCGCGCGGGCGCAGGGAGATCGAGGCGGCGGCCGGGGACGGACCGGCGGCAGCGAAGGGCCTTTCCGGAGCTCCGGAGCCGGCGGCGCCGACTTCGTCATCGACTCCGGCGGCGACGCCCGTTGCGCCGCCCCAGGCGCCCGCTCCGACTCCGCCGTCGACTCCGGTCTCCGACGTGCGGGCGGCGCGCGCGGGAGCCATCGCCGCCTACCGGGCGGGCGCCCGGGCCGCCGCCCAGATCGGGGAGACCGGGGCCGTCCCGGTGCAGCGCCCGGTCCCCGACACCGACACCGACACCG
>NZ_JAGGOS010000057.1:0-267 GCF_018614205.1 Streptomyces sp. ISL-36 | reverse complement strand
GGCCGCCGACGACGAGGACGATGACGACCCCGACCCCGACGGCGCTCACCCGGGCGGTCACCGGCCCGAAGGCGGCCACCCGCCGCGCGCCCTGCTCACCGGATCCTGGAGCGACGGGCCGCACGCCTCACGAGACAACTCCCGTCCCGTCCCGGCCGGCGGCGGTTCCGCCGGCCCCGTCCACCCCGGCCCCGCCCGCCCAGGCCCGGGCAGCGGTCAGGTGCTCCCCGGCTCCGGCCGCCCCGCCCTCCCGGCCGGCTACACCCC
>NZ_JAGGOS010000056.1 GCF_018614205.1 Streptomyces sp. ISL-36 | reverse complement strand
ACCACTAAAGCAACGGCATTGCCCTTGGGGCTATGGGGGAGTGCGGACGGCCGTCCGGGCGGACGGTGGTCAGCCAGAAGATCTCCGCCGCGGCGAGCCGGGCGACGGCCTCGGACCAGTCGGCGGCAGGCGCCTTCGGGTCGCTGTAGCGGGGGTCCAGCGCGGTCTCGGTGGGCATGGGGGGATTCCTTTCGCCGGAGCCGGCCGACGGAGTCGGCCGAGCCGTTCGACAGAGCCGCGCAGGTGCCGGTTGTCGCGTGCCGTCCGCCTGGCGGCCGTCTGCCTGTCGTGCCATCTGTCTGTCACCCGTACTGACTCCGCCCGGGCCCCGAACTCATCGGTCCCCGCACCGCCGCGCCCCGAGGCGACCCCGCCCCCCGCTGCGGATAGGCTCGATCGCGGAACGTGGACGGTGGAGGGAGCGGCGAATGACGGTGCCGGGGCGCAGGAGCAGTACCTTCACGCGGCTGCTGCGGCACGGGTTCACCGATCCGTCCGGCGCCGAGCGGCTGCTCGACGTCGCCGAGCTGTCCGCCCTGCGCGGCGATCCCGTCCTCCTCGACGCCCTCGGCGCCACCGCCGACCCCGATCTCGCACTGCGCGGCCTGGTCCGCCTGGTCGAGGCCCAGCCCGAGGAGCAGCGTCAGACCCTCACCGCCACCCTGCTCGCCGCCAAGCCCTTCCGTGACCGGCTCCTCGGCGTGCTCGGCGCCTCCGAGGCGCTCGCCGACCACCTGGCCCGGCACCCCAGGGACTGGCAGGCCCTGGTGACGTACGAGGCGGCCGATCTGCACCCGGGGGTCGCAGAGTTCGAACGGGACCTGGCGGAGGCCACCGATCCGGTGTCCCTGCGGATCGCCTACCGCCGCTGTCTCCTCGCGATAGCCGCCCGGGACGTCTGCGGCACCACCGACGTCGCCCAGGCCGCCGCCGAGCTCGCCGACCTCGCCACCGCCACCCTGCGCGCCGCCCTCTCCATCGCCCGCGCCGCCGCACCCGCCGACGCCGCCCACTGCCGGCTCGCCGTCATCGCGATGGGCAAGTGCGGCGGTCACGAACTGAACTACGTCTCCGACGTGGACGTGATCTTCGTCGCGGAGCCGGTGGAGGGCGCCGACGAGGGCAAGGCGATCCAGGCCGCGACCCGCCTCGCCTCCCACCTCATGCGGATCTGCTCCGAGACCACCGTCGAGGGCACCATCTGGCCCGTCGACGCCAACCTCCGCCCGGAGGGCCGCAACGGACCGCTGGTGCGCACGCTCTCCTCCCACCTCGCCTACTACCAGCGCTGGGCCAAGACCTGGGAGTTCCAGGCCCTGCTCAAGGCCCGTGCTGTCGCCGGGGATCCGGAGCTGGGCGCCGCGTACATCGACGCCGTCTCTCCGCTGGTCTGGCAGGCCGCCGAGCGCGAGAACTTCGTCGCCGACGTGCAGAAGATGCGCCGCCGGGTGGTCGACAACATCCCGGTCGCCCAGGTCGAGCGTGAGCTCAAGCTCGGCCCCGGCGGGCTGCGGGACGTCGAATTCGCCGTCCAGCTCCTGCAGTTGGTGCACGGCCGCGGTGACGCCACCCTGCACAGCGGCACCACCCTCGACGCCCTGAGGTCGCTCGCCGCGGGCGGCTACGTCGGCCGCCTCGACGCCGCCCAGCTCGACGAGGCGTACCGCTTCCTGCGCGCCATGGAGCACCGCATCCAGCTCTACCGGCTGCGCCGCACCCACCTCGTCCCCGAGGACGAGAGCGATCTGCGCCGCCTGGGCCGCTCGCTCGGGCTGCGCACCGACCCGGTCGCCGAGCTGAACAAGGAGTGGAAGCGGCACGCGGCGGTCGTCCGCCGACTGCACGAGAAGCTCTTCTACCGGCCGCTGCTCGACGCCGTCGCCCAGCTCACCCCCGGCGAGACCCGGCTCAGCCCCAAGGCCGCCGGGCAGCGGCTCGAAGCGCTCGGTTACGCCGACCCCGTCGCCGCCCTGCGCCACCTGGAGGCGCTCGCCTCCGGGGTCACCCGCAAGGCGGCGATCCAGCGGACGCTGCTGCCGGTGCTGCTCGGCTGGTTCGCGGACTCCGCCGACCCGGACGCCGGACTGCTCGGCTTCCGCAAGGTCTCCGACGCGCTCGGCAAGACCCCCTGGTACCTGCGGCTGCTGCGCGACGAGGGCGCGGCGGCCGAGAACCTCGCCCGCGTGCTCTCCGCCGGCCGCCTCGCCCCCGACCTGCTGCTGCGCGCCCCCGAGGCGGTGGCGATCCTCGGCGCCCCGGAAGGTCTCGAACCCCGCGGGCGCGACCATCTGGAGCAGGAGATCCTCGCGGCGGTGGGCCGCGCCGACGACGCCGAGCAGGCGGTCACGGCGGCCCGTGGCGTACGGCGCCGGGAGCTGTTCCGTACGGCCGCGGCCGACATCATCGGCTCGTACGGGACGGAGGACAGCCCCCGGGAGCTCGATCCGGGCGCGCTGGTCGACCGGGTCGGCCAGGCGCTCACGGACCTCAACGCGGCGACGATCGCGGGCGCGCTGCGCGCCGCCGTGCGCGCGGGCTGGGGCGACACGCTGCCGACCCGGTTCGCGGTCATCGGCATGGGCCGCTTCGGGGGGCACGAGCTCGGTTACGGCTCCGACGCGGACGTCCTGTTCGTGCACGAGCCGCGCGAGGGTGTCGACGAACAGGAGGCGGCCCGGGCGGCGAACCGGGTGGTCGCCGAGATGCGGCGGCTACTCCAAGTCCCCACCGCGGACCCGCCGTTGATGATCGACGCGGATCTGCGTCCGGAGGGCAAGAGCGGTCCTCTGGTCCGTACGCTGAAGTCGTACGAGGCCTACTACCGCCGCTGGTCCCTGGTCTGGGAGAGCCAGGCGCTGCTGCGGGCCGAATTCATGGCGGGCGACGAGGAGTTGGGCGGTCGGTTCCTGGAGCTGATCGACCCGCTGCGCTACCCGGCCGAGGGGCTCGGCGAGGACGCGGTCCGCGAGATCCGCCGCCTGAAGGCCCGGATGGAGACGGAGCGTCTGCCGCGCGGCGCCGACCCGACGCTCCACACCAAGCTGGGCCGGGGCGGGCTGAGCGACGTCGAGTGGACGGTCCAGCTGCTCCAGATGCGTCACGGCTGGGCGGAACCCGGCCTGCGCACCACCCGCACCCGCGAGGCCCTGGCCGCCGCACAGGCGGCGCGGCTGATCCCCACGGAGGAGGCCCAGACACTGGACGAGGCCTGGGTCCTGGCGAGCCGCGTCCGCAACGCGGTGATGCTGGTACGCGGCCGCCCCGGGGACACCTTCCCCTCCGACGGCCGCGAGCTGGCGGCCGTCGGGCGGTACCTCGGGTACGGCCCCGGCCGCGTCGGCGAGATGGTCGACGACTACCGCCGGATCACCCGCCGGGCCCGGGCGGTCGTGGACGAGCTCTTCTACGGCGCCTGAGACCGGGGAGCGAGAGAGCCCCGGCCGAAGCGGGCGCCGCCCCCGAGACCGCCGGCGGGATCGGCGGCGCCCTCGCCGAGGCTCCTGCGAGGGCGCCCCCGGGGCGGCGGGCCCCTCAGCCGTCCAGCAACCCCCGGCAGTGCGCCAGGAACGCCCCCAGAGCCAGTTCGAACGCCGCGTCCGCGCGCGCCGGGCCCGCCGCCGCCAGGGCCTCTGCCAGGAGCGGAGTCGTGGCGTCGTCGGGGAGCTCCCACATCGTCTCCGGGGCCGCCAGATCGAGCGCCGAGCCCAGGACCAGGTTCTCCAGCGCGACGATCACGTTCATCACGTCGGCCTTCCCGAACCCGGCGGCGAGCAGCCGGCCGACCGCGCGTTCGTACTGGGCGAGCACCTTCGGGGCCCGCACCGGCGAGGTCATCAGCATCGGGATCACCCGGGGGTGCGCGGCGAAAGCCGAGCGGTAGGAGCGCGCCCACGCCGCCATGGCCGCGTCCCAGGGCTCCAGATCCAGGGTGCCGCCGTCGATCGCGTCGCAGACCCGCTCGCGCATCAGCTCGACGACCCCGCCCCGGCCGTCCACGTGGTGGTACAGCGATCCGGTCTGCACACCGAGCTTCCTGGCGATCTGCGGGACGCTGAACTCCCCCTGCTCGTCGACGAGTCGGAGCGCCGTCGTGGTGATGCGCTCCCGGTCCAGCAAGGGGGTCCGCGGCCGTCCCATGTCCCCGCTCTCTCTGTGAGGTCTTCCCGTACGCCGTGTCGGAGGCTACATTGCCGCAAACCGAAAGCCTTTAGGTTTCCTGCCGCGGAAGGGCTTCCCCACCCATGTCCACATCCACCTCCGACGCGCCCGAGGGGCTGAGAACCGGCACACTCTCCACCGCCGACATCTCCTTCTTCGTGGTCTCCGCCGCCGCCCCGCTCACCGTCATGGCCGGCGTCGCCCCGATCGCCATCGTCCTCGGCGGCATCGGAGCCCCCGCCGGTTATCTCCTCGCCGGCATCACGCTGGCCGTCTTCGCCGTCGGATTCACGACCATGAGCCGCCACGTCAAGAGCGGCGGCGCCTTCTACGCGTACATCACCCGCGGGCTCGGCAAGCCGGTCGGCATCGCCGCCGCCCTGCTCGCCATGCTCGGCTACAACGGTATGGAGATCGGCGTCTACGGCCTGCTGGGCACCGCCACCGCCGACACCGGCCACGCCCTGTGGGGCGTCGACATCCCCTGGCTCCCCGTCTCCCTCGCCGGGCTGCTGCTCATCTGGTACGGCGGCTTCCGCTCCATCGACTTCGGCGCCAAGGTCCTCGGCGTGCTGCTCGTCGCCGAGACAGGCATCCTCGTCCTGCTCGCCGGCGGCGTGCTGATCGAGGGCGGCGCGGACGGCCTCTCCCTGGCCTCCTTCACGCCCGGCAACATCCTGGTCCCCGGCAGCGCCGCCGTCCTCGCCTTCGCGTTCACCGCCTTCACCGGCTTCGAGTCGACCGTGATCTACCGGCGCGAGGCACGCGACCCCGCCCGCACCATCCCGCGCGCCACCTACATCGCCGTCTGCTTCCTCGGCCTCTTCTACGCCTTCATCGTCTGGACCGTCATCCAGGCCTTCGGCGACGACAAGGTCGTCGAGGCAGCGGCCGGTGACACCGGCGGACTCTTCTTCGCCGCCATCACCACCTACGTCGGCGGCTGGGCCGCGGACCTGATGCACGTCTTCATCGTCACCAGCGTCCTCGCCTCCCTCCTGGCCTTCCACAACGCGATCAACCGCTACGGCCTCGCCCTCGCCGAGGAGGGCGTCCTGCCCCCCGTCTTCGGCAAGATCCACCCCCGTCACCGCTCCCCGTACGTCGCCGGCATCGCCCAGACCGTCCTCGGCCTCGCGGTCGTCCTCGCTTTCGCGGCCGCCGGCGCCGACCCGTACACCCAGCTGCTGCTCTGGGTGAACACCCCCGGCGGCATCGGTCTGATGGCCCTCCAGCTCCTCGCCGCGCTCGCCATCCCGTTCTACTTCCGCCGCGTCCGCCACGACGAGGGCGTCCTGCGCACCGTCGTCGCACCCGTCGCCGCGGCCCTGCTGCTGGCCGGCGCCATCGCCCTGGTCATCTCCAAGATCGACGTCTTCACCGGCGCCTCCACCACCGTCAACACCGTCCTCGTCGCCCTCGTCCCCGGCGTCTTCCTCCTCGGGTTGCTCCTCGCGTACCGGCTGCGCCGCACCCGCCCCGAGGTCTACGCGAACTTCGCCGCCGAACCCGATGTCACCGAAGGAGAACAGCCGTCGTGCCCGCACCCGACCTCGTCCTCGTCAACGCCCGCGTCCGCACCCCGGGACTCACCGGCCACACCGCTGTCGCCGTCCACGACGGACTGATCAACGCCGTGGGTGACGACACCGACGCCCGAACCTGGTGCGGACCCGGCACCGAGACGATCGACCTCGCCGGCGCCACCCTCACCCCCGGCCTCACCGACGCCCACAGCCACCCCGTGTGGGGCCTGGAGATGTGCACCGGCACGGACCTCTCCGCCATACGCGACCTCGACGAGCTGCGGGCCGTGCTGGCCCGCGCCGAGCGCCGCGACGGCTGGGTCGTCGGCGCGGGCCTCGACCACAACGTCTTCGGCGGCCGGCCCATCCACCACGACCTCATCGACGACGTGCTCGGCGGCGCCCCCGCCCACCTGCGGCTCTACGACGGGCACTCCGTCCTCGTCAGTGCCACGGCGCTCAAGGCAGCGGGCATCGACGGGCCCCGCGCCTTCCCCCAGCGCTCCGAGATCGTCTGCGACGCCCAGGGGCGGCCCACCGGCCATCTGATCGAGCACGCCGCCATGGACCTGATGACCCCGCTGCTGCCCGCCCAGCCCTACGCCGAGCGGCGCGACCGGCTCGTCGACCTGCTGAGCTCCATGGCCGCCACCGGTCTGACCGGCGCCCATGTCATGGACCTCGGCGGTCACGACGTCCCCGGCCTGCTCACCGCCCTGGAGGAGGACGGCGACCTGCCGCTGCGGCTTCGGCTCGCCCCCTGGTGCATGCCCGGCGCCGACCGGTCGGAGCTGGAGGAGCTGGCACGGCTCCAGAAGCGGGCCGGGCGCCTGTGGCGGGTCGGCGGCGTGAAGTTCTTCATGGACGGCACCGTCGAAGGCGGCACCGCCTGGCTGGAGCACGCCGACTGCCACGGCCAGGGCACCGACGCCTTCTGGCCCGACCCGGCCGCCTACACCGCCGCCGTACGCCACCTCCACGAGGCCGGCGTCGGCACGGCCACGCACGCCATCGGGGACGCGGCCGTCCGGCACGTCCTCGACACCGTGGAGTCCTTCGGGCCCGGGGGACCCCGGCACCGGATCGAGCACATCGAGACCGTCCCCGACAGCCAGCTCGGCCGGTTCGCCGCGCTGGGCGTCGTCGCCTCGATGCAGCCCCCACACACCGCGTACACCCGCGCCGACCACACCGACGAGTGGTCCAAGCGGCTCGGCGAGGAGCGGGCGGAGCGCGCCTGGCGCTGTCGTGACCTGCGGGACGCCGGCGCGTACCTCGCGCTCGGCTCGGACTGGCCCATCGCGCACCACGACGCCCGTCAGGTCCTCGCCACCGCCCAGGCGCCCCGGGGCGCGGCCTCGGCGCGGCACGGCCTGACCGGCCTGATGGCGCTGGAGGGGATGACCACCCACGCGGCGGTCGCGGCGGGGGAGGAAGGGGTCGCCGGGCGGATCGCCCCCGGCCTGCGGGCCGACCTGACCGCGTTCACCGTCGACCCGGTGACCGCCCCGGCCGACGAGACCGAGCAGGCACCGATCCGCCTCACGGTGGCCGGCGGCCGGATCACATACCGGAGCTGACCTTCTCCGCGGCCGGATCCCGGTCCGCCTCCGACGACGGGGGCGGACCGTCCGGCCCACCCCGCGCGACCGGCTTCGCGGGCTCCACCAGCTTGGGCAGGCCCTGCGGGAGCGCCCCGTACCAGACGTACGAGACGGCGAAACCGAAGGCCAGGCACATCATGCCGCCCACCGCGTCCAGCCAGAAGTGGTTGGCGGTGGCCACGATCACGACCAGGGTCGCGGCCGGGTAGAGCAGCCCCAGAACCCGCGCCCAGGGCGCGGAGGCGAGGGCGAAGATGATCAGACCGCACCAGAGCGACCAGCCGATGTGCATCGACGGCATCGCCGCGTACTGGTTCGACATGTGCTTGAGGTTGCCCGAGGCCATCGAGCCCCAGGTGTGGTGCACCAGGACCGTGTCGACGAAGTTCTGGCCGTTCATCAGCCGGGGCGGTGCGAGCGGATACAGGTAGTAGCCGACCAGGGCCACACCGGTGGTGGCGAACAGGACCGTTCGCGACGCGGCGTAGCGTCCCGGCTGCCAGCGGTACAGCCAGACGAGCACACCGATCGTCACGACGAAGTGCAGGGTGGCGTAGTAGTAGTTCATCGACACGATCAGCCATGTCACCGAGTTGACGGCATGGTTGACGGTCTGTTCGAAGGCCAGCCCCAGGGCGTCCTCGGCCTGCCAGATCCAGTCGGCGTTCCGCAGCGCCTGGGCCTTCTGCTCCGGTACCGCGTTGCGGATGAGCGAGTACGTCCAGTAGCTGACGCCGATGAGGAGGATCTCGAACCAGATCCGGGGACTGCGCGGCGCGCGCAGGCGGGCCCGCACTCCGCCACCGTCCGGCATGGGTGACGGGGTGGCCGCCGTCCGGCCTTCCAAACTCTTCACGGTCGCTTCACCCATAGGAGGAGAGTCTGCCAGATCCCCGCCCCTCGTCCGATCATCCCCCGGTCGGGTTCGGGGCGCACACGCTCCGCCCTGAGTACGACGTCGGAGGGCGGAATATCAGGGGTTTCCCTGGCTCGGACCGGAAGCCGTTGAACCGCGAACGACCAGCTCGGGCATGAAGACGAACTCACTGTGCGGAGCCGGCGTCCCGCCGACCTCTTCGAGCAGCGCCCTGACCGCCGCCTGGCCCATCGCCTGCACGGGCTGGCGGATGGTGGTCAGCGGCGGATCGGTGAACGCTATGAGCGGGGAGTCGTCGAAGCCGACCACCGAGACATCCTTGGGGACGTGCAGCCCCTGCTGCCGGGCGGCGCGGATGGCTCCCAGCGCCATCATGTCGCTGGCGCAGACGATGGCGGTGCAGCCGGCGGAGATCAGGGCGCCGGCGGCGGCCTGCCCGCCCTCCAGGGTGTACAGCGAGTGCTGGATCAGCGGCTCGGACTCCTCCGGGGAGAGCCCGAGCCGCTCCTTCATGCCCCGCTGGAACCCCTCGATCTTGCGGAGCACCGGCACGAACCGCTTGGGCCCCACCGCGAGCCCGATCCGGGTGTGGCCGAGCGCGGCCAGGTGCGTCACGGCCAGCTGCATCGCGGCCCGGTCGTCGGGCGAGACGAAGGGGGCCTGGACCTTGGGGGAGAAGCCGTTGATCAGGACGTACGGGACACCCTTGCCGCGCAGCTGGTCGTAGCGCGTCATGTCGGCGGTGGTGTCGGCGTGGAGTCCGGAGACGAAGATGATCCCGGAGACCCCGCGCTCGACGAGCATGTCGGTCAGCTCGTCCTCGGTGGAGCCGCCCGGTGTCTGGGTGGCGAGGACGGGGGTGTAGCCCTGACGGGTCAGGGCCTGCCCGATGACCTGCGCGAGGGCGGGAAAGATCGGGTTGTCCAGTTCGGGGGTTATCAGCCCGACGAGGCCGGCACTGCGCTGACGCAGGCGTACCGGCCGCTCGTATCCGAGGACGTCGAGAGCGGCAAGCACGGACTCACGGGTGGCCGAGGCCACACCGGGCTTGCCGTTGAGCACGCGGCTGACTGTGGCTTCACTGACCCCCGCCTGGGCTGCGATGTCGGCAAGCCGCGCGGTCATGGGATTGGACTGTACCGGTCGCACGTCAGATTGCCCACCAAACGGAGGACTCGGCGGGAACCCGGGCGGTCCGCGCTCCCGCGGCGGCGGGCGCGGACTCGCCCGCGGGCGAGGGCAGTACCGGTCCGGTGGACGCCGGCCGCGCTCCCGCACCGGCCCCTTCCTCGTCGGTGCGGGACGCGCTGCTCAGCAGGAGCGACCCCGGCTCCGGCAGGGTGAGGGCCGCCTCCCGCGCACCCGTGTTCAGGGCGACCACCACATCGCCCGACGCCGAGCGGCGCCGGAAGGCGAGGACGCCCTCCGGGGCGTCCAGCCACTCGACCCCGTCGCCCGCGCCGAGGGCCGGATGGTCGCGGCGGATCCGGAGGGCCGCGCGGTAGAGCTCCAGCGTGGAGCCCGGGTCGCCTGTCTGGGCCGCCACGCTCAGGTCGGCCCACTCGGGGGGCTGCGGCAGCCAGGAGCCGGCCGGGCCGAAGCCGTACGACGGGCCCTCGGCGGACCACGGCAGCGGGACCCGGCAGCCGTCGCGCAGCCCGTCCTGTCCGTCCCCCCGCAGGAACGCCGGGTCCTGGCGGAGCTCGCCCGGCAGGTCGGTGACCTCGGGCAGCCCCAGCTCCTCGCCCTGGTAGACGTACGCCGACCCCGGCAGCGCCAGCATCAGCAGCGCCGCCGCCCGGGCCCGCGCGAGGCTGCCGTACCGCGTGGTGTGCCGGACCACGTCGTGGTTGGAGAGCACCCAGGTCGTCGGCGCCCCCACCGACGCCGTGGCCCGCAGCGACTCCTCCACGACCGCCCGCAGCGCGGCCGCGTCCCAGACGCAGTTGAGGAACTGGAAGTTGAACGCCTGGTGCAGTTCGTTCGGCCGTACGTACAGGGCGAGGCGCTCCGGCGTCGGCGCCCAGGCCTCCGCGACCCCGATGCGGTCGGGGCCGTACGACTCCAGGAGGCGCCGCCAGTGGCGGTGGATCTCGTGCACCCCGTCCTGGTCGAAGAAGGGCAGCCGCTGGATGCCGATCAGCTTCGCCTGCTGCCCGTGCCCGATGTCGGGCAGCCCCTCCGCCTTGACCATGCCGTGGGCCACGTCGATCCGGAACCCGTCGACGCCCAGGTCGAGCCAGAAGCGGAGCACGGAGTCGAACTCGGCCCGTACCTGCTCGTTCTTCCAGTTCAGGTCCGGCTGCTCGGGCGCGAAGAGGTGGAGGTACCAGGTGCCGTCGTCGACCCTCGTCCAGGCGGGCCCGCCGAAGACGGACTCCCAGTCGTTGGGGGGCTCGGCGCCGCCCGGCCCGCGGCCCGGGCGGAAGACGTAGCGGTCCCGGCCCACCCCGGCCAGGGCCGCCTCGAACCAGGGGTGCCGCGCCGAGGTGTGGTTGGGGACGATGTCCACGATGACCCGCAGGCCCAGCGCGTGCGCCGCGCGCACCAGGTCGTCGGCGTCGGCCAGGTCCCCGAAGACCGGATCGACGGCCCGGTAGTCGGCCACGTCGTACCCCCCGTCCGCCTGCGGGGAGGCGTAGAACGGGGTCAGCCAGACCGCGTCCGCGCCGAGCCCGGCCACGTGCGCGAGCCGTTCCCGGGCTCCGCGCAGGTCCCCGATCCCGTCGCCGTCGCTGTCCGCGAAGGAACGGACGTACACCTGGTAGATGACGGCATCCCGCCACCACTCCACGGAGCTGTCGCAAGGAGTTGCAAGGGCGGCGGTCGGCGGCGTGGAGGTGAGCTCGTGGGCCATGTGCGGTGTCCCTCTCGCATGTTCCGGGTGCTGGTCGTCGTACTGACAACGAGGTCAGGCCGGTCATGAAACGGTCCTGCAAGTGATGACGCAAAGGCTTGCAGCCTGTCCCGGCCGCCGCAAGACCGCCTCCTTTCCCACTGTCAAGCGACTCCTCGGCAACCTTCGGGACACGCGGATGTAACGATCCCCGGTCCTTGCAGAAATTTCCCGCAAGCTCTTTCGGCGCGTTTTCAACCCTGTTACGTTCCTGGCAACCCGGCGCGCCGCGAGGGAGCGGTCGCATGAGGAAGGTCTTCCCCCTCGTTCACCCGGGATCGTTCTGAAGGAGTTCACATGCGGCGTGGCATAGCGGCCACCGCGCTGGTCGCGGCCCTGGGCGTGACCCTGGCGGCGTGCGGAAGTGACGACGGCAACGCCGGCGGTACGAACGGCTCGGGCGAGCTGTCCGGCACCGTCACCTGGTGGGACACCTCCACCGTCGGTTCCGAGGACAAGGTCTTCAAGAAGGTCGCCGAGGACTTCACCAAGAAGCACCCGAAGGTCACCGTCAAGTACGTGAACGTGCCGTTCGGTGAGGCGCAGAACAAGTTCAAGAACGCCGCCCAGTCCGGCTCCGGCGCCCCCGACGTCATCCGCTCCGAGGTCGCCTGGACCCCCGAGTTCGCGGACCTCGGCTACCTGGCGCCGCTCGACGGCACCGCGGCGCTGAAGAACGAGGGCGACTTCCTCAAGCAGGCCGCCGCCTCCACGAAGTACAACGGCAAGACCTACGCCGTGCCGCAGGTCATCGACTCCATGGGCATCTTCTACAACAAGAAGATCTTCAAGGAGGCCGGTGTCGAGGTCCCCAAGACCATCGCCGAGCTGAAGACCGTCTCCGCCAAGATCAAGGAGAAGACCGGCAAGACCGGTCTCTACCTGCGCGGCGACGACGCGTACTGGTTCCTCTCCTTCCTCTACGGCGAGGGCGGCGACCTGGTCAACGCCGACTCCAAGACGGTCACCGTCGACAACGCCGCCGGTGTGAAGGCCCTGACCACCGTCAAGGACCTGGTCGACTCCGGCGCCGCCAAGACCGACGCCACGGACGGCTGGAACAACATGCAGACCGCCTTCAAGGAAGGCAAGGTCGCCATGATGATCAACGGCCCGTGGGCCGTCGCCGACACCTACGCCGGCAAGGAGTTCACCGACAAGGCGAACCTCGGCATCGCGCCGGTCCCCGCCGGTTCCGCCGGTCAGGGCGCCCCGCAGGGCGGTCACAACCTCGCCGTCTACGCGGGCTCCAAGAACCTGCCCGCCTCCTACGCCTTCGCCGAGTACATGACCTCCGCCGAGACGCAGGGCAAGATCGCCACCGAGCTGAGCCTGCTGCCGACCCGCGAGTCCGTGTACATCAAGCCCGAGGTCGCGAGCAACGAGATGATCGGCTTCTTCAAGCCGGTCGTCGACAAGGCCGTCGAGCGCCCCTGGATTCCCGAGACCGGCAGCCTCTTCGCCCCGCTGGTCACCGAGTACACCAAGGTCCTCACCGGTCAGACCACTCCGGACAAGGGAGCCAAGGCCACGGGTGACGCCTACCGCAAGCTCCTGAAGGACTGGAAGTAACAAGGAAGGCAGGCCGGCTGATGGCTGTGGACACCAGCAGCCAGTCGGTGGCGAAGGCCGCGGGCGACGACGTCGCCCGCGGCCGGAGCCGCGGAACTGGCACCTCCGTGGGGCGAACCCGCCGTTCCCTCTCCACCCACTGGTACGCGTGGGCGATGGTCGCTCCGGTGGTGGTCGTGATCGGCGTGATCATCGGCTATCCCCTGGTCCGCGGGATCTACCTCTCGCTCACCGACGCGAACGAGCGCAACGTCGCACGGAGCATCGGCGTCAACCAGATCCCCGCGACGTACGAGTTCGTCGGGCTGGACAACTACGTCGACGCGCTCACCGGGACCCAGTTCCTCTCCACCCTCGGCTGGACGCTGGTGTGGACGATCTCCTGTGTCTCCGTCACCTTCGCTCTCGGCCTGGCTCTCGCCAACATCCTCAACCGCAGGATCGCCGGCCGCTCCGTCTACCGGATGCTGCTGATCCTGCCCTGGGCCGTGCCCGGCTTCGTCTCCGTCTTCGCCTGGCGCTTCCTCTACAACCAGGACAACGGCCTGCTCAACCAGATCCTGGCGGGCGGCGGCATCGACGCCGTGCCGTGGCTCAACGACCCGACCTGGGCGAAGTTCTCGGTCATCGCCGTCAACGTCTGGCTCGGCATCCCGTTCATGATGGTCGCCCTCCTCGGCGGACTGCAGTCCATCCCCGGTGAGCTCTACGAGGCCGCCGAGATGGACGGCGCGAACGCCTGGCAGCGCTTCCGCCACATCACCCTGCCCGGCCTGCGCTCGGTCTCCACCACCGTGATCCTGCTGAGCACCATCTGGACCTTCAACATGTTCCCGGTGATCTTCCTGCTCACCCGGGGCGGACCCGGCGAGGCCACCCAGATCCTGGTCACCCAGGCGTACAAGTTCTCCTTCGAGATCAGCCCCCGTGACTTCGCCCAGTCGTCCACCTGGGGCGTGCTGATCCTGGTCCTCCTGATGGCCTTCGCCGCGATCTACCGGCGAGTCCTCCGCAAGCAGGGAGAAGTCTGGTGACCACCGCACAGACCACCGCCACCCGCGCGCCGATCCGCGGCCGCCGTTCGCCGCTCGCCTCGATCGGGCTGCACCTCACCCTGATCGTCGCCTCCGTGATCGCCGTCTTCCCGGTGCTGTGGGTCCTGCTCACCTCGCTCAAGCCGGCGAAGTACGCGATCACCACCGACTTCTTCAGGGAGACGACGCTCGCGAACTACACCGACCTGCTGGAGAACACCGAGTTCCTCACCTGGTTCGGCAACTCGCTGCTCATCGCGGGCCTCACCACGCTCCTCGGCGTCTTCATCGCCTCCACCACCGGCTACGCCGTCAGCCGCTTCCGCTTCCCCGGCAAGCGCGGACTGATGTGGACGCTGCTGATCACCCAGATGTTCCCGGTCGCCGTCCTGATCGTGCCGATCTACAACATCATGTCGTCGCTCGGCCTGCTGAACAGGTCGGCCGGTCTGGTCATCACGTACCTCACCATCGCCGTGCCGTTCTGCGCCTGGATGATGAAGGGCTTCTTCGACACCATCCCGCGCGAGATCGACGAATCGGGCCAGGTCGACGGCCTCAACCCGTTCGGCACCTTCTGGCGGCTGATCCTGCCGCTGGCCAAGCCCGGCATCGCGGTGACGGCGTTCTACTCCTTCATCACCGCCTGGGGCGAGGTCGCCTACGCCTCCGCGTTCATGGTCGGGGACGAGAACCTCACCCTCGCGGGCGGCCTGCAGAAGTTCGTCAACCAGTACGGCGCCCAGTGGGGTCCGATGTCCGCGGCCTCCGTACTCATCGCCATCCCGGCCGCGCTGGTGTTCCTCTTCGCCCAGCGGCACCTGGTGACCGGCATGTCCGCCGGCGCCGTCAAGGGCTGAGCCCCCCACTCGCACGTATACGAAGAACGGCGCCCGGCTCCGTCCCCTGTCGGCCGACGGAGCCGCGCCGCTCCCACCCCATACCTCCCAGGGAAGTCATGACCCAGCACCTCGCTGCCCCCGCCGCCGCCCCGACCACCGGCACGCACACGGGCTGGTGGAGAGACGCGGTGATCTACCAGGTCTACCCGCGCAGCTTCGCCGACGGTAACGGCGACGGCATGGGCGACCTGGACGGCATCCGCAGCCGGCTGCCGTACCTGAAGGAGCTCGGCGTCGACGCCGTCTGGCTCTCTCCCTTCTACGCCTCCCCGCAGGCCGACGCAGGCTACGACGTCGCCGACTACCGGGCCATCGACCCGATGTTCGGCTCCCTCCTCGACGCCGACGCGCTGATTCGCGAGGCGCACGAGCTGGGCCTGCGGATCATCGTCGACCTGGTCCCCAACCACTCCTCCGACCAGCACGAGTGGTTCCAGCGCGCGCTGCGCGAGGGCCCCGGCTCGCCCCTGCGCGAGCGCTACCACTTCCGTACCGGCAAGGGCGAGAACGGCGAACTGCCCCCCAACGACTGGGAGTCCATCTTCGGCGGCCCCGCCTGGACGCGGGTCACCGAGCCGGACGGCACCCCGGGGGAGTGGTACCTGCACCTCTTCGCACCTGAGCAGCCCGACTTCAACTGGGAACACCCCGCCGTACGCGACGAGTTCCGCTCCATCCTGCGCTTCTGGCTCGACATGGGCGTCGACGGCTTCCGGGTCGACGTCGCCCACGGCCTGGTCAAGGCCGAGGGGCTCCCGGACATCGGCGCCCACGACCAGCTGAAGCTGCTCGGCAACGACGTCATGCCCTTCTTCGACCAGGACGGCGTCCACGAGATATACCGCTCCTGGCGCCAGGTGCTCTCCGAGTACGACGGAGAGCGCGTCCTCGTCGCCGAGGCCTGGACCCCGACCGTCGAGCGCACCGCCCACTACGTGCGCCCCGACGAGATGCACCAGGCGTTCAACTTCCAGTACCTGGGCACCCATTGGGACGCCGTGGAGCTGCGCCGGGTGATCGACGCCTCGCTCGCCGCGATGCGCCCGGTCGGCGCCCCCACCACCTGGGTGCTCTCCAACCACGACGTGACCCGGCACGCGACCCGCTTCGCCAATCCGGCGGGCCTCGGCACCCAGCTGCGCGAGCCCGGCGACCGCGCCCTCGGCCTGCGCCGGGCGCGGGCCGCGACCCTGCTGATGCTGGCGCTGCCCGGCTCGGCCTACGTCTACCAGGGTGAGGAGCTCGGCCTGCCGGACGTCACCGACCTGCCCGACGAGGTCCGCCAGGACCCGTCGTTCTTCCGGGCCACCGGCCAGGACGGCTTCCGCGACGGCTGCCGCGTCCCCATCCCGTGGACCGTCGAGGGCTCCTCGTACGGCTTCGGCAGTGGCGGCAGCTGGCTGCCGCAGCCCGCCACGTGGGGCGGGCTCAGCGTCGAGGCGCAGGCCGGGGACCCCGGCTCCACCCTGGAGCTGTACCGCAGCGCGCTCGCGGTGCGCCGCGAACAGCCCGGGCTCGGTGCGGGCGAAGAGATCGAGTGGATGGAGGCGCCCGAGGGCGTCCTCTCCTTCCGCCGCGACGGCTTCGTCTGCACCGCCAACACCACCGGCCGGGCCATCTCCGTCCCGCTGCCCGGCCGGTTCCTGCTTGCCAACGAGCCGGTGGGGCTCTCCCCGGCGGACGGGGTGGTGGAGCTGCCCGCCGACACCACCGTCTGGTGGGCGGTGTGACGATCCCCCTGCCGCGGGGCGCCGGGAACGGCGCCCCGCGGCTCGCGGACATCGCGGCCCAGTCGGGGGTCAGCGAGGCCACCGTCAGCCGTGTCCTCAACGGCAAGGCGGGCGTGGCCGGCGCGACCCGGCACAGGGTGCTGGCCGCGCTCGACGTGCTCGGCTACGAGCGTCCGGTACGGCTGAAGCGGCGCAGCGCGGGCCTGGTCGGCCTGGTCGTGCCCGAGCTGACCAACCCCATCTTCCCGGCGTTCGCCCAGGTCATCGAGCAGGTCCTGGCCGGACACGGCTACACCCCGGTCCTCTGCACCCAGATGCCCGGCGGCGCCACCGAGGACGAGCTGGTCGAGCAGCTGGAGGAGCGCGGGGTCACCGGCATCGTCTTCCTCTCCGGACTGCACGCGGACGCCACCGCCGACCCGTCGCGCTATGTCCGTCTTGCCGCGCGGGGCGTCCCGTTCGTCCTCATCAACGGCTTCAACGAGCGCGTCGACGCCAACTTCGTCTCGCCCGACGACCGGGCGGCGGCGCGGATGGCCGTACGGCACCTGGTCGAGCTGGGCCACGAGCGGATCGGACTCGCGATCGGCCCCACCCGGTACGTGCCCTCGCGGCGCAAGGCCGAGGGCTTCGCGGCCGAGCTCCACCACCTGCTGGGCATGGAGCGTGCGGAAGCCGAACGGTACGTCCGCCCCACCCTGTTCGGCGTCGAGGGCGGCCACGCGGCGGCCGACATCCTCCTCGACCAGGGGTGCACGGGAATCGTCTGCGGCTCCGACCTCATGGCGCTCGGCGCGATCCGCGCCGTACGCGCCCGTGGCCTCGACGTGCCCGACGACGTGTCGGTGGTCGGCTTCGACGACTCGCCGCTGATCGCGTTCACGGACCCGCCGCTGACGACCGTACGCCAGCCGGTGCAGGCGATGGCGACGGCGGCGGTCGGGGCGCTCCTCGAGGAGGTCGAGGGGAACCCGGTGCAGCGCACGGAGTTCGTCTTCCAGCCGGAGTTGGTGGTACGGGGGTCCACCGCTCAGCCGGGACGTTGACCGGACCGGCCGGCCGGGCGCGTGAGGCCCGTCCCCGGGGGGACGGGACCCTCGGCCGGCCGGCCCGGAGACGTGGTTGAACGTAGCACTACTGCAACTCCTTGCGTAAGAGCTTGCGTTGAGGAATCCGGATGATTTCCGGCATGTGGCGCGAGTGTGTCCAGGGGGTTGACCGGGCGGCGAGGCCCTCGTACGGTCACGTCCGAAAATAGTTGCTGCTGTCTTGCAGCAAGGGCTTGCGAAGCGGCGTCCGCACCGCCGTCCGTATCGCCCGCCGTACCGCCCGCACCGCCCCTGCACCACCCCCCCCCGCACCTCCCCTTCAGCAGGAGGAAACATGGCCAGAAAGACCGTGGCCGCTGCACTCGCCGTCGTGGCGGGAGCCGCTGTGGCCGTCACGGCACCCGCCCCCGCGCAGGCCGCCCCGCCCGGTGAGAAGGACGTCACCGCGGTGATGTTCGAGTGGAAGTTCGCCTCCGTGGCGAAGGCCTGCACCGAGCAGCTCGGCCCCGCCGGGTACGGCTACGTCCAGGTCTCGCCGCCCCAGGAACGTATCCAGGGCTCCGCCTGGTGGACCGCCTACCAGCCCGTCAGCTACAAGATCGCCGGCCCCCTCGGCGACCGCACCGCCTTCAAGAGCATGGTCGACACCTGCCACGCGGCGGGCGTGAAGGTCGTCGCCGACACCGTCATCAACCACATGGCGAACGCCTCCGGTACGGGCACCGGCGGCACCTCCTTCTCCAAGTACGACTACCCCGGCCTGTACTCGGGCGGCGACATGGACGACTGCCGCGCCACGATCTCGAACTACCAGGACCGGGCCAACGTCCAGAACTGCGAGCTCGTCGGCCTCCCGGACCTCGACACCGGCGAGGACTGGGTGCGCGGCCGGATCGCCGCCTACATGAACGACCTGCTGACGCTCGGCGTCGACGGCTTCCGCGTCGACGCGGCCAAGCACATGCCGGCCGCCGACCTCGCGAACATCAAGTCGCGGCTCACCAACCCGGGCGTCTACTGGAAGCAGGAGGCGATATTCGGCGCGGGCGAGGCCGTCTCGCCCAGCGAGTACCTCGGCAACGGGGACGTGCAGGAGTTCCGCTACGCACGGGACCTCAAGCGGATCTTCGGCTCGGAGAAGCTCTCCTACCTGAGCAACTTCGGCGAGTCCTGGGGCTACATGTCCTCCGGCAAGTCCGGTGTCTTCGTCGACAACCACGACACCGAGCGCGGCGGCGACACCCTCAACTACAAGTCGGGCGCCACCTACACCCTGGCGAGCGTCTTCATGCTGGCCTGGCCCTACGGCTCCCCGGACGTCCACTCCGGCTACGAGTGGACCGACAAGGACGCCGGCGCGCCCAACGGCGGCCAGGTGAACGCCTGCTACAGCGACGGCTGGAAGTGCCAGCACGCCTGGCGCGAGATCGCCTCCATGGTCGGCTTCCGCAACGCCGCCCGGGGCACCTCGGTCACCAACTGGTGGGACAACGGCAACAACGCGATCGCCTTCGGGCGCGGCGCCAAGGCGTTCGTGGCGATCAACCACGAGGGCTCGTCCCTCAGCCGTACCTTCCAGACCTCGCTGCCCGCCGGCACCTACTGCGACGTGCAGAGCAATACCGGCGTGACGGTGAACTCGGCGGGCCAGTTCACGGCCACGCTGGCCGCGAACACGGCGGTGGCACTGCACGTCAACGCCAAGACGTGCGGCAGCGGCGGCACGACCCCGCCGCCCGCGACCAGCGGCGCCTCCTTCAACGTCAACGCCACGACCACCGTCGGCCAGAACATCTACGTCACCGGAGACCGGGCGGAGCTCGGCAACTGGTCCCCGGCCTCGGCCCTCAAGCTCGACCCCGCGGCCTACCCGGTCTGGAAGCTGGACGTCTCCCTGCCCGCGGGCACGTCCTTCGCGTACAAGTACCTCCGCAAGGACGCCGCGGGCAACGTCACCTGGGAGTCGGGCGCGAACCGCGTCGCGACGGTCCCCGCCTCGGGCCAGGTCGTCCTGAACGACACCTTCCGCACCTCCTGACAGCCCCACCACAGGGCCGCCCCCGCCGGGGGCGGCCCTCCTTCCCGTACCTCCAGGGAGAACCCTCGTGATACGCAAGAGAACGGCGGCCGCCGTGGCCACCGCCCTGTGCGCGGCCCTCGTGCCGGCCCTCCCCGCGGTCGCCGCGCCCCCGCCGCCACCCCCGCCCTCCGACAAGGCACTCGCCGCGCAGCCCGCGCGCCACGACCTCACCCGGGAGCAGTTCTACTTCGTCCTGCCCGACCGGTTCGCCAACGGGGACACCCGCAACGACCGCGGCGGGCTCACCGGCACCCGTCTCGACACCGGCTTCGACCCCACGGACAAGGGCTTCTACCAGGGCGGCGACCTCAAGGGGCTCACGCGGAAGCTCGACTACATCAAGGGCCTGGGCACCACCGCCATCTGGATGGCGCCGATCTTCAAGAACCAGCCCGTGCAGGGCACCGGCAAGGACGCGAGCGCCGGCTACCACGGCTACTGGATCACCGACTTCACCCAGGTCGACCCGCACTTCGGCACCAACGCCGACCTGGAGAAACTGATCGACCAGGCCCACGCCAAGGGCATGAAGGTCTTCTTCGACGTCATCACCAACCACACCGCCGACGTCGTCGACTACCGGGAGAAGTCCTACGGCTACCTCTCCAAGGGCGCCTTCCCCTACCTGACGAAGGACGGCGTCCCCTTCGACGACGCCGACTACGCCGGAGGTGCTGCCGGCACTCGCCGCTTCCCCGGCACGGACAACGACTCCTTCCCCCGCACGCCTGTCGTCGCCGCGGACAAGAAGAACCTCAAGGTCCCCTCCTGGCTCAACGACCCCACGATGTACCACAACCGGGGCGACTCCACCTTCGCCGGAGAGTCCTCCCAGTACGGCGACTTCGTCGGCCTGGACGACCTGTGGACCGAGCGTCCCGAGGTCGTCGAGGGCATGGAGAAGATCTACCAGCGCTGGGTGCGCGACTTCGACATCGACGGCTTCCGGATCGACACCGTCAAGCACGTCAACACCGAGTTCTGGACCCAGTGGGCCACCGCCCTCGACGAGTACGCCGCGAAGCACGGCCGCGACGACTTCTTCATGTTCGGCGAGGTCTACTCCGCCGACCCGGCGATCACCGCGCCGTACGTGACCGAGGGCCGCCTGGACGCCACCCTCGACTTCCCCTTCCAGGACGCGGCCCGCACCTTCGCCTCCCAGGGGGGCTCCGCCGACAAGCTGGCGAATCTCTTCGCCCAGGACTACCGCTACACCACCGACAAGGCCAACGCCTACGAATCGGTGCCCTTCCTCGGCAACCACGACATGGGCCGGTTCGGGGCGTTCCTCAAGCAGGACAACCCGAAGGCCGACGACGCCGAGCTGCTCCAGCGCTACCGGCTCGCCAACGAGCTGATGTTCCTCAGCCGCGGCAACCCCGTCGTCTACTACGGCGACGAGCAGGGCTTCACGGGCCCCGGCGGCGACAAGGACGCCCGCCAGACCCTGTTCGCCTCCCGGACCGCCGACTACCTCGACGACGACCGGATCGGCACCGACCGCACCCACGCGGACGACGCCTACGACACCTCGCACCCGCTCTACCGGCAGATCGCCGCGCTCGCCGAGCTCACGCGGAAGAACCCCGCACTACGCGACGGCGTCCAGCAGCAGCGGTACGCCGAGGGCTCGGTCTACGCCTTCTCCCGTACCGACGCCCGTACCGACGCCCGTACCGACTCCCGTGCGAAGCCCGCGCCGGCCGAGTACGTGGTCGCCGTCAACAGCTCCACCGAGGCGAAGACCGTCGAGATCCCGACCGGTTCCGCCGCGGGCACCGCCTTCACCGCGATCCACGGCGGCGACGCCCGGGTCACCAGCGGCGCCGACACGAAGATCAAGGTCACCGTCCCGGCGCTCGGCTCCCTCGTCCTCAAGGCCGCGCAGCCGCTCGCCACGCCCGGCGCGCAGCCGACGATCACCCTCGAGGCGCCCGCGGCCGGTGCCACCGGCACCGTCGAGATCTCCGCCGACGTCGACGGCGGGCAGCTGAACCGCGTCGTCTTCGCCGCCCAGACCGGCCACGGAAAGTGGCAGGTCCTCGGCTCCGCCGACCACGCCCCGTACAAGGTCACCCAGAAGGTCACCGCCCCCGCCGGCACCGCCCTGCGCTACAAGGCCGTCGTCGTCGACAGCGCCGGCCGCACCGCGAGCGCGACCGCCGCGACCACCAGCGGCGCCCCGGCCGTCGAGCAGCCGCCGACCGCCACCCAGCGCGACCACGCGATCGTCCACTACAAGCGCGCGGACGGGAACTACGACGACTGGGGCCTCTACACCTGGGGCGACATCGCCGACGGCGAAGGCACCACCTGGCCCGCGGGCAAGCCCTTCACCGGCCGTGACGCGTACGGCGCCTTCGCCTACGTCAAGCTCAAGCCCGGCGCCTCCTCGGTCGGCTTCATCGCCGTGAACAAGGACGGCGTCAAGGACACCGACGCCGACCGCGCCGTCGACCTCTCCCGTACCGGCGAGGTCTGGATCGAGCAGGGCAAGCCCGAGGTCCTCAACACCGCGCCCGCCGGCGCCTACCCGCCGCAGGACACGACCAAGGCCGTCCTGCACTACCAGCGCGCCGACGGGAACCACGCCGGCTGGGGCCTGCACACCTGGACCGGCGCGGCGAACCCGACCGACTGGACCAAGCCGCTGGAGCCGGTCCGCACCGACGCCTACGGCGCCGTCTACGAAGTCCCGCTCGCGCCCGGCGCGACCTCGCTCAGCTACATCCTCCACAAGGGCGACGAGAAGGACCTCCCCACCGACCAGTCCCTCGACCTCAAGGCCGTCGGCCACGAGGTCTGGATGCTCGGCGGCCAGGAGAAGTACCTCCTTCCGCAGCCCAAGGGCAGCGGCGCGGCGCTCGACCTCACCAAGGCCCAGGCCGTCTGGATCGACGAGACCACCCTCGCCTGGAACGGCAACGACACCGCCGCCTCCAGCGTGCTGCTCTCCTCCCGCGACGGCTCCCTCGCCGTCGAGGACGGCGCCCTCACCGGCGACCGCCAGGTGCTGCGGCTGACCCGGACCGAGCTGACCGCCGCGCAGAAGGCCGCCTTCCCGCACCTGAAGACGTACGGCGCCTTCACCGTCGACCCGCGCGACCGCGACCGGATCCGCGAGGCCCTCAAGGGTCAGCTCGTCGCCGCCCAGTACGCGGCGAACGGCGCCGTCCTGACCGCCACCGGCGTCCAGCTCGCCGGCGTCCTCGACGACCTGTACGCGCCGAAGGCCACCACGGCCTTTCTCGGCCCGGTCTTCCGTGACGGCCGCCCCACCCTCTCCCTGTGGGCCCCCACCGCCCAGTCCGTCGCCCTCGAACTCGACGGCAGGACCGTCCCCATGCGCCGCGACGCCACCTCCGGCGTCTGGTCGGTCACCGGCACCCGCGCGTGGACCGGCAAGCCGTACCGGTACGTGGTGAAGGTCTGGGCGCCCAGCGTCCGGCAGATCGTCACCAACAAGGTCACCGACCCCTACGCCACCGCCCTGACCACCGACTCCACCCACAGCCTCGTCGTCGACCTCGCCGACCCGAAGCTCGCCCCCCAGGGCTGGACCGCGCTGAAGAAGCCCGCCGCCGTACCGCTGCGGGACGCGCAGATCCAGGAGCTGCACATCCGCGACTTCTCCCTCGCGGACCCGACCGCCCCCGCGGACCACCGGGGCACCTACCTCGCCTTCACCGACGCGAGCAGCAAGGGCTCCCGGCACCTGAAGGCCCTCGCCGACTCCGGCACCTCCTACGTCCACCTCCTGCCGGCCTTCGACATCGGCACCATCCCCGAGAAGAAGTCCGAGCAGACCACCCCGGCCTGCGACCTGAAGGTCTACGCCCCCGACTCCGAGGAGCAGCAGGCCTGCGTGGCCGCCGCCGCGGCCAAGGACGCCTACAACTGGGGCTACGACCCGCTGCACTACACGGTGCCCGAGGGCTCCTACGCCACCGACCCCGAAGGCACCCGCCGCACGGTCGAGTTCCGGCAGATGGTCGCCTCCCTCAACGGCGCGGGACTGCGCACCGTCATGGACGTCGTCTACAACCACACGGTCGCCGCCGGACAGGCCGACAAGTCCGTCCTCGACAAGATCGTGCCCGGCTACTACCAGCGGCTCCAGGCCGACGGCTCCGTCGCCACCTCCACCTGCTGTGCCAACACCGCGCCCGAGAACGCCATGATGGGCAAGCTCGTCGTCGACTCGATCGTCACCTGGGCCAAGCAGTACAAGGTGGACGGCTTCCGCTTCGACCTCATGGGCCACCACCCGAAGGAGAACATCCTCGCCGTCCGCAAGGCCCTGGACGCGCTCACCGTCGCCAAGGACGGCGTCGACGGAAAGGCGATCGTCCTCTACGGCGAGGGCTGGAACTTCGGCGAGATCGCCGACGACGCCCGCTTCGTCCAGGCCACCCAGAAGAACATGGCCGGAACCGGCATCGCCACCTTCTCCGACCGGGCCCGTGACGCCGTCCGCGGCGGCGGCCCCTTCGACGAGGACCCCGGCGTCCAGGGCTTCGCCTCCGGCCTCTTCACCGACCCCAACCCCTCGACCGCCAACGGCACCCCGGAGCAGCAGAAGGCCCGCCTCCTGCACTACCAGGACCTGATCAAGGTCGGTCTCTCCGGCAACCTGGCCGCGTACTCCTTCACCGACACCTCCGGGCGTACGGTCAAGGGCTCCCAGGTCGACTACAACGGCGCCCCGGCCGGCTACGCCGCCGCCCCCGGCGACGCCCTCGCCTACGCCGACGCCCACGACAACGAGACCCTCTACGACGCTCTCGCCTTCAAGCTCCCGGCGACCACCTCGGCCGCCGACCGGGCCAGGATGCAGGTCCTCGCCATGGCGACCGCGACGCTCTCCCAGGGCCCCGCGCTCTCCCAGGCGGGCTCGGACCTGCTGCGCTCCAAGTCTCTGGACCGCAACTCGTACGACAGCGGCGACTGGTTCAACGCGATCCACTGGGACTGCCGCGACGGCAACGGCTTCGGCCGCGGCCTGCCCCCGGCGGCCGACAACAAGGCCAAGTGGGGCTACGGAAAGCCGCTGCTCACCGCCCCGTCCCTGACGGTCGGCTGCGAGCAGATCGACGGCGCCTCGGCCGCCTACCGCGACCTGCAGAAGATCCGTACCACCGAGCCGGTCTTCTCCCTCACCAGCGCCGAGCAGGTCCAGGACGCCCTGTCCTTCCCGCTCTCCGGCACCGGCGAGACCCCCGGCGTGATCACCATGCGCCTCGGCGACCTGGTCGTGGTCTTCAACGCCACCCCGCAGCGGCAGACCCAGCGGGTCACCGCCCTGGCCGGAAAGGGCTACACCCTCCACCCGGTCCAGGCCGCGGGCACGGACGCCACGGTCAAGTCCGCCTCCTACGAGGCCGGTTCGGGCACCTTCACGGTCCCGGCCCGGACGGTGGCGGTGTTCACCGCACGCTGACGGACTTCTCCAGCAGCGTGACGCCATAACGCGTGCCGTCGGCGGCGAGCTTTCCCGGCTCCTCGCCGACGGCCGTGTACCCCGCGGCCTCGTAGTACGTCCGCAGCCGCGGGTTGCTC
Organism: Streptomyces sp. ISL-36; assembly: GCF_018614205.1. Classification (GTDB taxonomy): domain Bacteria; phylum Actinomycetota; class Actinomycetes; order Streptomycetales; family Streptomycetaceae; genus Streptomyces. The sequence goes on along the minus strand of NZ_JAGGOS010000056.1, from coordinate 25,448 downwards.
GACAGACAGTCCAGCCGCGCCACCGCCCGCCCCCGCAGGCCGATCCGCTCCTCCGCGTGCGCGAGCAGCGCCCGACCGGTCCCGGCGGGGGCGCTCTCCCGGTCCGTCATCAGCCGGTGGACATAGCCAGCCACCGGCGGCCGCGGCCCCCAGGCCTGCTCGTCCTCCCACCACAGCTCGTACGCGCCGACGACCCGGCCGACCTCTCCGCCTCCACGTCCTGGGTCGGACGCCAGCCACACCTCGCCCGCCGCGATCCGCGTCCGGAAGTGCTCCACGCCCTTGTCGCCGGGCTTCCACTGGTCGATCCCGCCGCGCAGCATCCACCGCGCGGCCCCGTCGAACAACCCGACCAGGAGGCCGAGGTCGCCGGCGTCCGCCTGCCGGAAGGTCACTTGTGCCGTCATGGCGATCACCGTGAAGGTGTGGGCAGACATCCTTTCGACCGGGAGCCCCCCCATGCCGCAGATCACCGTGGACTACTCCGCCCCCCTCGACCGGCGCGGCTTCGCGCTCGCCCTCCACCCGCTCGTCGTGGAGACGGTCGACACGCAGCTCGACAGCTGCAAGACCCGCTTCCGCGAGGTCGAGGAGACGGTCGTCGGGGACGGCTCGACCGACGACGTCGTCGTCCACGTCGAGATCGCCCTGCTGTCCGGCCGCTCCGACGAACTCAAGGCGCGGCTCGCGCAGGCCGTGCTCGACCTGCTGCCGCAGCACCTCAAGGCGACGGAAGGCGTACGGCTCTCCGTCGAGGTCCGTGACCTCGAAGCGTCCTACCGCAAGGGCTGAGCCGGCACCCGCGGCGCCAGCGCCAGAAGCCGGCCGACCAGATCACCGAACGGGCCGTCGGCCGGCTCGTCACCGAGGATCCGGATCAGGACGTCCGCCATCTCCTCGTCGTACGCGGCGCTCACGGCCGCCAGCGCCGCGAAGTCGTGCACCAGCTGCAACTCCAGCTCCCCGCGCGGCACCCGCCGCCCGTCCAGCCAGAGCAGCGCCGTCGACTCGGCCAGCGACACCCAGGAGCGGACGACCAGTTCCAGCCGCGCCGAGGGGCTCGCCACCTCCAGATGGGCCAGGATCTGCTCGTAGGCGGCCTGCCGCACCTCGTCGATCATCGCGTTCGTGGTGGAGGACCCCACCGCCGGCCCGCCGCGCATCAGCGCCGAGAAACCCGGCCCGTGCTCCTCCACGAAGTCGAAGAACCTGCCCATCACCCGCAGCAGCCGCGCCCCCAGCGGCCCCTGCGGCGGCTCCACGAACCGCGCGGCCAGCTCGTCGGCGGCCCGCCGCAGCGCCGCCTCGTACAGGCTCTGCTTGCCGGGGAAGTAGTGGTAGACCAGCGGCCGCGAGATCCCCGCGGCCGCGGCGATCTCGTCGATGGAGACCTCGTCGGGAGAGCGGTGGCTGAACAGCTCGAGGGCCACCCCGATCAGCTGCTGCTTGCGCTCCTCGACGCCCATCCTGCGGCGTACCCCGGTCGTCATGCGAACAGCCTAACGGGCGTCCGTTACGCTCCCACCACATGAGCGCTTCTGATCAGGACTCCCCGGCGGTTCAGGACTCCCCGGCGGTTCAGGGCTCCCCGGCGGTCGCCCCCGAGGGCGAGGCGACGGGCATGACGCCCAAGCAGGCACGCCATCTGCGGATAGCGGTCGCGGCCGTCCTGCTGGTCGCGATGGCGGCCGTCCTGGCGATCAGACTGGCCAGCCGTACGTCCGTGCTGGTCGTCGGCGTGTACGGGCTGGCCATGATCCTCTGCGGTGTGGTGATCGAACTCTCCCGCAACGGCCGTACCCGCCTGGGCACCTGGCTCCTGGCGGGCGGACTCGCCGCCGCACTGGCCTTCGACTGGCTGATCCTTCCCTGACCTCACAGGGCAATACACCCAGGGCCGCCCCCTAGAGGTCCAGAACCAGCCGTTCGCCCGCGCACCGCGACACGCAGATCAGCATGGAGTCGGTGCGCTCGGCGTCGGTGAGCAGTTCGTCCCGGTGGTCGATCTCGCCCTCCAGGACCCGCTGTTGACAGGTCCCGCAGAACCCCTGCTCGCAGGAGTACGAGACGCCCGGCACCTCGGCGCGGACCGCGGCGAGCACCGACTGGTCGGCCGCCACCGTCAACGTACGCCCGCTGCGCCGCAGTTCGACCTCGAAGGGGCCGCCGCCGGCCGTGGCGGCGGGGGAGAAGCGCTCCAGATACGGGCTCCGTCCCTCGGGCATCGCGGCGGCCACCGCGTCCATCAGGCCGTCCGGGCCGCAGCAGTACACGGCCGTCTCCTCGGGGACCCCGGAGAGGAAGCCGAGCTCCACGAGGCCCGACTCGTCCTCGGCGACGACCGTCACCCGGTCGCCCCCCAGCTTCTCGATCTCGTCGAGGTACGGCATGGTGGCGCGGCTGCGTCCGCCGTACAGCAGCCGCCAGTCGGCGCCGGCCCGGTCGGCGGCGCGCAGCATGGGCAGCAGGGGTGTGATGCCGATGCCGCCGGCGACGAAGACGTAGGCCGGGGCGTCGACGAGCGGGAAGCGGTTGCGGGGGCCGCGGATCTCGATCTCCGTGCCCTCGTGGAGCTGTTCGTGCACCTCGCGGGAGCCGCCCCGGCCGCCCCGCGCCTCCTCGATCAGGCGCGTCGCCACCGTGTACGTGTCGGGGTCGGCCGGGTCGCCGCAGAGCGAGTACTGCCGCACCAGGCCGGAGGGCAGCACCAGGTCGACGTGGGCGCCGGGCTGCCAGGCGGGCAGGCCGGTGCCCTCCAGGCGGAGCTGGACCACGCCCTCGGCGGGCGTGGTGCGCCCGGTGACGAGGACTTTCCTGGTGACGGTGGCGAGGCGGCCGCGGCCCGACGTCGGTTCGTCGAGGGCGGGCAGGGGCCACAGCGGGGCGGCGTTGATCCGGCGGCGCACGGCGCGCTTGGCGAGGAGCGCGGCTCCGGCGACCAGGGCGAGGGTGATCGGCCGGGGCATCAGCGGCCTCCGTTGGCGCCGGGGGAGGCGGCGAGGTAGGCCACGGCCTGGGCGGTGTCCCCCTCCTGGGAGGGGTGGTAGGAGCGGCGGAGGTAGCGGGGGACCGCCCGCAGCAGGTCGGGGGTGGAGGGCAGCACACCCTCCCTGCCCTTGCGGACGAGCTGCCCGACCGACGCCTTTCCGTCGATGAGCGTGGGGTCGTTCTCCATGAAGAAGCGGGTGCCGCGCTGCCAGAGGAAGACCAGTGCCGTGAAGGCGGTGGCCCAGGTGCGGGCCCGGCGACGGTATCCGCCGTCGAGGTGCATGAAGAGTTCGAACGCGACGGAGCGGTGCTCGACCTCCTCGGCGCCGTGCCAGCGCAGCAGGTCCAGCATGGTGGGGTCGGCGCCCCGGCGGTCGAGCTCCTCGGCGTTGAGGACCCAGTTGCCGAGGAAGGCGGTGTAGTGCTCGATGGCGGCGATGAGGGCGACCCGCTCCATCAGCCACCAGCGGCGCGGCCTGCCCGGCGGCAGGGTCCGGTCCCCGAGCAGCTTCTCGAAGAACCAGTCGACCTGGGCGGTGTAGGGCGTGGGGTCGAGGCCGAGCTGCTTGAGGTGGGGGAGCACGTCGTCGTGGGCCTGGGAGTGGACGGCCTCCTGACCGATGAAGCCGATGACGTCCGCGCGGAGCCGGTCGTCGGTGATGTACGGGAGTACCTGCTTGTAGACGTGCACGAACCAGCGTTCGCCGGCCGGCAGCAGCAGGTGCAGCACGTTGATGGTGTGGGTGGTGAACGGGTCGCCGGGAACCCAGTGGAGCGGGGTCTCCTCCCAGTCGAAGGAGACCTTCCGTGCCTTGAGTTCGATGTGCTCCGACGCCACCGGTGCAGGCCTCGTATTAGACATGGCGTCAATGTACTGAGAGGTAAGGAGTCGGCGACAGAGTCGTGCACGCGCTTTTTCCCGAGCATCGCGCCGCACCCACCACGGCGCGGCGCCTCCCGGCCGCTACCGCAGTGCGCTCACCCTCTCCCCGCTCCTCAGCGTGCCGTCGAGGTCCGCCCGGGCCCCCGGCTTCGCCTTCAGCGCCAGCAGATGCCCCTGCGCCCGGCCGACGACACCGCCCGAGGTCCGCAGCGAGGCGAGGTCATCGCTGCCCGCCGCCAGGACGTACCACTGGCCGCTCTTCGCCTGCCAGAGCACCCCGGCGAGGACCCGCGGCTCGCGCACCCCGCACGCCGGGGACTCGTCCGCCTTCGCCGCGAGCGCCGCCGCCGCGTCCGGCGCCGGGACCTGGAACTGGGCCAGCACCCTGCTCCCCGTACCCCGCCAGGTCTCCGCCCGCGTGCACAGCCAGGCAGCCCGCCCCGCGCCCTCGGGCAGCCGCTGTTCGGCGAACCGCCAGGCGTTCACCGACCGCACCCCGTGCGAACGGACCGCCACGAGCTGGCACGCCGTCCGCGCCCAGCCCGCCCGCGCCTCCGCCCCCGTCGGGTCCACCGGTGCCGCCGGCGGCCCGGAGGTCAGCCGGGCCGGCGCCAGCTCGCCCAGATCGGTCAGCAGCCGCGTCCCCGTCCCGTCCCGCACCTGCAGCGTGTTCCAGGACGCGCACCCCGGCGCCTGCACCGGGCTGAGCATCGCCCGGGTCAGCCCGTCCGCGTTCCGCTCCAGCGACCAGGGCTCCTTCGACGGCGCCAACAGGTCCCGCACCGCCGTCTCCCGTACCCAAGGTGCCGTCAGATAGCGGACATTGGCCGAGGTGCGCGAGGCGACGAGCGCCGAGGAGCCGACGGCGTCGGCCCCGTCCGTCCGTGCGAAGTCCAGCGCCGCCCCGCTCGTCTCCCCGACCGGCTCGGCATACCGCACCGCCCGCAGCCCGTCGTGGAACAGCACCACCCGCGATCCGTCGACCTCGCCCGCGTACAGCAGCTGCGGCGGCCCCATCGGCGGCCCCACCGGCGTCCCGGGCGTCGCGGAGGCCTGCACCGAACCGCCGGGCCGCGCCCACACCGCGAGCGCCCGCCGCAGCAGCGCCCGGTCGCCGGTCAGAGCCCCGCGGGCCGGCCAGACCGAGAAGTCCGTACGGGCGGAGTGCTGCCAGACCCCCGGGGGGACCCGCTTCAGCCGCCCCGGGTCGAGCGCCGCCTCGGCCGCCGGATTGCGCGCGTACGAGGGGGCCGCAGCACCGTTTCTCCCCCAGCCGTCCCCGGGCAGCCCGAGCAGCGTCCCGCACACCACCACGGCCGCCGCCGCGGCCAGCGCGGCCTTCCCGTGCTGGCGGCGGCGCATCAGATCCGTCGGCCGGGCCTGCAGCGAGCACGGGTCGAACTCGGGCGAGTCGAGCAGCGCGGCCGTGCCGATTCCGCCCGCCGCCTCCACGCCGTCCGCCGCGTCCAGGGCGGCCTGGGCATCCTCCACGCCCGCTGCCGTGAGCACCCGCAGCACCTCGGGATCCCCCTGCCGCTCCAGACCGCGCAGCACGTACGCCGCGCGGGCGGGCCCGGAGAGGGCGGAGAGCCGCTGGTCGAGGGCGAGTTCGTCGGCACCGCCGGCGCGCGGGAACAGCCGCAGCCCCCACACCTGCGGCAGCAGCGGCGGGAACTGTGCCCGCCGCGGCAGCGCCCACCGCCGCAGCGGCAGACCGGCGATCAGCGCCTGCCGGAGCACCTCGCCCCGCACGTACGCGTATCCGGGGTCGACCGCGTCCTCGGCGCGAACCGAGCAGCCCGGGGCAGCGGCCCCGGACGTCCTGCGGCGCGGCAGCGACCGCTGTACGAGCGCGTGGGCGGTCAGCACCCTCCGGTTGCGGCCCAGGGAGGGCGGCAGGACGAGATACGCGATCCGGACCAGCCGCGGGTAGTGCTCGACGAGCGCGGCCTCGGCCTGCTCGACGTCGACGGGACCGGGACCGGGACCGGCGGGGGAGGGGGCGAGATCCTGGGTGCTCACATTCAGCAGAACGAGCGAATGATCCGATGGTCACCCCGGGCGGTGGGGCTCAGGCCGCGTACACCGTCAGCCGTTCACGGATCACGTCCGTCACCTCGTCCGGGACGCCCAGCCCCTCCCTGACGTACTTCTCCATCGAGCCGTGCCGGACCGCCACCTCGTCGAGCGCCGCGGCCAGATACCCGGGCACGACCCCGATCAGCGCCAGTGCCAGCTCCGGGTCGCCGCCCTGCGCCGTGAACCCCTCGATCATCGGCGCGAACGCCTGCCGTACGGCCGTGTTGACCGACAGGTACTCCGCCATGACCGTGTCGTCGTCGGCCCCGAGCAGCGACAGCACGATCGTCGCCGCCCACCCGGTGCGGTCCTTGCCCGCCGTGCAGTGGAAGAGCAGCGGGCCGGCGTGCGGATCGCCCAGCTCGGTGAGGAAGGCCCGGTAGGCGGCGCGGGCGGAATCGGTGGAGACGAAGGCCCGGTAGGTCCGGGCGAAGGACTCCTGCGCCCGCCCGCCGCCGAGCACCTCCTCGGCAAGGACCGGGTTGGTGAGCAGCGTCTTCAGCCGGGCCGCGGGCGGCAGGCCGCTCGTGGCCAGATGGTCCGCGAGCACGTCCGCGACGATCAGGCGCCCGCCGTCCGGCAGGTGGTCGGGCCGGTCCGCGCGCTCGGCCGCGGTCCGGAAGTCGACGACGGTACGGATGCCCAGGCCGGTCACGATCGCGTCGGAGGGGTCGAGCCGGTCGAGCTGGCCCGAGCGGAAGGCCCGGCCGGGGCGGACGCTGCGACCCTCGCCGAGGGGCAGACCGCCCAGGTCCCGGAGGTTGGCGACGGTGACGGCGGGAATGGCGGGCATGGGCGTCGACTCCTCCGGATCGGTCCTTTTCGTACCAAACCGTAATCGATCGGATTCCACCACTCCTGGCGTTCGGCCACGCAGCGCCGAGCCGGGAGGGCAGGATGAGCGAATGTTGATGCGTACGCGGCGAACAGCGACGGTGGCCTTCCTGACCGCGAGCGTGCTGCTGACAGGCTGCGGGGAGAGCGCGCCCGAGGAGACCACCGGCACCCTGGAGCAGATCGCCGAGAAGGCGGCGTGCGAGCCGGACGTCCAGACGGACGCCGCCGAGCTGCGCCGGGCGAAGTGCGCGACCCAGGACGGGGCGTACGTCCTCCTCACCTTCACCACCGACCGTGGCCAGCGCGAGTGGATCAACGAGGCCAAGGACTACGGCGGTTCGTACCTCGTCGGCAGGAAGTGGACCGTGGCGGGCGACGCCCGGACGGTGGCACGCGTACGCGAACGGCTCGGCGGTCAGATCGAGACCGCCGAGCCGCACGCGTCGCACCCCTCGTCGCACCCTTCCGCGCACCCCTCGAAACACCAGCACTGAGCCGGAGCCGGAGCCGGAGCCGGTGCCGGTGCCGGTGCCGGTAGGGGGGCCGGGGCCGGGAGGGGGGCCGGCTCCGGTGCTAGGTGCAGCGGCGCCCCTCGTTGATACAGCTCACCAGGCGCTTCATCAGCCGCTTGTCGAAGACGTTGATGAAGTCGCCGTGGTCGGTGACCGGCTTGTGCAGCTGCTCGGGGAAGGAGTCGACGGCGAACCCCGGGCCGGAAGGCACGTCGTAGACGATCCGCTGCACGAGCTGCGGGATGGCACGGAAGCCGTTGCCGCAGCGGCCGCTGGCCGGATCCGCGAAGGCCACGTGGGTGCGGTGGTTGGCGCTGTCGATGTTCCGCCCGTCCCAGCAGCTCTGGAACCGGAAGGTCCGCACCACCTTGCTGCCCTCCGGGCAGATCGGGTACTTGTCCTTCAGCTGACGGTCCTCGAAGCCGGTGCAGGACCAGGAGGCGTTGGCGTTGGCGTCGCCGTTGGTGAACGCCTTGGCGTCGCCGGTGATGATCCGCAGGAAGCGCGGCATCGCGGTGACCTTGGAGACCGGACTGCCGACGAAGTCCAGCGTGACCTCGGCCGGTGTCTGGATCTCGCCCACGTTCTGGTCGTTCCCGCCGCCGTCGGCCTTCGCGTCGTTCTCGGCCTGCCCGTTCTGGAGACGCAGGACGGGCCAGTAGTACGTGGAACGGTCGCCCTGGTTGCGGCAGGTGGTCCGGCCCCGGGCGAGGTCGTCGTCGCCGGCGAAGGCGTCGTTGGCCTGGTTGCCGACGTAGTCGTGCATGTGGTGGGCGCCGTTGCGCACGCCCGGCGCGACGATGACGTTGTCCGGGTTGAACAGGCCGTTCTCGTTCCGTCCGCAGTCGGTGGAGAAGGTGCCGCGGGAGGCGCCCGAGCGCTGCCGGGGCGTCTTCACGTTGGGCTGTACGGAACGGATGTCGACGAAGTCGGAGTCCTCGGGCCCGTTGCCCGCGCCCTCGCCGGCCTGCTGCCCGCCCTCCTCACCCTCCTCGCCCTCGCCGGGCTCGCCGTCCTCCCGGCCGCCCTCGTCGGGGGCGTCGTCGTCCGCGCGCAGGGTGCAGGGCGCCAGGCTCTCCAAGGGCGGCCGGTCGGTGAGCAGACCGATCCGCCGGAGGATGTCGAGCCGTTCGTTCCGCAGCGGGGTCAGGATCTGCTGCTCGGCGAAGGCGGGATCATCCGCGATGCGGTCCCTGTTCTCGGCGAACCGCTGGTAGGCGACGGTGATCTGGCTGTCCAGGGTGGCCAGTTCGCGGTCCACCGCCCCGCGGGCGCGGTCCGGGACCTCGGCCAGTTCCTCGGCGACATCGGGACAGTCGATGGTGGAGTAGGAGATCCGGTCGGCGGACTCCGGGGTGCGGCCCCAGCCCTCGCCGGCCGAGGCGTAGACATTGGCGGCGATGAGTCCGCCCCCGCCCAGAACGAGCGCGACGGAGGCGGCCACCACGCGCTTCGCGCGCGTCGAACGTTTTCGTGTGCGTCCCATGGGGCTCTATACGGAAGGGACGCGTGAGGCGTTCAGCCGAGGGCGTCAGTCCGAGGACAGAAGCGCCGCCTCCCGCTCAGGGGCGAGGCCCAGCGGCGGCCGGTCGGGGCGCTGGGGCGCGGCCCCGCCGATCGATTCCAGCCAGGCCCAGGTGTCCGCGACGGTCTCCGCCGCCGGCCGGCAGCGCAGGCCCGCCCCGAGCGCCTTGGAGACGTCCGCGGTGTGCATGGCGTCGTACAGCTCGCCCGGCGGGATCCAGACCGGCAGATCGGACCAGGGCTCGACACCGGCCGCGAGGATCGTCTCCGGCGCCGTCCAGCGCAGTTCGGCGTCCGAACCGGTCACCCGCACACAGGCGTCGAGGAGTTCGCCCGTGGTCGTGTGTCCCGGCGGCGACACCAGGTTGTACGGGCCGCGGAGCCCGGCCTCGGTCGCGTCGAGCGTCCACTCGGCCAGGTCGCGGACGTCGATGTACTGCAGCGGCAGCGTCCGCGGGCCGGGCGCGAGGACCGGGCCGCCCCGGGCGATCCGCCCCAGCCACCAGGGCAGACGGCCCACGTTCTCGTACGGGCCGATGATCAGGCCCGCGCGGACGAACAGCGTCCGGTCCGATCCGAACGCGTCGAGGGCGGCCAGCTCGCCGCCCCGCTTGGCCTCGGCGTACGGCACCTCATCGGCGTCCGGGTCGCCCTCGACCAGCGGACCGTCCTCGTCGAGGCCGGCCGCCGGCGGCCAGGCGTACACCGAACGGCTCGACACATAGACGTACCGGCCCACCCGGTCCGCGAGCAGCCGCGCCGCGTCCCGCACCGCCGAGGGCGCCGCCGACCACGTGTCGACGACGGCGTCCCACGCTCCGCCGGCGAGGGCGGCGAGCCCCTCCGGCGCCCCGGCCGCACGGTCGCCGATCAGTGTGCGCGTACCGGCCGGAGGCTCGTGACGCCCCCGGTGGAAGACCGTCACCTCCCAGCCGCGGGCGACCGCCGCCTCGGCCACGGCGCGTCCCACGAACTCCGTACCACCCAAGATCAGAAGTCTCATACCACGACTCTGCACCGGGGGACGGCCGATCGCACAGCTGTTCCGCTGCGGGAGGAACTAGGAACGAGGAACTAGGAACGAGGAACGAGGAACCTGATCAGGGGGTGTACTTGTAGCCGACCCGCCGCACGGTCTGGATCGTGTGACGGTGCTCGGCGCCCAGCTTGCGGCGCAGCCGGGCCACGTGGACGTCCACCGTCCGGCCGTCGCCGACATGCCCGTACCCCCACACCGTGGTGACCAACTGGTCCCGGGTGTGCACCCGGTGGGGATGGGCGACGAGATGCGCGAGCAGCTCGAACTCGAGGTACGTCAGGTCCATCGCCCGCCCGTCCACCACCGCGATCCGCTGCGCGCTGTCGATGGTCACCGGCCCCGCCGGCTCGGCCGCGGCCGGCTCCGGCGCCTGCGGGTCGGCCGGTACGAGCACGAGGTACCCGACCATCGGCGGCCGCCCCGGCAGCACCGGCAGCGCGTGCGGGGGCGCGGGCAGCAGGGTGGCGCCGGGCGGAAGGAAGTCCGCGACGCGGGAGAGGTCGACGACCTCGTCCGGGTCGACGGCACGGAGTCGGTGACGGCCGGGACGGACGGCCGTGAGGGATGCGGTCTGGGTGTGGGCCATGAGAGGTCAGCTCTTTCGCGCGGAGAAACGGACGGAGAGGTCTCGTACGTCGTGCGCGTCGGCCGAAGGCCAGGGGGCTTTAGAGGGCCGACGCGTTCCTCGCGCGGCAACACACCCGGTCGAAGTCGTGGTGCTGACGGGACGGCCAGAACGGCTCGAGGTCATGACGACCCGTCGAGACGTCGTTCTGCGTGATGGCCATATCCCTATTCAACCAGAAGGGAATGCTCCCCGACGACCCCCTTCCCGGCCGAAATCCCCGCCCCGGAAGGCGAAAGGCACCCGCCTGCCGGCGGGTGCCCTTCGTCGTGCGGGTGCGGATCAGACCTGGCCGGCCTTCTCCAGGGCCTCGCAGCAGGTGTCGACCAGCAGACGCGTCACCACGTACGGGTCCACGTTCGCGTTCGGGCGACGGTCCTCGATGTAGCCCTTCTGGTCCTGCTCGACCTGCCACGGGATACGGACCGAGGCGCCGCGGTCCGAGACGCCGTAGGAGTACTCGTCCCACGGGGCGGTCTCGTGCAGACCGGTCAGGCGGTCGTCGATGCCGGCGCCGTAGCTCTTCACGTGGTCGAGCGGCTTCGAGCCCTCGCCCAGGGACTCGCACGCGGTGATGATCGCGTCGTAGCCCTCGCGCATCGCCTTCGTGGAGAAGTTGGTGTGCGCGCCCGCGCCGTTCCAGTCGCCCTTCACCGGCTTCGGGTCCAGCGTCGCCGAGACCTTGAAGTCCTCGGCCGTGCGGTAGAGCAGCCAGCGGGCGACCCACAGCTGGTCCGCGACCTCCAGCGGCGCCAGCGGGCCGACCTGGAACTCCCACTGACCCGGCATGACCTCGGCGTTGATGCCGGAGATGCCCAGGCCCGCCGTGAGGCAGTTCTCCAGGTGCGCCTCGACGACGTCACGGCCGAAGATCTCGTCGGCGCCGACACCGCAGTAGTAGCCGCCCTGCGGGGCCGGGAAGCCGCCGACCGGGAAGCCGAGCGGACGCTCGCCGTCGAAGAAGGTGTACTCCTGCTCGATGCCGAAGATCGGCTCCTGCGCGGCGTACTTCGCGTAGACCTCGGCCAGCGCGGCGCGGGTGTTCGACTCGTGCGGCGTCATGTCCGTGTTCAGGACCTCGCACATCACCAGGATGTCGTCGCCGCCGCGGATCGGGTCGGGGCAGACGAAGACCGGCTTGAGGACGCGGTCCGAGGCGTGTCCCTTGGCCTGGTTCGTGCTGGATCCGTCGAAGCCCCAGATGGGAAGCTCCTCCAGGGAGGCGCCCGTGCCCGGCAGAATCTTCGTCTTCGAACGAAGCTTCGCGGTCGGCTCGGTGCCGTCGATCCAGATGTACTCAGCCTTGAAGGTCACGGGCCTCATCCTTTGGGCGTGCTGCTGCGGGTCCGCGCGGCGGCTCGCGACGCTGCGAGAGCTGCGGTGTCGTGCTCTGTGTCTCCGGGCAGCTTCGCAACACGGGATTTCCCGCCCGTTGCCCATTTGTGAACCCCGTGTTACCTGGCTCCTCGGGGGACCGCGCGCCGCAGGTGAACAGCCGGCCCGGGCGGGAGAGGTCATTTCTCCCGCCTCTCGCGCGACCGCTGCGCGATCACGTGTGCGTTCAGCAGCGACCCGAACCCCGCCGCCTCGACACGCCGCACGACCTCGGTGTACGTCGTCCCGAGCGCCTCCGCCGTCCGCCCCAGGTGCCAGTCGCAGTCGGCGAGCCGACGCAGCAGATGCCCCCGCCTGATCTGGTTCTCGGAGAGCCGGAAGGTCTTCAGATAGAGAGTCCGCCCCTTGTGGTCGGTGATCAGCTCGCCGATGTGCTGCTCCTGGCCCGTTCGCACGAACGGCGGAAGGAAGCGGTACAGGTCGAATCCGTCCATCCGGTACACCCGCTCGAAGGCGTACGGCGTCTCCAGCAGGTCCCGCGCCATCAGGCTTCCGTGCGCCTGCGCCCAGGAGCGCTCCTCGGCCTTCGCGGCCGCGCGCAGGTCGGCCAGGGTACGCACCTGGCCCGTGTCCCGGATGCGGGCCGCGAACTGAGGCACCGGGGCGCCGTAGAACGCGTACTGGTGCACCAGCTCCCCGTACAGGTCCTCGATCAGGGTGGGGTGCAGAAGGCGGTAGTCCTCCGGGTGCGGCACGACGAAGGCGGCGGCCAGGGCGTCGGCGACGTACAGCATCAGCCCGCACTGACCCGGGTGGATCTCGAAGATCCGCAGGGCCTCCCCGAGCCCCGGCACCGACCACCCCGCGTACGCCGCCTCGGCGCGCGGCGACAGGCCACGGCGTACCGCCTGCTGGGACCACTCCTCCCAGACGACGGACGGCCCGCCGAAGTGGAGGGCCAGATAGCCCTCCAGGGCGAGATGGAGAGGGAGGAAGCGGAGCCGCTTCTCCGCCCGGCCGTTCCCGCGCCGGCGCTTGGCGAGGCGGTGGTGGTGGCCGCGGACGGGCACCGTGGGCGGCGCGTCCCCGATCCGGGTGCCGTACGCCGCGGCCTCGGCGCCGTCCCCCGACCAGTCGGCGACGAAGCCGTGCGGAATATACGAGGTGTACACCGTGCGGTCGCCGACGTCGACGGAGCCGCCGGCCCCGTACACCTCGCGGTGCAGCCGCAGGCCCTCGACCGGCTCCGCCCGTACGAGCGGCACCAGCCGGACCCCGCCCCACACCTGGGACGGCCGGACCTCCAGACCGGTCAGATCGATCCGCGTCACCGCGCACCTCCCAGAAAGAGCTCGACGCGCCGCTCCAGGTACGCCCGCAGTTCCGCGAGACCCGTCCGGCCCTCGGCGAACTGCGCGATCTCCACCAGCGCCGCCAGGTCCTCCGCGTCCCTGATACCGGCCGTCGGCACGGCCGGCGCGAGCCGTCGCACATCGAAACGGTCGGCGTCGTATACGGGGTTCACATGCACCACGCTCGTCCGCCGCGCCGGATCCAGCCGGGTCCGCCAGACCCTCAGGACCTCGCCGGCCAGCCCCGGGGGCGCGTTGTCCCAGCCGTCCGAGACGATCACCAGACGGTCGGGTGCCCCCTCCAGGGCGTCGAGGATCCGCGTACCGAGCGGGGTCGGCCCCCACGGCCGTACGAGCAGCGGATCGGCGCCGCCCGAGGTCCAGTGCGCCGTGTACGCGCCCGGCGCCGCGAGGGCCTCCAGCAGAAAGTGGCAGCCGAGGGCGACGGCCAGCGGGCGGCGCCGCTTCACGGCCGAGCCGGAGGAGGAGTAACTGTCGTCGAGGACCGCGGCCACCCGGCCCCACGTCCCGGCGTACGGCCCCGCCACCCGGGCGGCGGCCGCCCGCAGCGCGGCCGTCAGCTCGGCGCGGCGCGCCACCCGCTCCCCGAAGGGGAGGGAGAGGACCAGGAGCGCGAGCCGGGTCAGGGGCATGGCCGTCAGATCGGTCGCGGGGCCCGTCCGCTGTGTCCGGAGGCGTTCCAGGCGCGTCATCCGGGGTGCGATCCGCTCCAGGAAGACCGCCCGCGGAACGCCGTGCCGGGCGGCGAAACCCTCGGCCACGGTGAACGGCAGCTCGTACAGCGCCGCCTGCTCGTAGTGGGCCCGCCGGTACGCGTCCAGGGCGGCGTGCTCGTAGCGGACCCGGCGGCCGGGCGCGAACAGGAAGTCCCCCGCCTCCGCGTCGTCGAAGCGCTGGTGGACATGGCGGGCGGCGGTCTTCAGACCGGACCGGTACTTCACGGCGTCGTGCGAGACCGCCGCGCGCCGCGCGGCCGGCCAGCCAGTCGCGCACGATCGCACGCGTGCGGCGGTTGTTGACCCCGGCCGCCCGCAGGGCGCGGAACAGCCGGTAGACCCGCTGCGGCGGCAGCAGAGCGAGCCGGGCGGCGATCAGCCGCCCCTCGGCCCGCTTCCCGGCCGGACCGTCGGCCTCGTCGGCGGTGCGCAGCAGCTGTTCGACGATCGTCACGGCGTTGTGGTCGTTGATGTCCAGCGCGAGCGCGGCGGCGTACACCGGACGGTAGTTGACCCGGACGTACTCGTGGAGGAAGGCGAGGGACAGCCGCTGCTCACCGCCCGAGGAGCGGAACTCGCGCTGGCCGGTGGCGGTGACCGCGGCGTTCACGAAGAGCAGGACGTCCTCGGCGGCGATGAGTTCGCAGAGCGTCTCCGTCATGGGATCCCCTCGCAGTGGCGTGGCTGCCGGCCGGGGAATGGGGGCGCGAACAGCGAAAACGTTGCTTCAAAGGCAGGTCCCGGAAGTCGCACCGGAGTCCCGCGGCCGGCGGAGGAAACGTAACACCGGGGCGGGGGCGAGCCGTACGGATTTACGGCGGGGGAGGGCCATGCCTCCGTGCTGGGTGCCGGGCCCGCCGGGCGGGGCCCATGGGTGCGGTGTCGGTGGGGACCGGCAGACTGGGGGCATGACGAAGCTCCTCGGCGCGAAGCCCCGTATCGGACTCCTCGGCACCGGCCCCTGGGCCGCGCGTACGCACGCGCCCGCGCTCGCCGCGCACCCGGGCGTCGAGTTCGTCGGAGTGTGGGGCAGACGGCCCGAGGCGGCGGCCGAGCTGGCCGCCGACTGCGGCACGCGCGCGTACGACGACGTCGACGCGCTCTTCGCGGCGAGCGACGCCGTGGCCTTCGCTCTGCCGCCGGACGTGCAGGCGCCGCTCGCCGTCCGTGCGGCTGCCGCCGGTTGCCATGTGCTCCTCGACAAGCCCGTGGCCACGACGGTGGCGGCGGCCCGTGAGGTGGCCGAGGCGGTCGAGAAGGCCGGGGTCGCGTCGATCGTCTTCTGCACGCTCCGGTTCGCGGAGCCGACGGCACGGTGGATCGACGAACAGGCGGCGGCGGGCGGCTGGTTCCTCGGCGAGGCGCACTGGCTGGGCTCGCTGTTCGCGCCCGGCTCGACGAGCGCCTACGCGGCCTCGCCGTGGCGGCGGGAGAAGGGCGGCCTGTGGGACGTGGGTCCGCATGTGCTCTCCGTCTACCTGCCCGTTCTCGGTGATGTCACCGGCATCACGGCGGTACGGGGTCCGGGGGACACGTACCACCTGGTCCTGCGGCACACCTCGGGCGCGAGCAGCACGGCCACGCTGACCCTGAGCGCGCCGCCGGAGGCGGCGGAGGCCGCGCTCACGCTGCACGGAGAGCGGGGGCGGGAGGTGATGCCGGGGTGGGACGGCGCACTCGGGGCGTTCGGCGGGGCGGTGGACGCGCTGGTCGAGTCGGCCCGGACGGGGGTGCCGCACGGGTGCGACGCCCGGTTCGGGGCGCGGATCACGGAGATCCTCACGGAGGCGGAGGCGGAGGCGGGCGCGTAGGCGGGGGCGTGGACGGGGCCGTGGACCCGGCCCGAGCCCCCGCCTCGGCCCTGGGGGGATCAGCCCACGCGCTCGATCCTGGCCTTCCGGATCAGGAACTTCCCCGGCTCGCGGACCTGTTCGAAGGCCGCGTCGTTGAGCAGCACACAGCTGCCGGAGGCGGAAGTGACCTCGACCGTCGTCGACTTGGCGTTGTCCAGGTTGGTCACCTTGAGCCGGGTGCCGAGCGGGAACCGGTCGCTGGACGCGGCCGGGGCACCCGCCTCGCCGGAGAGGGTGACGGTCGAGCCGGCGCACACGACGTCACCGGACCCTCCGGCCGCGGGTGCCGATGCGGGCGCCGACGTGGGCGCCGATGCCGGCGCCGACACGGCCGGCGCACCCAGCTCCGTATCGGCGTCCCCGCCACCGCCACTTCCACCGCCACTGCCGCCGCCACACCCCGCAGCCGCCTGCTGGCGCCCGATCTCGGCGATCACCGCCTCGCGGTTGGCGATCCGCGCCTGCGACAGGGCATCGGGGTCGGCGCGCTGGTCCGCGATGAACCGTTCGTTGTTCGCGAGCGCGGTGGCCAGGCCGTCGCAGGCCACGGAGGCCTGGCTCGTACCGGTGAGCACCACCGCCGTTCCGGCGGCGAGGACGAGGGAACCTGCCACCAGCGCGATCTTCTTCTTCCGGCCGAGCGTTCTCCTGCGTGACACGTGAGGCTCCGTTCGTCTCCTGTCGGTTCCTGTGCCGTCAGATACGAGGAGCGCGCCGGTTCCGCTCAACGCAGGGCGGAACCGAGCGCGTTGCACAGCGCGTCGAGCGCCCCGCCGTACAGCCGCTCGGGCGGCGTCGCATACCCAACGACCAGCCCGTCCCGCCCGTCCCGCCCGTTCTCCGGTGCGCCGCCGACCGCGTCCGGATGCCGGTACCCGCTCAGCCCCTCCACCGCGACCCCGTGCCGCTCCGCCGCCGTGAGCGCCGCGCCCTCCGTCCCCGGCGGGAGCTCCACCACGGCGTGCAGCCCGGCGGCGATCCCCGTCACCCGCATCTCCGGCACCCGCTCCGCGAGGGCCGTCACCAGCCGGTCACGGCGTTCACGATGGCGCCGGCGCATCCGCCGCACATGCCGGTCGTACGCGCCCGAGGCGAGGAAGTCGGCGAGGGTGAGCTGCTCGGTGGCGGAGGAGTACGGCTCGCGGCCATGATCTCCCGTACTCCCGTCAGGAACCGCCGCACGGCGTCCACCTCCCCCTCGTCGAACTCCCGCAGCAGCGCCACCGTTCTGTCGATCAGCGGCCCGAAGGAGGCACCGCCCAGCTCCTTGGCCCGGTCCTCGACCCGCAGCAGCACACGGCGCCGGTCGCGGTCGTCGCGGATCCGGGCGACATGGCCGAGGCGTTCGAGCCGGTCGATGACGGCGGTCGTCCCGGCCGAGTTGAGGCCGAGCTGCGCACCGAGCCACCCCGCGGTGGCGTCCACGCCGGCGCGTTCGGCGTCGAGGAGGCAGATCAGGGCCCGTACGTCGGTGGCGTGCATACCGTTGCGGACGGCGAACTCCCCCTGCCGCAAGCCGTATTCGACGGTGACCGCGCGCAGCAGATGAAAGATCGCTCTCTCCGGTGACTCTGTCACGACGCCTCCCCTCCTCCTATTATCTCGTTCAGCGAGATTATCGCCCAGCGAGAGGTGTTGCCCGATGTTCGTGTCCGAGACGTTCCTCGCCGCGCACGACGCGGTCCTCGCCAAATGGCCCGAGCCCACCACGAGTTCGGAGATCGTGACGGCCCACGGCACGACCCGTCTGCTCAGCCACGGCCCCGAGGGCGGCTCACCGGTGCTTCTCCTGCCAGGTGGTGGAGCCACCGCCACCGGCTGGTACGCCACCGCCGTCGCACTCGGCAATACCCACCGCGTCCACGCGGTCGACCTGATCGGCGAGCCGGGCCGCAGCGTCCCGGACGGCGCACACCCCCTCCGTACGGCCGAGGACCTGAGAGCCTGGCTCGACGCCCTCCTGGACGCCCTGGGCCTCCCGGCCGCCGCACTCGTCGGCCACTCGTACGGGGCCTGGATCGCCCTCCAGTACGCGCTGAAGGCGCCGGACAGGGTCGACCGGCTCGTCCTCCTCGACCCCACGAACTGCTTCGCCGGCTTCAGCCCGCGTTACCTGCTGCGCGCCCTGCCGATGCTGCTGCGCCCCACCCCCGCCCGGAACGCCTCGTTCCTGGAGTGGGAGACGGCCGGCGCGCCGCTCGACCCGGAGTGGAAGAACCTGAACGCCCTCGCCGCCGACTTCCCCACCCTCCGCCCGGTCGCGGGTCCCCGCCCCTCACCCGCGGAGCTGAGCACCCTGAAGCCGCCGACGCTCCTCCTCCTCGCCGAGCGCAGCCGGGCCCACGACATCGCCCGGGTGGCCTCCCGGGCGCGGGCCGCCGTCCCCGGCGTGGAGACGGCGACGCTGCCCGGGGCCACCCACCACACCCTGCCGGTGGCGTCCCCGCCGGAGACGTACGACCGCATCGCGCGCTTCCTGGCGCCCCGCGGTTCAGCGTGACAGGGCGTCCCGTACCGCGTCCTCGGTCCGCGCGACCACGGCCGTCCCGTCGTCCGCGGTGATGATCGGCCGCTGGATCAGCTTGGGGTGGGCGGCGAGCGCCTCCACCCACCGGTCCCTGTTCGCCTCGTCCCGGGGCCAGT
The DNA here is from genome assembly GCF_018614205.1 of Streptomyces sp. ISL-36. Classification (GTDB taxonomy): domain Bacteria; phylum Actinomycetota; class Actinomycetes; order Streptomycetales; family Streptomycetaceae; genus Streptomyces. The sequence continues at coordinate 7,041 of NZ_JAGGOS010000056.1, read as the reverse complement.
CCTTCAGCCCCAGCTCCTTGGCGACGGCCTCCTGGGTCCGTGTGATGTCCCAGGGCTCCAGCCCGAGCCGCTCCAGGACGGCCCGGATCTCGTCCGGGCTCGGCACGTCCTCCAGATAGCGGCGCACGGTGTACTCGGCGCCCTCCTCGTCGAGCAGCCCGACGGCGCTGCGGCACTTGGAACAGGCGGGATTGATCCAGATCTCCATACCTCACACGGTACCCCCCGGATGCTCCGCCACCACCCCTCAAACCCCGTCTGGCCAGGGCCGATTGTCAGTGGGGGCGCCTAAAATGGGGGGTGAAGGTGAGGGTCCCGGGGAGGGCCCGCACCCACCGTTCGCCAGGAGGTCGCCCATGGCCGTCGCCATGACCCGGACGCTGTCCCTCGAACCCTGGAAGCCCCTCCAGAAGAAGCCGCTCCCCGCGGGCCGTCCCCGCGAGTGGTACGTGAGCCACAACCGCCGCCTGAAGGCCATGCGCCTCGCGATCGCCCTGCTCGACTCGGGCGTCCACGAGCCGGCGAAGGCGCGCAACGCGACGATACGTACGACGGCCGAGCGCATCGGCATCCACCCGCCCTCCGACACCACCTGCCGCATGGTCCGCGCCCTGATCCGCTACGGCCGCTGACGCACGACGGCGAAGGCCGTCTCCCCGGAGCTCCGGGGAGACGGCCTTCGCCGTCACATCATGCGACCTGCCGAACCACGCCACCTGCCGAGTGCCGAACCTGCCGGCAGGCAGCGACCGCGGCTTAGAGGTCGAAGTACAGCTCGAACTCGTGCGGGTGCGGGCGCAGCTGGATCGGGGCGATCTCGTTCGTGCGCTTGTAGTCGATCCAGGTCTCGATCAGGTCGGAGGTGAAGACACCGCCGGCCTGCAGGTACTCGTTGTCCGCCTCCAGGGCGTCCAGGACCGCCGGGAGCGAGGTCGGGACCTGGGCGACACCCGCGTGCTCCTCGGGCGCCAGCTCGTAGAGGTCCTTGTCGATCGGCTCGGCCGGCTCGATCTTGTTCTTGATGCCGTCGAGGCCCGCGAGGAGCAGCGCCGAGAAGGCGAGGTACGGGTTCGAGGACGGGTCCGGCGCGCGGAACTCGACGCGCTTGGCCTTCGGGTTCGAGCCCGTGATCGGGATACGCATGGCCGCGGAGCGGTTGCGCTGCGAGTAGACCAGGTTGACCGGGGCCTCGAAGCCGGGGACCAGGCGGTGGTACGAGTTCACCGTCGGGTTGGTGAAGGCCAGCAGCGACGGGGCGTGCTTCAGGATGCCGCCGATGTAGTAGCGGGCGGTGTCCGACAGGCCCGCGTAGCCCTGCTCGTCGTAGAACAGCGGGTCGCCGTTCTGCCACAGCGACTGGTGGACGTGCATGCCCGAGCCGTTGTCGCCGAAGATCGGCTTCGGCATGAAGGTCGCGGTCTTGCCGTTGCGCCAGGCGACGTTCTTCACGATGTACTTGAAGAGCATCAGGTCGTCGGCCGCGGCGAGCAGCGTGTTGAACTTGTAGTTGATCTCGGCCTGGCCGGCGGTGCCGACCTCGTGGTGCTGGCGCTCGACCTGCAGGCCGACGTTCTCCAGCTCCAGGGAGATCTCCGCACGCAGGTCGGCGAAGTGGTCCACCGGCGGGGCCGGGAAGTAGCCGCCCTTGTAGCGGACCTTGTAGCCGCGGTTGTCCTCGACCTTGCCGGTGTTCCAGGCGCCGGCCTCGGAGTCGATGTGGTAGAAGCCCTGGTTCGCCGAGGTCTCGAAGCGCACCGAGTCGAAGACGTAGAACTCGGCCTCGGGGCCGAAGAACGCGGTGTCCGCGATGCCGGTGGAGGCCAGGTAGGCCTCGGCCTTCTTCGCGATGTTGCGCGGGTCACGGCTGTACTGCTCGCCCGTGATCGGGTCGTGGATGAAGAAGTTGATGTTCAGCGTCTTGTCACGGCGGAACGGGTCCAGGCGGGCCGTCGACAGGTCCGCGCGCAGCGCCATGTCCGACTCGTGGATGGCCTGGAAACCGCGGATCGACGAGCCGTCGAAGGCGAGCTCCTCGGACGGGTCGAACGCCGTCGCCGGGATCGTGAAGTGCTGCATCACTCCCGGAAGGTCACAGAAACGGACGTCGACCATTTTGACGTCGTTGTCCTTGATGAACTTCTTGGCCTCGTCGGCGTTCTGGAACATCCAACTCCTCCTACTCCCGGCCCGGGGAGGGGCGGGGTTGCAGCTCGGTCGTGCGGCCAGTGCGGTGGCACACGCTGGACCCGACCATAGGCAGACGGGATTTCTCAAGCATGACCCATTTGTTTCGCTCAAGTTAACCGGCGCGGGTGTGACCGGCATCGCGGAGCGCCGACGCCGACCCGGGCCGAAGTGATCAAAATCGGGCGCAGTACCGTGGACGCGTGGACAACAGGCAAGCACTCGGATCATGGCTGTCCGGCCCCCGCGCGGCGGCCGAGGACGCAGGCGTCGACTTCGGTTACCGCGGTCGGCAGCTCGGGCTTCCCGAGGAGGGCCCCGGTTCGATCGCCCGGCCCGGCCGCCGGATCGGCGCCCTCACCGTCGACTGGGCCCTCTGCATGCTGATCGCATACGGCCTGGTCACCCACGGCTACAGCCAGGCGACCGGCAACTGGGCCCTGGTCATCCTGCTCGTCCTGAGCGTGCTGACGGTCGGCACCGTCGGCTCCACCCCCGGCAAGCGGCTCTTCGGCCTCCGCGTCGCCTCGGTGGGCGGCGGCCGGCTCGGCATCGTCCGCGTGGCCGTCCGGAGCCTGCTCGTCTGCCTGGCCGTCCCGGCCCTGATCTGGGACCGCGACGGCCGCGGACTGCACGACCGCCTCACCGGCGCCGTCCAGGTCCGGATCTGACCCACGACAACGAAAGAGGGGGGCCCCGGAACCGAACGGTCCCGGGGCGCCCCTCTTTCGCTCTCGGTGGGCTCAGCGCATCTTTCCGCCGCGCGGCATCCGCATGCCCTTCGGCATCGGGCCCTTCGGCAGCGGCATGTTGCTCATCAGGTCGCCCATCGCGCGCAGCCGGTCGTTGGCCGCCGTCACCTGCGGGCCGGAGAGCACCCGCGGCATCTTCAGCATGGTCGTACGGACCTTCTTCAGCGGCACCTGACCCTCGCCGTTGCCGACGATGATGTCGTGCACCGGTACGTCCACGACGATCCGGGCCATCTTCTTCTTCTCGGCCGCCAGCAGCGTCCTCAGCCGGTTCGGGTTGCCCTCCGCCACCAGCACGATGCCGGCCCGGCCGACCGCGCGGTGCACGACGTCCTGGTTCCGGTTCATCGCCACCGCGGGGGTGGTCGTCCAGCCGCGTCCGACGTTCTGCAGCACCGCCGCCGCCGCGCCCGGCTGTCCCTCCATCTGCCCGAAGGCCGCCCGCTCGGCGCGCCGTCCGAAGATGATCGCCATCGCCAGCAGCGCCAGGATGAAGCCCAGGATGCCGGCGTAGACCGGGTGTCCGATCAGGAAGCCGATCGCGAGGAGGACACCGAGTACGACGATGCCCACGCCCGCGACGACAAGCCCGACCTTCGGATCGGCCTTTCGGGTCATCTTGTACGTGAGGGCGATCTGCTTCAGTCGCCCCTGGTTCGCAGCGTCTCCGCTGCCCGTGTTTGCCTTCCTCGCCATGTCCTGAAGTTTACGTGGCCCGCGAAGCGCGGCCAGCCACGGCCTCCATCACATGCTGGGCCTCGACCCGGTCCTTGGCGCGGCGGCGGTCCTCCAGGACGGAGGTCCAGGCGTTGCGGCGGGCGGTCCGCTGACCGCTGCCGAGCAGCAACGCCTCGACGGCCTTCAGGGCACCGGTGACGGACGGGATGGGGGTGGCGCGGACATGGGTCGGGGCCTGCATCTCTGGGGTCCTCCCTCAAGCATGGATGAGATGAGGTGGGGGGTTGAGCGGGTACGGCGCTCAGGGTGTGGCGGTGTGGCGGTGTGTGAAGCCAGGCTCACAGATTGGTGTTACCAGGGCATGACTCGGTGGTCAAACACTGATGAAGCCTCGACGCATCTGGTCGTGCGGCCCCGGAAACGGCGCCGCGGCCCGCACACCGGCCCCGACCTGGGGAGGTGTGCGGACCGCGGCGTATTCGGCCACTACCCGCCAGTAGTCACTTGTGCGTCGATTCACACGGCGCCGGGAGACCGCACCGCCGCGGGTCCGCCCTCGTTCCTCGGGCGGACCCGCAACCTACGCTCCAGCTCGGCTGCGCTTCCCGCGCCTGTTGGTCGAGCTGCGCCTCGCTGCCGCTGCGGCCGCGTGCCCGCCCTCGTTCCTCGGGCGGACCCGCAACCTACGCTTCAGCTCGGCTGCGCTTCTCCATGGCCTGCTGGTAGAGACGCCCCGCACGGTACGAGGAGCGGACCAGCGGGCCGGACATCACGCCGGAGAAGCCGATCTCGTCGGCCTCCTCCTTCAGCTCCACGAACTCCTGCGGCTTCACCCAGCGCTCCACGGGGTGGTGCCGGACCGACGGACGCAGGTACTGCGTGATCGTGATCAGCTCGCACCCGGCGTCGTGCAGGTGCTGCAGCGCCTCGCTGATCTCCTCGCGGGTCTCGCCCATGCCGAGGATCAGGTTCGACTTCGTGACCAGACCGTAGTCACGGGCCTTGGTGATGACGTCCAGCGAACGCTCGTACCGGAAGCCCGGACGGATCCGCTTGAAGATCCGCGGCACGGTCTCCACGTTGTGCGCGAAGACCTCGGGACGGGAGGCGAAGACCTCCGCCAGGAGCTCCGGCACCGCGTTGAAGTCGGGGGCGAGCAGCTCCACCTTCGTCCGGCCGTCGGCGCGGTCCGCGGTCTGCTCGTGGATCTGGCGCACGGTCTCCGCGTACAGCCAGGCGCCGCCGTCCTCCAGGTCGTCGCGCGCGACGCCGGTGATGGTGGCGTAGTTCAGGTCCATGGTGACGACCGACTCGCCCACCCGGCGCGGCTCGTCACGGTCCAGCGCCTCCGGCTTGCCCGTGTCGATCTGGCAGAAGTCGCAGCGCCGCGTGCACTGGTCACCGCCGATGAGGAAGGTGGCCTCGCGGTCCTCCCAGCATTCGAAGATGTTGGGACAGCCCGCCTCCTGGCAGACCGTGTGCAGACCCTCGCTCTTCACGAGACCCTGCATCTTCGTGTACTCGGGACCCATCTTCGCCCGGGTCTTGATCCACTCGGGCTTGCGCTCGATGGGGGTCTGGGCGTTACGGACCTCCAGGCGCAGCATCTTGCGTCCGTCGGGTGCGACTGCGGACACGACCGGCTCCCTGTAGCTTCGATTCTTCGGCGCACACCAGGGTACGCCCGTTGTTCGTACGGTTTTACGTCTGGCCAACCTATGGCCAGAGCCCGGCATTCCCGGGGCCCTCGGCCCCCAGGTCGTGCCGGACAAGCCTTAGGCGGAGGCCGTCACATCGGCTCGCTCGATCTCGCGCGGCTTCAGCTCCGCGCTCTCCAGGACCGCGCGCAGGTGCTTCTCCACCACGGGCAGGACCTCCTCGATCGTGATGTCCCGGCCCAGCTCGTTCGCGAGCGAGGCCACGCCCGCGTCGCGGATGCCGCACGGGATGATCCGGTCGAACCAGATGTTGTCCGGGTTCACGTTCAGTGCGAAGCCGTGCATCGTCACGCCCTTGGCGACACGGATACCGATCGCCGCCAGCTTCCGGTCCTCGCGGCGCTGGCCGGCGTTGGACGGGGCGTACTCCGGGCCGTTCAGCCGCGGGTCGAACTCCTCGTCGGTCAGGCGCGGGTCGAAGTCGAGCGAGAGACCGCCGAGCGCGGGACGCTCCTCGACCGGGTCGCCGAGCACCCACACACCGCTGCGGCCCTCGATCCGCGTGGTCTCCAGGCCGAACTCGGCCGCCGTGCGGATCAGCGCCTCCTCCAGACGGCGGACATGCGCCACGACGTCGACGGGGCGGGGCAGCTTCATGATCGGATAGCCGACCAGCTGGCCCGGGCCGTGCCAGGTGATCTTGCCACCGCGGTCCACGTCCACGACCGGCGTCCCGTCCAGGGGGCGCTCGCTCTCCGCGGTGCGCCGGCCCGCGGTGTACACGGGCGGGTGCTCCAGGAGCAGACAGGTGTCGGTGATCTCGTCGGCGAACCGGGCCGCGTGCACCTCGCGCTGCTTGTCCCAGGCCACCTGGTACTCGACGGCTTCCGCGCCGAACCCCAGACGGACGAATCGCAGCTCACTCACGGCATGGCCTCCTCCTGGGTGCCGGGGCCGCGTCCCGGGGATCGTCCCGGGATCGGCTCGGCACCATGCGTCATTCGCGCCCATGCCACTGTACGGCGGCGCCGCTGACACCGGTCCGGCAGGTGGGAGCGGGAAGCCCGCGCCACCCCGCACGTCAGCGATGGCCCCAATCCTCACACGATCGGATGAATGTGGGGCGAAGGAGGCGGTATAGGCGGTGGGGGCCGCTAAATTCACGCCGTTCCATGAGGGCTGCCACCGGGCCCGGAAGGCAGGAGACCGCACAGCTGATGACGGAACGACCCCCACAGCGCATCCCGAACCGCCAGCTCGCCGCACTCATCGCCGAGGCCGGGTTCTCCAACGCGGGCCTGGCCAGGAGGGTCGACCAGCTCGGCCTGGAGCACGGACTCGACCTGCGGTACGACAAGACCTCCGTCACCCGCTGGCTGCGCGGTCAGCAGCCGCGGGGCACCACCCCCGCCCTCATCGCCGAGGTCTTCACCCGCCGCCTGGGCCGCCGTCTCTCCGCGCAGGACCTCGGCCTGGACGCCTGCGCGCCCGTCTACGCGGGGCTGGAGTTCGCCGCGACGCCCGAGGAGGCCGTCGACATCGTCAGCGGGCTGTGGCGGAAGGACTCCGGCAGCCATGTCGAGCTCCGCAAGATCGCGTTCACCCCGGCGGGGCTCGTCGTCCCGAGCCGGGACTGGCTGATCGGCCGGGCCGACGAGAGGGTGGCCCGGGGAGAGCCGGCGGCGCCCAACGGCCGCCTCGGCCCCGGTGGTCGGCTCGCGTCCGCCCCCGGCTCCGGGCCGGACACCCGCCCGGGCCCGGAGGGCGGC
>NZ_JAGGOS010000055.1 GCF_018614205.1 Streptomyces sp. ISL-36 | reverse complement strand
GCCAGCAGCAGCGCGCCCGCCGGGATCGCCGACGACAGCGACAGCCGCGCGCCCGTCAGCAGCGCCCCTCCGCCCAGCACACCGGCGCCGATGCCCGCCGTCGTCCGTACCGCGGCGGGCTTCACCCACAGCACCACGGCGAGGTCCAGCACGACCGTCGCGAGCGCCGCCCAGGCCAGCGCGAGCGGACCGCCGTCCGCCGCCAGCACGCCGAGCGGAAGCGGCAGTTGAGCCGCCACCACCGCCGCCGGCAGCGGGATCCACAGCCGCCCGAGCGCCGAACCGTACGCCGTCCACACGCCCGCGAGCACCGCCGACGCCCCGGCCGCATACGCCAGACCGTCCGTGCCCGCCAGCGCCACCCGGTGCAGCGCGTACGCGTCGAGCACCATCAGGGCCAGCCCCAGCGCCGCCACCGACTCCGCCGTGGAGGCCAGACCGCGCCGCAGCAGCACCACCGGCAGGGCCAGCGCCGCCGACGTCACCGCGAAGAGGACGGCCGCGCGGCCGCCGATCCCCATCGAGCCCCAGCTCACCAGCGTGAAGGCCACCGCCGCGATCGTCAGCAGCGCCCCGCCCAGGGTCAGCAGCACGTTCTGCGCGCTGCGCGGGGTCGAATCCGCGACCGGCCGCGGCGGCGTCACCCGCGGCGCCACGGCGGCCGGGTGCAGCAGCTGCAGCAGCCAGGCCCGGCGGGCCAGCAACTGAGACCTGCGGGCGTCGAGTTGAGCCAGCTCACGGTCGACGAGCACCAGCTCGTCCGCGGGCGGCAAGGCATTGTCCATACCCGGAGTGTGGCGCCGGACACAGCCGGGGTCATGCGCGGACGTACTCATATCCCGGCGTGAGTACGTACACACTGAGGACATGGACTGGTGCCGCTACCGCTTCCGCAGCGTCTGGCAGTTGGCCGCCCCGCCCGACGCGGTCTTCGCCGTGCTCGAACGCGGAGAGGACTACCCCCAGTGGTGGCCCCAGGTGCGCGAGGTCCTCCCCGTCGACGAGAACACCGGCACCGCGCGGTTCCGCTCACTCCTCCCGTACGACCTGTGGGTCACCGTCGAGGCCCGGCACCGCGACCCCGTCGCCCACGTCCTGGAGGTCTCCCTCCGGGGCGATCTCAAGGGCTGGGCGCGCTGGACCCTCACCCCTCGCGGGACCGGCACCCACGCCCTCTACGAGCAGGAGGTCGAGGTGACCAGCCCCCTCATGCGCCGGCTCGCCGTCCCCGGCCGGCCCGTCTTCCGCGCCAACCACGCCCTGATGATGCGCGCCGGACGGCGAGGCCTGGCCGCCCGACTGCGCCGGGTTTGAACGAAGCCCGTCGAGGCCTGTATGGTTCAACCCGTTCCCGGGCGATTAGCTCAGCGGGAGAGCACTTCGTTCACACCGAAGGGGTCACTGGTTCGATCCCAGTATCGCCCACCGGGAGAGGCCGGTCCGTCGAAAGACGGACCGGCCTTCCGCATTCCCGGCCTACGCCGCCGTCCGCAGCTCCGGACGGAGCGGCCACGCCGGATCCACCGCCTCCGGTGTCCCGTTGCGCGCGAACCAGGCCTGCAGCCCCCTCGCCTGCGCCGCGTGCCACACCGCCTGCAAGGTGTGCAGCTCCGCAGGCGACAACCGTTCGAGCCGGGACGCGAAACGCCGCGCCACCGCCCGTACGACATCCAGCGCGGCCGCCGCGTCCGCCGCCGCGTCGTGCGCGCCGTCCAGCTGCACGCCGTACTGCGCACACAGATCCGTCAGCGTCCGGCGGCCCTTGCGATAGCGGTCCAGATGCTTGTCGAGCACCCGCGGATCCAGCACGCACAGCGGCGCCGTCTCCAGATAGCGGCCCAGTGAGGAGGCGCGGTGGCGGCGCAGCTCGCGGTCCAGGATCGTCAGGTCGAACGGTGCGTTCATCACCACCAGCGGCCGGCCCGCCGCACACTGCTCGGCGAGCGCCCGCGCCACCTCCTCCATCACCGGAGCGGGCCAGCGCCCGTTCCGCCGCAGATGATCGTCCGTCAGTCCGTGAACCTCCGTGGCCGCGGCGGGCACGGGTATCCCAGGGTTGACCAGCCAGCGCGTGATCCGCGGACGCCCGCCCGCCGTGTCCTGGACGACGAGGGCGGCCGAGACGATCCGGTCCTCCTCGACGTCAACTCCCGTGGTTTCCGTGTCGAATGCGGCCAGGGGCCCCTCATACCAGTGCGTCATCCCCGAACTCCTCGCACATGTGGGGCAGATGGCGATGTCCCTGCCCGAATCGGTGATACCCGGACTGTTTGCGCCGTACGCCGCCCGGTGACAACACAGATGACGGGGAAGGGAATTGACATGGCGCTCGCCCAGCCCGAATCGGGAGGGCTGCCGCCCCAGCGGGCAGCACCACTGCGCGGCTCACTCGCCACCACCGCCTGCATGGAGACGCTTCAGGTGGGTTATCTGCACGCGGTCGCGGCGGCGGCGGGCTGTTCGCTGTCGCAGCCGTTTCCGGACAACGGCATCGACTGGCACGTGAGCCACAGCGCTCCCGGCCACACGGTCGACGACGAAGTGACCATCAAGGTGCAGCTCAAGTGCACCTACCAGATACCGCCGCGGCCGACCGGGTCCGCGTTCTCCTTCACGCTGGACAACGACCATCTGGTGAAGCTGGCGCGGACCCCCGTCGCGGTGCACAAGATCCTGGTCGTGATGCTCGTCCCGCGCTCGCAGGACGACTGGCTGCGGGCCGACCATGACCGGCTCGACCTGCGGCACTGCTGCTACTGGATCAACCTGGCCGGCCATCCGGTCACGGGACGGCGCCGGACCACCGTGCGCGTCCCGACGGCGCGGATCTTCGACGACCGGGCGCTCTGCGAGATCATGACCCGTGTCGGCGTGGGAGGGAGACCTTGATGCACCGGCCGATCGAGGAACCAGGAGACGGGACCGGCCACGAGCCCGCGCTCCCGCCCTTCCGTCCCCATCCGGCACCCGGCGACGGCCCGGGCCACGGGAGCGAGATCCCCGGCGCCCCGGCCGGTCCCTGGGCCGAGACCGGAGGCATCCCCGACCCCGGGCGCGTCGACCCGCTCGTCCTCGGCGCGCTCCTCGCCCGCCACGGCTGGCGACGGCGCGGCGGCGCCGCCGGCCGCTACAGCCGGTGGACCCCGCCGGACCCGGTGGGCTCCACGGGCGGCACGAGCCTCCTGGTGCCCGAGAGCCGCGCGTTCCCCGACTGCGAGGACCTGCTCGGTGAGGCGCTCACAGCCCTCGCCCGCAGCGCCGCGCCGTCGGCCCGGGAGGTGCTGATCGGGCTGACCGTGCCCAGCGACGAGATCCGCTGGTGGCGCGACATGCCGTCGGGCCCCTCCGGCACGGTGCCCTGGAGCGTCCAGGAGCAGCTGAGGTCCGCCGCCCGCCGGCTCCTGCTGGCCGGCGCCCTCGCCGTCCGCGGCCGTGCCGGCTACTACGGCGCCCGGCACCGCCGTCAGGCCCAGGCCTCCTTGGAGGGGGTGGCCGTCGGGGCGGCTCCGGGGGGCCGGGGCCTGACCGCCTTCGTCCCCGTCGATCCGGGCCGGGCCGTCGCCGTACGCCTCTACCACGCCCTCTACGCGGCCCGGGAGGCCACCGACTATCAGCGGGCCACGGGCGGGATGGAGGCGTTCGACGCCGCCGTCGAGGCGGGGGTGAGCCGCGAACTCACCGAGGCGCTGGTCGCGCTGGTGCGCGGGACCGAGGGCGCCCGGGTGGCGCTGGAGTGGGCCCCCGCCGCCGGGACGCCGGCGGGCTGCGCCCCGCGGCCGGAGCCCGTCGAGTTCTCCCCCGGCGACCTTCCCGCGCTGCGCGAGGCGGGCGCCCGCTATCTGACCGACGAGCCGTCGGTGCCGGTACGGATCACCGGGGCGGTGGTCCGGATGCGCCGCTCGGGTCCGCGCGGGGAGGGCACCGTACGGCTGCGGGTCCTGGCGGGTGCGGAGGTGCCGCACGTCAGGGTGACCTTGGACGAGGAGTCGTACCGCACGGCGGGCCACGCGCACCTGGTCGGGCTGCCGATCCGGGTCCTCGGCCGCCTGGAGAGCAGGGGAGGGTTCCGGCGGCTGACCGACGCGTCCGGGGTCGTACCGGTGCAGGTGGACGAGGCGGAGCGGGACCGGCTGATGAAGTCGCTGCACGAGAACCTCGACTTCTTCGAGGAGGCCTGCGGGGGCGAATGACGGCGCACTCGGGTGTCCCAGCCGGACCTGCCCGGACCCGCCCGGGCCCGGTCCCGCCCCGTCGCCGCCCGGCGGCGCGGCTCGGTCCCGCCCGGCCGCCGTCCGACGGTGCGGCTTGGTCCCGCCCGGCCGCCGCCCGGCGGCGCGACTCGGTCCCGCCCGGCCGTTTCGGGGGAGTCGGGCCCGGTCTCGGCGCACCGTTTCGCGGGTGGGGGTCCGGGCTCGGTACGATCGACGGCGACGCGGCACCTCGTCTCTGCCGCGCACCGTCGGCGCCGGCACTTCGTGTCTGCCTGCGCCCTTATGGAGAAGAGCATCCGTGTCTGATGTCCGTGTGACCGTCCAGTCCGCCTCAGGAGCCGAGGATCGGGCGGTGAGCGCGGGCACCACCGCCGGCGCGCTGTTCGCCGACGACCGGTCCGTGATCGCCGCCCGCGTCGGCGGTGAGCTGAAGGACCTCACCTACGTCGTCGCCGAGGGCGATGTCGTCGAACCCGTCGAGATCTCCTCCCCGGACGGTCTCGACATCCTGCGCCACTCCACCGCGCACGTCATGGCCCAGGCCGTGCAGGAACTCTTCCCCGAGGCCAAGCTGGGCATCGGCCCGCCGGTCCGTGACGGCTTCTACTACGACTTCGACGTCGAGAAGCCGTTCACCCCCGAGGATCTCAAGACCATCGAGAAGAAGATGCAGGAGATCCAGAAGCGGGGGCAGCGCTTCTCCCGCCGTGTGGTCACCGACGAGGCCGCCCGCGAGGAGCTCGCCGACGAGCCGTACAAGCTGGAGCTCATCGGGATCAAGGGCTCGGCGTCGACCGACGACGGTGCGAACGTCGAGGTGGGCGGCGGCGAGCTGACCATCTACGACAACCTCGACGCCAAGACCGGCGATCTGTGCTGGAAGGACCTCTGCCGCGGTCCCCACCTGCCCACCACCCGGAACATCCCGGCGTTCAAGCTGATGCGCAACGCGGCCGCCTACTGGCGCGGCAGCGAGAAGAACCCGATGCTCCAGCGCATCTACGGCACCGCCTGGCCGTCGAAGGACGAGCTGAAGGCCCACCTCGACTTCCTCGCCGAGGCCGAGAAGCGCGACCACCGCAAGCTCGGCAACGAGCTCGACCTCTTCTCCATCCCGGACGAGATCGGCTCCGGCCTCGCCGTCTTCCACCCCAAGGGCGGCATCATCCGCCGGGTCATGGAGGACTACTCGCGCAAGCGCCACGAGGAGGAGGGCTACGAGTTCGTCTACTCGCCGCACGCCACCAAGGGCAAGCTGTTCGAGAAGTCGGGCCACCTCGACTGGTACGCCGAGGGCATGTACCCCCCCATGCAGCTCGACGAGGGCGTGGACTACTACCTCAAGCCCATGAACTGCCCGATGCACAACCTGATCTTCGACGCGCGCGGCCGGTCCTACCGTGAACTGCCGCTGCGCCTCTTCGAGTTCGGCACCGTGTACCGGTACGAGAAGTCCGGCGTCGTGCACGGTCTGACCCGGGCCCGCGGCTTCACCCAGGACGACGCGCACATCTACTGCACCAAGGAGCAGATGGCGGAGGAGCTCGACAAGACCCTCACCTTCGTCCTGAACCTGCTGCGCGACTACGGTCTGACCGACTTCTACCTGGAGCTGTCCACCAAGGACCCGGAGAAGTTCGTCGGCTCGGACGAGATCTGGGAGGAGGCCACCGCGGTCCTCCAGCAGGTCGCCGAGAAGCAGGGTCTCCCGCTCACCCCCGACCCGGGCGGCGCCGCGTTCTACGGCCCGAAGATCTCGGTGCAGGCGCGGGACGCGATCGGCCGTACCTGGCAGATGTCGACCGTGCAGCTGGACTTCAACCTGCCGGAGCGCTTCGACCTGGAGTACACCGGTCCTGACGGCACCAAGCAGCGTCCGGTCATGATCCACCGCGCGCTGTTCGGTTCCATCGAGCGCTTCTTCGCGGTGCTTCTGGAGCACTACGCGGGCGCCTTCCCGGCGTGGCTTGCCCCGGTGCAGGCGACCGGCATCCCGATCGGCGACGCGCACATCCCGTACCTGCAGGAGTTCGCCGCCAAGGCGAAGAAGCAGGGGCTGCGGGTGGAGGTCGACGCCTCCTCGGACCGGATGCAGAAGAAGATCCGCAACGCGCAGAAGCAGAAGGTCCCGTTCATGATCATCGCCGGTGACGAGGACATGGCCGCAGGGGCCGTCTCCTTCCGCTACCGCGACGGTTCGCAGGAGAACGGCATCCCGGTCGACGAGGCCATCGCCAAGATCGCCAAGATCGTCGAGGACCGCGTCCAGGTCTGACCCGTCACCACGGTGAGGAGGCCCCGGGGGGATCCCCCCGGGGCCTCCTCGCGTCGGGCCCCGGCGCTCGCCGCTCCCGCGGCCCGTCGCCCATCGGATCGGCATCGCCGCCCGCCGAGAGATCCCGCCCCGGCGACACGTTCCGAACGGGCGAAGCAATATGCTGCTCATCATGACGATTGAGCCGGAACAGCAGATCGGAGTGGGGACGCAGGACGCGTTCCAGCGCCTGTGGACGCCTCACCGGATGGCGTACATCCAGGGCGAGAACAAGCCGACCGGGCCCGGGGCCGAGGACGGCTGTCCGTTCTGCTCGATTCCGTCGAAGTCGGACGAGGACGGGCTCGTGATCGCGCGGGGCGAGCAGGTGTACGCCGTCCTGAACCTCTACCCGTACAACGGCGGCCACCTGATGGTGGTGCCCTACCGGCACGTCGCCGACTACACCGATCTGGACGAGCCCGAGACCGCCGAGCTCGGCGAGTTCACCAAGCGGGCGATGATCGCGCTGCGCACCGCGTCCGGCGCGCACGGCTTCAACATCGGCATGAACCAGGGCTCGGTCGCGGGCGCCGGTATCGCCGCCCACCTGCACCAGCACGTGGTGCCCCGCTGGGGCGGCGACACCAACTTCATGCCGGTCGTCGGTCACACGAAGGTGCTGCCCCAGCTCCTGGCGGACACCCGCACGATGCTCGCCGCCGCCTGGCCGGCCACCTCCGAGCTGGCTTAGTCCCTCCCCTGGCGTCAGGCGTCGTAGACGTCGGCCTTCTTCGGGCCCGGGTCCTGGATGGAGCCGCTCAGGACCAGCGAGCGGTTGGTGAAGCGTTCCGTGTCCACGCCGTGATCGTCGAGGACCTCGATGGTCGCGGCGTGGACCGCGCGCATCACGGGCGTCGCGGTACGGATGGCGTCGTCGGCCATGAAGCGGTGGCGCCAGGGCTGCGCGGCCCAGGCGTGCCGCAGGCCGAACGGCTCGGGCAGGACGAGCTTGCCGCCGAGGAAGTCCAGGACCGGCGGGAACCAGGTCAGCGGGGCGCGGACCGCGAGGCGGACCACCTCGTCGGTCTCGACGAGCGGCAGCTTGATCTCCCGGGTCTCCCAGAAGCGGACCGTCTTGGAGACCTCCTTCGTCTTCGCCTTGGGCTTGGTGGTGAAGAGCGAGTGGACCGGGCCCAGCGCGTGCCCCGTGACCTCGACGCGCAGCGTGTGCAGCAGCGAGGTCACGGTGATCATCATGGTCAGGACGAGCTGGCCGTCCCAGAGCGTGAACTGCACGCCCAGGTAGTGGCGGTTCCCGGCGCCGAACTGCTGGTCGTTGCAGATGCGCTGTATCTCGTGCGGCTTGACCTGGTAATGGACGATGTTGTCGCCCTCGGGGCGGGCGACCTCGTCGGCGCCCTCACCGACCGGCGAGACGATCCAGTGCTTGACGGTCGGCTTGGGAAAGCCGGTCTTCAGTGAGCCCCGCTCCAGGAGCGTGAGCTTGTCGTGGATCTTCCGGACGATGTCCCAGGCGCGGAAGTCATGGATCTCCCGGCCTTCCTGCGGGACCAGCTCCTCGGCCAGCGTCCAGCTGCCCCAGCGGGTGCCCATGCCCAGTATTCCCTTGGGGCCCGCGTAGAAGACGACGTTGGACTGCTGCTCGGCGGAGAGCTTCTCCAGGTTCTGCCGGAGGTCCTCGGCCGACTTCTCGGCGGGGTCCTGGGGCACGGCCTCGGGGATCTTCGCCCCGATCCCGCCCCCGCTGAGCAGCGCGCTCCAGCGTTCGCGCAGGTCCTGTGCGGTGGACTCGCAGACGCGCTTGGCCAGGAACCAGCCGACGACCGGGGCCACGATCATGGCGCGGAGGTAGATCGACAGCAGGCCGGTGAACGGCAGCTTGAGCAGGAAGAGCGCGGCGAGGATGCCGGCCCCCAGGAGCAGGCCCGTCCCCAGCGCGCTGGTGCGCCGGTTCTCCGTGCCGGCGACCATGCGCCGCAGCTGGATGACGCCGAGCCAGAGCAGCAGACCGGGCAGGAAGACGATGCCGAAGACGAAGGTGATCAGGGTCAGCTTGATGTCACGCTGCTTGCGGATGCGCGTGGCGGCCAGGCAGTGCTCGACCACGGGCTGGGGTTCGGTGCCGAAGGACTGGATGAGCGCCTTGCGGGCGCCGCCGAGCATCCGCACCTGGACGGCCCGGGAGAAGGCCTCGCCGAGGTCCGGCCTGAACAGCTTCTTCCACTTGCCCTCGGTCACCTTGGACTGGTGCCATTCGTTGTTGGCGTCCAGGATCGCCTCGACGGGGCCGTCGCGGTACGCGGCGGAGGCGAGGGCATGTGTCGCCGCCGTCTGTCCGTCCGAGCCCTGGAGGGGAATCTGCGCCCCGGGTCCGAAACTGCCGATCGTCACTGATGCCCCCATCGCCGCGTGCCCGCGTGGTTCACCGCCGTGTCCCTCTGCGGCCTGTTCCCAACTACCGCGCCCGGCACACCTTCTGAGCTGGGCACCACAGCGTAACCGGGTACCGGCGGATGCGTCACCGGTCGGACCGGTAACTAGGACCCCTTCTCCGCCTGTTCGCGGATCTTGTCCGCCAGCTGCGGCGGCATCGCCTCATGGCGGGCGTACGACCGGTCGAAGCGGCCCGTCCCGTGCGAGACGGAGCGCAGATCGACCGCGTACCGGCTGATCTCGATC
The DNA here is from genome assembly GCF_018614205.1 of Streptomyces sp. ISL-36. Lineage (GTDB taxonomy): Bacteria > Actinomycetota > Actinomycetes > Streptomycetales > Streptomycetaceae > Streptomyces. Next base: position 38,364 of record NZ_JAGGOS010000055.1, on the reverse strand, counting down.
TCCGGAACCTCGGCGCGGACCAGCGTCCGGCCGGGGCCCGCCTGTTCGGTGCCGACGACCCGGCCCCGCCGCCCGGAGAGATCGCTCATCACCGGGCCCACGTACTCGTCGGGGACGAGGACCTGGACATCGGCGACCGGCTCCAGGAGCTGGATGCTCGCGTCGGCCGCCGCCTCGCGCAGCGCCAGCGCGCCGGCCGTCTGGAAGGCGGCGTCGGAGGAGTCCACCGAGTGGGCCTTGCCGTCCCGCAGCGTGACCCGCACGTCGACCAGCGGGTACCCGGCGGCGACCCCCCGCGCGGCCTGGGCCCGTACGCCCTTCTCGACGGAGGGGATGAACTGGCGCGGCACGGCACCGCCCACCACCTTGTCGACGAACTCGATACCGCTGCCGGGCGGCAGGGGCTCGACGTCGATCTCGCAGATCGCGTACTGGCCGTGGCCGCCGGACTGTTTGACGTGCCGGCCGCGCCCGGCCGACGGACCGGCGAAGGTCTCACGCAGCGACACCTTGTACGGGACCGCGTCGACCTGGACGCCGTACCGGTTGCGCAGCCGCTCAAGGGCCACGTCCCGATGGGCCTCGCCGAGGCACCACAGGACCACCTGGCGGGTGTCCTGGTTCTGCTCCAGGCGCATGGTCGGGTCCTCGGCGACGAGCCGGGCCAGGCCCTGGGAGAGCCTGTCCTCGTCGGCCTTGCTGTGGGCCTCGATCGCGAGCGGGAGAAGGGGCTCGGGCATCGCCCACGGCTCCATCAGGAGCGGATCGTCCTTGGCCGAGAGGGTGTCGCCGGTCTCCGCGCGCCCGAGCTTGGCGACACAGGCGAGGTCGCCCGCGATGCACTGGCCGAGCGTGCGCTGCTGCTTGCCGAAGGGCGAGGTCAGCGCGCCGACCCGTTCGTCGACGTCGTGGTCCTCGTGCCCCCGGTCGGTCAGCCCGTGCCCCGAGACATGGACGGTCTCGTCGGGGCGCAGGGTGCCGGAGAAGACGCGGACCAGCGAGACCCGGCCGACGTAGGGGTCGGAGGCGGTCTTGACCACCTCGGCGACCAGCGGGCCCTCCGGATCGCAGGTGATCGGCGGCCGCGGCGCGCCGTCGGGCGTCGTGACGGCCGGGGCCTCGCGCTCCAGCGGGGTCGGGAAGCCACCGGTGATGAGCTCCAGGAGCTCGACGGTGCCCAGGCCCTGCTTGCCGCCGTCGGCGGCCGGGGCAGCGGCGAGCACCGGATGGAAGGTGCCGCGGGCGACGGCCTTCTCCAGGTCGTCGATCAGGGACTTGATGTCGATCTGCTCGCCGCCGAGATAACGGTCCATCAGGGACTCGTCCTCGCTCTCGGCGATGATCCCCTCGATGAGTCGGGCGCGGGCCTCCGCGATGAGGTCCCGCTGCCCGTCGTCCGGCGGATTCTCCTGCCGTACGCCCGTGGAGTAGTCGAAGATCCGCTCCGAGAGCAGCCCGACCAGACCGGTGACCGGCGCGTGTCCGTCGGGTGCCTCGGCGCCGTGGACGGGCAGATAGAGCGGAAGGACGGCGTCGGGGGCGTCGCCGCCGAAGATCTCGCCGCAGACACGGGTGAGTTCGGTGAAGTCGGTGCGGGCCGTGTCCAGGTGGGTGACGACGATGGCGCGGGGCATGCCGACGGCCGCGCACTCGTCCCACACCATGCGCGTCGACGCGGCGACGGCATCGGCCTCCTGCGCGGCCGAGACGACGAAGAGGGCCGCGTCCGCGGCGCGCAGACCGGCCCTCAGCTCCCCGACGAAGTCGGCGTACCCCGGTGTGTCGAGGAGATTGATCTTGCACCCGTCCCATGCGAGGGGGACGAGCGAGAGCTGCACGGAACGCTGCTGACGGTGCTCGATCTCGTCGTAGTCGGAGACCGTCCCGCCGTCCTCGACGCGGCCGGCCCGGTTGACCGCCCCCGCGGTCAGCGCGAGCGCCTCGACGAGCGTCGTCTTTCCCGATCCGCTGTGGCCGACCAGCACCACGTTCCGTACCGCCGAGGGCCGGTCGGCCGTTGGAGCCCTGCCGGCGGCCCCGGAGTGTGCGTTCGCCTTGTCGCCCATGGTGTTCCTCCCGATCGCTTGCACCGATGACCTGCACGGTGCGGCGGGGCGCGGGCGCGGGGGAGTGGACGCGGCGGTGCTCGCGTGCGGCTCCGGCGGTGCCCGCGGTCGTTCTTCGAGCTTTGCACCGTCGTCAGGGTGCGTCCATACGTCGTACGCGACGCGGCGGGGCGGGTGCCCCACCGTACGGCGGGGTGGTCCTGGCTACGATGGGCCAGCCGGTGGTCGTAGGGGCCGCGCGGCCCACCGAACCTCGGGAAGGCCATGCTGAACAAGTACGCGCGTGCATTTTTTACGCGTGTCCTCACACCGTTCGCCGCGTTTCTGCTCCGCCGGGGTGTCAGCCCCGACGCGGTGACGCTCATCGGCACGGCCGGAGTGATGGCGGGTGCCCTGGTCTTCTTCCCCAGGGGAGAGTTCTTCTGGGGCACGATCGTCATCACGCTCTTCGTCTTCTCGGACCTCGTCGACGGCAACATGGCCCGGCAGGCGGGGGTCTCCAGCCGCTGGGGCGCGTTCCTCGACTCGACCCTCGACCGGGTCGCCGACGGCGCCATCTTCGGTGGCTTCGCGCTCTGGTACGCGGGTACCGGCAATGACAACGTGCTGTGCGCCGTCGCCATCTTCTGCCTGGCCAGCGGCCAGGTCGTCTCGTACACCAAGGCGCGGGGCGAATCGATCGGCCTGCCGGTCGCGGTCAACGGCCTGGTGGAACGGGCCGAGCGGCTGGTGATCTCGCTGGTCGCCGCGGGCCTCGCCGGACTCCACGCCTTCGGCGTGCCGGGCATCGACGTCCTGCTGCCGATCGCGCTGTGGATCGTGGCCGTGGGCTCCGCGGTGACGCTCGGGCAGCGCGTGGTGACGGTACGACGGGAGTCGGCGGAGGCCGACGCGGCGGCTCCCGGCGGGAGCACCGCACGGGGGAACGAGGCGACGTCATGAGTGGGGTCAAGGACAAGCTGACCGACGGGCTGTACGGGCTCGGCTGGGCCACGGTCAAGAAACTCCCGGAGCCGGTCGCGGTCGGCCTCGGCCGGCGAATCGCCGACATCGCCTGGAAGCGGCGCGGCAAGAGCGTGCTGCGCCTGGAGTCCAATCTCGCGCGCGTGGTGCCCGACGCCGGCCCCGAGCGGCTCGCCGAGCTGTCGAAGGCCGGCATGCGCTCCTACATGCGCTACTGGATGGAGTCCTTCCGGCTCCCGACCTGGAGCCTGGAACGGGTCGAGGCCGGCTTCGACATCAAGGACGTCCACCACCTGAAGGATGGCCTCGCCTCGGGGCGCGGGGTCATACTCGCCCTGCCGCACCTGGCCAACTGGGACCTCGCCGGCGTGTGGGTGACCCGTTCGCTGGGCGTGCCCTTCACCACGGTCGCCGAGCGGCTCAAGCCGGAGACCCTCTACGACCGCTTCGTCGCCTACCGCGAATCCCTCGGCATGGAGGTCCTGCCGCACACCGGCGGCGCCGCCTTCGGCACGCTGGCGCGACGCCTGCGGGCCGGCGGACTGATCTGCCTCGTCGCGGACCGTGACCTGTCGGCCTCCGGCACCGAGGTCACGTTCTTCGGCGAGACGGCACGCATGCCCGCGGGACCGGCGATGCTCGCCCAGCAGACGGGCGCGCTGCTGCTGCCCGTCACGCTCTGGTACGACGACACCCCCGTGATGAAGGGTCGCGTCCACGCCCCCGTCGACGTACCCGAGTCAGGTACCCGGGCCGAGAAGACGTCCGTCATGACACAGGCGCTGGCCGACGCCTTCGCCACCGGCATCGCGGACCACCCGGAGGACTGGCACATGCTGCAACGACTGTGGCTCGCGGACCTGGAGGAGCGACAGCCTTGAGAATCGGCATCGTCTGCCCGTACTCATGGGACGTACCGGGCGGCGTCCAGTTCCACATCCGCGACCTCGCCGAGCATCTGATCCGGCTCGGACACGAGGTGTCCGTCCTCGCCCCGGCCGACGACGAGACCCCGCTGCCGCCGTACGTCGTGTCGGCGGGACGCGCCGTACCGGTGCCGTACAACGGCTCCGTGGCACGGCTGAACTTCGGCTTCCTCTCGGCGGCGCGCGTACGGCGCTGGCTGCACGACGGCACGTTCGACGTCATCCACATCCACGAACCGGCCTCGCCGTCGCTGGGGCTCCTCAGTTGCTGGGCGGCGCAGGGCCCCATCGTCGCCACCTTCCACACGTCCAATCCGCGCTCCCGGGCCATGATCGCCGCGTACCCGATCCTGCAGCCCGCGCTGGAGAAGATCAGCGCGCGGATCGCGGTGAGCGAGTACGCCCGCCGGACGCTCGTCGAGCACCTGGGCGGCGACGCGGTCGTCATCCCCAACGGCGTCGACGTGGACTTCTTCGCGCGCGCCGAGCCGAAGAAGGAGTGGCAGGGGCAGACGCTCGGCTTCATCGGGCGGATCGACGAGCCCAGGAAGGGCCTTCCCGTGCTGATGAAGGCCCTGCCGAAGATCCTCGCCGAGCGGCCGGAGACACGGCTGGTCGTCGCCGGACGCGGCGACGAGGAGGAGGCGGTGGCCTCGCTGCCGCGCGAGATGCGGGCGCGGGTCGAGTTCCTCGGAATGGTCAGCGACGAGGACAAGGCGCGACTGCTGCGCAGCGTCGACGTGTACGTCGCGCCCAACACGGGCGGCGAGAGCTTCGGCATCATCCTGGTCGAGGCCATGTCCGCGGGGGCACCCGTCCTCGCCTCGGATCTGGACGCGTTCGCGCAGGTCCTGGACCAGGGCGGCGCGGGCGAGCTCTTCGCCAACGAGGACGCCGACGCCCTGGCCGAGGCGGCGATCCGGCTCCTCGGGGACGAGGGGCGCCGCAAGGAGCTGCGGGCACGCGGCAGCGCCCACGTGCGCCGCTTCGACTGGGCGACCGTGGGGGCGGACATCCTGGCGGTGTACGAGACGGTGACGGACGGCGCGGCGTCGGTGGCGACGGACGAACGGACGGGCCTGCGGGCGAGGTTCGGGCTCGCCCGGGACTAGCTCCGTGGCGTGCCACCCGTTCCCTCCCTCCAGGGCCCTGCCCAGGAGGGAGCCCCCGGCGGAGCGAAGGCGCACGACCGCGCCCCGGTAGCCTGTGCGCCCGTGACCCAAACCCTGATCTGGACCGTCGTCGCGCTGATCGCGATCGGCCTGTACCTCAGCTGGACCGCCGGCCGTCTCGACCGCCTGCACGCGCGGATCGACGCCGCCCGCGCGGCCCTCGACGCCCAGTTGCTGCGCCGGGCCTCGGTCGCCCAGGAGCTGGCCACCTCAGGGGTGCTCGACCCGGCGGCCTCGATCGTGCTCTACCAGGCGGCCCACGCCGCCCGGCAGGCCGAGGAGGAACACCGGGAGGTCATCGAGAGCGAGCTGAGCCAGGCCCTGCGTGCCGTGTTCGGCGAGCCCGAGCAGGTCGAGGCCGTGCAGCAGGCCCCCGGCGGCGAGGAGGCAGCGGGCGAGCTCGCGGCGGCCGTCCGCAGGGTCCCCATGGCCCGTCGCTTCCACAATGACTCCGTACGCGCCGCGCGGGCGCTGCGCCGCCACCGCACCGTGCGCTGGTTCCGGCTGGCCGGCCACGCCCCCTTCCCGCTGGCCTTCGAAATGGACGACGAGCCGCCCGTCGCCCTTGCCGATCGCCCGACCTGATCCCCGCCACCTGCGAAAACGATCCACCGGCTGCACATTGGCCCTTGCTGTGGACCCCCGTCGGCCTGTTTCCTCACTGGTGTCTGAACACCGCTTTCACGAGTGAGGTCCCCGTGTCCACCACGCTTCCCAACAGCAACCAGTCCGCAGAGTCGTCGGCGATTGGCACCTCGCGCGTCAAGCGCGGCATGGCCGAGCAGCTCAAGGGCGGCGTGATCATGGACGTGGTCAACGCCGAGCAGGCGAAGATCGCCGAGGACGCCGGCGCCGTCGCCGTCATGGCCCTGGAGCGGGTCCCGGCCGACATCCGCAAGGACGGCGGCGTGGCCCGTATGTCCGACCCGAACATGATCGAGGAGATCATCGGGGCGGTGTCCATCCCGGTCATGGCCAAGTCCCGCATCGGTCACTTCGTCGAGGCCCAGGTCCTGCAGTCCCTCGGTGTCGACTACATCGACGAGTCCGAGGTCCTCACCCCGGCCGACGAGGTCAACCACTCCGACAAGTGGGCGTTCACCACCCCCTTCGTCTGTGGCGCCACCAACCTGGGCGAGGCCCTGCGCCGCATCGCCGAGGGCGCGGCCATGATCCGCTCCAAGGGCGAGGCCGGCACCGGCAACGTCGTCGAGGCCGTCCGCCACCTGCGCCAGATCAAGAACGAGATCGCCAAGCTGCGCGGCTTCGACAACAACGAGCTGTTCGCCGCCGCCAAGGAGCTGCGCGCCCCGTACGAGCTCGTCAAGGAGGTCGCCGAGCTCGGCAAGCTGCCGGTCGTGCTGTTCTCCGCCGGTGGTGTCGCCACCCCTGCCGACGCCGCGCTGATGCGCCAGCTCGGCGCCGAGGGCGTCTTCGTCGGCTCCGGCATCTTCAAGTCCGGCGACCCGGCCAAGCGCGCCGCCGCCATCGTGAAGGCCACCACCTTCTACGACGACCCGAAGATCATCGCGGACGCCTCCCGCAACCTGGGCGAGGCCATGGTCGGCATCAACTGCGACACCCTCCCCGAGTCCGAGCGCTACGCCAACCGCGGCTGGTAATCCCCCATGAACACTCCTGTGATCGGTGTCCTGGCTCTCCAGGGCGACGTACGGGAGCACCTGATCGCCCTGGCCGCGGCTGACGCCGTGGCCAGGCCGGTCCGGCGCCCCGAGGAGCTCGCCGAGGTCGACGGCCTCGTCATACCCGGCGGCGAGTCCACCACCATCTCCAAGCTGGCCGAGCTCTTCGGCCTCATGGGGCCGTTGCGCGAGCGCATCGCCGCCGGCATGCCGGTCTACGGCACCTGCGCCGGTCTGATCATGCTCGCCGACAAGATCCTCGACCCGCGTTCGGGCCAGGAGACCTTCGGCGGCATCGACATGATCGTGCGCCGCAACGCCTTCGGCCGCCAGAACGAGTCCTTCGAGGCCGGCGTCACCGTCACCGGCGTCGAGGACGGACCCGTCGAGGGCGTCTTCATCCGCGCCCCGTGGGTCGAGTCCGTCGGCGCGGAGGTGGAGATCCTCGCCGAGCACGAGGGGCACATCGTCGCCGTACGGCAGGGCCGGGCGCTCGCGACGTCGTTCCACCCCGAGCTCACCGGCGATCACCGACTGCACGCCCTGTTCGTCGACATGGTGCGCGCGGGCCGATGACGGGATCCCGGTAGGATCTCTGGGGTTCGTTCAGAAATGGGTTACGCGAAGGAGACAGGCAGATGTCCGGCCACTCTAAATGGGCTACGACGAAGCACAAGAAGGCCGTGATCGACGCCAAGCGCGGCAAGCTCTTCGCGAAGCTGATCAAGAACATCGAGGTCGCGGCCCGCACCGGCGGCGCCGACCTGGACGGTAACCCGACGCTGTTCGACGCCGTGCAGAAGGCGAAGAAGAGCTCCGTCCCGAACAAGAACATCGACTCGGCGATCAAGCGCGGCGGCGGCCTCGAGGCCGGCGGCGTCGACTACGAGACGATCATGTACGAGGGATACGGCCCGAACGGCGTCGCGGTGCTCATCGAGTGCCTCACCGACAACCGCAACCGTGCCGCCTCCGACGTCCGCGTCGCCATGACCCGCAACGGCGGTTCCATGGCCGACCCGGGCTCGGTCTCGTACCTGTTCAACCGCAAGGGCGTCATCGTGCTGCCCAAGGGCGAGCTCACCGAGGACGACGTCCTCGGCGCGGTGCTCGAGGCGGGCGCCGAGGAGGTCAACGACCTCGGTGAGAGCTTCGAGGTCATCAGCGAGGCCACCGACATGGTCGCGGTCCGCACCGCCCTCCAGGACGCCGGCATCGACTACGACTCCGCCGACTCCAGCTTCGTCCCGACCATGCAGGTCGAGCTCGACGAAGAGGGCGCGCGCAAGATCTTCAAGCTGATCGACGCGCTCGAGGACAGCGACGACGTGCAGAACGTCTTCGCCAACTTCGACGTCAGCGACGAGGTCATGGAGAAGGTCGACGCCTGACACCGGGCCGACTTCGACGGGCCGACGGGGACACACCCCCGTCGGCCCGCCGCCGTTTGTGCGGCGTTGTCAGTGCGAGCGGATAGCCTGCACAAACACATGACCGAAGACGGTGCGGGGAGGGGCTGAGTTGCGCGTTCTGGGGGTGGACCCCGGTCTTACCCGGTGCGGTATCGGTGTCGTCGAGGGCGTCGCCGGCCGCCCCCTGACCATGCTCGGCGTGGGCGTCGTCCGGACGGCCGCGGCCGCGGACATCGGCGTGCGGCTGGTCGGCATCGAGCGCGGCATAGAGGAGTGGATGGACCGCTTCTCGCCCGAACTCGTCGCCGTGGAGCGGGTGTTCAGCCAGCACAACGTCCGTACGGTGATGGGTACGGCCCAGGCCAGTGCCGTCGCCATGCTCTGCGCCTCCCGCCGCGGCATCCCCGTCGCCCTGCACACCCCCAGCGAGGTCAAGGCGGCCGTCACCGGCAGCGGACGGGCCGACAAGGCCCAGGTCGGAGCCATGGTGACCCGCCTGCTGCGGCTCTCCGCCCCGCCCAAGCCGGCCGACGCCGCCGACGCACTCGCCCTGGCCATCTGCCACATCTGGCGGGCCCCCGCCCAGAACCGCCTCCAGCAGGCCGTCGCCCTGCACACAGCCCAGCACGCCTCGAAAGGCCGTACCCGATGATCGCCTTCGTCAGCGGCCCGGTGGCCGCCCTCGCCCCCACCACGGCCGTGATCGAAGTGGGCGGTGTCGGCATGGCCGTGCAGTGCACGCCGAACACCCTGTCCGCCCTGAGGATCGGTCAGGAGGCCCGGCTCGCCACGTCCCTGGTGGTGCGTGAGGACTCGCTGACCCTGTACGGCTTCGCGGACGACGACGAGCGGCAGGTCTTCGAAGTGCTGCAGACCGCCAGCGGTGTCGGCCCGCGCCTCGCCCAGGCCATGCTCGGCGTGCACAGCCCCGACGCCCTGCGCCTGGCCGTCGCCACCGGTGACGAGAAGGCGCTGACCGCCGTCCCCGGCATCGGCAAGAAGGGCGCCCAGAAACTCCTCCTCGAACTGAAGGACAAGCTCGGCCGGCCGCTCGGCACGAGCGGCCTGGTCGGCGCGCAGCGCGCCGCGGCCTCCGGCCCGGCGCCGTGGACGGAGCAGCTGTCCGCCGCCCTCATCGGCCTCGGCTACGCGAGCCGCGAGGCGGAGGACGCCGTCGCCGCGGTCACCCCGCAGGCCGAGGCCGCCATCGCCGACTTCGGCTCGGCCCCGGTCCCGCAGCTGCTGCGCGCCGCGCTCCAGACGCTCAACCGCGCCCGATAGCGCCGCCACACCACCGCACTCCACCGAGAAGGCAGAAACACCGTGAACTGGGACGACGAGACGGCCCCCGCAGCCGAGGAGCGGATCGTCGGCGCCTCCGCCGAAGGCGACGACCAGGCCGTCGAAGCGGCGCTGCGCCCCAAGGACCTCAGCGAGTTCGTCGGCCAGGAGAAGGTCCGCCAGCAGCTCGACCTCGTCCTCAGGGCCGCCCGGCAGCGCGGCGCCACCGCCGACCACGTCCTGCTCTCCGGGGCCCCGGGCCTCGGCAAGACCACCCTCTCGATGATCATCGCGGCCGAGATGAACGCCCCGATCCGGATCACCTCGGGCCCCGCCATCCAGCACGCCGGCGACCTCGCCGCGATCCTCTCCTCCCTCCAGGAGGGGGAGATCCTCTTCCTCGACGAGATCCACCGGATGTCCCGGCCCGCCGAGGAGATGCTCTACATGGCGATGGAGGACTTCCGCGTCGACGTGATCGTCGGAAAGGGCCCAGGCGCCACCGCCATCCCGCTGGAGCTGCCGCCCTTCACGCTGGTCGGCGCCACCACCCGGGCCGGACTCCTGCCGCCCCCGCTGCGCGACCGCTTCGGCTTCACCGCCCACATGGAGTTCTACGAGCCCGCCGAGCTCGAGCGCGTCATCCACCGCTCCGCCGGACTCCTCGACGTCGAGATCGACACCGCGGGCGCCGCCGAGATCGCCGGCCGCTCCCGCGGCACCCCCCGCATCGCCAACCGGCTCCTGCGCCGCGTCCGGGACTACGCGCAGGTCAGGGCCGACGGAACGATCAGCCGCGAGATCGCCGAGGCGGCTCTGAGCGTGTACGAGGTGGACGGCCGCGGGCTCGACCGGCTCGACCGGGCCGTCCTGGAGGCCCTGCTCAAGCTCTTCGGTGGCGGACCGGTGGGCCTGTCCACCCTCGCGGTCGCGGTGGGGGAGGAGCGCGAGACCGTCGAGGAGGTCGCCGAACCCTTCCTCGTACGCGAGGGTCTGCTCGCCCGCACACCCCGTGGCCGGGTCGCTACTCCGGCCGCGTGGACGCATCTCGGTCTCGTTCCGCCGCAGGCAGCGGGCCCGGCGCGGCCAGGAAGCGGACAACCAGGGCTCTTCGGGGCGTGACGGCGCGGAGACTCGTCGGCCCAGGAACCGGGGTGCGATGCTGGACGTTGTTCCATCGATGCGGACTCGCCTAGACTCCGCCGATGCCGACCTTTCTGGTCGGCACGCCCACCCCCGAAGATCAGGCCGCGGGATCTCCGCGTCCGTGCGAAGGAAACCCGTCCCGTGAGTATCCTGACCCTCCTCCCCTTCATCGTCCTCATCGGGGCCATGTTCCTGATGACCCGCTCTGCGAAGAAGAAGCAGCAGCAGGCGGCACAGATGCGCAACGAGATGCAGCCCGGAACCGGCGTACGGACGATCGGGGGGATGTACGCCACCGTCAAGGAGATCGGTGACGAGACCGTTCTCCTCGAGGTGGCGCCCGGCGTGCACGCCGTCTACGCCAAGAACGCCATCGGCGCCGTTCTCGAGGACGCGGAGTACAACCGCATCGTCCACGGCGACGAGCCCGACGCCGTCGTGCCGGACGACGCCTCCTCGCTGACCGAGTCGGTCGAGGGCGCCGAGGCCGAGACCGTCGAGGTCTCCGAGGACGCCAAGCCCGACCTGACCAAGAAGGCGGACGCGGCCGAGGCCGACACCGAGGTCACGGCCGACACCGAGGTCAAGAAGGACGGCAAGGCCGACGGCGGGGCCGAGGCGAAGTAATCACCACCGGGGATCGCGGGACGCCCACCGGCGTCCGCGGTCCCCGGCACGGTTGCACCTCTGCGGGGGCAGGTCCCCACACACACTTCGTGGCCGCACCGCGCACACCCGGCGCGGGACGGTTGGACAGGGAGAAACGACAAGGTGGCAGCACCGAAGAAGGGCCGAAGGCCGGCGGGGGGCCAGGGCAGGCCGGGGCGTGCCCTGGCTCTGATCCTGATCGCGATGGTCGCGCTCACGGGCGGAATGTTCTGGTCGGGTCACACCACGCCGCGCCTGGGCATCGACCTGGCGGGCGGGACGTCGATCACGCTCAAGGCCAAGGCCGAGCCCGGCAAGGAAGACGCCGTCAACGAGACCAACATGAACACCGCGGTCGGCATCATCGAGCGCCGTGTCAATGGTCTGGGTGTCTCCGAGGCCGAGGTCCAGACGCAGGGCCGCGAGAACATCATCGTCAACATCCCCAAGGGAGTCGACGAGAAGCAGGCCCGTGAGCAGGTGGGTACCACCGCCCAGCTCTACTTCCGGCCCGTCCTGACCTACGCTCCCTCCGAGCAGCCGGCGCCGACCGCGAGCTCCTCCGCGTCGCCGAAGCCCTCGGCCTCCGGGGCGACCGTGGACAAGGGCAAGGACGAGAAGTCCGCCACCCCCTCGGCGAGCGCCTCCACCCGGGGCCGCGCGGTCTCCGAGGCCCTGAAGGCCCCGAGCCCGACGGCCACGCCGAGCGGCTCCGCCTCGGACAAGCCGAAGACCTCGGAGAGCCCGAAGGCGACCCAGACGCCGGACCCCTCCACCTCCGCGCTCGAGAAGAAGTTCGCCACCCTGAACTGCCTCGACCCCAAGCAGCGCGCCGCCGCCGGCGAGGGTGTGAAGCCGACCGACCCCACCGTCGCCTGTGGCAAGAACGCCGTCGGCCAGTGGGAGAAGTACCTCCTCGGCCCGGCCGAGGTCGACGGCAAGGACGTCGACGACGCCAGTGGCGTCTTCGACCAGCAGCGCGGCATGTGGATCGTCAACATGGAGTTCACCAGCAGTGGCTCCAAGAAGTTCCAGCAGATCACCAGCAAGCTCTCGCAGCAGCAGGAGCCGCAGAACCAGTTCGCCATCGTCCTGGACGGCGAGGTCGTCTCGGCCCCGTCGGTGCGCACCACGCTGAGCGCCAACGCCGAGATCTCCGGCAGCTTCAACCAGAAGTCCGCACAGGACCTGGGCAACATCCTGTCGTACGGTGCGCTGCCGCTCACCTTCGACACCCAGAGCGTCGACACCGTCACCGCCGCCCTCGGCGGTGACCAGCTCGAGGCGGGCCTCATCGCCGGTGCGATCGGTCTCGCCCTGGTCGTGCTCTACCTGGTGGTCTACTACCGGGGCCTGTCGCTGGTCGCCCTGCTCAGCCTTCTGGTCTCGGCCGTCCTGACCTACGTGATCATGGCCCTGCTCGGCCCGGCCATCGGCTTCGCGCTGAACCTGCCGGCCGTCTGTGGTGCCATCGTGGCCATCGGTATCACCGCGGACTCGTTCATCGTCTACTTCGAACGCATCCGCGACGAGATCCGCGAGGGCCGGTCGCTCCGCCCGGCCGTCGAGCGCGCCTGGCCCCGTGCCCGCCGCACGATCCTCGTCTCCGACTTCGTGTCGTTCCTCGCCGCCGCCGTGCTCTTCCTCGTCACCGTCGGCAAGGTGCAGGGCTTCGCGTTCACGCTCGGCCTGACCACCCTGCTCGACGTGGTCGTGGTGTTCCTCTTCACCAAGCCGATCATGACGCTGCTTGCACGCACCAAGTTCTTCGGCGAGGGCCACGCCTGGTCGGGCCTCGACCCGAAGCGGCTCGGCGCCAAGCCGCCGCTGCGACGCTCCCGCCGTGTCACTGCCCCCGCCGTTGGCCCTGTCGACTCGAAGGAGGCGTGAGATGTCGAAGCTCGGCGATCTCGGCGCCCGGCTGCACCGTGGTGAAGTCGGTTACGACTTCATCGGCAATCGCAAGCTCTGGTACGGCCTGTCCATCCTGATCACCATCACGGCCATCGTCGCCCTGGCGGTCCGTGGCCTGAACATGGGCATCGAGTTCCAGGGCGGTGCCGTCTTCACCACCCCGAAGACGGACGTCTCGGTCTCGCAGGCCCAGGAGTACGCGGAGGAGGCGTCCGGCCACGACGCCATCGTCCAGGGGCTCGGCAACGGCTCGCTCCGTATCCAGGTCGGCGGCCTCGACACCGGCAAGTCCGACCAGGTCCGCGCGGAGCTGGCCAAGGACCTGAACGTCCCCGAGAACAAGATCGCGGCGGAGCTCGTCGGCCCCAGCTGGGGTGAGCAGATCGCCAACAAGGCCTGGACCGGCCTCGGGGTCTTCATGATCCTGGTGGTGATCTATCTGGCCATCGCCTTCGAGTGGCGGATGGCGGCCGCGGCGCTCGTCGCCCTGATCCACGACATCACCATCACCGTCGGCATCTACTCGCTCGTCGGCTTCGAGGTCACCGTCGGTACGGTCATCGGTCTGCTGACGATCCTCGGCTACTCGCTCTACGACACCGTGGTCGTCTTCGACTCCCTCAAGGAACAGACGAAGGGCATCACGAAACAGACGCGCTGGACCTTCAGCGACATGGCCAACCGGTCGATCAACGGCACCCTGGTCCGCTCGATCAACACCACGGTCGTCGCGCTGCTGCCGGTCGCCGGCCTGCTCTTCATCGGTGGCGGTGTCCTCGGCGCCGGCATGCTGAACGACATCTCGCTGTCGCTGTTCGTCGGCCTCGCCGCCGGTGCGTACTCCTCGATCTTCATCGCCACCCCGCTCGTCGCCGACCTCAAGGAGCGCGAGCCGGCGATGCAGGCGCTCAGGAAGCGGGTGCTCGCCAAGCGCGCGGCCGCGGCGTCCAAGGGCGAGCCCCTGGACGCCGACGGGAACGCCGACGGAGCCGGCTTCGAGGAAGAGGCCGAGACCGCGGTCGTCGGCCAGCGCGGCCGTCGCGGCCGCGCCCCGGAGCGCCGCGGATGACGGCGGAGGCACAGGACACCGCCGATCTGCTGCTCAGCCGGATCAGGGACGTCCCCGACTACCCGAAACCCGGGGTGCTGTTCAAGGACATCACCCCGCTGCTGGCGGACCCGGTGGCGTTCACGGCGCTGACCGACACCCTCGCCACGCTGTGCGCCACGCACGGCGCGACGAAGATCGTCGGCCTGGAGGCGCGCGGCTTCATCCTGGCCGCTCCGGTGGCCGTCCGCGCGGGCCTGGGCTTCATCCCGGTCCGCAAGGCCGGCAAGCTGCCCGGCGCGACGCTGAAGCAGGCGTACGAGCTGGAGTACGGCACCGCCGAGATCGAGGTTCACGCCGAGGACCTGCTCCCGGGTGACCGGGTCATGGTCATCGACGACGTCCTGGCCACCGGTGGCACCGCCGAGGCCTCGCTGGAGCTCATCCGGCGGGCCGGCGCCGAGGTCGCCGGGGTCGCGGTCCTCATGGAGCTCGGCTTCCTCGCCGGGCGCGCCCGGCTGGAGCCCGCCCTGCGCGGCGCCCCGCTGGAGGCGCTGATCACGGTCTGACACCGCACCGGCCCACCGTCGTTGCGGAGCGGGGCGCTCCGGGGAATCCCCGGGGCGCCCCGTCCGTTTTCCCCGTATGTCCCGGAACGGGACCCGGCACGCACGTGGTGCCCGTCTCACGGGTCGCACGCGTGAGCACCGGGGCCCGCGGGTCGATACCATGGCCTTTCCGGGCCTGACCGGGGGATCCGGAACCGCACGAGGAGCGCTCTTGCCAGACGAGGCCCAGCCACTCTCCGCCGCGCAGCCCGACCCGCAGGCCGAGAAGGCCGCTGCGGGGCCCGCCACGCCCCAGAACAAGCCTGCGGAGAGCAGGCCCGCGCCCGTGGCCCCCGCCCCGGAACCGGCCGCCTCCCCCGCCAAGCCCGCGCCCGCGAAGCCGGCGCCCGCCCCCGTGGCCCGCTCCGCCGGCTCCTCCTCGTCCAACCGCGTCCGCGCCCGCCTCGCCCGCCTGGGCGTCCAGCGCTCCTCCCCGTACAACCCGGTCCTCGAACCGCTGCTGCGGATCGTCCGCTCCAACGACCCGAAGATCGAGACCGCGACGCTCCGGCAGGTCGAGCGGGCCTACCAGGTCGCCGAGCGCTGGCACCGCGGCCAGAAGCGCAAGAGCGGCGACCCGTACATCACCCACCCGCTCGCCGTCACCACGATCCTCGCCGAGCTCGGCATGGACCCGGCGACGCTGATGGCCGGACTGCTGCACGACACGGTCGAGGACACCGAGTACGGCCTTGAGCAGCTACGCCGCGACTTCGGCGACCAGGTCGCCCTCCTCGTCGACGGCGTCACCAAGCTCGACAAGGTCAAGTTCGGCGAGGCCGCGCAGGCCGAGACCGTGCGCAAGATGGTCGTCGCCATGGCCAAGGACCCGCGCGTCCTGGTCATCAAGCTCGCCGACCGCCTGCACAACATGCGCACCATGCGCTACCTCAAGCGGGAGAAGCAGGAGAAGAAGGCCCGCGAGACCCTCGAGATCTACGCGCCCCTGGCCCACCGCCTGGGCATGAACACCATCAAGTGGGAGCTGGAGGACCTCGCCTTCGCGATCCTCTACCCCAAGATGTACGACGAGATCGTCCGGCTCGTCGCCGAGCGCGCGCCCAAGCGCGACGAGTACCTCGCCATAGTGACCGACGAGGTCCAGTCCGACCTGCGCGCCGCCCGGATCAAGGCCACTGTCACCGGCCGGCCCAAGCACTACTACAGCGTCTACCAAAAGATGATCGTCCGCGGCCGTGACTTCGCGGAGATCTACGACCTGGTGGGCATCCGTGTCCTCGTCGACACCGTCCGCGACTGCTATGCGGCTCTCGGCACCGTCCACGCGCGATGGAACCCGGTCCCCGGCCGGTTCAAGGACTACATCGCGATGCCGAAGTTCAACATGTACCAGTCGCTGCACACGACGGTCATCGGCCCCAACGGCAAGCCCGTCGAGCTGCAGATCCGCACCTTCGACATGCACCGCCGGGCCGAGTACGGCATCGCCGCGCACTGGAAGTACAAGCAGGAGGCCGTCGCCGGCGCCTCCAAGGTCCGCGCCGACGTGCCGAAGAAGGCGGGCGGCAAGGACGACCACCTCAACGACATGGCGTGGCTGCGCCAGCTGCTCGACTGGCAGAAGGAGACCGAGGACCCCAGCGAGTTCCTGGAGTCCCTGCGCTTCGACCTGTCGCGCAACGAGGTCTTCGTCTTCACCCCCAAGGGCGACGTCATAGCGCTGCCCGCCGGGGCCACTCCCGTCGACTTCTCCTACGCGGTCCACACCGAGGTCGGTCACCGCACCATAGGGGCGCGGGTCAACGGACGGCTCGTGCCGCTCGAATCGACCCTCGACAACGGCGACCTGGTCGAGGTGTTCACCTCCAAGGCCGCGGGTGCCGGCCCGTCCCGCGACTGGCTGGGCTTCGTCAAGTCCCCGCGGGCCCGCAACAAGATCCGCGCCTGGTTCTCCAAGGAGCGCCGCGACGAGGCGATCGAGCAGGGCAAGGACGCCATCGCGCGGGCCATGCGCAAGCAGAACCTGCCGATCCAGCGGATCCTGACCGGCGACTCGCTCGTCACCCTCGCCCACGAGATGCGCTACAGCGACATCTCCTCGCTGTACGCGGCGATCGGCGAGGGCCATGTCACGGCCCAGTCCATCGTCCAGAAGCTGGTCCAGGCCGTCGGCGGCGAGGAGGCCGCCAACGAGGACCTCGTCGAGACCGCGCCGCCCTCGCGCGGCCGCTCCAAGCGCCGCTCCAGCGCCGACCCCGGCGTGGTCGTCAAGGGCGTCGAGGACGTCTGGGTCAAGCTGGCCCGCTGCTGCACCCCCGTACCGGGCGACCCGATCATCGGCTTCGTCACCCGGGGCAGCGGGGTGTCGGTCCACCGCAGCGACTGCGTCAACGTCGACTCGCTCTCCCGCGAGCCGGAGCGCATCCTCGAGGTCGAATGGGCGCCCACCCAGTCCTCGGTCTTCCTGGTCGCCATCCAGGTCGAGGCCCTGGACCGCTCCCGGCTGCTCTCGGACGTCACCAGGGTCCTCTCGGACCAGCACGTCAACATCCTCTCGGCCGCCGTCCAGACCTCCCGCGACCGGGTGGCCACCTCACGCTTCACCTTCGAGATGGGCGACCCGAAGCACCTCGGGCACGTCCTGAAGGCGGTACGCGGCGTGGAGGGCGTCTACGACGTCTACCGGGTCACCTCGGCCCGCAGGCCGTAACAGGTCGGGCCCGCAGGCCGTAACAGCGCGTACGAGAAGGGCCCCGGCACCTACCACCAGGTACCGGGGCCCTTCTCGTACCGTCCGTACGACGGTGGCGCTCAGCCGCCGAACTCCTCCAGGCCCTTCAGCGCCTGGTCGAGGAGGGCCTGACGGCCCTCCAGCTCACGTGCCAGCTTGTCGGCCTTGGCGTCGTTGCCCGCTGCGCGGGCCGCGTCGATCTGCTTCTGCAGCTTGTCGACCGCGTCCTGGAGCTGGCCCGTCAGGCCCGCGGCACGCGCGCGTGCCTCCGGGTTCGTCCGGCGCCACTCCGACTCCTCGGCCTCCTGGATCGCCCGCTCCACCGTGTGCATCCGGCCCTCGACCTTCGGCCGGGCGTCGCGCGGCACGTGGCCGATGGCCTCCCAGCGCTCGTTGAGGGAGCGGAAGGCCGCACGGGCCGCCTTCAGATCCCTCACCGGCAGCAGCTTCTCGGCCTCGGCAGCGAGCTCCTCCTTCAGCTTGAGGTTCTCGGTCTGCTCCGCGTCCCGCTCGGCGAAGACCTCGCTCCGCGCCGCGAAGAAGACGTCCTGGGCGCCGCGGAAGCGGTTCCACAGCTCGTCCTCGTGCTCGCGCTGGGCGCGGCCCACGGCCTTCCACTCCGCCATCAGGTCCCGGTAGCGCGCGGCCGTGGCACCCCAGTCCGTGGAGTTCGAGAGCGACTCGGCCTCCGCGACCAGCTTCTCCTTGGCCTTGCGGGCCTCCTCGCGCTGCGCGTCCAGCGAGGCGAAGTGCGCCTTGCGGCGCTTGGAGAACGCCGAGCGGGCGTGCGAGAAGCGGTGCCACAGCTCGTCGTCGGACTTCCGGTCGAGCCGCGGCAGGCCCTTCCAGGTGTCCACGAGCGCGCGCAGCCGCTCGCCGGCGGCCCGCCACTGCTCGCTCTGCGCCAGCTCCTCGGCCTCCTTGACCAGCGCCTCCTTGGCGCCGCGCGCCTCGTCGGTCTGCTTGGCCTTCTGGACCTTGCGCTCCTCGCGGCGCGACTCGACCGTCTCGACCAGCTTGTCGAGACGCGCGGTCAGCGCGGCGAGGTCACCGACGGCGTGGTGCTCGTCGACCTGCTGCCGGATGTGGTCGATCGCGGCCGTGGCGTCCTTCGCCGACAGGTCGGTGGTCTTCACCCGCTTTTCGAGGAGGCCGATCTCGACCACCAAGCCCTCGTACTTGCGCTCGAAGTAGGCCAGTGCCTCCTCGGGAGTGCCGGCCTGCCACGATCCGACGACCTTCTCGCCCTCGGCCGTACGCACGTACACGGTGCCCGTCTCGTCGACGCGGCCCCACGGGTCGCTGCTCACAGCGCCTCCTCCACATGATGCCGACGAGGGGGTTGTGCCCCCTGGGCATCGTCCACAGGTTTCCTGACGGGCCGGCCTCGCCCGCCCGCCCTCCACAGCGCGGCAATCGGCCCGCGCTGCACAACGCCAATCTAGGCGACCGGCCGCCCGGCTGTCCGCTCTCAGCGCGACCGAAATTGAACGGTCCCGCGTCGCGTCGACCGGGCGTCACTTCTTGGTGACGGTGGCCTTCTCGATGGTGACGACCTTCTTCGGAGCACCGTCCGTGGCACCGCCCTCGACCCCGGCCTTCGCGATCTCCTGGACGGCCTTCAGGCCTGCCGCGTCGATCTTTCCGAAGGGGGTGTAGCTCGGGGGCAGCTTGGTGTCCTTGTAGACGAGGAAGAACTGGCTGCCGCCCGTCCCCGGCTGACCGGTGTTGGCCATCGCCACCGTGCCGGCCGGGAAGGTCACCGAACCGTCCGCGCCCGCCTTGCCGAGGGCGCTCAGGTTCTCGTCCGGGATGGTGTAGCCCGGGCCGCCGGTGCCGTCGCCCTTCGGGTCGCCGCACTGGAGGACGAAGATGCCCTGCGTGGTGAGCCGGTGGCACTTCGTCCCGTCGAAGTACTTCTGGTCCGCGAGGTGCTTGAAGGAGTTCACCGTCCTCGGGGTCTTCGCCGCGTCCATCGCGAAGGAGATGTCGCCCTCGTTCGTCTTGAGGGACATCGTGTACGTGGCCTTCTTGTCGATGGCCATCGCCGGCTCCGGCGTCGCCGATGCGCTCGCGGAGGGCGTCGGGGTGTCGCCCGCCGCCGCGTCCCCGGACCCCTTCTTGCCGCCGTCGGTCAGCGAGACCGAGGCGTACACGGCGCCACCCGCGGCGAGTACGACGGCCAGCGAGGCGGCGACGACGGTGTTGCGCCGCCTCGCCTTCTGGCGCGCCTCCTGCCGCCGCTGCTGCTGGCGCACATACTTCTCCCTGGCGAGCTGCCGCCGCCGCTGATCGCTGCTGACCACCGGGTCTGCTCCTTGTCGCTCGACTGTTCCTGTCCTGGCCGGATGTGCCCGTACCGTATACGGGTTGGCTGTGGAATACGCAGCGCCGGTAGGCTCTGATCTGCCGCTTCCGCTCCGCCGCACCTCTGGTGCCGGACGACATTTAAGGACGATCGTGCTGATTGCCGGGTTCCCCGCCGGGGCCTGGGGGACCAACTGCTACCTGGTCGCCCCCGCCGCAGGCGAGGAGTGCGTGATCATCGACCCGGGCCACCAGGCCGCCCAGGGAGTCGAGGAGACGCTTCAGAAGCATCGGCTCAAGCCCGTCGCGGTGGTCCTCACCCATGGCCACATCGACCACGTCGCCTCCGTCGTCCCGGTCTGCGGCGCCCATGACGTACCCGCGTGGATCCATCCCGAGGACCGGTACATGATGAGCGACCCGGAGAAGGCCCTCGGCCGCTCCATCGGGATGCCGCTCATGGGTGAACTGACCGTGGGCGAGCCGGACGACGTGCACGAGCTCACCGACGGCGCCCAGCTGGACCTCGCCGGACTGCAGTTCTCCGTCGCGCACGCGCCCGGTCATACCAAGGGGTCGGTGACCTTCCAGATGCCCCGGAGCGCGGAGATTCCCTCCGTGTTCTTCTCCGGGGACCTGCTCTTCGCCGGCTCCATCGGACGCACCGACCTGCCCGGCGGTGACATGGACGAGATGCTCGAATCGCTGGCCCGCGTGTGCCTGCCCCTCGACAACTCGACCGTGGTGCTGTCGGGGCACGGTCCCCAGACGACCATCGGCCAGGAGCGCGCCACCAACCCTTATCTGCGGCAGGTGGCCGCCGGCCTCGGGAGCGTGGACGCTCCCCGACGAGGAATGTGACGAGACCTACGTGAGCACCTTCAAGGCCCCCAAGGGCACGTACGACCTGATCCCGCCCTACTCCGCCAAGTACCTGGCGGTCCGGGAGGCGATCTCCGGACCCCTGCGGACGTCCGGATACGGCTACGTCGAGACCCCCGGCTTCGAGGACGTCAACCTCTTCGCCCGCGGCGTCGGCGAGTCCACCGACATCGTCACCAAGGAGATGTACGCCTTCGAGACCAAGGGCGGCGACAAGCTCGCCCTGCGTCCCGAGGGAACGGCCTCCGTACTGCGCGCGGCGCTGGAGGCCAGCCTGCACAAGCAGGGCAACCTGCCGGTGAAGCTCTGGTACTCCGGCTCGTACTACCGCTACGAGCGCCCGCAGAAGGGCCGCTACCGCCACTTCTCGCAGGTCGGCGCCGAGGCGATCGGCGCCGAGGACCCGGCGCTCGACGCCGAGCTGATCATCCTCGCCGACCAGGCGTACCGCTCGCTGGGCCTGAAGAACTTCCGCATCCTGCTGAACTCGCTCGGCGACAAGGAGTGCCGCCCCGTCTACCGGGAGGCTCTCCAGGCCTTCCTGCGCGGACTCGACCTCGACGAGGAGACCCTGCGCCGCGCCGAGATCAACCCGCTGCGGGTCCTCGACGACAAGCGTGAGGCCGTGCAGAAGCAGCTGGGCGGTGCGCCGCTGCTGCGCGACTACCTGTGCGACGCGTGCAAGGCGTACCACGAGGAGGTGCGCGCCCTGATCACGGCGGCGGGCGTGCTCTTCGAGGACGACGCGAAGCTGGTGCGCGGCCTGGACTACTACACCCGGACCACCTTCGAGTTCGTCCACGACGGTCTCGGCTCGCAGTCCGCGGTGGGCGGCGGCGGCCGCTACGACGGCCTCTCCGAGATGATCGGCGGACCGGCGCTCCCGTCCGTCGGCTGGGCACTCGGGGTCGACCGCACGGTCCTCGCCCTGGAGGCGGAGGGGGTCGAGCTGGACATCCCCGCCGCCACCAGCGTCTTCGCGGTGGCGATCGGCGACGAGGCGCGCCGTGTGCTCTTCGGCAAGGTCACCGAGCTCCGCAAGGCGGGCGTCGCGGCGGACTTCTCCTTCGGGGGCAAGGGCCTGAAGGGCGCGATGAAGGACGCCAACCGCTCCGGCGCCCGCTTCACCGTGGTCGCCGGCGAGCGCGACCTCGCCGAGGGTGTCGTCCAGCTCAAGGACATGGAGTCCGGCGAGCAGGAGGCGGTCGCCCTCGACGCGCTGGTCGACGCAGTCCGGACGAAGCTGGCCTGACAGCGGCCTTGGGTGCGGGCCCCGGCGTACCGCCGGGGCCCGCACCCATGTTTCGTCCTTATGTCCACCGAACGGTGGACACCGGCCCTCGTGCGGCAGAATGACCGTGCCCAGAAGCCACGAGCGACGGAACGGCGAGATGACGAGAGCAGCGGTTGAGCGAGACAGCGGGACCATAGGCGCGAGCCGGGCCTTCGCCTGGATGCTGGTGGTCACCGGCGCGGCCGGTCTGCTCGCCGCCTGGGTCATCACGATCGACAAGTTCAAGCTCCTCGAGGACCCGAACTTCACCCCGGGCTGCAGCCTCAACCCGATCGTCTCCTGCGGCAACATCATGAAGAGCGAGCAGGCCGCGGTCTTCGGTTTCCCGAACCCGATGCTCGGCCTCGTCACCTACGCCATGGTGATCGCCATCGGCGTGGCCCTCCTCGCGGGCGCCCGCTACCGCCGCTGGTACTGGCTCGGACTGAACGCGGGCACGCTCTTCGGTGTCGGGTTCTGCACCTGGCTGATGTACCAGTCGCTGTACGAGATCAACGCGCTGTGCCTGTGGTGCTGCCTCGCCTGGATCGCCACCATCGTCATGTTCTGGTACGTGACCTCGCACAACGTCCGCAAGGGCGTCATCCCGGCCCCCGGCGGCCTGCGGACCTTCTTCGACGAGTTCACCTGGGTACTGCCGGTGCTGCACATCGGGATCATCGGCATGCTGATCCTGACGCGCTGGTGGGACTTCTGGACCGGCTGACGGGCGCGGGCGGCGTTGTCAGTGCTCTGACTTAGGCTTCATGACTGTGGAGCCCGACCTCTTTACCGCAGCCGCCGAAGAACGCCAGGAGAAGGACCCGTCCAGCAGCCCCCTGGCCGTACGGATGCGTCCGCGCACCCTGGACGAAGTCCTCGGCCAGCAGCACCTGCTGAAGCCGGGATCGCCGCTGCGCCGGCTCGTGGGGGAGGGCAGCGGGGGCCCGGCCGGCGCTTCCTCCGTGATCCTGTGGGGACCGCCGGGCATCGGCAAGACGACCCTGGCGTACGTCGTCTCCAAGGCGACGAACAAGCGGTTCGTGGAGCTCTCCGCGATCACCGCGGGCGTCAAAGAGGTCCGGACGGTCATCGACGGGGCCCGGCGGGCAGCCGGCGGCTACGGCAAGGAGACCGTCCTCTTCCTCGACGAGATCCACCGCTTCTCCAAGGCCCAGCAGGACTCGCTGCTCCCGGCGGTGGAGAACCGCTGGGTGACGCTGATCGCGGCGACCACGGAGAACCCGTACTTCTCGATCATCTCCCCGCTGCTCTCGCGCTCGCTGCTGCTCACCCTCGAACCGCTCACCGACGACGACCTGCGCGACCTGCTGAAGCGCGCCCTGACCGAGGAGCGGGGGCTGGGCGGCGCGGTCACGCTGCCCGAGGACGCCGAGGCGCACCTGCTGCGGATCGCCGGCGGCGACGCGCGCCGTGCGCTGACGGCCCTGGAGGCGGCGGCGGGCGCGGCCCTCGCCAAGGGCGAGTCGGAGATCACGCTCCAGACGGTCGAGGAGACCGTCGACCGCGCGGCGGTGAAGTACGACCGTGACGGCGACCAGCACTACGACGTGGCCAGCGCGCTCATCAAGTCGATCCGCGGCTCGGACGTGGACGCCGCGCTGCACTATCTGGCCCGGATGATCGAGGCGGGGGAGGACCCCCGGTTCATCGCCCGGCGCCTGATGATCTCGGCCAGCGAGGACATCGGCCTCGCGGACCCGACGGCGCTGCCGACGGCCGTGGCGGCCGCCCAGGCCGTGGCCATGATCGGTTTCCCCGAGGCCGCGCTGACGCTGAGCCATGCGACGATCGCGCTGGCCCTGGCCCCGAAGTCGAACGCGGCGACCCTCGCGATCTCCGCCGCTCAGGCGGACGTACGCAACGGCCTGGCCGGCCCGGTCCCCGCGCACCTCCGCGACGGCCACTACAAGGGGGCGGCCAAGCTCGGGCACGCCCAGGGGTACGTCTACCCGCACGACGTCCCGGGCGGGATCGCGGCCCAGCAGTACGCCCCGGACACGGTCCATGGCAAGCGCTACTACGAACCGACCCGGTACGGCGCGGAGGCGCGGTACGCCGACGTGGTGGAGAAGGTGCGCGAACGGCTGCGCGGCGAGGGCGGCTGACGAGCCCCTCAGGCCGCTCCGCGCACGGCGTTCACGCGCGGGCCGCTTCGAAGAGCCGGTGCATCTCGCGCCGCAGCCCACTCACGTCCCGTACGGGCTCGGGGAAGTCGAAGCGTGCGTCGAAGCAGTGCTGCGGTCCCGCGCTGAACCGGATCCGCAGCCCGAAGCGGTCGAGGGCCAGCGGCGCGACGTCCCGGGTCGGCACCAGGGCGGCCGAGCGCTCGCCGAGCAGATGGCTCAGCTCGCGCACCTGCTCGCCGTGGGCCGCGTGCAGATGCTGGAGCAGCTCGGTCTCGTGGGTGTGCAGCGGGTCGGGGTCCGCCGCGGCGAACTCCTCCGGGTCGACCTCCGAGGTGCCCCACAGGTCGTCCACGCTCGCCTCGGCCACCTCGAGGCGCAGCATCATGTGACCGGGTTCGGCGACGCCGGGCAGGCAGGTGAGCCAGCCGGAGACCCAGGCCCGGCCGCGGATACGGTGCGGGACGGAGACCGGCGCCACATCCGTCAGCTCCAGGACGACCGGAAGTTCGTCGTCCTGGGCGTGGGTGGCGGCCCGTACCGGCGGGGCGTCGGCCGGGAACAGCAGGAAGATCTCGCCGTCCGGACCGACCGCCCGGGCCTGAGGTGTCAGCTGCTCGGGGCGCATGCCGTCGGCCCCCGGGATCAGGAGCACCGCGGAGCATGTACTCTGTACGAGAGTTCGTGTGCGCTCGGCTGCTGACGGCATCCGCGCGATTTCAAGCCCGCTGGGACGCGGCTGACCATGAGCTGATCGGACCTCCGTCACATCGATGCTCTCAGAAGCATCGCTCTTTGTGCTGCTGTCTGTGATGCGCGTGGTGTTCCCAGGGCGAGACATGCGATCTCCTTGAGTAAGGTGAGCCTAACCTAACCTACAACGGAGGTCTGGAGAACGTGCCTAACCAGTCGCGTCCCAAGGTCAAGAAGTCTCGCGCGCTCGGTATCGCGCTGACGCCGAAGGCTGTCAAGTACTTCGAAGCCCGCCCCTACCCGCCGGGCGAGCACGGCCGTGGCCGCAAGCAGAACTCGGACTACAAGGTCCGTCTGCTCGAGAAGCAGCGCCTGCGCGCTCAGTACGACATCAGCGAGCGCCAGATGGCGCGCGCCTACGACCGTGCCAAGAAGGCCGAGGGCAAGACGGGCGAGGCGCTGGTCGTCGAGCTCGAGCGTCGCCTCGACGCCCTGGTCCTGCGTTCGGGCATCGCCCGCACCATCTACCAGGCCCGCCAGATGGTCGTGCACGGTCACATCCAGGTCAACGGTGGCAAGGTCGACAAGCCGTCGTTCCGTGTCCGTCCCGACGACGTCGTGATGGTCCGCGAGCGCTCCCGCGAGAAGCCCCTGTTCCAGGTGGCCCGCGAGGGTGGCTTCGCCGCCGACGGTGAGACCCCGCGCTACCTGCAGGTCAACCTGAAGGCCCTGGCCTTCCGCCTCGACCGCGACCCGAACCGCAAGGAAATCCCGGTCATCTGCGACGAGCAGCTGGTCGTCGAGTACTACGCCCGCTGATCATGGGGGCCTCCCGGCTCCGGCCGGGGGAGTAGTACCGCACACCGCGCGGTCATCGGCCCGCCGCTTCTCCACCTTTACCGGTGGGGGAGCCGGCGGGCTTCCGCGTTTCCGGGACCGTCGTACGGAAGGGACGCCGGGCCTCGCCGCCCCGGGCGCCGGTGGCCGGATCCCGACGCTCGCGCAGGGCCCGGTCCACCGCCTCGTCCAGCGACAGACCCCGCCCCTCCCGCACCGAGGCCCCGTAGTTCTCCGGACCGAGCAGCTCGCCCGCCTGCCGCTCGCACACCGCCCGCGGCCCGTTGAAGCACCCGGAGCCGAACAGCTGCAGCCCCACCGCGTCCCAGACGGGTAACGCGGCCCCCTGGAGCACCGCGGCCTCCGCCGGATCGCCCTCGCTCGCCGTCACCAGGCCCAGCAGCTCGATCGCGAGGACCAGACCCACCAGATCGTGGAACGTGTGGTTGATCGTGACGCACTCGCCGAGCAACGCCCTGGCCTCGCCGTGATCACCCCGGGTCCAGGCCGCGTACGCCAGCACATACAGCGCGTACGCCCGGGTCCACCGCTCGCCGCGCTCCTCGCAGATCTCCCGCACCTCTGCACAGAGCGCGACCGCGCCCTCCAGATCCCCCTGGAAGACCCGGGCCATCCCCAGCTCGACCTGCCCCATCAGCACATTGCTGTTCAGCTCGCCGAGCTCCCGGTACGCCTTCAGCGCCCGGCCGATCAGCTCCTCCGCGCGCGGCATGTCGTCCGAGAGCAGCGCGAGACAGCCCATCCGGTGGGTCGCGTACGCCTCCGCCACCGGGTTCCCCGCGCGCCGCGCCCCCTCTCGGCACTCGTGCAGCGCCGCCACCGCCGCCGTGCTGTCCCCCTGCAGGATCGCCACATAGCCGAGCACCCACAGCGCCTTGAGCCGGGCGGCCGTGTGTCCGGAGTGCTCCGAGTCGAGCGCCAGCGCCCGGTCCAGCCAGTGCCGGCCCTCCGAGAGCCGCCCGCAGCCCGCCCAGTAGAACCAGAGCGTCCCCGCGAGATGCTGCGCCAGATGCGCCTCGTCCGGCTGCTCGAGACAGAGCTCCAGCGCCGCCCGGAGGTTGGGCAGCGCCGCTTCCGTGTTCGCGGCGACCTCCGCCTGGCGGGGGCTGAACCACTCCAGCTCGCACCAGGTTGCGAGACCCATGTACCAGTCACGGTGCCGCCGGCGCATCCGCCGCGTGTCGCCGAGCGCCGCCAGCCACTCCGCTCCGTACGCGACGATCGTGTCGAGCATCCGGTACCGGGGCCCCGCCGCGGTCTCCTCACGGAGGACCAGGGACTGGGCGACCAGCCCGCCGAGCACGTCCACCACCCGGTCCGCGGGCAGATCCGTTCCACCGCAGACGTACTCCATGGCCTCCAGGTCGAACGGCCCGGCGAAGACCGAGAGCCGCGCCCACAGCAACCGCTCCTCCGGCGTGCACAGCTCGTGGCTCCAGCCGATCGCCGTCCGCAGCGTCTGATGGCGGGGGAGCGCGCCGCGCGTCCCGTCCGTCAGGAGCCGGAAGCGGTCGTCGAGCCGGTGCAGCACCTGTTCCACGGTGAGCACCGGAAGCCGGCCGGCGGCCAGTTCCAGGGCGAGCGGAATCCCGTCGAGGCGACGGCACAACTCCCGTACCGCCTCCGCGTCCGCCGCCGAAGCTCCCGCCGCCGACGCCCGCTCCGTGAAGAGCCGCGCCGCGTCCTCGTCGTCCATCGGCGTCAGCGTGAACACCGCCTCGCCGTCCACCCGCAGCGGCCGGCGGCCCGCGGCGAGCACGGTCAGGCCGGGGGCCGCCCGCAACAACTCCCGTACCAGCGGGGCGCATTCCTCCACGAGGTGTTCGAAGCCGTCCACGACGAGCAGGAGCCGGCGCTCGGCGAGATGCTCGATCAGCGTCTCGCGCGCGGTGCGCAGCGTGTGGTCGGTCAGGCCCAGCGCCTCGACCAGCGCGAGCGCCAGCAGATCCGGATCGCGCAGCCCCGAGAGTTCGGCGAGCCGCACGCCGTCGGCGTAGCGATTCTGCGCCGCCGAGGCGGTACGCAGCGCGAGCCGGGTCTTGCCGACACCACCCACACCGACCACGGTGACCAGGCGGGATTCCGTCAGGAGGCGGCTCAGTCCGTCCTGTTCCCCGGCCCGTCCGACGAACCGGTTCAACTCGGCAGGGAGATTGCTCCGTCGCATGGGACACGGAGCGTACTCATCCGCGCGCACTCCGTACAATCGGACCGCGCGAGCCCTTCCCGCGAGCCGCCGTGCGGGCGCTAATGCGGTACGGCGAAAGACCGCGGGCGCGATAGGGTCGGAGGACGACTTCTGGCAAGGGCCCAACGACAGCAGAGAGCGGTGCGGAGTGACCGGTGGAGAGGTTGCCGGGATCCTGGTGGCCGTGTTCTGGGCGATTCTGGTCTCCTTCCTCGCCGTGGTGCTGGTGAGGCTGGCGCAGACGCTCAAGGCGACCACCAAGCTGGTGGCGGACGTGACCGAACAGGCCGTCCCGCTGCTCAGCGATGCCTCCGCGACCGTGCGATCGGCGCAGACCCAGCTCGACCGGGTCGACGCCATCGCCTCGGACGTCCAGGAGGTCACCTCCAACGCCTCCGCGCTCTCCACCACCGTCGCCTCCACCTTCGGCGGCCCACTGGTCAAGGTCGCGGCCTTCGGCTACGGCGTGCGCAAGGCGCTCGGCCGCGGCCGTGAGGGGCGCGGCCGTGACGAGGCACCGCGGGCATCCGCGCCACGAACCGTCGTCGTCGGTCGCACCGTGCCGTCCGCGAGACGCCGGAAGCAGAAGGGCTGAGCCTCCATGTTCCGCCGCACGTTCTGGTTCACCGCAGGCGCAGCAGCCGGCGTGTGGGCCACCACCAAGGTCAACCGCAAGCTCCGCCAGCTGACCCCGGAGAGCCTCGCCGCCCAGGCGGCGAACAAGGCGATCGAGACCGGCCACCGGCTCAAGGACTTCGCCCTCGACGTCAGGTCGGGCATGGTCCAGCGCGAGGCCGAGCTCGGAGAGGCGCTCGGCCTGGAGGCACCGGCCGACCACGAACTCCCGGCATCGCGCCGCGTCGCCGCTCTCGACCGCAGCCCGCAGAACACCAAGCATTCGTACCCCACGATTTCGTACAACCGGAATGAGGACCACTGATGGAGTCGGCTGAAATCCGCCGCCGCTGGCTGAGCTTCTTCGAGGAGCGCGGGCACACCGTCGTCCCTTCGGCGTCGCTCATCGCGGACGACCCGACTCTGCTTCTGGTCCCGGCCGGCATGGTTCCGTTCAAGCCCTACTTCCTCGGCGAGGTCAAGCCGCCGTTCTCCCGCGCCTCCAGCGTGCAGAAGTGCGTGCGCACGCCGGACATCGAAGAGGTCGGCAAGACCACCCGCCACGGCACGTTCTTCCAGATGTGCGGCAACTTCTCCTTCGGCGACTACTTCAAGGAAGGCGCCATCAAGCTCGCCTGGGAGCTGCTGACCACCTCGGTGGAGCACGGCGGTTACGGGCTCGAGCCGGAGAAGCTCTGGATCACGGTCTACCAGGACGACGACGAGGCCGAGCAGATCTGGCGCGACGTCGTCGGCGTCCCGGCCGAGCGCATCCAGCGACTGGGCAAGAAGGACAACTTCTGGTCGATGGGCGTCCCCGGCCCCTGCGGCCCGTGTTCCGAGATCAACTACGACCGCGGCCCCGAGTTCGGCGTCGAGGGCGGCCCCGCCGTCAACGACGAGCGGTACGTGGAGATCTGGAACCTCGTCTTCATGCAGTACGAGCGCGGCGAGGGCACCTCGAAGGAGGACTTCGAGATCCTCGGCGACCTGCCGTCGAAGAACATCGACACCGGCCTCGGTCTCGAGCGCCTGGCGATGATCCTGCAGGGCGTACAGAACATGTACGAGACCGACACCCTCAAGGTCGTCATCGACAAGGCCACCGCGCTCACCGGCGTCGACTACGGCGCCTCCCACGACAGCGACGTCTCGCTGCGTGTGGTGGCCGACCACATGCGTACGTCCGTGATGCTCATCGGCGACGGTGTCACCCCGGGCAACGAGGGCCGCGGCTATGTGCTCCGCCGCATCATGCGCCGTGCCATCCGCAACATGCGTCTGCTCGGCGCCACCGACGTCGTCGTCGGCCAGCTCGTGGACACCGTGATCAGCACGATGGGCGAGCAGTACCCGGAGCTGGTCACCGACCGCAAGCGGATCGAGACGGTCGCCCTCGCCGAGGAGGCCCGCTTCCTCAAGACGCTCAACGCCGGCAGCAACGTGCTGGACGGCGCCGTCTCCGAGACCAAGGCCGCCGGCTCGACGGTCCTCCCGGGCGAGAAGGCGTTCCTGCTCCACGACACCTGGGGCTTCCCGATCGACCTCACCCTGGAGATCGCCGCCGAGCAGGGCCTCTCCGTGGACGAGGCCGGCTTCCGCCGTCTCATGCAGGAGCAGCGGGACAAGGCCAAGGCCGACGCCAAGGCCAAGAAGACCGGTCACGCCGATGTCGCCGCCTACCGCGAGATCGCGGACAGCAACGGCGCCACCGAGTTCACCGGCTACACCAACACCGAGGGCGAGACCACCGTCGTCGGCCTGCTGGTCAACGGCGTCCCGTCGCCGGCCGCCTCCGAGGGCGACGAGGTCGAGGTCGTCCTCGACCGCACCCCGTTCTACGCCGAGGGCGGCGGCCAGCTCGCCGACCAGGGCCGGATCAAGCTGCACAGCGGCGCCGTCATCGAGATCCGCGACGTCCAGCAGCCCGTCCCGGGCGTCTCCGTCCACAAGGGCTCCGTCCAGGTCGGCGAGGTGACGATCGGCTCCACCGCCTACGCCGCCATCGACGTGCGCCGCCGCCGGGCCATCGCCCGCGCCCACAGCGCCACCCACCTGACCCACCAGGCGCTGCGCGACGCGCTGGGCCCGACGGCCGCCCAGGCCGGTTCCGAGAACTCGCCCGGCCGCTTCCGCTTCGACTTCGGCTCCCCGAACGCCGTGCCGGGCACGGTTCTCACGGACGTCGAGCAGAAGATCAACGAGGTCCTCGCCCGGGAGCTCGACGTGCACGCCGAGGTCATGCCGATCGACGAGGCCAAGCGTCAGGGCGCCATCGCCGAGTTCGGCGAGAAGTACGGCGAGAAGGTCCGCGTCGTCACCATCGGCGACTTCTCCAAGGAACTGTGCGGCGGTACGCACGTCCACAACACCGCCCAGCTGGGTCTGGTGAAGCTGCTCGGCGAGTCGTCGATCGGCAGCGGCGTGCGCCGTGTCGAGGCCCTCGTCGGCGTCGACGCGTACAACTTCCTCGCCCGGGAGCACACGGTCGTCGCCCAGCTCCAGGAGCTGGTCAAGGGCCGCCCGGAAGAGCTGCCGGAGAAGATCTCCTCGATGCTCGGCAAGCTGAAGGACGCCGAGAAGGAGATCGAGAAGTTCCGCGCCGAGAAGGTGCTGCAGGCCGCCGCCGGTCTTGTCGCGGGCGCCAAGGACGTCCGCGGTGTCGCCCTCGTCACCGGCCAGGTCCCCGACGGCACCTCCGCCGACGACCTGCGCAGGCTGGTCCTCGACGTCCGCGGCCGCATCCCTGGCGACCGCCCCGCCGTCGTGGCCCTGTTCACCACGGCGAACGGCCGCCCGCTGACGGTCATCGCCACCAACGAGGCCGCCCGCGAGCGCGGTCTCAAGGCCGGTGAGCTGGTCCGTACCGCCGCCAAGACGCTCGGCGGCGGCGGTGGCGGCAAGCCGGACGTCGCCCAGGGCGGCGGCCAGAACCCCGAGGCCATCGGCGACGCCATCGACGCCGTCGAGCGCCTCGTGCTGGAAACCGCGTGACGGAGACGACGATGCGCCGCGGCCGTCGCCTCGCGATCGATGTCGGGGACGCCCGGATCGGGGTCGCCTCGTGCGACCCCGACGGGGTCCTCGCCACCCCGGTGGAGACCGTGCCGGGACGCGACGTCCCGGCCGCCCACCGGCGGTTGAGGCAGATCGTCGAGGAGTACGAACCGATCGAGATCGTGGTCGGCCTC
Organism: Streptomyces sp. ISL-36; assembly: GCF_018614205.1. Taxonomy (GTDB): domain Bacteria; phylum Actinomycetota; class Actinomycetes; order Streptomycetales; family Streptomycetaceae; genus Streptomyces. The sequence goes on along the minus strand of NZ_JAGGOS010000055.1, from coordinate 6,691 downwards.
CCTCGCTCCCTCTCCGGGGGCGAGGGGCCGGCCGCGGCCAAGGTCCGCCGGTTCGCCCAGGAGCTGGCCAAGGGGGTGGCCCCCGTCCCCGTCCGGCTGGTCGACGAACGCATGACCACGGTGACGGCGACCCAGGGGCTACGGGCCTCCGGCGTGAAGTCGAAGAAGGGGCGGTCCGTCATCGATCAGGCCGCCGCGGTGATCATCCTTCAGAACGCTCTTGAGTCCGAACGGGTATCAGGTAATCCGCCCGGTGAGGGCGTCGAAGTGGTCATCTGATCGCGATACGGTAACGTTCCGCGCGATGCGGCGGTGTTCGAACAGCTGCCGCACAACGTAGAGGCGGACCGTCCGGACGCCTCGCGGCTGTTTGGGGATCGATGACTGAGTATGGCCGGGGCTCCGGCTCCGAACCGTGGCATCCCGCGGACCCGCTGTACGGGGACCAGGGATGGGGAGGCCAGCAGCAGTACCCGCAGCAGGCGCAGGCGCCGTACGGCCATCAGGCCCCGTACGGCCAGGGCCAGGAGCAGGGGTACGACCCGCAGTACCAGCAGCAGCAGCCGCATGCGCCTCAGCAGTACAACGATCCCTCGTACGCGGACCCGTCGTACGGCGGGCAGCAGGAGCAGTACGGACAGCAGGAGCAGTACGCGCAGCCGGAACAGTACGCACAGCAGGGCCAGGGCTACGACACGCCCGGGTACCCCGCACAGCAGTACGACCCGAGCTGGGAGACGGGCCAGGCGGCCATGCCGTACGGCACCACTCCGGCCGATCCCTACGGTGGCCAGAACCCGGACCTCTACGGCACGCCCGAGGCGTACCCTCCGCCGCAGCCGCCCGGCCGTCGGCAGGAGCCGCCGGAGCCCGTGAGCGACTGGGAGACGGAGGCCGAGGAGGAGGAGCGGCACCCCTTCTTCACCGGTGAGAACGGCGACGACGAGCACGACGACGATCCGGCCGGGAGCCGCTCCTCGCGCGGCGGACGCGACCGCCGGGGCAAAGGCAAGAACAAGAAGAAGAGCAAGAACGGTGTCGCCTGCCTCGTCGTCGCCCTCGTGCTCGTGGGCGGTGTGGGCGGAATCGGCTACTTCGGCTACCAGTTCTGGCAGGGCCAGTTCGGCGCGGCGCCCGACTACGCGGGTGACGGCAGCGGCTCGGTCCAGGTGGAGATCCCGAAGGGCGTCGGCGGCTACGAGATCGGCAACATTCTCAAACGCAACGGAGTCGTCAAGAGCGTCGACGCCTTCGTCTCGGCGCAGGAGAAGAACCCCAAGGGCAGGCAGATCCAGGCCGGCGTCTACACGCTGAAGAAGGAGATGTCGGCGGAGAGCGCCGTCAAGCTGATGCTGAGCCCGGCGAGCCAGGCCAACTTCGTCATCCCCGAGGGCAAGCGGAACGTCTGGGTCTACGAGCAGATCGACAAGAAGCTCGGCGTGAAGCCGGGGACGACGCAGGGCGTGGCCAAGGCTCAGGCCAAGAACCTGGGGCTGCCCGCGTGGGCGAACGGCCGCGCGAACCTCAAGGACCCGCTGGAAGGCTTCCTCTTCCCGGCGAGCTACCCCGTGGCCAAGGGGCAGAAGCCCGAGGACGTCCTGCGCAAGATGGTCGCCCGGTCGAACGAGGAGTACGGAAAGTTCGAACTCGAGGACAAGGCGAAGCAGCTCGGCGTCGACAGCCCGTGGGAGCTGATCACGATCGCGAGTCTCGTCCAGGCCGAGGGCACGTCCCACGACGACTTCCGCAAGATGGCCGAGGTCGTCTACAACCGGCTCAAGCCGGGGAACCCGCAGACGTACGGGAAGCTCGAGTTCGACTCGACGTACAACTACATCAAGGGCCAGAGCAAGATCGACCTCACCCTTGAGGAGCTGCGGAAGTACGACAACCTCTACAACACGTACTACTACCGGGGCCTGCCGCCCGGTCCCATCGGCAACCCGGGCGCCGAGGCGCTGCAAGGTGTGGTCAACCCGACGAGCGACGGCTGGTACTACTTCATCTCGCTCGACGGCAAGACGTCCAAGTTCACCAAGACGAACGCCGACCACGACAAGCTGGTCCAGGAATTCAACAAGTCGAGGAACAACTGATGTCGGCAGCACGGCGTGCGGCGGTACTCGGATCGCCGATCGCCCACTCGCTCTCGCCGGTGCTCCACCGGGCCGCCTACGCCGCGCTCGGCCTCGGCCACTGGTCGTACGACCGCTTCGAGGTGGACGAGGCCGGGCTCCCCGGTTTCGTCGCCGGCCTGGACGAGTCCTGGGCGGGGCTCTCGCTGACCATGCCGCTCAAGCGGGCGATCATCCCGCTGCTCGACGAGATCAGCGACACGGCGGCCTCGGTCGAGGCCGTGAACACGGTCGTCCTCACCGAGGACGGCCGCCGGGTCGGCGACAACACGGACATCCCCGGCATGATCGCCGCTCTGCGGGAGCGGGGCGTCGAGAAGGTGGAGTCCGCCGCGATCCTCGGAGCCGGAGCCACCGCCTCCTCGGCCCTGGCCGCGCTCGCCCGGATCTGCGCGGGCCCCGTCACCGCCTACGTACGCAGCGAGGCGCGGGCCGAGGAGATGCGCGGCTGGGGCGAGCGGCTCGGCGTGGACGTCCTCACGGCGCCGTGGGGGAGCGCGGCGGAGGCCTTCGCGTCCCCGCTGGTCATCGCCACGACCCCCGCCGGGACCACGGACGACCTGGCTCCGGCCGTGTCGGGCGCCCCGGGCACCCTCTTCGACGTGCTCTACCACCCGTGGCCGACACCGCTCGCCGCGGCCTGGTCGGAACACGGCGGCAAGGTGTTCGGCGGTCTCGACCTCCTCGTGCACCAGGCGGTGCTGCAGGTGGAACAGATGACCGGCCGGTCCCCGGCGCCCCTGGCGGCGATGCGGGCGGCCGGTGAGCGGGCGCTCGCCGACCGTTGAGCCGGTCGGTTCGAAGGCCTCCGACGCACCGGACCCGACCGGTCCGGCACACGCGACCTGACAAGCTGCGTCCGATACCTGGACCGGCGAACGGGTTCCGCCCGCGGACGTGGGAGGATCGGATACGGCGGGCCAGGGCCGCGCACCCGGTCGCGCCGCAGCAGTTCCAGGCGCGAGCATGAGGAGCATCGTTGAGCAGGTTGCGTTGGCTGACCGCTGGGGAGTCCCACGGACCCGCGCTGGTCGCGACGCTGGAGGGTCTTCCCGCCGGTGTCCCGGTCACCACCGAGCTGGTGGCGGACCACCTCGCGCGGCGGCGCCTGGGTTATGGGCGCGGCGCCCGGATGAAGTTCGAGCAGGACGAGATCACGTTCCTCGGCGGGGTCCGGCACGGCCTCTCCCTCGGCTCCCCGATCGCCGTGATGGTCGGCAACACCGAGTGGCCCAAGTGGGAGAAGGTCATGTCGGCCGATCCGGTCGACCCTGCCGAGCTGAAGGAGACGGGCCGCAACGCGCCCCTGACCCGGCCGCGTCCCGGTCACGCCGATCTGGCGGGCATGCAGAAGTACGGCTTCGACGAGGCCCGGCCGATCCTGGAGCGCGCCAGCGCCCGTGAGACCGCGGCCCGCGTCGCCCTCGGCGCCGTCGCGCGGTCCTTCATCAAGGAGGCCGCCGGCATCGAGATCGTCTCCCATGTCGTCGAGCTCGCCGCTGCCAAGGCGCCGTACGGCGTCTACCCGACGCCCGCCGACGTCGAGAAGCTCGACGCCGATCCGGTGCGCTGCCTGGACGCGGACGCGTCGAAGGCGATGGTGGCCGAGATCGACCAGGCCCACAAGGACGGCGACACCCTCGGCGGCGTCGTCGAGGTCCTCGCCTACGGTGTGCCGGTCGGCCTCGGTTCGCACGTGCACTGGGACCGCCGTCTCGACGCCCGCCTCGCCGCCGCGCTCATGGGCATCCAGGCGATCAAGGGCGTCGAGGTCGGTGACGGCTTCGAACTCGCCCGCGTCCCCGGCTCCAAGGCCCACGACGAGATCGTCAACACCGAGGCCGGCATCAGGCGCACCTCCGGCCGCTCGGGCGGCACCGAGGGCGGCCTGACCACCGGCGAACTGCTGCGCGTACGCGCCGCGATGAAGCCCATCGCGACCGTGCCGCGCGCGCTCGCCACCGTCGACGTGGTGACCGGTGAGGCCGCCCAGGCCCACCACCAGCGCTCCGACGTCTGCGCCGTCCCCGCCGCCGGCATCGTCGCCGAGGCGATGGTCGCGCTCGTCCTCGCGGACGCCGTCGTGGAGAAGTTCGGCGGCGACAGCGTCCCCGAGACGCGTCGCAACGTCCGGTCGTACCTCGACAACCTCCAGATCCGGTGACCGGACCGCTGGTCGTCCTGGTCGGGCCGATGGGCTCCGGCAAGTCCACGGTGGGCGCGCTCCTGGCCGAGCTGCTCGGCGCGCCCTACCGGGACACCGACGCCGACATCGTCGCCGCCCAGGGCCGTGAGATCTCGGACATCTTCATCGAGGACGGCGAGGAGCACTTCCGCGCCCTGGAGCGGGAAGCGGTACGGACGGCGGTCGCCGAGCACGAGGGCGTCCTCGCCCTCGGCGGTGGCGCGATCCTCGACGCCGGCACCCGCGAACTGCTCAGCGGGCTGCCCGTCGCCTATCTCTCGATGGACGTCGAGGAAGCGGTCCGCCGCGTCGGTCTCAACACCGCGCGGCCGCTGCTCGCCGTCAACCCGCGCCGGCAGTGGCGCGAGCTGATGGAGGCGCGCCGCCACCTCTACACCGAAGTCGCCCGGGTCGTCGTCGCCACCGACGACCGCACCCCCGAAGAGGTCGCGAGCGCGGTCCTCGACGCACTGGAGCTGAAGAAGGACGTATGACGGACCAGGAAGTGACCCGTATCCAGGTCGGCGGTTCGGCGGGTACGGATCCGTACGAGGTGCTGGTCGGTCGGCAGCTGCTCGCCGAGCTGCCCGCCCTGATCGGTAACAGGGCCAAGCGCGTGGCCGTGATCCACCCCGAGGCGCTCGCGGAGACGGGCGAGGCCCTGCGGGCCGACCTCGCCGACCAGGGCTTCGAGGCCGTCGCCATCCAGGTGCCGAACGCCGAGGAGGCCAAGACCGTCGAGGTCGCGGCGTACTGCTGGAAGGCGCTCGGCCAGACCGGCTTCACCCGCACCGACGTGATCGTCGGTGTCGGCGGCGGGGCGACGACCGACCTGGCCGGCTTCGTGGCCGCCACCTGGCTGCGCGGGGTGCGCTGGATCGCCGTCCCGACCACCGTCCTCGCCATGGTCGACGCGGCCGTCGGCGGCAAGACGGGCATCAACACCGCCGAGGGCAAGAACCTCGTCGGCGCCTTCCACCCGCCCGCCGGCGTCCTCTGCGACCTGGCCGCGCTGGACTCGCTGCCGGTCAACGACTACGTCAGCGGAATGGCGGAGATCATCAAGGCCGGCTTCATCGCCGACCCGGTGATCCTCGACCTGGTGGAGGCCGACCCGCAGGGCGCCCGTACGCCCGAGGGACCGCACACCGCCGAGCTGATCGTCCGGTCGATCAAGGTCAAGGCCGAGGTCGTCTCCGGCGACCTCAAGGAGTCCGGCCTGAGGGAGATCCTCAACTACGGCCACACCCTGGCCCACGCCATCGAGAAGAACGAGCGGTACAAGTGGCGCCACGGCGCCGCCGTCTCCGTCGGCATGGTCTTCGCCGCCGAGCTCGGCCGGCTCGCCGGCCGGCTCGACGACGCCACCGCCGACCGGCACCGCACGATCCTGGAATCGGTCGGCCTGCCGCTCACCTACCGCGGCGACCAGTGGCCGAAGCTCCTGGAGACCATGAAGGTCGACAAGAAGTCCCGCGGCGACATGCTGCGCTTCATCGTCCTCGACGGTCTCGGCAAGCCGACCGTCCTCGAAGGCCCCGACCCGGCGGTGCTCGTCGCGGCGTACGGCGAGGTGTCCGCGTGAGCGAGCTCCGCCCCGTGCTGGTGCTGAACGGCCCGAACCTCGGCAGACTCGGCTCCCGTGAGCCCGACATCTATGGCGCCACGTCCTACGCCGGTCTCGTGGAGTCCTGCCGGAGCCTCGGGGCCGAGCTGGGCTTCGAGGTGGAGGTGCGGGAGACCAACGACGAGGGCGAGATGATCCGCTGGCTGCACGAGGCCGCGGACGGCTCGGTCCCCGTCGTCCTCAACCCCGGTGCGTTCACGCACTACTCGTACGGGATGCGCGACGCGGCCGCCCAGCGGACCGCGCCGCTGATCGAGGTGCACATCTCGAACCCGTACACCCGGGAGGAGTTCCGGCACACCTCGGTCGTCGCCTCCGTGGCGACCGGGACCGTCGCGGGCTTCGGCATCGGCTCCTACCGGCTCGCCCTGAGGGCGCTGGCCGAGGAACTGACGGGCTGAAAGCGAGCGGGCCGTAGAGCCCCGCGGAGCGCCCCGGAGGCGAACCGAGCCCTGTCGAGGGCACTCCGGACCGCCCCCGGCCGTTCCCCTTGTGGAGGCCGGGGGCGGTAACGTTCCCGGAAGTATCGGCCGTACGAGACGGAGTGGCACGGGATGCAGCACGCAGGGGGGCCTCCGTTGCGGCCCGACCACTCGGGATGGGCGCCCGGCGCCGGTCGACCCTCCGTACCGCCCCTACCGCCGCTGCCGCAGGGCGGCCACCAGGCGTCGCACCCGCACCCCGTCCCCCCGGGGCGGCCCCCGGCCCCGGCGGCCCCTCACCCGGCAGCCCCGCACGCCGCGC
>NZ_JAGGOS010000054.1 GCF_018614205.1 Streptomyces sp. ISL-36 | reverse complement strand
GCCCCGGACCGCGCCGCCGCCCCCGCACCCGAGGCCGCCCCCGCTCCCCTGCCCGCCTCGCGCCCCGAACGCGTCCGCGTCCCGGCCGTCCGCGTCGACGCGCCCGTCATGGCCGTCGGCCTCGACGCCGAGAGGTGGATCGACGCCCCACCCGCGTACGAGAAGAACCTCGCCGGCTGGTTCACCGGCGCCGTCACCCCCGGGGAGCGCGGCACCGCCGTCGTCGTCGGCCACGTCGACACACCCGACGGGCGAGCCGTCTTCTTCGACCTCGGCGCCCTGCGCAAGGGGCATCGCGTCGAGATCGCCCGCCGGGACGGCAGGACGGCCGTCTTCGCCGTGTACGGCATCGAGGTGGTCCCGAAGGACCGCTTCCCGGCCGAGCGGATCTACCAGGACGGTCCACGGCCCGAGCTGCGGCTCCTGACCTGCGGTGGCGGCTTCACCAGGGAGAAGGGGTACGAGGGCAACGTCGTCGTCTCCGCCCGCCTGGTCGAGGTCCGTCCGCCCGCTGCCACCCCAGCTTTGTCCTCACTCGGGAAAAAGTCCTAGCCGATTCCTGCGCAACTTCTTCCCACTCCGGGACGCCACTGCTACGTTCCCCTCGAAAGCCCGACGGAGAGCCCGCACAACGTCACCAGGGGAGGGGCGCGTGAGACGCATGACGGCACGACCTGCCAACGCGCACCAGGCGCGACTGCTCCGACTGCTGCGCGACGGAGGACCCAACTCCCGCGCCCAGCTGGGTGATCAGATCGACCTCTCCCGCTCCAAGCTCGCCGTCGAGGTCGACCGGCTCCTCGACACCGGCCTCGTCGTCGCGGACGGCCTCGCCGCCTCCCGCGGCGGCCGCCGATCGCACAACATCCGGCTCGCCCCCGAACTCCGCTTCCTCGGCATCGACATCGGCGCCACCTCCATCGATGTGGCCGTCACCAACGCCGAGTTGGAGGTCCTCGGGCATCTCAACCACCCGATGGACGTCCGCGAGGGCCCCGTCGCCATCTTCGAGCAGGCCCTGTCCATGGCCGCCAAACTGCGCGCCTCGGGCCTCGCCGAAGGCTTCGACGGCGCCGGCATCGGCGTCCCCGGCCCGGTCCGCTTCCCCGAGGGCATCCCGGTCGCACCGCCGATCATGCCCGGCTGGGACGGCTTCCCCGTACGGGAGGCGCTCAGCCAGGAACTCGGCTGCCCGGTCATGGTCGACAACGACGTGAACCTCATGGCCATGGGGGAGCAGCACGCCGGCGTCGCCCGATCGGTCGCCGACTTCCTCTGCGTCAAGATCGGCACGGGCATCGGTTGCGGCATCGTCGTGGGCGGCGCGGTCTACCGCGGTACGACGGGCAGCGCGGGCGACATCGGACACATCCAGGTCGAACCGGACGGCCGCGCCTGCGCCTGCGGCAACAAGGGCTGCCTGGAAGCCCACTTCAGCGGCGCCGCCCTGGCCCGCGACGCCGAGGACGCGGCGCGCGGCGGCAGGTCGGACGAGCTCGCCGGGCGCCTCGCGGCGGCCGGCCGGCTCACGGCGGTGGACGTCGCCGCGGCGGCGGCCGCCGGGGACGCCACCGCACTCGACCTCATCCGTGAGGGCGGCAACCGGGTCGGGCAGGTCATCGCCGGACTCGTCAGCTTCTTCAATCCCGGTCTGGTGGTGATCGGCGGCGGTGTCACCGGCCTCGGTCACAACCTCCTCGCCAGTGTCCGCACCCAGGTCTACCGGCAGTCCCTGCCCCTGGCCACCGGCAATCTCCCCATCGTGCTCGGCGAGTTGGGCCCCGCGGCCGGAGTGATCGGCGCGGCCCGCCTCATCAGCGACCACCTCTTCTCCCCGGCGTAAGCCGACACCGGTGGTGGGCACACCCCCACCCACCGCCCCGCACCGGCCTCCCACCGGCGCGCCCCGCCTCGACCCACCCCGCCCCACCTCGACCCACCCACTCAGGCGCCACCCGCACCCGCCGAGGGGAGCTTCGTCATGGCACCAGAACCGCCCCCGCCCCCGCCCCTGCTCACCATGTCCGGCATCACCAAGTCCTTCCCCGGCGTCCGCGCCCTCGACGGCGTCGACCTGGAGGTCGCGCCCGGCGAGGTCCACTGCCTCCTCGGCCAGAACGGCGCCGGCAAATCCACCCTCATCAAGGTCCTCGCCGGCGCCCACCAGCCCGACGGCGGACACATCACCTGGCGCGGCGAACCCGTCCGGCTGCGCTCCCCGATCGCCGCCATGCGCCTCGGCATCGCCACCATCTACCAGGAACTCGACCTGGTCGAGGGGCTGTCCGTCGCCGAGAACGTCCACCTCGGACACGAACCCACCACGGCCGGATTCGTCGTCCGCGGCCGCGCCGCCCGCACCTCGACCGCCGCACTCCTCAAGCGGCTTGGCCACCCCGAGATCGATCCGGCCCGCCTCGTCGGCGAACTCTCCGCCGCCCACCGGCAGATCGTCTCGATGGCCCGCGCCCTCTCCCACGACGTCCGCCTCATCGTCATGGACGAGCCGTCCGCCGCCCTCGACCCTGACGAGGTCGACAACCTCTTCCGTATCGTCGCCGACCTCACCGCCGAGGGCGTAGCCGTCGTCTACATCTCCCACCGGCTGGAGGAGATCCGCCGCATCGGCGACCGGGTCACCGTCCTCAAGGACGGCCGGGCCGTCGCCGGGGGACTGCCCGCCGCCTCCACCCCCACCCGGGACATCGTCGCCCTGATGACCGGCCGGAACGTCGCCTACGTCTTCCCCGAGAGGCCGGCCGCACCCCCCGCCGTCCCACCCGTCCTCCAGCTCCAAGGCCTCGCCCGCCACGGCGAGTTCGCCCCCGTCGACCTCGACCTGCGGCCCGGCGAGATCGTCGGCCTCGCCGGACTCGTCGGCTCGGGCCGCTCCGAGATCCTGGAGACCGTCTACGGCGCCAGGAAGCCCACCGCCGGACGCGTCCTCGTCGACGGCCGCGCCCTGCGCCCCGGCAGCGTCCGGGCCGCGGTCCGCGCCGGTCTCGGCCTCGCCCCCGAGGAACGCAAGGCCCAGGGCCTGCTGATGCTGGAGTCCGTCACCCGCAACGTCTCGGTCTCCTCGCTCGCCCGCTTCTCGCGCGCCGGCTGGATCGACCGTACCGCCGAACGGGACTCCTCCCGCGCGGCCACCCGGGAACTCTCCCTCAGGCCCGACAACCCCGACGCCCCCATCCGTACCCTCTCCGGCGGAAACCAGCAGAAAGCCGTCCTCGCACGGTGGCTGCTGCGCGGCTGCCGGGTGCTGCTCCTCGACGAGCCGACCCGCGGCGTCGACGTCGGCGCGCGCGCCGAGCTCTACGCGGTGATCCGCCGCCTCGCCGACGACGGGCTCGCCGTCCTCCTCGTGTCGAGCGAAGTACCCGAGGTGCTCGGCCTCGCCGACCGCGTCCTGGTGCTCAGGGAAGGCCGCGTCGTCCACACGGCACCCGCCCACGAGCTCGACGAACACCGCGTACTCGACCTAGTGATGGAAGGGAGCCCGACGTCATGACGCTGTCCACCGCCAAGAGCACCGAGGCGCCCGCGCAGGAGGACGGTTGGCGCGCGCTCGGTCTCCGGGCCGATGTCCGCAACCTCTCCCTGCTGGGTGTGCTGGCCGTGCTGATCGCCGTCGGCGGTATCACGAAGCCCGACGAATTCCTCGCCACGTCCAACCTCCAACTCGTCCTGACCCAGGCGTCCGTGATCGGCGTCGTCACCGTCGGCATGACCTTCGTCATCACCAGCGGCGGCATCGACCTCTCCGTCGGCGCCATCGTCGCCCTCGCCTCCGTCTGGGCGACCACCCTCGCCACCCAGGAGTACGGCTTCGCGGGGATCCTCTTCACGGCCGTCGTCGTCGGACTCGCCTGCGGACTCGTGAACGGCCTGCTCATCGCGTACGGCGGGCTGGTCCCCTTCATCGCGACCCTCGCCATGCTCGCCTCGGCCCGCGGCCTCGCCCTGCAGATCACCGACGGCCGCACCCAGATCGTCACCGTCGACTCCGTCCTCGACCTCGGCATCCCCGACGCCTACCTCCTCGGCATCCCGCCGCTGGTCCTGGTCTTCGCCGCCGTCACCGTCGCCGGCTGGCTCATCCTCAACCGGACCACCTTCGGCCGCCGCACGGTCGCCGTCGGCGGCAACGCGGAGGCCGCCCGCCTCGCCGGCATCGACGTCCGCCGCCAGCGCCTCTACCTCTACCTGCTCTCCGGACTGTGCTGCGGCATCGCCGCCTTCCTGCTGATCATCCTCTCCGGCTCCGGCCAGAACACCAACGGCAACCTGTACGAACTGGACGCCATCGCCGCCGCGATCATCGGCGGCACCCTGCTCACCGGCGGCCGCGGCACCATCGTCGGCTCCGTCCTCGGCGTCCTGGTCTTCACCACGATCACCAACATCTTCGCGCTCAACAACCTGCAGAGCGACGTCCAGCAGATCGCCAAGGGCGCGATCATCGTCGCCGCCGTCCTGGTCCAGCGCCGCACCGTGCGCAACGGCGAGGCCTGACCCACCGCCTCGCATCCCTCCCCTCCCCCCCCCGCACCGCCCTCTCCTCCCGTCGAAGGGATCCATCGCCATGCCACGAACCAGCCGCAGAGGACTGCTGTTCGGCACCGCCGCCGTCTCCGCCGGCGCCCTGCTCACCGCCTGCACCAGCAACGAGCCCAAGAACCAGGCACCCGCCGCCGGCAACGCCCCGGCCGCCGACGACAAGCCAGGCACCCCCGTCACCATCGGCTTCGCCGGCCCCCAGGCCGACCACGGCTGGCTCAACGCCATCAACCAGAACGCCAAGGACCGGGCGAAGAAGTACTCCGAGGTGACCCTGGAGATCACCGAAGGATCCAACGACACCGCCGCCCAGATCGGCCAGATCCAGACCCTCATCAACAAGAAGGTCGACGTCCTCGTCATCCTGCCCGCCGACGGCAAGGCGCTCACCCAGGTCGGCCTCCAGGCCATGAAGGCCGGCATCCCCGTCATCAACCTCGACCGGGTCTTCGCCTCCCCCCAGGCCTACCGCTGCTGGATCGGCGGCGACAACTACGGCATGGGCCTCAACGCCGGCCGCTACATCGGCGAACAGCTCAAGGACAAGCCGAACGCCAAGGTGATCGAACTCGCCGGCATGGACAGCCTGGAGCTCACCAAACAGCGCACCCAAGGCTTCGACGACGCCCTGAAGAACTACCCCAACATCACCAAGGTGGCCCGCCAGGCCGCCGACTTCACCGTCGAGTCCGGTCAGGCCAAGATGGCCCAACTCCTGCAGGCACAGAGCCAGTTCGACGCCCTGTGGAACCACGACGACGACCAGGGAGTGGGCGCCCTGCGCGCCATCGCCCAATCCGGCCGCAAGGACTTCCTGATGGTCGGCGGCGCCGGAGCCAAGTCCGCCATGGACGCCATCAAGGCCGACGACAGCGTCCTCAAGGCGACCGTCCTCTACCCGCCGACCATGGCCGCCTCCGCCATCGACCTGGCCCGCGCCCTCGGCCAGAAGAAGGGCGTCGGAGGGATGTCCGAGCTGGAGATCCCCGCCTCCATCACCCTCTACTCGGCCGTCGTCACCAAGGACAACGTCGACGAGTACCTGCCCACCGGCTTCAGCTGACCGGCGCGGCCCCGGGTCGCCCGCCCCCACCGAGCAGATCGCCGCCGCGCACGACGAAACGGAGGAAACGTATGGAACAGAGGGACAGCGAGGCCGGCGAGGCCACGCCGCCGCCGACGCTCGGCGTCGGCATGGTCGGGTACGCGTTCATGGGCGCCGCCCACTCCCAGGGGTGGCGCACCGCCGGACGCGTCTTCGACCTGCCGATGCGACCGGTCCTCGCCGCCGTCGCCGGCCGGGACGCCGCCGCCGTCCGTGCGGCCGCCGACCGGCACGGCTGGGCGGCCGCCGAGACCGACTGGCGCGCCCTCGTCGCCCGCGACGACGTCCAGCTCGTGGACGTCTGCACCCCGGGCGACAGCCATGCGGAGATCGCCGTCGCCGCCCTGGAGGCCGGCAAGCACGTCCTGTGCGAGAAGCCGCTCGCCAACTCCGTCGCCGAGGCCGAGGCCATGGTCGCCGCCGCCGAGGCGGCGGCCGCCCGCGGCCAGGTCGCCATGGTCGGCTTCAACTACCGGCGCGTCCCCGCCCTCGCGTACGCCCGCCGGCTCGTCGCTGACGGCCGGCTCGGAGCGCTCCGGCACGTACGGGTCACCTACCTGCAGGACTGGCTCGTCGACCCCCGCTTCCCGCTGACCTGGCGCCTGGAGCGCGAACACGCAGGGTCCGGCGCGCTCGGGGACCTCGGGGCGCACGCCGTGGACCTCGCCCAGTACCTGGCGGGGGAGCCCCTGGTCGGTGTCTCGGCGCTCACCGAGACCTTCGTACGGGAGCGGCCGCTGCTCGCCGGGGCGTCGGCCGGTCTCTCGGGGGCCTCGGCGAGCACGTCGTACGGGACGGTGACGGTGGACGACGCCGCCCTGTTCACCGGACGGCTCGCCTCCGGTGCGCTCGCCTCCTTCGAGGCGACCCGGATGGCGGCGGGCCGCAAGAACGCCCTGCGTCTGGAGATCAACGGGGAGAACGGCTCCCTCGCCTTCGACCTGGAGCGGCTCAACGAGCTCTCCTTCCACGACCACACCGAACCGGCCGTCTCAGCGGGCTTCCGCCGCATCCTGGTGACCGAGCCGGGCCACCCGTACCTGGAGGGCTGGTGGCCGCCCGGACACGCACTCGGCTACGAGCACACCTTCGTGCACCAGGCCCGCGACCTGGTCCACGCCATCGCGTCCAGGGCGGCGCCCGCGCCGTCCTTCGCCGACGGGCTCCAGGTCCAGCGGGTGCTCGCCGCCGTGGAGGAGAGCGCGAGCAAGAACTCCGTCTACACGCCCGTAGCCGTCCACACGCCGTAGCCGTCCCCACGCCCGTGCCGTCCACACGCCGTAGCCGTCCCCAGGCCCGTGCCGTCCCCCACACACCCGTAGCCGTCCACACGCCCGTACAGGAGTAATGGAGGTTCCTTCCGTGCCTCGTCCCTTCACCCTCTTCACCGGCCAGTGGGCCGACCTGCCGCTGGAGGAGGTCTGCCGGCTCGCCCGCGACTTCGGTTACGACGGTCTCGAACTCGCCTGCTGGGGAGACCACTTCGAGGTCGACAAGGCGCTCGCCGACCCCTCGTACGTCGACGGCCGCCGTGCCCTGCTGGAGAAGTACGGGCTGTCGTGCTGGGCGATCTCCAACCACCTGGTCGGGCAGGCCGTCTGCGACCATCCGATCGACGAGCGTCATCAGGGGATCCTCCCCGCCAGGATCTGGGGGGACGGCGAGCCCGAGGGCGTACGGCGACGGGCGGCGGCCGAGATCGCCGACACCGCCCGGGCCGCGGCGGCCCTCGGAGTCGACACCGTGATCGGGTTCACCGGTTCGTCGATCTGGCATCTCGTCGCGATGTTCCCCCCGGTGCCCGAGCGGATGATCGAGCGCGGCTTCGAGGACTTCGCGGAGCGCTGGAACCCGATCCTGGACGTCTTCGACGCCGAAGGCGTGCGGTTCGCTCACGAGGTCCACCCGAGCGAGATCGCGTACGACTACTGGACCACCCAGCGGGCGCTGGAGGCGGTCGGCCACCGGCCGGCCTTCGGCCTGAACTTCGACCCGAGCCATTTCGTCTGGCAGGACCTGGACCCGGTCGGCTTCCTGTGGGACTTCCGCGACCGGATCTACCACGTGGACTGCAAGGAGGCCCGCAAGCGCCTCGACGGCCGCAACGGGCGGCTCGGCTCCCACCTGCCCTGGGGGGATCCGCGGCGCGGCTGGGACTTCGTCTCGGCCGGCCACGGTGACGTCCCCTGGGAGGACGTGTTCCGGATGCTCCGCTCGATCGGCTACGGCGGGCCGGTCTCGGTGGAGTGGGAGGACGCGGGGATGGACCGGCTCACCGGCGCACCGGAAGCGCTTTCTCATCTGAAGCGGTACGACTTCGACCCGCCCACGGCCTCCTTCGACGCCGCGTTCGGGGGCGACCGCTAGCCCTGCGAAACCCCGAAGCCGCAGGTCGGTGCCTGGTGGTGACGACGCCACCAGGCCGGTCCGCCCTGCCTCCGAGAGGCTTTGTCCTCTCACTGTGAAAAGTTCAACCGCACTCATGCACAAGGGCTTTCCGTGGCGGACGAACCCGGCTACGGTCTCTGATGTGTACATGACGTAACAGCGGTATGTGACCAGCGTGACGGCGCACGCCGGTCCCCGGACAACCCGCACACCCGGCCCTACTCCGGAGGACACCCGTGCACAGAAAACGACTCCGAGCCAGGAAGTCACTCGCCCTACTCACCGTCGGACTCCTCGCCCTCGGCGCCCCCCAGGTCCTGGCCGCCGACGCCGACCCCCACGCCGACGAAACCGCCACAGCCACAGCCACCACCACCACCGCCGCCGCCGCCGAAGAGTTCCAGCAGGTCACCCTCGCCAAGGGCGGCGAAGAAGTCGGCGAACCGATGTCACTCGCCGTGCTCCCCGACCGCAGCGTCCTGCACACCTCACGGGGCGGCGAACTACGCCGCACCGACGCCGCCGGCAACACCCAGGTCATCGGCACCGTCCCCGTCTACTCCCACGACGAGGAAGGCCTCCAAGGCATCGGCCTCGACCCGAACTTCGCCCAGAACAGGGCCATCTACCTCTACTACGCCCCGCCCCTCACCACCCCCGCCGGAGACGCCCCCAACGACGGCACACCCGCCGACTTCGCCGCCTACGACGGAGTCAACCGCCTCTCACGCTTCACCCTGAAGGCCGACGGCACCCTCGACAACGCCAGCGAGAAGAAGGTCATCGACATCCCCGCCACCCGGGGCATCTGCTGCCACGTCGGCGGCGACATCGACTTCGACGCCCAGGGCAACCTCTACCTGTCCACCGGCGACGACTCCAACCCCTTCGCCTCCGACGGCTACACCCCCATCGACGAACGCCCCGGCCGCAACCCCGCCTACGACGCCCGCCGCACCTCCGGCAACACCAACGACCTGCGCGGCAAGATCCTGCGCATCAAGGTCGCCGACGACGGCTCCTACACCATCCCCACCGGCAACCTCTTCGCACCCGGCACCGCCAAGACCCGCCCCGAGATCTACGCGATGGGCTTCCGTAACCCCTTCCGCTTCAGCGTCGACAAGCCCACCGGCATCCTCTACGTCGGCGACTACGGCCCCGACGCCGGCGCCGCCGACCCCCAGCGTGGCCCCGCCGGCCAGGTCGAATTCGCCCGCGTCACCAAACCCGGAAACTTCGGCTGGCCCTTCTGCACCGGCAACAACGACCCCTACGTCGACTACGACTTCGCCACCAAGACCTCCGGCGCGACCTTCGACTGCGGCGCCCTGAAGAACGACTCCCCCTACAACACCGGACTCGTCGACCTCCCGCCCGCCGAACCCGCCTGGATCCCGTACAACGGCGGCTCCCTACCCGAATTCGGCAACGGCTCCGAATCCCCCATGGGGGGACCCGTCTACCGCTACGACGCCACCTCCACCTCCCCCGTCAAGTTCCCCGAGGCCTACGACGGAGACTTCTTCGCCGGCGAGTTCGGCCGACGCTGGATCAAACGCATCGAACAAGGCACCGACGGCACCGTCCAGTCCATCAACCCCGTCCCCTGGACCGGCACCCAGATCATGGACATGGCCTTCGGCCCCGACGGCGCCCTCTACGTCCTCGACTACGGCACCGCCTGGTTCGGCGGCGACCACAACTCCGGCCTCTACCGCATCGAGAACGCCACCGGCGGCCGCTCACCCGTCGCCGAAGCGAGCGCCGACAAGACCTCCGGCACCGCGCCGCTGAAGATCGTCTTCTCCTCGGCCGGCACCACGGACTCCGACGGCGACGCCCTCACCTACAGCTGGGACTTCGGCGACGGCGGCACGTCGACGGCGGCCAACCCCACCTACACGTACCGGAAGAACGGCACCTACACCGCGACCGTCACGGCCAAGGATCCCTCGGGCCGCACCGGCTCCGCCTCCGTCCACATCGTCGTCGGCAACACCGCCCCCAAGGTCACCCTCGAACTCCCCGCCGAAGGCGCACTGTTCGACTTCGGCGACGACATCCCCTTCAAGGTGACGGTCACCGACCCCGAGGACCGGACGATCGACTGCACCAAGGTCAAGGTCACCTACATCCTCGGCCACGACAGCCACGGCCACCCCGTCACCAGCGCCAACGGCTGCACCGGCACCATCAAGACCTCCGCCGACGGCGGCCACGACGACGACGCCAACATCTTCGCCGTCTTCGACGCCGAATACACCGACGGCGGAGGCGGCGGCCAGGCCGCCCTCACCACCCACGACCAGGCCAAGCTCCAACCCCGCCACCGCCAGGCCGAACACTTCGACACCCACAGCGGCATCAGCGTCATCGACAAGGCCCCCGCGAACGGCGGCCGGACCGTCGGCGACATCGACAACGGCGACTGGATCGCCTTCAAGCCCTACAACCTCACCGGATCCACCAAGCTCACCGCCCGCGTCTCCTCCGGCGGCGCCGGCGGCTTCCTCGAAGTCCGCACCGGATCACCCACCGGCACCCTCCTCGGCTCCGCACCCGTCCCCGTCACCGGAGGCTGGGAGACCTTCCAGAACATCGACGTACCCCTGCGCACCGCACCCCGCAGGACCACCGAACTCTTCCTCGTCTTCAAGGGAGGCACCGGCGCCCTCTACGACGTCGACGACTTCACCATCACCAACACCCCCGTCGACAGGACCGCCAAGCGCGTCCTCGTCTTCTCCCGCACCGCCGGATTCCGCCACGACTCCATCCCCGCCGGCATCACCGCACTCAAAGAGCTCGGAGCCGACAGCGCAATCACCGTCGACGCCACCGAAGAACCACGCCAGTTCACCACCGAGAACCTCGCCCGCTACGACGCCGTCGCCTTCCTGTCCACCACAGGCGACGTGCTGAACCCACAACAGCAGACCGCCTTCGAGAACTACGTCGCCAACGGCGGCGGATACATGGGCATCCACGCCGCCGCCGACACCGAGTACGACTGGGAGTTCTACGGCGGACTCGTCGGCGCCCACTTCGCCTCCCACCCCCAGATCCAGCCGGCGACCGTCCGCGTCGAGGACCACGACCACCCCGCGACCGCCCACATCGAAGGCCCCTGGCAGCGCACCGACGAGTGGTACAACTACCGCACCAACCCCCGCGGCCAGGCCCGCATCCTCGCCACCCTCGACGAAACCACCTACCAGGGCGGCACGATGAAGGGCGACCACCCCATCGCCTGGTGCAAGTCCTACGGCGGCGGCCGCTCCTTCTACACCGGCGGCGGCCACACCAAGGAGTCCTACACCGAACCCGCCTTCCGACAGCACCTCCTCGGCGGACTCCGCTACGCCACCGGCCAGGTCACGGCCGACTGCCGGCCCCAGACCGGCTACCGCGACCTCTTCAACGGCCAGACCCGCGAAGGCTGGAAGCAGGCGGGCCCCGGCAGCTTCGACGTCACCGACGGCGAACTGCGCTCGGTCGGCGGCATGGGAATGCTCTGGTACCAGGCCAAGGAGTTCTCCTCCTACTCCCTCAAGCTCGACTGGAAGATGGCCGGCGACGACAACTCCGGGATCTTCGTCGGCTTCCCCGCCTCCGACGACCCCTGGTCCGCCGTGAACAACGGCTACGAGATCCAGATCGACGCCACCGACGCCGCCGACCGGACCACCGGAGCCGTCTACGGCTTCAAGTCCGCCAACCTCACGGCACGCGACGCGGTCCTGCGGCCGCCCGGCCAGTGGAACAGCTACGAGATCCGCGTCCAGGGCGAACGGCTCCAGGTGTTCCTCAACGGAGTCAAGATCAACGACTTCACCAACACCGACCCGGCCCGCAGCCTCAAGGACGGCCACATCGGCATCCAGAACCACGGAGCCGACGACCAGGTGTCCTTCCGCAACATCCAACTCAAGGAGCTCACCCCGTAGAGCTCCCCGCACAGCCGGCGGCGGGCGGGGAGGCGCCGTACCCCCCGCCCGCCGTCTCCACCACCGAGCAAGGGAGGCAGCGTCGTGACCACTGGAACACGTACCGGAGTCTGGCTCATCGGGGCCAGAGGCTCCGTCGCCACCACGGTGGTGGCCGGCTGCGCCGCCATGACGGCCGGCCTGCACCCACCCACCGGCATGGCCACCGAAACCCAGGCCTTCACCACCGCAGGCCTGCCCCCACTGTCCTCCCTCGTCTTCGGCGGACACGACACCACCGCCTGCCCCCTGCCCAAACGGGCCGAGGAACTGACCGTCGCCGGAGTCCTGCCGCACGGCCTCGCCGCTGCCGTCACCGCGGAACTCCACGCCGCCGACGAGGAGATCCGACCCGGCGGCCCCCTCCCCGGAGAACCCCGCACCGACGAAGAACTCATCGCCTCCTTCGCCGCCGACATGACGGACTTCCGCGAACGACTGGACCTGACCAGGGTGGTGGTCGTCAATGTGGCCTCCACGGAACCCGCGTCAGGGGACGCACGGGTTCCGCGTACGGAGCCCGCGTCGGGGGACGAACGGGCTTCGGGTACGGAGCCGGCGTCGGGGGGCGCACGGGTTCCGGGTACGGAGCCGGCGTCGGGGGACGCACGGGTTCCGGGTACGGAGCCGGCGTCGGGGGGCGCCGCGCTCCCACCCAGCTCCCTCTACGCGGCCGCCGCCCTGCGCGCCGGCTGCCCCTACGTCAACTTCACCCCCTCCACCGGCCTGCGCCACCCCACCCTCACCGGCATCGCCACGGCCTGCGGACTGCCCCACGCCGGCCGCGACGGCAAGACCGGCCAGACCCTCCTCCGCTCCGTCCTCGCCCCGATGTTCGTCCAGCGCGCCCTCACCGTCCGGGCCTGGTCCGGCACCAACCTGCTCGGCGGCGGCGACGGCGCGGCCCTCGCCGACCCGGCCGCCGCGGCGGCGAAGAACGCCGGCAAGGAACGCGTCCTCGCGGAGGTCCTCGGCGGCGCACCCGAAGGCGAGGTCCACATCGACGACGTCCCGGCCCTGGGGGAGTGGAAGACGGCCTGGGACCACATCGCCTTCGACGGCTTCCTCGGCTCCCGCATGACCCTCCAGACCACCTGGCAGGGCTGCGACTCGGCCCTTGCCGCCCCCCTCGTCCTGGACCTCGCCCGCCTGACGGCCCGCGCCCACGAAAAGGGCCTCACCGGCCCCCTGGAGGATCTGGCCTTCTACTTCAAGGACCCCGAGGGCGACGCCCCCGCCGCACTGGCGGAGCAGTACGGGCGCCTGCTGGCCTTCGCCGCACGGCTCGGGGAGGGGGAGTGAGCGGCCCCCTCGCCTCCTGGGCGGAACTGCTCCGCGTCTCCGCCCTCTTCACCGTCCCGGGGGACGCCCTCGCCGGCGCGGCGGCCATGGGACTGCGCCCGAACCGGTCCACGCTCCTGGCCATCGGTTCCTCCCTCTGCCTGTATGAGGCGGGCATGGCCCTCAACGACTGGGCCGACCGCGCGGAGGACGCCGTCGACCGCCCCCACCGCCCCATCCCCTCCGGTCGGATCACCCCCGGCGCGGCCCTCGCCGCCTCGGCGGCCCTGACCGCGGCCGGCCTCGGCCTCGCCGCCCGCGCGGGCCGCCCGGCGCTCGCGGTCGCCACCGGCCTCGCCGCGACGGTCTGGTCCTACGACCTGCACCTCAAGCACACCTCGGCGGGACCGGCGGCGATGGCGGCGGCCCGGGCCCTGGACCTCCTCCTCGGCGCCACCGCCACGGGGGGCTCCCCCTCCCCCTCCCCCCGCCCACCCTCCCTCCGCCTCCGCTCCGCCCGCCCCCTCGCCTCCGCCGCCCTCCTCGCCGCCCACACCTACGCGATCACCGCCGTCTCCCGGCACGAGGCCCAGGGAGGCTCCACCCGCGCCCCCGCGCTGGCCCTCGCCGCCACCCTCGCCGTGGCCGCGACCGCGGCCCGCCCCACCGCCGGGAACCGCACCTCACCCACCTCTGCCCGGCTCGTCGCCGCCGCCCTTGCCGCCGGCTACGCCCGCACCCCCGCCGCGCCCTTCCTCCACGCGGCCCTCAACCCGTCACCGCCCCTCACCCAGCGCTCCGTCGGCGCCGGTATCCGCGCCCTCATCCCCCTCCAGGCCACCCTCGCCGCCCGCTCCGGCGCACCCATCACCGCCCTCGCGCTCCTCGGCCTCGCCCCCCTCGCGCGCACCCTCGCACGGAAGGTGAGCCCCACATGAGCGCCCTCGGCACCGCCGCCCCCGCCCCTCGCCTCGGCTACGGCACCAACGGCCTCACCGACCTCCGGCTGGACGACGCCCTTGCCCTCCTCGCCGACCTCGGCTACGACGGCGTCGGCCTCGCCCTCGACCACATGCACCTCGACCCCCTCGCGCCCGACCTCGCCACCCGCACCGCCCACGTCGCCCGCCGCCTCGACACACTCGGCCTCGGCGTCACCGTCGAGACCGGCGCCCGCTACGTCCTCGACCCCCGCCGCAAGCACGGCCCCTCACTGCTCGAGCCGGACCCCGACGCCCGCGCCCACCGCACCCGCCTCCTCCTGCGGGCCGTCCGCGTCGCCGCCGACCTCGGCGCCCACGCCGTCCACTGCTTCAGCGGCATCACCCCCGACGGCACCACCGAGCCCGTCGCCTGGAAACGCCTCGCCGCATCCCTCACCCCTGTCATCGACGCCGCGGCCGCCGCCCGCGTCCCCCTCGCCGTCGAACCCGAACCCGGTCACCTCCTCGCCACCCTCGACGACTTCCACCACCTCCGCGGCCTCCTCGGCGATCCGGACCCCGCCGTCCTCGGCCTCACCCTCGACATAGGCCACTGCCAGTGCCTGGAGCCGGCCGCCCCGGCCGACTGCCTCCGCGCCGCCGCCCCCTGGCTGCACCACGTCCAGATCGAGGACATGCGCCGCGGCGTCCACGAACACCTTCCGTTCGGCGAAGGCGAGATCGACTTCCCGCCCGTGCTCGCCGCCCTCGCCGACATCACCGCCGGCGGCTACCAGGGCCTGACGGTCGTCGAACTGCCCCGCCACTCCCACGCGGGCCCCGCACTCGCCCGCACCTCCCTCGCGTACCTCCGCGACCACCTCGCCCGACGGGAGACTCCGGCATGCTGACCGACTCCGCCCGCAGCTGGCTCGACGAGGCCCTCGCCGCCGCCGCTGCCCGCACCTCCCTCTGGGAGCTGCGCTTCGCCTCCGCGGGCCGGCACTGCGGCCAGGAGCACGCCGACTCCGTCCGGGTCCTTCTCCTCAAGGAAGCCCGCGCCGACGCGACCACCCTGACCCGGCTCTACCACCAGGGCACCGCCGCCGAACGCCGCGCCGTCCTCCTCGCCCTCCCCTCGCTCCTCACCGGCCCCGAGGCCCTGCCCCTCGTCGAGGACGCCCTGCGCACCCACGACACCACCCTGATCGCCGCCGCCGTCGGCCCCTACGCCGCCTCCCATCTGGCACCCCACCCCTGGCGCCACGCCGTCCTCAAGTGCCTCTTCACCGGCATCCCCGTCGACACCGTCGCCGGCCTGCCCCACCGGGCCCGGGGCGACGCCGAACTCGCCCGGATGCTCATCGACTACGCCGCGGAACGCACCGCCGCCGGACGCCCCGTCCCCGACGACCTCCACCGCGTCCTCGCCCTCACCACCCCCACGGAGGACTCCTGATGCGCATCTTCGACCCCCACATCCACATGACCTCGCGCACCACGGACGACTACCGCGCCATGTACGAGGCCGGCGTCCGCGCCCTGGTCGAACCCTCCTTCTGGCTCGGCCAGCCTCGCACCTCGCCCGCCTCCTTCTTCGACTACTTCGATTCCCTCCTCGGCTGGGAACCCTTCCGAGCCGCCCAGTACGGCATCGCCCACCACTGCACCCTCGCCCTCAACCCGAAGGAGGCCAACGACCCCCGCTGCACCCCCGTCCTCGACGCCCTGCCCCGCTACCTCGTGAAGGACAACGTCGTCGCCGTCGGCGAGATCGGCTACGACTCCATGACCCCCGCCGAGGACACCGCCCTCGCCGCCCAGCTCCAGCTCGCCGCCGACCACGGCCTGCCCGCTCTCGTCCACACCCCGCACCGCGACAAGCCGGCCGGCCTCAGGCGCACCCTCGACGTCGTGCGCGAATCCGCACTCGCCCCCGACCAGGTCCTCCTCGACCACCTCAACGAGACCACCGTCAAGGAAGCCGCCGACAGCGGTGCCTGGCTCGGCTTCTCCATCTACCCCGACACCAAGATGGACGAGGACCGCATGGTCGCCGTACTCAAGGACCACGGCCCGGACCGCGTCCTCGTGAACTCGGCCGCCGACTGGGGCAAGAGCGATCCGCTCAAGACCCGCAAGGTCGGCGACGCCATGCTCGCCGCCGGATTCTCCGACGACGACGTCGACCGGGTGCTCTGGCGCAACCCCGTCGCCTTCTACGGCCTCAGCGGCCGGCTCCGGCTCGACCTCCCTTCACCCGGCGCGTCCCACCAGGGCAACTCCATCCTCCGCGGCGGGGAATGAGGGAGGCCCTCGATGCGCTTTCGCCACCCCGACGGCTCGACCGTCCACCTCGCCTACTGCACCAACGTCCACCCCGCCGAGACCCTCGACGGCGTACTCGCCCAGCTCCGGGACCACTGCGAACCCGTTCGCCGGCGTCTCGGCCGCGACCGTCTCGGCATCGGCCTCTGGCTCGCCCGGGACGCCGCCCGCTCACTGATCACCGATCCCGCCTCCCTGCGCGCACTGCGCGCCGAACTCGACCACCGCGGCCTCGAAGTGGTCACCCTCAACGGCTTCCCCTACGAGGGCTTCGGCGCCGAAGAGGTCAAGTACCGCGTCTACCAGCCGGACTGGACCCGCCCCGAACGTCTCGCCCACACCACCGACCTGGCCCGGCTCCTCGCCGCGCTCCTCCCCGACGACGTCACCGACGGCTCCGTCTCCACCCTGCCCCTCGCCTGGCGCACCTCCTTCGACTCCCGCGCCGCCGACACCGCCCGCAGGGCCCTGAGGACCCTCGCCGAACGCCTCGACGCCCTGGAGGAGCTCACCGGCAAGTCCGTCCGGATCGGACTCGAGCCGGAACCCGGCTGCACCGTCGAGACCACCGCCGACGCGATCGCCCCGCTCACCGCCGTATCGAGCCGGCGCATCGGCGTCTGCGTCGACACCTGCCACCTCGCCACGTCCTTCGAGGACCCCCGTACCGCCTTGGACGGCCTCGCCGCCGTCGGTGTCCCCGTGGTCAAGTCCCAGCTCTCCGCCGCACTGCACGCCGAGCACCCCCATCTCCCCGAGGTCCGCGCCGCGCTCGCCGCCTTCGCGGAACCCCGATTCCTGCACCAGACCCGCACCAGCACCGCCGCCGGTCTGCGCGGGACCGATGACCTCCCCGAAGCCCTCGCGGGCCGCTCGCTCCCCGACGGCGCGCCCTGGCGCGCACACTTCCACGTCCCCCTCCATACGCCGCCCGCTCCTCCGCTCACCTCCACCCTCCCCGTGCTCCAGGACACCCTCGGCCTCCTCCTCGGCGGCCCGCGCCCCCGCACCCACCATCTGGAGGTCGAGACCTACACCTGGCAGGCCCTCCCGGCCGCGCAGCGCCCCCGCACCCGCGCCCGTCTCGCCGACGGCATCGCCGCCGAACTCACGCTGGCCCGTGACCTCCTGACCGACCTCGGCCTCAAGGAACTCCCATGACCGGTCTCCGGAGCGACACCCGACCCATCCCCCTCCTGGTCCTCGACGTCGTCGGTCTCACGCCCCGCCTCCTCCAGCACATGCCCCGCCTCCGGGCCCTTGCCGGGTCAGGCTCCCAGGCCGCTCTCTCCACCGTCCTGCCGGCGGTGACCTGCACCGCCCAGTCCACCTTCCTCACCGGTACTCTCCCCTCCGAGCACGGCATCGTCGCCAACGGCTGGTACTTCCGCGACCTGGGCGACGTCCTCCTCTGGCGCCAGCACAACGGCCTCGTCGCCGGCGACAAACTCTGGGACGCGGCCCGCCGCTCCCACCCCGGCTACACCGTGGCCAATATCTGCTGGTGGTACGCCATGGGCGCGGACACCGACATCACCGTCACCCCCCGTCCCGTCTACTACGCGGACGGCCGCAAGGAACCCGACTGCTACACCCGGCCCCCGGCCCTCCACGACGAACTCACCGAGAAATTCGGCACCTTCCCCCTCTTCCACTTCTGGGGCCCGGGCGCGGATCTCGTCTCCAGCCGGTGGATCATCGACGCCACCCGGCACATCCTGCGCACCCGCCGCCCCGACCTCGCCCTCAGCTACCTCCCGCACCTCGACTACGACCTGCAGCGGTTCGGACCGGACGACCCGCGCTCCGAGCGCGCGGCCGCCGATCTCGACGCCGCCCTCACACCCCTCCTCGACGAGGCACGGGCCGAGGGGCGCACCGTCGTCGTCCTCTCGGAGTACGGCATCACCCGCGTCGACCGGCCCGTCGACATCAACCGCGCCCTGCGCCGCGCCGGACTGCTCGAGGTCCACACCCAGGACGGCATGGAGTACCTGGATCCGATGGCCTCCCGCGCCTTCGCGGTCGCCGACCACCAGCTCGCCCACGTGTACGTCCGCCGCCCCGAGGACCCCGGAGAGATGGCCGCCACGCGCGAGGCCCTCGCCGGGCTTCCCGGACTGGAACGGCTCCTCGACGACGAGGGCAAGAAGGAGTACGGCCTCGACCACCCCCGCTCCGGGGAGCTCGTCGCCCTCGCCGAGCGCGACGCCTGGTTCACGTACTACTACTGGCTCGACGACACGAAGGCGCCCGACTTCGCCCGGCTCGTGGAGATCCACCGCAAACCGGGCTACGACCCCGTCGAGCTCTTCATGGACCCGCTGGACCCCTACGTACGGATCAAGGCGGCGACGGCGATCGCCCGCAAGAAGCTGGGCATGCGCTACCGACTGGCGGTCGTGCCTCTCGATCCCTCACCTATTCGCGGCAGCCATGGCCGCCTCCCCACGAGCGATGACGAAGGTCCGCTCATTCTGTGCTCCACCCCCCGCGCTGTCAGCGGCCGCGTCGCGGCCACCGATGTGAAGTCCCTGCTGCTCCAACTGGCCGGTCTCTGCTGACCGGACTCCAGTGAATCAGACCCCACCGACAACGAGGAGTTATCCACAGATGAGCCGCACCCGCCGTATCCACAGCGCCCCGGCCGACCCCGAGCTCACCCGGAAGCTCAGCAGACGGAACATGCTCGGTGTCGCCGCCGGCGCCACCGCCGCCGCCCTCCTCGGAGCGGCCGCCCCCACCGCAGGCGCCGCCGAGGCCGCCCCCGCCGCGGCCGACCCCACCGACCGGGGCAACGGCCACGGCCGGCCCGTACTGCCCCCCGGCCACCTCGGCATCCAGCTCTACTCCCTGCGCGACAAGGTCTCCACGCTCGGGTTCGCCACCGTCTTCGCCGAGCTGAAGAAGTACGGCTACGACGAGGTCGAGTTCGCCGGGTACACCCAGGGCTCCGCCGGCCCGATCACGCTCGCCGAACTCGATCGGCTCACCCGCGACCACGGCCTGCGCGGCATCGGCAGCCATGTCGGCTACTACTCGTCCGACCCCAACGCCTACACCTTCGCCCAGAACCTCACCCGGGTCCTCGACGACGCCCAGGCCCTCGGCCTCCCGCACATCGGCACCGCCTCGGGCCCCTGGCGCTACGGGGCGACCGTCGACGGCTGGAAGCGCTGCGCCGAGGAGTTCAACCACTACGGCGCCGAGGCGAAGAAGCGCGGCATGAAGTTCTACCAGCACAACCACGCCGAGGAGTTCTCCTTCGCCACCGACCAGCCGGACGTCCGCCTCTACGACGTCCTGCTCGCCGAGACCGACCCCGACCTCGTCCACCTCGAAATGGACATCTACTGGGGTTACGTCGCCCAGCACCGCTTCTCCCGCCGCGCCGACGGCACCCCCGCCCCCTTCGACCCGCTGACCTACGTCCTCGACCAGCCCCACCGCTATCCGCTCTTCCACGTCAAGGACGGTGAACGCGACGACTCCGTCCGGGACGGCTACCGCATGGCGGACGTCGGGGACGGAGACATCGACTACCGGCGCTTCATCTCGGCGGTGAACCGCACCCGTCACGGACGCCACGCCCACCACTGGCAGGCCGAACGCGACAACCCGGTCGAGTCGTTCGACTTCGCCCGCAAGTCGAGCGCGCACCTCCACTCGCTGCGTGAGAAGAGCTGACCTGGGTGGTCACTCCGCCCCCGCGTCGCGGCTGATCGGCCGCGGGTTCGCCGTCACACGGCGGGCCCGCGGCCGTCCCGGCGGATGCAGGAACAGCGCCACGAAGCCGGCGAAGAGCGAGATCGACCCGGCGAGCACGAAGGCTCCGGAGTAGTCCCAGGCGGAGACCACCACCGCGCCCATACCGGAACCGAGCAGTCCCGAAACCAGCTTGGAGCTGTAGACCAGGCCGTAGTTGGAGGCGTTGTTGTTCTCACCGAAGTAGTCCGCGGTCATCGCCGCGAACATCGGGAAGATCGCTCCGCCGCCGAAGCCGGAGATGCTGGAGAACACCAGGAACAGCGGCAGATTGTGGATGCTGCCGGACCAGAGGATTCCGTACTGGGCGAGCCCGAGGACGATACAGACGAAGATCAGGCACTGCTTGCGGCCGTACCGGTCGGAGAGCCAGCCGATCACGCCACGCCCGGTGCCGTTCACGATCGCCTTCAGGGACATCGCGGTCGCCACGATCCCGCCCGCGAACCCCGCCTCGTCGCCGAACGGCACCTGGAAGGCGATCCCGAAGATGTTGACGCCCGAGGTGCACAGCAGACAGAACCACATCAGCGCGACCCGCCCGGTCCGCCAGGCCTCGATCGGCGTGTACTGCTTCACCGCCGGAGGGTTCTTCTCCAGCGCCCGCCTGGCGCGCGGGTCGTCGGGCTTCCTCAGCGGATCGATCTGGGCCGGCCACCAGTTCTTCGGCGGGTCCTGGAAGAAGTACCCCGCCACCGCCACCATCGCGGCCAGGAAGAGACCGACGGCGACCAGCACCCAGCGGAAGTTCGTCAGATCCATGTAGCCGGTGAAGATGAAGACGAACGGCACCGAGCCGTAGGCGAACCCGCCGTTGACGAAGCCGGTCTTGCCGCCCTTGCGTTCCGGGTACCACTTGCCGACCATGTTGACGCAGGTCGCGTAGACCATGCCCGCGCCCATACCGCTGAACATGCCGAAGCCGATGTAGGCGACGATCACATGCGGCGCGAACGCCAGCGAGAGGTAGCCGAGGAGCGTGCCGACCGCGCCCAGCATCATCGCCCAGCGGGCCGGAAGCTTTCCGCTCTCGCGCAGCTTCCCGGCCGGGAAGGCCACCGAGGCCTGGAAGAACACCCAGACGCCGAGCATCCAGAAGATGTGCGCGCTGCTCCAGCTGTGCGCGGTGTGCAGGGTTTCCTCGGCGGACGCGAAAGCGTACTCCGCCGAGCTGATGCCCATCATGCCCACCCACGGCAGGATGACCATCCACTTGCGTGTGCGGCCCATCAGGTCGATGTCGGTCTCGCCGACCCGGTACGTGCGGCCGTTGGCGTCCGTCACCTCTCTGTAGGGGAGGGAGGTGGTGATGTCGGTTGTCGTCATGGAGATCGAACCCCTCGCGTGGAAGAAGTCTGGCCAGCGCCCCCTGTCCGTTCCCTTCGCACCGGGACCCGCGGCGAGCGGCCGCCGCGAGCCCCGTGGTTCGAGCTGTCGCTCAGCTCACCGCATCACCGCCCAGCAGTCCGGCGGCGCGCGCCCACCGGTATTTCGCACCGAGCACGTCCACGGGCCGCTCGGTGGTGTACGGGTAGGCCACGACGCCCCGTTCGAAGAGGTACTGGCAGGCCTCCTCGACCTCGACGTCACCGGCGAGGGAGGCCACCACCGGCTTCTCGATGCCCCGTTCCCGGAACTCCGCCACCACGCGCGCGGTGAGCTCGGCGAACACCATCGGGGGAGTGACGATGGTGTGCCAGTAGCCCAGCACGAGCGCGTGGATGCGTGGGTCCTCCAGGCCGAGCCGGATCGTCGCCTCGTACGTGGAGGGCGGCTCGCCGCCCGTGATGTCGATGGGGTTGCCCGAGGCCCCGAAGGGCGGGATGAACGCCTTGAAGGCTGCGTCCAGATCGTCCGGGATCTCCATCAGCCGCAGCCCGTTGTCGACGATCGCGTCGGACAGCAGTACTCCCGACCCGCCGGCGCCGGTGATGACGACGACGTTGTCCCCCCGCGGAGCCGGCAGCACGGGCAGGGCACGCGCGTACTCCAGCATGTCGCTCAGCCCGGGCGCCCGGATGACGCCCGCCTGCCGCAGGATGTCGTCGTACACCGCGTCGTCACCCGCGAGCGCCCCCGTGTGCGAGCCCGCCGCCTTCGCCCCGGCACTCGTACGGCCCGCCTTGAGGACGATCACCGGCTTCTTCGGCACGGTCGCCCGGGCCGCCTCCACGAAGGCCCGCCCGTCCTTGAGGTCCTCCAGGTGCATCGCGATGCACTCGGTACGGGGGTCCTCGCCGAACCAGGTGAGCAGATCGTCCTCGTCGATGTCCGACTTGTTGCCGAGCCCGACGATCGCCGACACACCCGTGCGCGTGGTGCGGGCGAAGCCCAGGATGGCCATCCCGATGCCGCCCGACTGCGAGGTCAGCGCCACGCCGCCCTTGACGTCGTACGGAGTGCAGAACGTGGCGCACAGGTCCTGCCAGGTCGAGTAGTAGCCGTAGATGTTCGGGCCCAGCAGACGGATGCCGTACCGCTGCGCCACCTCCACGATCTCGTCCTGCAGGGCGTGCTCCCCGGTCTCGGCGAAGCCGGACGGGATCAGCACCGCGTTGGGAATGCCCTTGCGCCCCACCTCCTCCAGCGCCGATGCCACGAACGGAGCGGGGATCGCGAAGACCGCCACATCCACCTCACCGGGAACGTCCGTGACACTCTTGTACGCCTTGCGGCCCAGAATGTCATCGGCTCGGGGGTTCACCGGATGGATCTCGCCCGGGAATCCGCCGTCGATGAGGTTGCGCATCACCGAATTGCCGATCTTCCCGGTCTCGTTGGAGGCGCCGATGACGGCCACGGCGGTCGGCTGCATCAGCCGCCGCATGGAGCGCAGGATCTCCTCCCGGGTGTACGTCCTTCGCGGCGGGGGGAGTTCGGAGGCGAGGATCACGCGGATGTCGGCGGCCGTGGCGCCGGTGGGTGTGGCGATCACGGGGTTGAGGTCGATCTCGGCGATCTCCGGAAAGTCGGTGACCAGCCGGGAGACGCGCCGGATCTGCTCGGCGAGCGCCCACCGGTCGACGGCCGGCGCCCCCCGCACCCCACGCAGGATCTCCGCCGCCCGGATCGAGTCGAGCATCGACACCGCCTCGTCGGCGGTCACCGGCGCGAGCCGGAACGTGACGTCCTTCAGCACCTCCACCAGCACCCCGCCGAGCCCGAAGGCGACGATCTTGCCGAAGGCGGGATCGGTGACGGCACCGACGATGACCTCCTGGCCCGGCGGCAGCATCTGCTGCACCTGGACACCATCGATCCGCGCGTCGGGAGCGTAGGCGCGGGCGTTCTCGACGATCCGGCAGAACGCCTCCCTGACCTGGGCCGCGCCCTCCACACCGATGACGACAGCGCCCGCGTCGGTCTTGTGCAGGATGTCCGGAGAGACGATCTTGAGGACCACCTTGCCGCCGAGCCGGTCGGCCTGTGCCACCGCCTCGTCCACGTCCCGTGCGAGCGCCTCGCCCGGCACGGCGATGCCGTACGCGTCGGCGATCCTCTTCCCCTCGGGCGCGGTGAGCGCGGTGCGCCCCTCCGCCCGTACGGCGTCGAGCAGTTCCCGTACCGCCCGCTGATCGAAGCTGTGCGCTGTCACTAGATCACCCCGCTCGTCTTGAGCAGCCGCAGTTCCTCGTCGCCGAGCCCGAGCTCGCCGACGTACACCTCTTCGTTGTGCTCGCCGAGCAGCGGGGAGGCGATCACCTCCACGGGGGAGTCGGAGAGCTTGAGCGGGGAACCGACGGTGGTGAAGGTGCCCCGCTCGGGGTGGGCGACCTCGACCACCATCTCGTTGGCGACCAGCGAGGCGTCCTCGATGATCTCCTTGGTGGACAGGATCGGACCGCACGGAATACCGCGGCTGTTGAGCAGTTCCAGCACCTGCCACTTGGGAAGCGTCGAGGACCACTCCTCGATCAGCTGGAACATCTTGGAGAGCTTGGGCAGCCGGGCCTCCGGAGTCGCCCACTCCGGGTCGTCGGCGAGCTCGGGCCGGCCGATGAGTTCCGAGATGGGGGCCCAGCCGACGGGCTGGACGATGACGTACACGTAGTCGTTGGGGCCGCCGGGGGCGCACCGCACCGCCCAGCCCGGCTGGCCTCCGCCCGAAGCATTACCCGAACGGGGGACTTCCTCGCCGAAATCTTCGTTGGGATACTCGGAGAGCGGCCCGTGGGACAGCCTCTGCTGATCCCGCAGCTTCACGCGGCACAGATTCAGCACCGCGTGCTGCATCGCGACGTTCACCCGCTGCCCCCGCCCGGTGTTCTCGCGCTGGAAGAGCGCCGCGAGGATCCCAGCCACGGCATGGACGCCGGTGCCGGAGTCACCGATCTGGGCGCCCGTCGCCAGCGGCGGCCCGTCCTCGAACCCCGTGGTGGCCATCGAGCCGCCCATGGCCTGTGCGACGACCTCGTACGCCTTGAAGTTGGTGTACGGGCCGTCCCCGAACCCCTTGATGGAGGCATAGACGATTCGTGGATTGATCTCCTGGATGCGCTCCCAGGTGAAGCCCATCCGGTCGACGGCCCCGGGGCCGAAGTTCTCGACCATGACGTCGCTGCGCCGGATCAGCTCGGTCAGGATCTCCTTGCCCCGCTGGGTCTTGGTGTTGAGGGTGATGCTCCGCTTGTTGCAGTTGAGCATCGTGAAGTAGAGCGAGTCGACGTCCGGGATGTCCCGCAGCTGCTTGCGCGTGATGTCCCCGGACGGGGCCTCCAGCTTCACCACGTCCGCGCCGAGCCAGGCGAGCAGTTGGGTGGCGGAGGGACCGGACTGCACATGCGTCATGTCGAGAACGCGGATGCCTTCGAGTGCCTTGGTCATGGCCGGGCGCTCCTCACTTGTACATGGTCTGGTTCATGGTTCCGGGGGCGTACGCGTCGGGGTCGACCCAGACGTTGATCAGGGACGGCAGCCCGGACTCGCGGGCCCGGCGCAGCGCCGGTCCGATGTCGGCGGGGTCGCGCACCTCCTCGCCGTAGCCGCCGAGCATCTGGGCGAACTTGTCGTAGTGGACGTCGCCGAGGGTGTTGCCGACCCGCTCGCGCTCCAGGCCGTACTTCTGGGCCTGGCCGTAACGGATCTGGTTCATGGAGGAGTTGTTGCCGACGATGCCTACGAAGGGGAGGTTGTAGCGGACGAGCGTCTCGAAGTCCCAGCCGGTGAGGGAGAACGCGCCGTCACCGAAGAGCGCCACCACCTCCTTGTCCGGGCGGGCCTGCTTGGCGGCCAGGACGAAGGGGATGCCGACGCCGAGCGTGCCCAGGGGACCGGGGTCCATCCAGTGCCCGGGTGATTTGGGCTGCACGACCTGGCCGGAGAAGGTGACGATGTCCCCGCCGTCGCCGATGTAGATCGAGTCCTCGGTGAGGAAGTCGTTGATCTCGCTGACCAGGCGGTACGGGTGGATCGGCGAGGCGTCCGAGCGCAGTTGCGGCAGCCGCTTGTCCAGAGCGGTCTGCTCGGCGGTGCGCAGCTCCTCCAGCCACGCCTTGCGCCGGATGGCTCCGCCGTTGAGCCGGCCGCTCGCCGCCTCGGTCACGGACCGCAGGACCAGCCCCGCGTCGCCGACGATCCCCAGGTCGATGTCCCGGTTCTTGCCGACGGTGCGGTAGTCCAGGTCGATCTGGACGACGGTCGCGTCCGGGGAGAGCCGCTTGCCGTAGCCCATCCGGAAGTCGAAGGGAGTGCCGACGATGACGATGACATCGGCGTTGGCGAAGGCGTAGCGCCGGGAGAGCTGGAAGTGGTGCGGATCGCCGGGCGGCAGGGTGCCGCGTCCCGCCCCGTTCATGTACGCGGGGATGTTGAGGGTCCGGACGAGTTCGACGGCGGCGTCCGTGGCGCGGGTCGTCCACACCTGGCTGCCCAGCAGGATCGCGGGCTTCTCGGCGTGCACCAGCAGATCGGCGAGCTTCTCGACGGCCTCCGGGTCGCCGGCGCTGCGGGTGGAGGCGCGGTACTGCCCGGCCTTGGGGATCCGCGCCTTCTCCACCGGGACGGTGGCGTCGAGGACGTCGCGCGGGATCTCCAGGAAGGACGGGCCGGGCGCTCCGTGGTAGCACTCGCGGAACGCCATGGAGACCATGTCCGCCGCCCGGGCCGTGTCCGGGACGGTGGCGGCGAACTTGGTGATGGGGGTCATCATGTCGACGTGCGGCAGGTCCTGCAGGGAGCCCATCTTGTGCTGGGTGTGGGCGCCCTGGCCGCCGATCAGGAGCATGGGGGACTCGGCGCGGAAGGCGTTGGCCACTCCGGTGACCGCGTCGGTGGTCCCGGGGCCGGCGGTCACGACCGCGCAGCCGGGCTTCCCGGTGATCCGGGCGTAGCCGTCGGCGGCGTGCGCGGCCACCTGCTCATGGCGTACGTCGACGACTTCGATGCCCTCGTCGACACAGCCGTCGTAGATGTCGATGATGTGGCCGCCGCAGAGCGTGTAGATGACGTCGACCCCCTCCGCCTTGAGGGCCTTGGCGACCAGATGTCCGCCGGAGATCCGTTCCTGCTGGGGCTGCTGGCTGTCGTCGGGCATGGCGAAGTCCTGTCCCTTCGTAGGGGCGTTGGGTACTCGGTGCGCTTGATCGCGGTCGATTGCATACAGTCGACGAATACTGTATGAAGCTTGTTATCCCGCATCGCCCGGATGGTGTCCAGGGGGTGTGCGGCACTTTCGAGACAGGGAGCCGAGATGGACCTGTACGAGCACCAGGCAAGGGAACTCTTCAAGGGCTACGGCATCGCGGTCCCCGACGCGGCCGTCGTCGACCACCCCCGTGAAGCACGGCGGGCCGCCGAACTCCTCGGCGGCCGCGTCGTGGTGAAGGCGCAGGTGAAGACCGGAGGCCGGGGCAAGGCGGGCGGCGTCAAACTGGCGGACGACCCCGCCGCCGCCGAGATCAAGGCTCGCCAGATCCTCGGCATGGACATCAAGGGCCACACCGTGCGCCGGGTGATGATCGCCCAACCCGTCGACGTCCGGGACGAGTTCTATGCGAGCTACGTCCTCGACCGGGCGGCCGGCGCCTTCCTCGCCATCGCCTCCGCCGAGGGCGGCATGGACATCGAGGAGGTCGCCGCCAACCGCCCCGAAGCCGTCGCCCGCATCCCCGTCGACCCGGCCGAGGGCGTCACCGAGGCCAAGGCCGCCGAGATCGCCGCCGCGGCCGGCCTGCCCCCGGAGGCCGCCGACGTACTGCACCGCCTCTGGCGGGTCCTCGTCCGCGAGGACGCCCTGCTCGTCGAGGTCAACCCCCTCGTCCGTACGGCCGACGGCGCGATCCTCGCCCTCGACGGCAAGGTCACCCTTGACGACAACGCCCGTTTCCGGCAGTCCCGTTGGGGCGAGGAGTCAGCCGCACCGGACACGCCCGGCGCCGGCCCCGCCGCCACCGGCACATCCGCCGGCACCGACCGGCTGGAGGCCACCGCGCGGGCCAAGGGCCTCAACTACGTCAAGCTCGACGGCCAGGTCGGCATCATCGGCAACGGCGCCGGACTCGTCATGTCCACCCTCGACGTCGTCGCCGGCCAGGGAGCCCGCCCCGCCAACTTCCTCGACATCGGCGGCGGCGCCTCCGCCCAGGTCATGGCCGACGGCCTCGACGTCATCCTGAGCGACCCGGACGTGAACGCCGTACTGGTGAACGTCTTCGGCGGCATCACCGCCTGTGACGCCGTCGCCGAAGGCATCGTCCAAGCCCTCGAATCCGTCCACCTCACCAAACCCCTGGTCGTCCGCCTCGACGGCAACAACGCCGCACGCGGCCGGGCCGTCCTCGACGCCCGCGCCCACCCCCTCGTCGAGCAGGCCACCACGATGGACGGCGCCGCCGCCCGCGCCGCCCGACTCGCCACCACCTGAAGGGATGCCAAGGACATGGCCATCTACCTCACCAAGGACAGCAAGGTCCTCGTGCAGGGCATGACGGGCGCCGAGGGCATGAAACACACCCGCCGCATGCTCGCCGCCGGCACCGACGTCGTCGGCGGGGTCAACCCGCGCAAGGCAGGCACCACCCTCGACCTCGACGGCCGGGCGACACCCGTCTTCGGCTCCGTACGCGAAGGCATCGACGCCACCGGGGCGGACGTCACGGTCGTCTTCGTCCCGCCCCCCTTCGCCAAGGCGGCCGTCATGGAAGCCGTCGACGCCGGCATCCGCCTCGCCGTCGTCATCACCGAAGGCATCCCCGTCCACGACACCGTCGCCTTCCAGGCGTACGCCCGCGCCCGCGGCACCCGGATCATCGGGCCGAACTGTCCCGGCCTCATCAGCCCCGGCCAGTCCAACGCCGGCATCATCCCCGCCGACATCGCCGCCGAGCCCGGCCGCATCGGACTCGTCTCCAAGTCCGGCACGCTCACCTACCAACTCATGTACGAACTCCGCGAGCACGGCTTCTCCTCGGCCGTCGGCATCGGCGGCGACCCCGTCGTCGGCACCACCCACATCGACTGCCTCACCGCTTTCGAGGCCGACCCCGACACCGACCTCATCGTGATGATCGGCGAGATCGGCGGTGACGCCGAGGAACGCGCCGCCGACCACATCGCGGCCCACATCACCAAGCCCGTCATCGCCTACATCGCCGGCTTCACCGCACCCGAGGGCAGGACGATGGGCCACGCCGGCGCCATCGTCTCGGGCTCCTCCGGTACGGCGGAGGGCAAGAAGAAGGCGCTGGAAGCGGCCGGTGTGCAGGTCGGCTCCACCCCCACCGAGACGGCCGGACTCGTCCTCGCCCGGCTCGCGGCACCCGCCGACGCCACCCCCGCCTGACACCCCCGGAGCGCCGGCGCCATCCCCGACAAGCCGCCGCGGCGCCGTCGGGCGAGATCCCGGACAGTCGACATCCCGACTGCCGACAGCCGACATCCCGACACCCCCCCCGCGCACCCCACCCCCGTTCGGCCAGAGCAACTCCCGCCCCGACTGTGCACCGAGAGCGGAGAACCGTCATGGCACCCACCCCACCTCCCGCCCCCACCCTCACCCTCAAACCCGGCACCGCCTGGGCCGACGCCTGGCAGCGGTGCCAGGCCGCCGCCCCCGAGGCGTTCCGCGACGAGACCGTCCTCAACCTCTGGGCCGGCACCTGGCACCCCGACGGCCGGGCGCTCCCCGCCACCAGTCCCGTCGACGGCAGTCCCATCGCCGGACCACCGCGCCTCGACGCCACCACCGCCCACCAGGCCGTACGCGCCTCGCTCGACCAGCACCGCGCCTGGCGGCACATCCCCCTTCCGGAGCGCCGCGCACGCGTGGCCGCCACGCTCGACGCGCTCTGCGCGCACCGCGAACTGCTCGCCCTCCTCCTCGTCTGGGAGATCGGCAAGCCCTGGCGGCTCGCCCAGGCCGACGTCGACCGCGCGATCGACGGAGTGCGCTGGTACGTCGAGGGCATCGAGCCGATGCTGGCCGGCCGCACCCCGCTGCCCGGGCCCGTCTCCAACATCGCCAGCTGGAACTACCCGATGTCCGTCCTGGTCCACGCCCTGCTCGTCCAGGCGCTGGCGGGAAACGCGGTCGTCGCCAAAACCCCGACCGACGGCGGCCTCGCCTGCCTCACCCTCGCCTCGGCCCTCGCCGCCCGCGAGGGCATCCCGATCACCCTGGTCAGCGGCAGCGGGGGCGAACTCTCCGAGGCCCTCGTCCGCGCGCCCGAGATCGGCTGCGTCTCCTTCGTCGGAGGCCGCGACACCGGCGCGAGCATCGCCACCGCAGTCGCCGACCTCGGCAAACGCCACATCCTGGAGCAGGAGGGCCTCAACACCTGGGGCATCTGGAACCACACCGACTGGCCCACGCTCACCGCCGTCGTCCCCAAGCTCTTCGACTACGGCAAGCAGCGCTGCACCGCCTATCCGCGCTTCGTCGTCCAGCGCACCCTCTTCGCCGACTTCCTCGCGGCCTACCTGCCCCCCGTCCGCGCCCTCCGCTTCGGCCACCCCCTGGCCGTCGAGCACCCCGACGACGCCCTCCCCGACCTCGACTTCGGGCCGCTCATCAACGCGGCCAAGGCCAAAGAACTCGGCGACCAGGTCGCCGAGGCCGTCGACCGGGGCGCGATCCCCCTCCACCGCGGAACCCTCGCCGAGGGCCGGTTCCTGCCCGGCCAGGACACGTCCGCCTACCTGCCGCCCGTGACCCTCCTCGGCCCGCCGCCATCCTCGCCTCTCCACCACGCCGAACCCTTCGGCCCGGTCGACACGATCGTCCTGGTCGACACCGAGGCGGAACTCCTCGCCGCGATGAACGCCTCGAACGGCGCCCTCGTCGCCACCCTCTCCACCGACGACGAGAAGACGTACGACCGGCTCGCCCCGCAGATCCGCGCCTTCAAGACCGGCCACGGCACACCCCGTTCCCGAGGCGACCGCTCCGAACTCTTCGGCGGCTTCGGCGCCTCCTGGCGCGGCGCCTTCGTCGGCGGAGACCTGCTCGTCAAGGCGGTCACGGAGGGCCCGGACGGCGAGCGGCTGCCGGGCAACTTCCCCGACCACCACCTGATGCCCTGACGCGGCTCACCCGATCCCCTGGCGATCCGCCTCCAGGGCGAAGGCACGGTCCGCGCCCTCCGGCGCCGTACGCTCCACCAGCTGGACCAGGAGCGTACGGTGCCGGACCAGCGGCTCCCGGCGGTCCTCCGGCGCCAGCGACAGAAGATCGTCCAGCCCGGCCAGCATCCGCCGCGACACCTGCGGGTTGCCCGCCGCGCACCCCCGGATCTCGGTGAACCCCAGATCCACCAGATCGGTCCACCCCGGCACGTCCTGCACCAGCCGCACCACACCGGCGCGGTCGCGGTGGTGGACGGTCCCCAACGGCCGGCCGGCCAGCTCGGCGAGCAGCTGCGTGATCCGGTCCAGACTCTGCACGGCCGTCGTCGGATCGTTGACGGCGGGGGAGAGGGCCCGCAGACCGATGTCGGCGAGCTGCCGCAGCCCGAAACCGACGTCCTGGTGGAAGGTCCGCTCGACCCCGACGGAGACCGCCGCCGCCAGTCGGCGGGACGCCTGACCGCCGTGCACGGCCAGAACCGGCGTCCCCGGCACCACGAAATCCCCGATCCGTGGCAGCAGCCGCAGCACCACCCCCTGCCGCCGGGCCGCCCGCACCAGCAGCGCGACATTCACATCCCGGACCAGGCCCGCACGCCCCCGGTGAACAAGGAAGGCCGTCGCCTCCCCGAGCGCGTCGACCTCACCCGCGTAGCGCGGCTGCTTCGCGAGCACCCGGAACGACTCCGTCGTGATTCGCTCCACCACATGCCCCACCCGCATCAGCCGCAGTGTCGTGTTCACATACGCCACGAAGAGCAGCAGGCTCAGTCCCACCATCAGCAGCGTGAGGGCCGACTGCACGAGCGGCACGGTGGAGACACGGCGGGGATCGGTCCCGCTGTCGTACGAGGTGAGGACCAGCAGCGACAGCAGAAACGTCGCGAGGAAGACCGAGAAGGTCGCCTTGGTGATCCGGCTCCGGATGAAGATCCGCACCACCCGGGGGCTGAACTGCCCGCTCGCCATCTGCACCGCGACCAGCGAGATCGAGAAGACGACACCGATGAAGGTCATCATCGCGGAGCTGATGGTCGTCACGATCGTCTTGGCGTCCTCGACGATCCCGATCAGCTCGGTGACCTCGTCGTACGCCTCCGCCTCCTGCAGCGCCTCGACGAGCGCCGTGTCCACGGCGGACGCCGCCGCCCACAGCACGAACACCCCCGCCATCGCGACGACCGGGGCGAACCAGAAGGTGTCCCGCAGATGCTCGCGCAGCGGCGAGAGCATCCGGGGCCGGCGGTACTCGGAGAAGTAACCCACCTCGCGCAGGCTAGGCGCCGCCGCCCCGGAGAGGCCGACGACGCCCCGTGAAGCCGTGATCACCGTCCGCACGTGCGCCGCCCGGCGCCGGGCGGATCAAGCGCAACCGACCCGCCGCACCTCACTGACCACGGGAAACGTGGGTGAAAGGCGCCTCGAACCCCTGGTAGAGTTATCCATGTCGCCGCGGGGAACACCCCAAAGCGGCACAACACCTGGTCCGGGTGGCGGAATGGCAGACGCGCTAGCTTGAGGTGCTAGTGCCCTTTATCGGGCGTGGGGGTTCAAGTCCCCCCTCGGACACACAGAGAGATCTCCCGGGATCTCGCCCCAAGTGCTGGTTGAGATGTTCTCAACCAGCACTTTCGTTTTGGGCGGGCTGCGCCCTGCCGGGGCGGCACAGGGCGGCGGAAGCCGCCCATCCGTTCAGACCTTCCGTGCCACCACCACCCGGCACCTCGGGCTCCCGTCCTCCCGGCGCCCCAAGGACTCGACCGGCAGCAGCGACACCTCGAAGCCCGCCCGCTCCAGCTTCGCCCGCACGTCCGCGAGCCGGAAGGTGCGGTAGTACATGACGAAGCGCGGGCGCCACACCGCGTTGCGGACCCGCATCACGGTGTCGAAGCCGAGCAGGGCCCAGTAGGGCAGCGAGCCGACGCGCGGGGGAGCGGGGAGGGGGAAGGCGAAGAGGCCGCCGGGGCGCAGGGAGGCGTGAGCCTGCTGGAAGAGGATCTGCTGCTCCCCCGGCAGGAAGTGGCCGAAGGCGCCGAAACTCACCGCGAGGTCGAAGACGGGCGCGAAGGGGAGAGCCAAGGCGTCCGCGCGGATCAGGGTGGTCGTGGGGTGAGCGCGGCGGGCCTCGGTCAGCATCCCCGCGCTGAAGTCGACGCCCGCGACCCGGCCCGTGCACAGCGACCGGAGGACGCAGAGGCCCGCGCCCGTCCCGCAGCAGAGGTCGAGGCCCGTGGCGAAGGGGCCCAGCGGGCGCAGGGTGTCCGTCACCGCGCAGAGGATGTGGTCGGGGGTGCGGAAGGGCGTCTCGTCGAACTTCTTCGCCAGCAGGTCGTAGCCGCGTTCCACCGAGGCGAGCGCCTGGTAGGTCAGCTCACGGGCGGTCGGGCCCTGTGGGGTGAACATGCTCAGACAGTACGCCGTCGCCCCGCGGCCGCACGGCCGTCCACGAGGGGGCGATGCCGGTCAGCTGGCAGGTGAGCAGATAGAGGGGGATCGGCGGGGTGTACGGGGACGTGCCGTCCGGGTGGTGGATCAGGCGGGGGCGGCGGTCGGGGATCTCCGCGCCGGTGGCGTAACAGGCCGGCATGGGCCAGAGCAGGTCCAGGTCGGAGCCGGCCGGGACCAGCCACCACCACCAGTCGGTGTCGGCGTAGACGCAACCCTTCGCGGGCAGGCGGGAGAGGATCCGGAAGCCGTAGCGGGCCGGCACGCCGACCGCGTCGCAGCCCAGGCTGGTCGAGAGGGCCGGGGGGACGATCAGACGGGTCGAGCCCGTGGGCGTGGTCCGGCGCGCCCGAGGGGCCAGCAGCGTCGCCATCGACCTCAGCACGGCTCCCCCATGCCGTGGGCCAGCTCCGCCCACACGACTCTGGCCGTTCCGTGCCCCGTGCGGTCCGCGCCCCAGGCGGTGCACAGGCCGTCCACCAGCAGCAGCCCTCGGCCGCGCTCGTCCTCGCCGCAGTCGCGGATCAACGGGTCGCCCGCGCCGCCCTCGTCCCGTACCGCTATGCGCAACTGCTCCTCGCCCTCCCGCAGTTCGCAGACGACATGACCGCTCGCGGTGTGCACGACCGCGTTGGTGACGAGTTCGGAGACGATCAGGGTGACCGTGTCGCGTATCTCCGGATCGCAGCCCCAGAGGATGAGCCGCTCCTCCGCCAGCCTGCGGGCGCGCGAGACGGATTCCGTGCGGGCCGGGAGCTCGAAGGCGAAACGTCGGATATCGGGGCGGGTGACACCGGTTCGTGGGCGCTGGGTCATGACGCGGGGGCTCATGAGATCTGAGGGGAGCGCGTTACCAGAAGCCACGACCGGTTCCTCACAACAGTGGGTAAGCAGCTCCGTACGTCGCCCCCCGTGGCGGCGCGCGGCAGCAGCGCGTACTGGTTCATCGGAGTACTCTGCTCCTGACGAGGACACTTGGCAAGTGGCACTCTGAAAATTGCAGAGTGCCGTGTTCTCTCTGGCACCTCTTCATGGCACACTCGGTCGAAACAGAGCGCGTCGGGGAGGTCTGGGAGTGAGCGAGCCGCGGTCCGCCCCCACGGTGGGACAGGTCGTTCTCGGCAAGCGTCTGCAGGATCTGCGCGAGCGGGCCGGCCTGAAGCGGGAGGAGGCCGCCAAGGTCCTCCGCGTCGCGCCGGCCACGATCCGCCGCATGGAGACCGCGGAGGTCGCGCTGAAGATCCCGTACGTCCAGCTCCTGCTGAAGGCGTACGGCATCACCGACTCCGAGGCCGAGGGGTTCATCGCCCTCGCCGAGGAGGCCAACCTTCCCGGCTGGTGGCAGCGGTTCCACGACGTGCTGCCCGGCTGGTTCTCCATGTACGTCAGCCTGGAGGGGGCCGCGAGCCTCATCCGGGCGTACGAACCGCAGTTCGTCCCCGGTCTGTTGCAGACCGAGGGGTACGCCCGCGCCATTCTGCGCAGCGGGGCCGTCGGCGGCAGCGATGCCGAGGAGATCGAACGTCATGTAGCCCTGAGGATGGAGCGGCAGTCCCTGCTGACCAGGGACGACGCACCGAAGTTCTGGGTGATCATGGACGAGACAGTCCTGCGCCGACCGGTCGGCGACGGGCCGGAAGTGATGCGCGACCAGCTCGACCGGCTGCTCGAAGCGTCCGAGCTGCCGAACGTCACCCTGCAGATCGCGGAGTTCGCGTCCGGCCACCACCCCGGCACCTACGGACCGTTCGTCCTCTTCCGCTTCGCCATGCCCGAACTCCCGGACATGGTCTACAGCGAGTACCTGACCGGCGCCGTCTACCTCGACGCGCGCCCCGAGGTGGCTTCCCATCTCGAGGTCATGGACCGCATGGCGGCCCAGGCCGCGACTGCACAACGCACGAAGGAGATCCTCAAGGATCTCCGCAAGGAGCTGTGAATGGATCGCATATACAACGGCATGCCCGCCGCGGAGCTCGGTGCCGAGGGATGGCACAAGCCCTGGAGCGGCGGGAACGGGGGCAACTGCGTGGAGGCCATGAAGCTGGCCGACGGCAGAGTCGCCGTGCGACAGTCCGCAGACCCTGAAGGACCAGCGCTCATCTACACCCACGGCGAGATCGCCGCGTTCATCCAAGGAGCGAAATCCGGTCAGGCCGACTTTCTGCTCACCTGACCCCTTCCGTCACACCCCTACCGTCGCGTAACTCTTGCTCCAGCAACCGTAGTTCCTCCGCCGACCAGGAGCCCCGATGACCCAGGACCCCGCAGCCGTACGGATCGACACCAGCAAGCCGCATCCCGCACGGATGTACGACTGGTTCCTGGGCGGCAAGGACAACTATCCGGTCGACGAGGAGATGGCCCGGCAGCTGCTCACCGTCGACGCCCGCGGCCGGGACATGGCCCGGGTCAACCGGGCCTTCATGCACCGCGCCATCCGCTGGCTCAGCGCCAACGGCGTACGGCAGTACCTGGACATCGGCACGGGCATCCCGACCGAGCCCAACCTGCACCAGATCGCCCAGGAGGCCGCGCCCGAGTCCAGGGTCGTCTACTGCGACAACGATCCGATCGTGCTCGCGCACGCGGCCGCGCTGCTGCGCTCGACGCCCGAAGGGGCCACCGAGTACATCCAGGCGGACGCCCGCGACCCCGAACTGATCCTCGAAAGGGCCGGAAAGGTCCTTGATTTCGACCAGCCCATCGCGCTGTCGATGCTCGCCCTGCTGCACTTCGTCGGGGACGAGGACGGCGCGTACGACCTGGTCGGCAAGCTCGTCGAGAAGCTCGCACCGGGCAGCTACCTCGTCCTGTCGCACGTCACCGGGGACTTCGACCCGGAGGGCGCGGCGAAGGCCGTCGGCATGTACAAGGCCCGTGGCCTGACCCTGCGCCCGCGTTCGCGGGACGAGCTGGCCGCGTTCTTCGACGGCCTCGAGCTGGTCGAGCCCGGCGTCTCGCTCACGGCTGAGTGGCACCCGGAGCTGGGCGAGGCCGTCCCGGTTCAGGGCGACGA
This sequence comes from Streptomyces sp. ISL-36, assembly GCF_018614205.1. GTDB lineage: Bacteria > Actinomycetota > Actinomycetes > Streptomycetales > Streptomycetaceae > Streptomyces. The sequence continues at coordinate 33,802 of NZ_JAGGOS010000054.1, read as the reverse complement.
CCCCATCCCGGGGTGGGCCGGCGTCGGCCGCAAGCTCTGACCTGTCGCCGTACCCGCTCGAAGGCCCGCGGACCGTCCGGTCCGCGGGCCTTCGGCCGTCAGCCCCGGGGCTCCACCAGCGTCACCAGGAACGTCCGCGCCGCGCCCACGTTCCCCGCCGCGTCGATCGTGCGGTACTCCACCGTGTGCGTGCCGTAGTCCGGCGTGGCGTCGTCCCACGGGACCGCGCGGCTCCGGCCCAGCTTCCCGTACACGAGGTCGTCGATCACCGTGCCGCCCGGCGAGAAGCGGAACGGCGCGTCGGCGTCCGTGGGCCAGCCGTAGTACGTGTACCAGCCGTCGCCGTCCACGCGGAACTGGCTCACCACGGGCCCCGGTCGGTCGTCCCGCCCCGCCAGCCGCATCGTGAACTCGCCGTCGTAGACGTACTCGACCGGCCTGCCCGGCCGCTGCACCGTGCGCAGCGGCGGTGACAGTTCGTACGACGTCGACGCCGCCCGGGCGTCGACCGTCCACCTCAACTCGGCGTCCGAGCCGGGAATCCGTGCCGTCAGGGTGTGGGTGCCGTCGGTGAGGCGGAGCGAACGCAGGTCCAGATCACGGTCGTTGCCCGGGTTCGCGACGGTACGGCCGTCGAGGCGCCACCGGACGGCGAAGGTGCGGTGGGTCGGGTGGGTGGTGTCGGCGTGGACCACCGACCGCCCTCCGACGGGCGCCTCGGTCGGGGTGTGGCCGGTGAACGCGGCCCCGACGTCGTCCCGGGGTGTGCTGAGCGCGGGGTCGACCGTCCACGTCACCGTACGGGTCAGGGCGGCGGAGCCCCGCACGGCGGGGTCGCGGACGAACGGGGTCGGGTCGCTCACCGTCGCCGTCAGCGTGTGGGCGCCGGGGGAGAGGGCCAGCTCGCGCAGGTCCAGGGTGCGGGCGTTGCCACGGTCCAGCGCCCGGCCGTCCAGCCGCCACACCACATCGAGTTCTCCACCGAGCGGGTGCAAGGTGTCGACCCACACCGTCCGGTCGGCGCCGATCGGGGCCGTGTCGGGGGTGTGGCCCTGGACGAGGTCCACCTTCGCCGAGATCGCCTGGACCATCACCTCCCGCTCCACCTGGTCGAAGGCGTAGCCGAGCGTCTTCATGATCGAGTGCTTGCTCGGCCGCCAGACACCACCGGTGCTGTACAGCCCGCCCTCGTACCGGCCGATGACGCCGCCCGCCTCGCTGCGTTCGCCCAGCCAGCGCCACCACTTGGCGCGCTCGTCCCGCATCTCCCGCTCGGTGCGGAGCGTGTGATGCGCCGAGGAGGGCTCGGGGCCGGAGTACACGCCGCCGGGGACCCCACGCGCGTAGTAGTCGTACTCGTCCTGGAGCCTGCCCAGCGAGTGGCCGATCTCGTGCGGGGTGATGAGGGAGGAGAGGGCGTTCCCGCCGGACGCCGTGGCGTAACTGCCCCCCGCCCCGCCGTAGGTGTCGCTGTGGGCCAGCGCCACGATCTGCCGGTTGGCGCCGCTCGTACCCGGTACGAGATCGGCGAGCGCGCCGGCGAGCCTGCTGTCGACGGTCAGCAGCCGCTGCACGCTGTCCGGGTCGCAGCCGCCCCAGAAGCCCATGCCCAGGGCGGTGTCCCGGCGCGGGGCGTCGAGCCCCGGGTCGCAGTCGACGCCCGACTCGCGCGAAGGCACCTCCACCGCCCAGACGTTGATGTACGAACGGTACGAGGCGAACGGCTCGATGCTCCACAGAACGTTCAGATGCTTCTCGACGTCGGCGCGGAACGCCGGCATCTCCTCGGCCGTGTAACCGTCGCCCATGACCACCAGGTTGAACCGCTTGTCCGCGGGGCCGGTCGTCTGGACGGGGACGACGGTGGCGGCCTCGATGACGGGCGCCGGTCCGGCGACCGCCGGTCCGGCGCCGACCAGACCGGCGGTCAGCAGACAGGCCGTCGTGAGGCCGGCCGCCGCCCTTCGAAAACGCATGCCAGGAGAATCCATGGGGCGCGAGCGTAGGCCGTGCCCCGAGTGACGTAAAGATGTTCACCAGCCGTCGTCGGCCTGTCGCCTCACCTTCGCAGGTACGCCAGACCCTCGTGCTCGGCCGTGTAGCCGTCGACCAGCCGGCGCGCCACGGTCACCGAGTCCACCAGTGGATGCAGCGCGAACGCCTTGACCGCCGTCGCACGCGATCCGCTCTCCGCCGCCGCCAGCACCTCGCGTTCGACCGCCTTGACCGCCGTCACCAGACCCACCGCGTGGTACGGCAGGGGTGCCACCGACACCGGGTGCGCGCCGGCCGCGTCCACGAAACAGGGCACCTCGACGACCGCGTCCGCGTCGAGCACCGAAAGGGTCGTGCGATTACGGACGTTGAGGATGAGGGTGGCGCGCTCGTTGCGCGCGATCGCCCGCATCAGCGCCAGGGCGACCTTCTCGTACCCGCCCGACTCCAGGTCGTCCTCGTCCCGCTCGCCCACCCCGGCGGCCTCCCGGTTGGCGGCCATGTACGTGGCCTCCCGGTCGGCGAGGGTGCGCTGCCAGGTGGCCAGCGCAGGCGTGTCGGGCTTGCTCATCTCCTCGTAGAAACCGGCCTGTTGGCCGAGGAGATAGGCGCCCCGGGTCCGCTCGGCCCGCTGGTAGGCCTGAACGGCCTCCCGGTTGAAGTAGTAGTAGTGCAGGTACTCGTTGGGGATCGCGCCCAACGAGCGCAGCCAGTCGGCGCCGAAGAGCTTGCCCTCCTCGAAGGAGCCGAGCGCCTGCTCGTCCGCGAGCAGACGCGGCAGCTGGTCACGTCCGCCGACCCGCAGACCGCGCAGCCAGCCGAGGTGGTTCAGACCCACGTAGTCGATCCACGCCTCGTCGGGGTCGGCGCCGAGGATCCGGGCGACCCGGCGGCCCAGTCCCACGGGAGAGTCGCAGATGCCGATGACCCGGTCCCCGAGGACCCGGGACATGGCCTCGGTCACCAGACCGGCCGGGTTGGTGAAGTTGATGACCCAGGCGTCCGGGGCGAGTGCGGCGACCCGCCGGGCGATGTGCAAGGCGACGGGCACCGTCCGCAGACCGTAGGCGATACCGCCCGCGCCGACCGTCTCCTGGCCGAGCACCCCTTCGGCGAGCGCGATCCGCTCGTCGGCCGCCCGGCCTTCGAGACCGCCCACCCGGATCGCCGAGAAGACGAAGTCGGCGCCGCGCAGCGCCTCGTCCAGGTCCGTCGTCGCCTCGACCGACGGGGCGTCGGCCACCCCAGCACCCTGCTCGGCGAGGACCCGGGCGACGGCCGAGAGCCGTCCGGCGTCGAGGTCGTGAAGCGTGACGTGGCTGACCCGCCCCTCGGCGTGGTCCGCCAGCAGCGCGCCGTACACGAGCGGGACCCGGAATCCGCCGCCTCCGAGAATCGTCAGTTTCATGGTCGTACGCTACTGCGATGCACGTACTGAGCAGCCGGATTCTGCTTCGGCCGGCCGATCCCGAGCGATCCCGGCGTTTCTACGGCGAGACGCTCGGGCTCGCGGTGTACCGCGAGTTCGGCACCGGACCCGATCGGGGCACCGTCTACTTCCTCGGCGGCGGCTTCCTGGAGGTCTCCGGGCGAGCCGCCGCGCCCCCGCCCCCGCCGGAGCTGCGGCTCTGGCTGCAGGTGGACGATGTGCGCGCGGTCCGCGAGGAGCTGCGAGGCAAGGAGGTGGAGGTGCTCCGGGAGCCGGTGAAGGAGCCCTGGGGCCTGGTCGAGATGTGGATCGCTGACCCCGACGGCGTCCGGATCGCCGTCGTCGAAGTGCCCGAGGAGCATCCGCTGCGCTACCGCCCCTGAGCGAGGGGGCGGTCAGCCCGCGTCGAGGGCGTTGCGCAGACCGAGACGGTGGCGGAGCCGGTCGTGCCGTTTGAGGGCCTCCAGCTCGGGGGCGCGGAAGAGCGGCTTCACCGTGCAGCGCGCGGCGGCCGAGCCCGTACGGTCGAGGAGCGCGTTGACCGCCTGGCGGGCGGAGGCGTTGGCGCCCTCCATCGTCGCGAGGTCGATGTCGACGGCGACGTAGTCGCCGGCCAGGTAGAAGTTGGGGATCTTCGTCGCCGCCCGCGGGCGGTTGTGGAAGGTGCCGACGGGGTGGATGAGGAGCTGGTCGTCGTTGGTCGGGTTCGGGGTGCCGAGGCCGTCCACGCCCGGGTCGAGGGACCAGGAGTGCAGGGCGCCGTCCTTGAGCACCGTACGGCCCGTGTCGTTGAAGGCGGCCTTGAGCTGCGCCCACACCTCCCGGGCCACCTCGGTGCGGGTGCACTGCTTGGCCGTCCTGCCGTAGAGGACGCCGGGCCGGTCCCACTCCGAGATGTCCACCGAGAGGCAGTCGACGACGGACCCGTCGCCGTAGTCGGCGGCGAAGTCGCGGGACGGCCAGTGCCCCGCCTGCTGGATGCACGTCAGGGACCAGGGCGAGTCGATGCAGTTGGCATGACCGGCCAACAGCGGTGCGGGCTCGGTCAGATAGAACTGAATGCCCGTCATCCAGTCCGTCTCCAGCCTGTCGCACCGCGCGAGCTGCGGGTCGGCCGCCCGCAGCGCCGCGCCCCAGGTCCGCCGGGCGTGCTCGACCGGCATCGCGGAGACGTAATGGTCGGCGGTCATCGAACGGCGGACGCCCTGCGGGTCCTCGATCACCGCCGCCGCGATCCGTCCGGCTCCGGAGTCGTACGCCATCTCCCGTACGGTCCAGCCGACCCGGAACTCGACGCCCAGGCCGGTCAGATGGGCGACCCACGGGTCGATCCAGGCCTCGTTGGTGGGCAGGTTCAGGATCCGGTCGAGGGGCCCGTCGGCGCCACGGCCGAGGGCGTTGAAGGCGAAGGCCTCCAGGAGCGTGGCGACCGTACGGGTGCTGGCCTCCTCGGCCTTGGTGGCCACGATGTTGCGGGTGAGGCCGACGGCGAGGATGCGCTGGTAGTCGTAGCTCATCCGCTCGGCCCGCAGGAACTCCCACCACGGGGTCCGCTCCCAGGTCTCGTTCCGCCGCTCGTCGCAGCTGGTGAGGAAGACCAGGAAGCGGTTGACGAAGTACGCGGCCTCGGCGAGCGGGATGGAGCGGACGGTCTCCAGGAGCGCGGTCAGGGCGCGGCGGATCTCGTCGAGCGTGAGCTCGGCGGGCCGGTGGCCGGGCCAGGGGAGCGGGATGCGCAGGTCCTCACGGCCGGTGCGGGCGAAGGACATCTCGGCGGGGGCGACCAGGTTGTCCCAGACGCCGTTCGCGTTCCCGGGGAAGGGGATGCGCCGCATGGTGTCGGGGAGGTTGTGATAGATGCCGGGGATGAACCGGAAGCCGTGCTCGGCGGGGAGCGCCCGCCGGCCGCCGCGCGCGCTGTCCGGCACGTCCATCGAACGGGCCTTTCCGCCGAGCGCCCGGCGCTCGTAGACGGTGACACGGAAGCCGCGTTCGGCCAGTTCGTGGGCGGCGGTCAGACCGGCGACCCCGCCGCCGAGCACGGCGACGGAGGGGGCCGCGGCGGCCGGCGTCCTCGTCTCGGCCACCGTCGTCTCGGCCGCGGTGGCCGAGGCCGGTACGGCTACGACGGCGGCCGCGCCGGTGACCGCGGCGGCCGTGGTCACGAAGGTGCGTCGCGAGGTGCCCGTACGGTTCATGCCCCAACCCCTTTACCGGCGGTAACAGTCACGTCCGGCGCAGGAGCATACGGGCGTCCACCGGTACCCGGAAGGCCCGCGCGGCCCCCGCCGCACACATGGCGCGATCCCGACCTCGGACGCCCCACGACACAATGGCCCCATGTCCCGACGCAACGCCCGCAAGAACCCCACCCGGCCCCAGCGCCCCGCCGTCTCCGCAGACACCCCCTGCCCCTGCGGTCTCACCGCCACCTACGGCGCGTGCTGCGGGCGCTTCCACGCCGGCCCGACCACCGCACCCACGGCGGAGCTCCTCATGCGCTCCCGCTACAGCGCCTTCGTCGTCCGCGACGAGGCGTATCTGCTGCGCACCTGGGCGCCGGAGACCCGGCCCGGCGAGGTCGACTTCGACCGGTCACTGCGCTGGACGGGCCTGGAGATCCGGGACACGACCGACGGCACCGCCTTCCACCAGGACGGGACCGTCACCTTCGTCGCCCGGTACACCCACGGAGGAGCGCCCGGCTCACTGCACGAGCGCAGCCGTTTCCGGCGGCACGAGGGGGCATGGGTGTATGTGGACGGGGAGTTCCTCGACGGCGCGTGAGGGCGGGCCGGCGCGGCGCCCGTGAACTGCGCCCGAAGACGGCGCCTCGGCCCGAGGGCGCCCGCCACCGAGCGCCTCGGTCAGGACGTGACGCCGACCGTCTCGCGGCGGCCCGACACCCGACTCCTGATCAGGACGTCACGCCGACCGGCTCGCGGCGGCCCGACGGCAGGCCGCTCGCGAGATCCTCCGCGATCAGCTTCTTGGCGATGGCGTCCGTCGCCGCCCGCAGCTCCGGCCCGCTCGGCCGGCCGCGCTCGTGCTCGATCCGGGAGCTGAGCCAGTCCGACCAGGCATGGGTGATGACCTCGGCCTCCCGCTTCCCCGCCGGCGTGTGCGAGAGCAGTGTGCCGTCCCTGGTCAGGAACCCCTCGTCGACCATGCGGTCGAAGACCGGCAGCAGCACCTCCGGCGGCACCCGGCGGCCGGCCGAGATCAGACCCAGGCTGGCGTGCCCGACCAGCCGGGTGAAGAGCTCCACCTGCATCACCGCCCACGCGCCGGCCGTGTCCAGCCGGGTGTCGGAGTCGGCGACGATCCGGCGCGCCGTGTCGAGGCCCGTCTTCCGCATGATCCGGCCGACGGAGAGTTCGAGCAGTTTGGCCGAGTCGCCCGCCGTCGTGGGCGAGGCGAACCCCTCGCCCATGTCGGGTGCCGAAGCCCGGGCGGTGTCCCTGAGCGGCACCTCCTTCAGAAAGAGCGCCACGACGAGGCCGATCGCGGCGACCGGCACCGTCCAGAGGAAGACCGTGTGCAACGTGTCCGCATAGGCCTGGACGATCGGCGCCGCCATGTCGTCCGGCAGCCCGTGGACACCCGAGGGGCTCTGCGCGGCGCCCGCGAGGACGGACGGGTCCGGAGCTCCGGGGAGGGCGGCGGCCTCGCCGACGCCCTGGCCGAGGTTGGGACGGAGGGAGTTGGCGTAGATGGTGCCGAAGACGGCCGTGCCGAAGGCGCTGCCGAGGGTACGGAAGAAGGTGACGCCCGAGGTGGCGGTGCCGAGATCGGCGTAGTCCACGGTGTTCTGCACGGCGATCGTGAGCACCTGCATGCACAGGCCGATGCCCACACCCAGCACGAACATGTAGAGCGACTCGAGCCACGTGCCGGTCTCCGTGTCCATCAGCGACAGAAGGAAGAGGCCGACCCCCATCACCAGACAGCCGGCGATGGGGAAGATGCGGTAGCGGCCGGTCTTGCTCACCACATTGCCGCTGTAGATCGAGGCGATCAGCAGACCGACGACCATCGGCAGGGTCCGGATGCCGGAGAGGGTGGCCGAGTCCCCGTCGACGTACTGGAGATACGACGGGAGGAAGGTCATGGAGCCGAGCATGGCGAAGCCCACCACGAAGCTCAGCACGGAGCAGACGGTGAACACCGGATTGGCGAACAGCCGCATGGGCAGCATCGGTTCGGCGGCCCGGGTCTCCACCCAGCAGAACAGCGCGAGGGCGATCAGACCGCCGGCGAACAGCCCGATGATGACGCCGGAGCCCCATGCGTACTCGTTGCCGCCCCAACTGGTCGCCAGGATCAGCGCGCTGGAACCGGCCGCGACGAGCGCGATGCCGGCGTAGTCGATGACCGGCCGGCTCGCGGAGCGCACGGAGGGAATCGTGCGGGCGGCGGCGATGACGACCAGGATCGCGATGGGGACGTTGACGTAGAACGCCCAGCGCCAGCTCAGGTGATCGGTGAAGAGGCCGCCGAGCAGCGGTCCGATGACGGTGGAGACGCCGAAGACGGCGCCGATCGCGCCCTGGTACTTCCCGCGGTCGCGCAGCGGGATCACATCGGCGATCAGCGCCATCGAGGTGACCATCAGGCCGCCGGCGCCGATGCCCTGCAGACCGCGCCAGAGGATCAGCAGCGTCATGTTGGCGGCGAGGCCGCAGAGGAACGAGCCCGTGATGAAGACGATCGCGGAGATCTGGAAGATCACCTTGCGGCCGAAGAGGTCGCCGAACTTGCCGACCAGGACGGTGGCGACCGTCTCGGCCAGCAGGTAGGCGGTGACCACCCAGGACATGTGGGCGGCGCCGCCCAGGTCCGAGACGATCGTCGGCAGGGCGGTGCCGACGATCGTCTGGTCCAGCGCGGCGAGCAGGACGCCGAGCATGATCGTGCCGAAGACGATGTTGCGGCGGCGGCTGTCGAGCACGGGGGGCTCGGCGACCCGGGGCGCGGGGCCGGTTTCGCTGGTGGTGGTCACCCTCGCAGCCTCACACCGGGCGTCGCCGCCCGCATGCGGGAGACGGCCGAACCGGTGCGGCGGCGGGGCGGCGCCTCGAACGGGCTACACCTCGAACGGCTACGCCTGGAACGGTCCACAGGTCGAACGGGCGAGGCTCCGGAGGCGATGGGAGCCGAATGCGCGGCGCTTCGGACGGGGTGGGACCCGAACGGGCGGCGCTGCGGGCGGGGTGGGACCCGAACGGGCGGCGCTGCGGGCGGGGTGGGGCCCGAACGGGCGGCGCTGCGGGCGGGGTGTGCCGCGTCCTCCGGTCCCGTTACCGCGGGCGCACCGGCAGGAGGGGGTGGTGCTTCGCCAGGATCTTGTTCGCCCGCGCCAGCGTGGCCAGGGCGTGCTCGCGGTCCGCGCGGTCCTCCGCGCAGAGCGGCCCGCGGAATCGGTACACCTCGCGCGCGGCGCAGTCGGCGTCGACCTCCGCCTGCAGGACGTGCAGCGGCAGGCAGGAACCGATCAACGCGGCCACACGGTCGGGGATCGGAACGGGAACGAGGCGCGAGGGCGAGGTGATCACGAGTCAGTCCTTGTGGGTGCGGGGCGAGGCGGGGTCTTCCTTACATACGTACCGGATGCGCTTCCGGGTTCGTCGACGGGGATGTCTCCGCGGCGCAACGGCGCTCGGGCCGTTCGGCGCGGCGTACGGATCGTCGGAGCCGCGTGTGCCGGGGCGGGGCGGCAGCGGCGCGGGACGTTCCCGCAGGTGTGCGGCGCGCTGCGCGATCACCGGGCCGCCACGAGGTGCCGGGATCGCCCAGGAGTCCACCGAACATCGCGCCGGAATTCCGGATTCGGCGGCGGAACGCTCGCTGAGGAATGTGAAGCATCTCACCCCCGAGCGACCGGTCCTTGAGGTTTGCGGGGCGGCTCGCCGCCGTGTCGAGTCATCGCTGCAGGGGTGTTGAAATCTGATTACGCGTGAGTAAGTTGACTCATGAGTAAGCCCTCGGGGGTGCGTCCCCGGGGCAGTCGATCCCCCCGCAGCCAGTCCACCGCTCCAGGCAACTCCCCACCCGCACGCCGCGAACAGGAGCCCCCATGGGCGTACGCAAGGATCTGAAGCAGGCCAGGAAGCGTGCCGATCTCCTCGACCGGTTTCCCGTGGAGGTGATCCGGGAGAACGGGGTCGTACGGGAGGCGCGCACCGGGCTCGTCGTCGCTCCGCACGCCGCCGGGACCCCCGCCGACATCCCGTTCGTCAACGCCGCCGAGGACCCCGGGGCCGTCGTCATCCGCCGACGGCGGGACGGGCACTGGCTGCCCGTCACCGCGGCCGAGTTCGCCGGCGACGTGATGGCGACGGCCAAGGGTCTGATCGCCGCCGGGCTCGACGTCGGGGGCCGGGTCGCGTTGATGGCGCGGACGAGTTACGAGTGGGCCGTGCTCGACTTCGCCGTCTGGGCCGTCGGCGGACAGAGCGTGCCCGTCTACGCCACCTCCTCCGTCGAGCAGATCGCCTGGATCCTGCGGGACTCCGGAGCCCGTCACGTCGTCACCGAGAACGCCGAGCACACCGCCGCGGTCGCCGAGGCGGCCGTGGCGCTGCCGGGACCACCCCGTGTCTGGCAGCTCGACTCCGGCGGCCTGACCGAACTCGCCGCACTGGGGAGCGAGACACCGGAGGGCGAGGTCACCGAGCGCCGCGCGGGGCTCACCCCGGACACCATCGCCACCCTCTGCTACACCTCGGGCACCACCGGCCGCCCCAAGGGCTGTGTCCTCACGCACGGCAACCTCCACGCCGAGGCGTCGACGACCGTCGAACTTTTGCATCCGGTCTTCAAGGAGGTCACCGGTCAGACGGCTTCGACCCTCCTCTTCCTGCCGCTCGCCCACATTCTCGGGCGCACCCTCCAGATCGCCTGCCTCATGGCCCGTATCGAACTCGGGCACTTTTCGAGCATCAAGCCCGACGAGCTCCGCCCCGAACTGCGGCGGTTCAGGCCGACCTTCGTCGTCGGCGTGCCCTATCTCTTCGAGAAGATCCACGACACCGGCCGGGCCACCGCCGAGAAGCTCGGGCGCGGCTCGTCCTTCGACCGCGCCGACTCCGTCGCCGTCCGCTTCGGCGAGGCGGCGCTCGACCACCTGCTGGGCGGAGGCGGCCGCCCCGGCCTCGGACTCAGGGCTGCCCGGGCGCTCTACGACCTGCTCGTCTACCGCCGTATCCGCAAGGAGCTCGGCGGAAGACTGCGGTACGCCATCAGCGGCGGCTCCCCGCTCGACCGCCGCCTGAGCCTCTTCTTCTACGCCGCGGGCATCCTCGTCTACGAGGGTTACGGCCTGACCGAGACCACCGCCGCCGCCACCGTCACCCCGCCCCTGCGGCCCCGGCCGGGCACCGTCGGCCGGCCCGTCCCCGGCACCGCCGTCCGCATCGCCGACGACGGCGAGATCCTCGTCAAGGGCCCCATCGTGTTCACCGCGTACTGGAACAACCCCGAGGCCACGCGGGAAGCGCTGCGGGACGGCTGGTTCGCCACCGGTGACCTCGGCGCCCTCGACGACGACGGCTATCTGGTCATCACCGGCCGCAAGAAGGACATCCTGGTCACCTCCGGCGGGAAGAACGTCTCACCGGCCGTACTGGAGGACCGGCTGCGCAGCCGTCCGCCGGTGGGCCAGTGCATGGTCGTCGGCGACAACCGTCCCTGCGTCGCCGCCCTCGTCACCCTCGACCCTGAGGCGGTCCAGCACTGGCTGGCCGTTCGCAAGCGCCCCCGGGACACTCCGGCGGCCGCACTCTGCGACGACCCCGAGCTGATCGCCGACGTCCAGAAGGCCGTCGACTACGCCAACCAGGCCGTCTCCCGGGCCGAGGCGATCCGCATGTTCCGCATCGTGCCGGGGGAGTTCACCGAGGACAACGGCCTGCTCACGCCCTCCCTCAAGATCAAGCGACACGCGGTCGCGGCCGCCTACGCCGCCGAGATCGAGGACCTCTACCGCTGAGACGGGGGGCGGGGAAGCCGGGAAGTCGGGAAGTCGGGGGAGGCCAGAAGGGCTAGGGAGGCGGGGACAGTACCTCCGACAGGTCGTAGGAGACCGGTTCCTCCAGCTGTGCGTACCCGCAGGATTCCGGCGTACGGTCCGGCCGCCACCGCTTGAACTGGGCCGTGTGCCGGAACCGGTCGCCCTCCATGTGGTCGTACCCGACCTCACAGACCCGTTCCGGCCGCAACGCCACCCACGACAGGTCCTTCTTCCCCGACCAGCGGCTCGGCGCGCCCGGGAGCCGCGCGCTCTGGTGAGCCGCCTCCTGCGCCCACGCCGCCCAGGGGTGCGCGTCGGGTGGGTCCATCCGAAGCGGTGCGAGCTCCTCGACGAGTTCCTCGCGGCGCCTGGCGGTGAAGGCCGCGCAGACGCCGACGTGCTGGAGGGTGCCGCCCCGGTCGTACAGGCCGAGCAGCAGGGAGCCGACCACCGGCCCGCTCTTGTGGAAGCGGTAGCCGGCCACCACCACGTCGGCCGTCCGCTCGTGCTTGATCTTGTACATCAGCCGGGCGTCCGGCCGGTACGGCAGATCCAGCGGTTTGGCGATCACGCCGTCGAGGCCCGCGCCTTCGTACTGCTCGAACCAGCGCGCCGCCACGTCCGGATCCGTCGTCGCCGGCGCCAGATGGACCGGTGCGTCCACGCCGCTCAGGGCCTGCTCCAAGGCGGCCCGCCGGTCCGTGAGGGGCGTGTCCATCAGCGACTCGTCGTCGAGGGCGAGCAGATCGAAGGCGATGAACCGGGCAGGGGTCCTCTCGGCCAGCATCCGCACCCGGGAATCGGCGGGGTGGATGCGCTCGGTGAGCCGGTCGAAGTCGAGGCGTCCCTCGTGCTCGATCACGATCTCGCCGTCGACCACGCACCGCCGCGGGAGCCGGGGCGGCAGCGCCTCGGCGAGCTCGGGGAAGTAGCGCGTCAGCGGTTTGCCCGTACGGCTACCGATGACGAGCTCGGGGCCGTCGCGGTGCACGATGGCACGGAAGCCGTCCCACTTGGCCTCGTACTGCATCCCCGGCGGAATCTTCTTCACGGACTTGGCCAGCATCGGCTTCACAGGGGGCATCACCGGCAGATCCATGGATTGATTGTCCGGTATGCGGCGATTGTCGGCGAGCCCTACGCTGGCACGCATGGCAGGAAAAGCGGCAGCGATCGAGCTGGAGGTCGGCGAGCGGACCGTGCGCGTCTCCAATCCCGACAAGGTGTACTTTCCCGAGACCGGCTACACCAAGCTCGACATGGTCAGCTACTACCTGGCCGTCGGCGAGGGCATCACCCGCGCCCTGCGGGACCGGCCCACGACCCTGGAGCGCTACCCCGAAGGGGTGACCGGCGAATCCTTCTTCCAGAAGCGCGCCCCCAAGTACCTCCCGGACTGGATCCCCACCGCGCACATCACCTTCCCCAGCGGACGCTCCGCCGACGAGATGTGCCCGACCGAACCCGCCGCCGTGCTGTGGGCCGCCAACCTCGGCGCGGTCACCTTCCACCCGTGGCCGGTGCGGCGCGAGGACACCGACCACCCCGACGAACTGCGCCTCGACCTCGACCCGCAGCCCGGCACCGACTACGCCGACGCCGTGCGCGCCGCCCACGAACTGCGCGCGATTCTGGGCGAGGCCGGGCTGCGCGGCTGGCCCAAGACCTCCGGCGGGCGCGGCCTGCACGTCTTCGTCCCGATCCAGCCGCTCTGGACCTTCACCCAGGTCCGCCGCGCGGCCATCGCCGCCGGCCGTGAACTGGAACGCAGGATGCCGCAGCACGTGACCACCAAGTGGTGGAAGGAGGAGCGCGGGCAGAAGATCTTCGTCGACTACAACCAGACCGCACGCGACCGTACGATCGCCTCCGCCTACTCCGTACGCCCCCGCCCGCACGCACCGGTCTCCGCGCCGCTGCGCTGGGAGGAGGTCGACGACGCGACGCCGCAGGACTTCGACATCACGACGATGCCGACCCGCTACGCCGAGGTGGGCGACGTGCACGCGGACATGGACGATGAGCGGTTCAGCCTGGAGGGGCTGCTGGAACTGGCCCGTCGGGACGAGGCGGAACACGGTCTCGGGGATCTGCCCTATCCGCCGGAGTACCCGAAGATGCCCGGGGAGCCGAAGCGGGTCCAGCCGAGCCGGGCCAAGAAGGCCGGAGGGCCCGAAGGAGCCGAAGGAGCCGAAGGGAAGGCTCCCGACGGCGGGTCGGCGGACTGATGGACGGAGATCGGCGCGCCGCATTGATCGAATGTTGATGGACCGTTTACGGCCAGGGGGCAACGTGTCAGCCATGCAGACCGACACCACCGTACTGACAGCCCCCGCCCCCGCTTCCGTCCCCGCCCTTGCTTCGGACATGACCTGGCAGGAGAACGCCCTCTGTGCCCAGGCCGGCCCCGAATTCTTCTTCCCGGCCCCGGGCTCCTCGACCCGCGAGGCGAAGCAGTTGTGCGGGGCGTGCGAGGGGCGAGTGGCGTGCCTGGAGTACGCGCTGACGCACGACGAACGGTTCGGGGTGTGGGGCGGGCTTTCGGAGAAGGAACGGATCCGGCTGAAGCGGCAGCGTGGCTGAGCGGGCGGCCTGAAGATCAGGAATCCATGGCCGACCGCGCCGGCGGACCGTCGCAGACGAGGGGAAAACCCGTCACGGCCTCGGGTGAGGCGATATCAGGATGCCGTCCCTGACCCGCTCTTACTACGATCACCGGATCATGGAGCCCCACCACATACCCGTCACGGACGAGGAACTGGCCGCCTTCGACCGCACGATCGGCAGGCTGCGCGGCCTGCCCCTCGGCGATCCCGCGCGCATGCGCGGCGAGGAGCTCGCCGCCACCTTCGCCCGCGAGAGTCGCAACAAGCGCCGCAAGGCGCTGCGCGCCCAGCGGTCGGCCGCCGATGCCGCGCTGGCCGCGCGCACCGCGACCGGGGCCCTCGACCGGCGGGAGGACGCGCCGCTGGTGGCCGACGGGAGGGAATCACCGGGCGTGTTCCTCAGGCCGCGCTACTGCTATGTCTGCAAGACGCCCTATCGACAGGCCGACTCCTTCTACCACCGGCTCTGCCCGCCCTGCGCCGCCGACCACACGGCCCGCCGGGCCCTGTCCACCGATCTCACCGGACGGCGCGTGCTCCTCACGGGCGGCCGCGTCAAGATCGGTTTCCAGCTGGCCCTGATGATGCTGCGGGACGGCGCCGAACTGCTCGTCACCAGCCGCTTCCCGCACGACACCCTGCGCCGCTTCCGGGCCGCCGAGGGCAGTGAGCGGTGGATGGACCGGCTGACGGTCGTCGCCATCGACCTGCGCGACCCCCGCCAGGTCCTCGGCCTGTGCGAGCGGCTGCGCGCGGACGGCCGGCCCCTGGACGTACTCGTCAACAACGCGGCCCAGACGATACGCCGGCCCCCGGAGTCGTACGCCCTGCTGGCCGCGGGGGAGCGCAAGGCACTGCCGGAGGACGTGATCCGCGCGCCCGGGTACGAGAGCGCCGACCGCGTCCCGGTCCTGGCCGGTCTCACCGGCCTCGCCGCCCTCGACGGGCCGGACAGGCCGGACGCGCCTGACGAGGCCGGGCTGCTGCCCGACCTCTCGCCGCAGAACTCCTGGTCCGTACGGCTCGGCGACCTGGACGCCGCCGAACTCCTGGAGGCCCAGCTCGTCAACGCCGTCGCGCCGACCCTGCTGTGCGACCGGCTGCTACCGCTGCTGCTCGCCTCACCGCGACCGCGTCGCTACATCGTCAACGTGTCGGCGGTGGAGGGCCGGTTCGCCGTGCGGAACAAGACGGGCGGCCACCCCCACACCAACATGGCGAAGGCCGCCCTGAACATGCTCACCCGCACCAGCGCCGCCGAGCTCGCCGCACAGGGCGTCCACATGTGCAGCGTCGACACGGGCTGGATCACGGACGAGAATCCCGCGCCGCGCAAGGCCAGGATCGCCGCCGTCGGCACCCGTACGCCGCTCGACGTCGTCGACGGCGCGGCCAGGATCTACGACCCGATCGTGCGCGGCGAGGCGGGGGAGCCGTTCTCCGGCGTGTTCCTCAAGGACTACGCCGTGGCGGAGTGGTGAGCGCGGGAGTGGCGGCTCCGGGCGCCGGGAGTGGCGGCTCCGGGCGCGGATGGGACGGCTCCGGGCGCCCGGGCGTGACGGCTCCGCGCGTGGTTCAGCCCGCCGCGCGCGCCGCCATGCGAGCCTTGCGGGCCGCGAGCTTCTCGTCGAACTTGCTCGCCTCGCTGTCCAGGCCCGCCATGTACAGACCCAGCTCCTCCTGGGCCTTCACACCCTCGGGGCCCAGGCCGTCGATCTGGAGCACCTTGAGGAAGCGCAGCACGGGCTGCAGCACGTCGTCGTGGTGGATGCGCATGTTGTAGATCTCGCCGATCGCCATCTGCGCGGCCGCCCGCTCGAAGCCCGGCATGCCGTGTCCGGGCATCCGGAAGTTCACGACGACGTCCCGCACGGCCTGCATGGTCAGGTCGGGGGCGAGCTCGAAGGCCGCGCCCAGCAGGTTGCGGTAGAAGACCATGTGCAGGTTCTCGTCGGTGGCGATGCGCGCCAGCATCCGGTCGCAGACCGGGTCGCCGGACTGGTGGCCGGTGTTCCGGTGGGAGATGCGGGTGGCGAGCTCCTGGAAGGCGACGTACGCGACGGAGTGCAGCATCGAGTGCCGGTTGTCGGACTCGAAGCCCTCGCTCATGTGGGCCATCCGGAACTGCTCCAGCTTGTCCGGGTCCACCGCGCGCGAGGCCAGCAGATAGTCGCGCATCACGATGCCGTGCCGGCCCTCCTCGGCGGTCCAGCGGTGCACCCAGGTGCCCCAGGCGCCGTCGCGGCCGAAGAGGGAGGCGATCTCGTGGTGGTAGCTGGGGAGGTTGTCCTCGGTGAGCAGGTTCACCACGAGGGCGATCTTGCCGATGTCGGTGACCTTGGACTGGGAGGGGTCCCAGGCCTCGCCGTCCTCGAAGAGCCCCGGGAAGTTCCGGGCGTCGGACCAAGGGACGTACTCGTGCGGCATCCAGTCCTTGGTGACCTTGAGGTGCCGGTTGAGCTCCTTCTCCACGACCTCTTCCAGCGCGTACAGCAGGCGGGCGTCGGTCCACCCGGTCGAGCTGCCGAGGTGGGGAGAGGTGAGTGTCACGGGGACTCCTGGGGACGGAGAAAGGGGAACGGAAATACCTACGCACTCGTAGGTTACGAAACCGTAGGTTAAGGCTCCGTAAGGCGGTCGGCCAAGCCCGTCTCAGCGATGTCCGGTTACGTTCCGTTATGTACGCAGCTCGTGCCCGGCCCACAGAGAGGCAGGTCACGTGCCCGGCCGCCCCCCGCTGCCGCGATCACGGCTACGCAGAGCAGGACAGGGCCGGGCCGGGCCGGTTCGGGCCCCCGCCCGGGAAGGCCTCGTACGCGGCCGCCGTGACCGCCGTGACCGCCGTGACCGCCGTGACCGCCGCGGCCGCCGCATCCGGCTGCCGGCCGCGGCGGTCGACGCCCACGGCGGAGACCGGCGTCTCGCCCCGGTGCCCGGTCCGCGCGGGGGGAGGAAGTCCTACGTCTCCCGCGATGCCTCGCGGGGCCGCTCCGGCTGGGCCTCCCGCAGCTCCTCCCGCACCGTGTCCGCCGTCGTCGCCCGCAGCTCACCGTCGAGCAGCAGCCAGCGGGTGATCCCGAGCGACTCCAGGAACGGCACGTCGTGGCTGGCCACGATCAGCGCCCCCTCGTACGACTCCAGCGCCGCCGTCAGCTTCCGGACTGAGGCCATGTCCAGGTTGTTGGTCGGTTCGTCCAGCATCAGCAGCTGCGGCGCCGGTTCGGCGAGCAGCAGTGCCGCCAGCGTCGCCCGGAAGCGCTCCCCGCCCGACAGGGTGCCGGCCGGCTGATCCGCCCGCGCGCCCCGGAACAGGAAGCGCGCCAGCCGCGCCCGGATCGCGTTGGCCGTCGCCGTGGGCGCGAACCGGGCGACGTTCTCCACCAGGCTCAGCCCGTCGTCCAGCACGTCGAGGCGCTGCGGCAGAAAGCGCAGCGGCACCTGCGTCACCACCTCGCCCGACACCGGCTCCAACTCCCCGGCGATCGTCCGCAGCAGCGTGGTCTTGCCCGCTCCGTTCCGGCCGACGAGCGCGATCCGCTCCGGACCGCGCAGCTCGAACTCGCCGCCGACGCGGGCGCCGTACCGCAGTTCCAGCGCGCGCAGCGCCAGTACGCCCCGGCCCGGATGGACGATGGTGCGCGGCAGCTCGATCCGGATCTCGTCGTCGTCCCGTACCGCCTCCACCGCCGCGTCCAACCGCTCCTT
This sequence comes from Streptomyces sp. ISL-36, assembly GCF_018614205.1. Lineage (GTDB taxonomy): Bacteria > Actinomycetota > Actinomycetes > Streptomycetales > Streptomycetaceae > Streptomyces. The sequence continues at coordinate 16,056 of NZ_JAGGOS010000054.1, read as the reverse complement.
CGCCTCGGCGAGCCGCTCGGAGTGCAGGGCGCGGTGCTTGCCCGCGGAGACCTGGGCCTCGCTCTTGCGGTTGTTGGCGACGATCTTCGGTACCACCTTGTTCTGCGCGCTCTTCTGCGCGTACCGCTTGCGACGCGCCAACTTGAGGTGAGCGTCCGACAGTTCGCGCTTCTGGCGCTGCATGTCGGCCTCGGCGACCCGCACCATGCGCTGTGCCGCCTCCTGTTCGGCGGCGAGCGTCTCCTCGTACGCGGAGTACGCGCCGCCGTACCAGGTGACCTCGCCGTCGTGCAGATCGGCGATCTGGTCGACCCGCTCCAGGAGTTCGCGGTCGTGGCTGACGACGACCATGACGCCGCTCCAGGCCTCCACCGCCTCGTAGAGCCTCGCCCGGGCGTACAGATCGAGATTGTTGGTCGGCTCGTCGAGCAGCAGGATGTCCGGCCGGGCGAGCAGCAGCGCGGCCAGGCGCAGCAGGACGGACTCGCCGCCCGAGACCTCGCCGATGGTCCGGTCGAGGCCGATACGACGGAGACCGAGCTGGTCGAGCGTGGCGCGGGCCCGTTCCTCCACGTCCCAGTCGTCGCCGACGGCGGCGAAGTGCTCCTCGGCGGGATCGCCCGCCTCGATGGCGTGCAGCGCGGCACGGGCCGCCGCGATGCCGAGGGCCTGGTCGACCCGGAGCGTGGTGTCGAGGACCAGGTTCTGCGGCAGGTACCCGACCTCGCCGACCGTGCGGACGGCGCCGGATGCGGGGGTGAGCTCACCGGCGATCAGCTTGAGGAGCGTGGACTTCCCCGAGCCGTTCAGGCCGATGAGACCGGTCCTGCCCGGGCCGACGGCGAGCCGGAAGTCGTCGAGGACCTCGGTGCCGTCGGGCCAGGAGAACGAGAGGGACGAGCAGGTGATGAAGGTGGGGCGGGTCGCCATGGGGGCCTCCCGGTTGCAAGAGCGTGGGCTGGGGCAACGGGTGAGACACCGGAGGCGCGGGCAGGCACAGAGGCTCGTACGCCGAGGTCGAACACGGCACACGCGGCACGAAGGGGCACGCGCGGCGCGGTGTCTCGAACCTCAGACGAGCAACGGCCTTCTCCGATCGGGCGACAACAGGGCCAGGTCAGGACGGTACGCGCGCCGCCGGAGGGGAGGCAATCGGTTTACGGCGGGAGGCAGCCGGGACGTCGGAGGGAGGCCGGCGGTCAGCGGGTCAGGAGTACTCCTCCAGGAGCGCCGCCAGTTCCTGGTCCCACTTGCCCGCCTCCAGGTAGTGGTGTTCGCGGCCGACCGGCACGAGATGCTGCGAGCGTGCGAGGAAGTCCCGGAGTTCCGCCGTACGGATGTGGACGACGGCCACCCCCTCGGGCGCGTGGAACTCCAGGACGGTGCGGTCGTAGCCGTACGGACGGACGCGTACGTCGCCGACGCCGGCCGGGCCGTCCACGCCCTGCGCGAGCAGGTCGCGCGAGAACGCCCACGACACCTCGACGCCCTCCAGGGTCGCCGGCGGCGGGAAGGCCATGCTCACCGCGAACGGATCCTCACGGTCGTAGCGCAGTGTGGCGGGAACGGTTTCCATCCGGGGAGCGGATGCGACCAGGCGGGCCTCGACGGCCTGCTCGATGACGGTGGACAAGGCCAGCTCCTGTCACGCGGCTTCGGTTCCTGACGTCTCCCTGACACCAGGGAAGACGAACGATCGGGCCTGAACGTGCACTGGAGGGTCACGTGAGCTGTGTCACCGCTCCGGTGCGCGCTCGGACTCCCGACGGACGAGGGCCGGCCCGAGCGATCGCAGTAGTCCGGGTTCCCCGAAGCTCCGTATCCATACGAGCCACCCCGACGAGCCACTCTCCCGGCGCATTCGTACGAGCCATCGCGACGAGCCACCCCACTGCCCACCCCCTACGCGCCTTCTGACGAGGCGCCTGGTCGACGCACCCTGGACGGGGCCTTCCCCGTGGGCTAGCTTCCGGCGCCATGACGTCCATGGGGAAGACGAGACGAATGATGTCGGTGGGGCTGACCGGGGCGGCGCTCGCCATGGCCTTGGCGGTCCCGGCGCAGGCCGGGGAGACCCCTGCGGCGGCGCCCGGCTGGAAGCTGACGCAGACCGGTACCGACGCCCGCTTCCGGGGGCTCGCGGCGGTGAGCCGGAACACGGCGTGGGCCGCGGGCTCGAAGGGGACGGTGCTCAGGACCACCGACGGCGGACGGAGCTGGCGGAACGTGTCGCCACCGGGGGCGGCCGAGCTCCAGTTCCGCGACGTGGAGGCGTTCGACGCCCGGCGGGCGGTGGTGCTCGCCATCGGGGAGGGAGAGGCGTCCCGGGTCTTGCGGACCGAGGACGGCGGCGCCAGCTGGACCGAGTCCTTCCGCAACACCGACCCGCGCGCCTTCTACGACTGCATGACCTTCTTCGACGACCGCCACGGACTCGCCATGAGCGACCCGGTGGACGGGAAGTACCGGATCCTCTCCACCCGTGACGGAGGACGGTCCTGGCGGGTGCTCCCCGACGAGGGGATGCCGGCCGCGCTGCCGGGCGAGGCGGGCTTCGCGGCGAGCGGTCAGTGCCTGGTCTCGGCGGGCCCCAAGGACGTCTGGCTGGCCACCGGAGGCGGCGCCACCGCCCGCGTGCTGCACTCCGCGGACCGCGGCATGACCTGGACCGCCGCCGCATCGACGATCCCGGCGGGCGACCCGGCACGGGGCGTCTTCGCCCTCGCGTTCCGCGACCGTACGCACGGGATCGCCGTCGGCGGCGACTACCGCGCGGACCAGCCGTCCCCGCGGGCGGCCGCGGTCACCGGGGACGGCGGCCGCAGCTGGCGCCAGGCCGCCACGCCGCCCCCGGCGTACCGCTCCGGCGTCGCCTGGCTCCCGTACAGCGGCACGGCCGCGCTCGCGGTCGGTCCCACCGGCACGGACCTCACGACGGACGGCGGCCGCACCTGGCGGACGGTCGACACCGGCTCGTACGACACGGTCGACTGCACGCGGGACGGCGCGTGCTGGGCCGCGGGCGAGCAGGGCCGCATCGCCCGCCTCGAACGCCGCTAGGTCGTGTGTCGTCCCGTCGGTCGTGCCAGAGTCCGGCACGGTCGACGCGACACCTCCTAGGAGGGCAACTGCTCGCGGAACGGAGCGAGTTCGTCGGCCGTCTTGGTCGCGTAGAACTCCGTGATCCGGTACGCGCACACGCCCTCGGCGGTGAAGGGGTCGGCCGCGACGATCTTCTCGATCCGCTCGCGGTCGCCCCCGACGGCGAGAATGACCCCGCCGTCGCGCGGGTTCTTCCGGCCCGACGCGATGAAGACCCCGGCGGCGTACTGCGCGTCGAGCCACTCGATGTGCGCCGGGAGCAGGGGGTCGACCCGCTCGACGGGCGCGGTGTAGGTCAATTCCAGTACGAACATGATCGCCAGGCTACCCGGGGGCTTCGAGGCCGCGGAAAACCGCTCGCCAGGCGGACGCGGCGGCGCCGTAGGGTGGCCTCATCATGACGATCATCGACATTCCCGCGGGCTGGCCCACCGACGAGGCCGCCGCCCGCGCTCTCCAGCGGGAGCTGCGAGGACGGCTCGTGCTCGACGAGCCGGGCCCGGAGCCCGGCACGGGGCATGTCACGGGGCTCGACGTGGCGTACGACGACGAGCGGGACCTCGTCGCGGCGGCGGCCGTCGTGCTCGACGCGCGCACGCTCGACGTCGTGGAGGAGGCCACGGCGGTCGGCCGTGTCTCGTTCCCGTACGTCCCGGGGCTGCTCGCCTTCCGTGAGATCCCCACCGTGCTCGCGGCGCTCGACTCCCTCGCCGCCGACCCCGGCCTCCTCGTCTGCGACGGCTACGGCATCGCCCACCCCCGCGGATTCGGCCTCGCGAGCCACCTCGGGGTGCTGACCGGCCTGCCGTCGATCGGCGTCGCCAAGAACCCCTTCACCTTCACGTACGACCGACCGGGAGCCGCCCGCGGCGACTTCAGCCCCCTGCTGGCCGACGAGGGGGAGGAGGTCGGCCGCGCGCTGCGCACGCAGTCCGGCGTGAAGCCCGTCTTCGTCTCCGTCGGTCACCGGGTCTCCCTTCCCCGCGCCTGCGCCCACACCCTCCTCCTCGCCCCGCGCTACCGCATCCCCGAGACGACCCGCCACGCGGACTCCCTCTGCCGCCGCGCCCTGACAAAGGCGCTGGGCGCCGCGCCGTGACCGAGCTGATCCTCGACGTCCGGGACCGCCCTGTGCCGGGCCTGTGTCTGCGCACCGCCGGGAACCGCCTGATCCTCGCGCAGGGCGACGACGCGCTCCTCCTCGCGATCGTGGAGCGGTACGACAAAGGCGTCGCCTTCTACCGCACGGCCCGGCCCCGCCCCCTACTCCCTCCCCTCCGCGCCGCCGACGCCCGCGCGTACGCGGACCGGCCGGAGCGCTGGGGCCACCGGATAGCGGCCCTCCTGACGGCCGACCCGGACGGGCCGCTCCACGACGGCCGCTGGGTGCTGACCTCCGAGACGGGCCCGCAGTGGAACCGGCACGGGCTGGGCCCCACCGCCTACTGGAGCGAGCTCCTCGTCGAAGGGCACCCCGACGGGTACATCGACTGGTGGTTCCACTACGGGTCCTCGGAGCTGTTCCCGCTCCGGCCCCTGCCCGGCGCCGGCGACGCCCGCGTCAAGGCGTACCGCGGACAGGCCCGGGCCGGGATCCTGCCCCCGGTCCTCCTGTGGTGGGTGAGCGGCCTCGACTGCCATGTCCTGCTCGACGGCCACGCCCGGCTCGCCGCAGCCCTCGCCGAGGATGTGGAGCCGCCCTTCCTCGTCCTGCGGCGCACGGTGCCCCACGACGACCGCGAGCGCGGGGAGGCCGAGGCCGCGGCCGCCTACGCGGCCGAACTCGACCGCCACCGCGCTCTGAGGGACCGGCACGGCCCCGGCGTCCCGGACGGCGCCGAGAGCGCGGGCCGGACCCTCGTCCGCCGGCTCGAAGAGCTGCGCAGCGGCGAGCGGCCCACCTGGGCCTGGCCCCTGCCCGGAGGTGAGCACGCGTGGCATCGCATCGTGCGCGACCTGAGTACGAGTACGGATACCGGCCTGGGGTCATGGGCGGCACAGTGGGGCGCATGACTGCCCCCGCTTCCCTCCCCACCCCCGTGCGTCCTGCCGCGCGCGCCATGACCGCGACGCTCGCCGTCGCCGGTCTCGTCGCCCTGGCCTGGGTCTGTGCCATGGTCTACGTCGTCGTCGCCTGGGCGACGGCATGATCGGCACCCTGCAGTGCGTCGTGCTCGACTGTCCCGACGTCATGGAACTGGCTGAGTTCTACCAGCAGTTGCTCGGCGGTGAGATCAACCGACCGGATCCCCAGTGGGCCGTGAGCGACGCCTGGGCCACGCTGCACGACGCCGCCGGGGCCCCCGTCCTCGCCTTCCAAGGGGTGGCCGATCACCGGCCGCCCGTCTGGGGCGCGCCCGAGCAGCAGTTCCATCTCGATGTGCGCGTGGCGGATCTGGAAGCCGCCCATCAGGCGGTCCTCGCCCTCGGGGCGTGGCAGCTCGACGACGGGGACGGCGACCGGGGCTGGCGGATCTACGCGGACCCGGCCGGCCATCCCTTCTGCCTCATACGCCACCAGGGCCTGCCGTCCCATGTCACGCCCACCTCAGCCCCGGTGGGCGGGTGACATGAGCGCCTCGGAGGCTGCCCGGCCCCGATCCGCCGGGCAGCACCGAGTCCTCGCGGACACGACTCAGCGCGCGTCGGCCACCCGGAAGCGGATCCCCGCCGCCACGAGCCGGTCGAGCAGCGCGTCGCCCATCGCCACCGCCGTCGTCACCTGGCCGGAGGTCTTCGGGAGCGGGTCGAGCGCGAGGCAGAGCGCCGACTCGGCGAGCATCTTCGCCGTCTCGTCGTACCCGGGGTCACCGCCCGATACCTCGGTGAAGACCCGTCGCCCGCCGCCCTCGCCGACGAACCGTACCGAGAACCAGCTCCGTGCCCGACGCTCCTCGCCAGGGCCCTGCCCCGGCTCATAACGGCCCATCAGCCAACGTCTTACAGCGGGCAGTTGGGCGGCCGCCACGCCCGTGCCGACCGCCACGGCGCCGCTCAGCGCCATCGGGAGCGTCCTGACCGAGGCGTAGTGCCGGTAGCGGAAGTCGGGCCCGTACCGTTCGAGCGCCGCGGCGGAGCGCACCACCACCTGGGGATCGAGCGTCGGCAGCGGCAGCGCCCAGGTGCCCGTCTCACGGCTGAACCGTGGTCCGCCCAGCGGCGCCCGCGCCCGTCGCCCCATCAACCGGGGCTCGTGCAGCCGCCGTTCGTGTGCGGCGCGCAGGATCTGGCGGCCGCGTCCCATCGCCGTCAGGGCGGAGGCGAAGGTCCCGCCGGAGAAGACCGCCCCGGCGCGCACGAAGCCGTCGATCCGCAGCGGCACGTCCTTCGGGAGCTGCTGGACGGTGAAGTACACGCCCAGGTCGTGCGGCACCGAGTCGAAGCCGCAGGCGTGCACGATCCGCGCCCCGGTCTCCCGGGCCCGCGCGTCGTGCCGTACGTACATCAGGTCGACGAACTCCGCCTCGCCGGTGAGGTCCACGTAGTCCGTGCCGGCCTCCGCGCACGCGGCCACCAGACCCTCGCCGTACCAGACGTAGGGGCCGACGGTGGTGGCCAGCACCCGGGTGGACTCCGCCAGTTCACGCAGCGCGTCCGCGTCGGTGGAGTCCGCGACCAGCAACGGCAGCTCCGCGCAGCGCGGCCACCGCGCGGCGAGCCGTTCACGAAGCGCCCCCAGCTTGGCCCGGCTGCGGCCGGCGAGCGCCCAGCGGCACCCGGCCGGGGCGTGCTCGGCCAGATACTCCGCGGTGAGCTCGCCCACGAAACCCGTCGCCCCGAAGAGGACCACGTCGTACGGTCTCGCTCCGGCGTCCCGCCCCGCGACCGCCCCTGTCTCCATCCGCCCCTCGCCTTCCCCTGCGCCGCTCTCCGGGCGCTCGTCGTCGGCGGAGCCTAGCGGAACTCCTGGGAGACACAATTTCCAAGCGCTTGCTCGGCCTGGGGTCTTGTGCGGAGTGGAACACGTTCCTAGCATCTCTGGTGTTACATCATTGGTGTCACACAGCGCTGGGGGCTTGATGGCAGGGACGCGAAACGCCCGGAACGGCCCGCTCTCCGCGGTGCGTGTGGTCGAGCTGGCCGGGATCGGGCCCGGCCCCTTCGCCGCCATGCTCCTGGCCGATCTCGGCGCCGACGTCGTGCGGGTCGACCGGCCCGGCGGCTCGGGGCTCGGTATCGACCCCGCGTACGACCTCACCAACCGCAACAAACGTTCCGTCCTTGTCGACCTCAAGGCGTCAGGAGGTCCCGCGGCCGTCCTGGACCTGGTGGAACGGGCCGACATCCTGATCGAGGGGTACCGACCCGGCGTCGCCGAGCGCCTGGGCGTCGGACCCGACGCCTGTCTCGCCCGGAACCCCAAGCTGGTCTACGGCCGGATGACGGGCTGGGGCCAGGACGGACCGCTCGCCGCCGACGCCGGTCACGACATCGCGTACATCGCGATCACCGGCACGCTCTCCATGATCGGCCCCGATCCGGACGGCCCGCCCACCGTGCCCGCCAACCTCGTCGGCGACTACGCGGGCGGCTCGCTCTACCTGGTCGTCGGCGTCCTCGCCGCACTCCAGCACGCGCGCGCGCACGGCGAGGGACAGGTCGTCGACGCGGCGATCGTCGACGGCGCCGCCCACCTCGCCACCATGATCCACGGCATGCTCGCGGCCGGCGGCTGGCAGGACCGCCGGGGCGTCAACCTGCTCGACGGCGGCTGCCCCTTCTACGGCACCTACGAGACCTCCGACGGCGGGTACATGGCCGTCGGCGCCCTGGAGCAGCAGTTCTACGACCAGTTCGTACGGCTCCTCGGCATCGAGGACATCGCCCCGGCCCGCAAGGACTTCGGACGCTGGGCCGAGCTGCGCACCGCCGTCGCCGACCGCTTCCGTACCCGTACGAGAGAGGAATGGACCGCGGTCTTCGCCGGGACCGACGCCTGCGTGGCGCCGGTCCTCTCGCTGCGCGAGGCGCCCGCCCATCCGCATCTCGCCGCCCGCGCCACCTTCGTCCACCACGGTGGCCTCACCCAGCCCGCCCCGGCGCCCCGCTTCTCCGCCACCCCCGGCGCCGTCCGCAGCGGCCCCGCCCTGCCCGGCGCCGACACCGACGAGGTCGCCCACGACTGGGCCGTACCCTCCCTGATCAGCAAAGACGCCCCTCAGGAGCCCGAAGCATGAAGCGCCAGCTCTACACCGACGACCACGACGCCTTCCGCGAGACCGTCCGCACCTTCCTCGCCAAGGAGGTCCTGCCGCACTACGAGCAGTGGGAGAAGGACGGCATCGTCTCCCGCGAGGCATGGCGCGCCGCCGGACGCCAGGGGCTGCTGGGCCTCGCCGTCGACGAGGAGTACGGAGGCGGCGGCAACGCCGACTTCCGCTACAGCGCCGTCCTCGCCGAGGAGTTCACCCGGGCCGGCGCGCCCGGAATCGCCCTCGGCCTGCACAACGACATCATCGGCCCCTATCTGACCTCCCTCGCCACCGACGAGCAGAAGCGCCGCTGGCTGCCCGGCTTCTGCTCCGGTGAGCTCATCACCGCCATCGCGATGACCGAACCGGGCGCCGGCTCCGACCTCCAGGGGATCCGGACCACGGCCGAGGACCGGGGCGACCACTGGGTCCTCAACGGCTCCAAGACCTTCATCTCCAACGGCATCCTCGCCGACCTGGTGATCGTCGTGGCGCGGACGACGCCCGAGGGCGGCGCCCACGGCCTGTCCCTGCTCGTCGTCGAACGCGGCATGGAAGGCTTCGAGCGCGGCCGGAACCTCGACAAGATCGGCCAGAAGTCCCAGGACACCGCCGAGCTCTTCTTCCACGACGTCCGCGTTCCGAAGGCGAACCTCCTCGGCGAGCTCAACGGCGCCTTCGTCCACCTCATGACCAACCTCGCCCAGGAGCGGATGGCCATAGCCGTCGCCGGCATCGCCGCCGCCGAGCACCTCCTGGAGATCACCACGACGTACGTCAAGGAGCGCGAGGCGTTCGGCCGGCCGCTGGCCAAGCTCCAGCACATCCGCTTCGAGATCGCCGAGATGGCGACCGAGTGCGCCGTCACCCGCACCTTCCTCGACCGGTGCATCGTCGATCACTCGAACGGGGAGCTCGACGCCGTCCACGCCTCGATGGCCAAGTGGTGGGCCACCGAGCTGCAGAAGAGGGTCGCCGACCGCTGCCTCCAACTGCACGGAGGGTACGGCTACATGGCCGAATTCCCGGTCGCCCGAGCCTTCACCGACGGCCGCATCCAGACCATCTACGGCGGGACGACCGAGATCATGAAGGAGATCATCGGCCGCTCCCTGCTCGGCTGACCCCTCCGCTGTCCACCCCTCTGCCTCCTGAAAGGCTTCTCGTGAGCACCGAAGCGTACGTGTACGACGCGATCCGCACCCCGCGCGGCCGCGGCAAGGCCAACGGCTCCCTGCACGGCACCAAGCCCATCGACCTGGTCGTCGGCCTCATCCACGAGATCCGGGCCCGCTTCCCCGGACTCGACACCGCCGCGATCGACGACATCGTCCTCGGCGTCGTCGGCCCCGTCGGCGACCAGGGCTCCGACATCGCCCGGATCGCCGCCATCGCCGCGGGCCTCCCCGACACCGTGGCCGGGGTCCAGGAGAACCGCTTCTGCGCCTCCGGCCTCGAAGCCGTCAACATGGCCGCCATGAAGGTCCGCTCCGGCTGGGAGGACCTCGTCCTGGCCGGCGGCGTCGAGTCCATGTCGCGCGTCCCGATGGCCTCCGACGGCGGCGCCTGGTTCGCCGACCCGATGACCAACTACGAGACCGGCTTCGTCCCCCAGGGCATCGGCGCCGATCTCATCGCCACCATCGAGGGCTTCTCGCGCCGCGACGTCGACGAGTACGCGGCGCTCTCCCAGGAGCGCGCGGCGGCCGCCTGGAAGGACGGCCGCTTCGACCGCTCCGTCGTCCCCGTCAAGGACCTGCGCAGCGGCCTGCTCGTCCTCGACCACGACGAGCACATGCGCCCCGGCACCACCGCCGACTCGCTCGCCGCGCTCAAGCCCTCCTTCGCCGACATCGGCGACCTGGGCGGCTTCGACGCGGTCGCGCTGCAGAAGTACCACTGGGTGGAGAAGATCGACCACGTCCACCACGCGGGCAACTCCTCCGGCATCGTCGACGGCGCCTCCCTCGTCGCCATCGGCTCGAAGGCCGTCGGCGAGCGGTACGGGCTGGCCCCGCGGGCCCGGATCGTGGCCGCCGCCGTCTCCGGCTCCGAGCCGACCATCATGCTCACGGGCCCGGCGCCCGCGACCCGCAAGGCGCTCGCCAAGGCCGGTCTGACGATGGACGACATCGACCTCGTCGAGATCAACGAGGCTTTCGCCGGCGTCGTGCTCCGCTTCGTCAAGGACATGGGCATCAGCCTCGACAAGGTCAACGTCAACGGGGGCGCGATCGCGCTCGGCCACCCGCTGGGCGCGACCGGCGCGATGATCCTCGGCACCCTGATCGACGAGCTGGAGCGCCAGGACAAGCGCTACGGCCTGGCCACGCTCTGCGTGGGCGGTGGCATGGGCATCGCCACGATCGTCGAGCGCGTCTGACCGTCCTGTTCGCACCCCTCATACGGAGAAGCAGCAATGACCGAGAGCACGACCATCCGCTGGGAGCAGGACGAGACCGGGATCGTCACCCTCGTCCTCGACGACCCCAACCAGTCCGCGAACACCATGAACCAGGCGTTCAAGGACTCCATCGCCGCGATCGCCGACCGTGCCGAGGCGGAGAAGGACTCCATCCGCGGCATCGTCTACACCTCCGCCAAGAAGACCTTCTTCGCGGGCGGCGACCTCAAGGACATGATGAAGGTCGGGCCCGAGCAGGCCCAGCAGGCCTTCGACACCGGCATGGCCATCAAGCGGTCCCTGCGCCGGATCGAGACCCTGGGCAAGCCGGTCGTCGCCGCCATCAACGGCGCGGCCCTCGGCGGCGGCTACGAGATCGCCCTCGCCTCCCACCACCGCATCGCGCTCGACGCGCCCGGCTCCAAGATCGGCCTGCCCGAGGTCACGCTCGGCCTCCTCCCCGCCGGTGGCGGCGTCACCCGTACCGTACGGCTGATGGGCATCGCCGACGCGCTGCTGAAGGTACTGCTCCAGGGCACCCAGTACTCCCCGCGGCGGGCCCTCGAGAACGGCCTCGTCCACGAGGTGGCCGCCACGCCGGAGGAGATGCTCGCCAAGGCGCGCGCCTTCATCGACGCGAACCCCGAGTCGCGGCAGCCCTGGGACGTCAAGGGTTACAAGATCCCGGGCGGCACCCCGTCGAACCCTCGGTTCGCCGCCAATCTGCCGGCCTTCCCCGCCAACCTGAAGAAGCAGCTGAACGGCGCGCCCTATCCGGCGCCGCGCAACATCCTGGCCTGCGCGGTCGAGGGCTCGCAGGTCGACTTCGAGACCGCGCTGACCATCGAGGCCCGGTACTTCACCGAGCTGGTCACCGGCCAGACCGCGAAGAACATGATCCAGGCGTTCTTCTTCGACCTCCAGGCCGTCAACTCCGGCGCCAGCCGCCCCCAGGGCGTCGAGCCCCGCCGCGTCCGCAAGGTCGCCGTCCTCGGCGCCGGCATGATGGGCGCCGGCATCGCGTACTCCTGCGCCCGCGCCGGCATCGAGGTCGTCCTCAAGGACGTCTCGGCGGAGGCGGCCCAGCGCGGCAAGGAGTACTCCGAGAAGCTGCTCGCCAAGGCGCTCTCCCGGGGCCGCACGACCGAGGCCAAGCGCGACGAGCTGCTCGCCCGGATCACGCCGACCGCCGACCCGGCCGACCTGGCGGGCTGCGACGCCGTCATCGAGGCCGTCTTCGAGGACACCGCGCTCAAGCACAAGGTCTTCGAGGAGATCCAGGACATCGTCGAGCCGGACGCGCTGCTCTGCTCCAACACCTCGACGCTGCCCATCACCGTCCTCGCCGAGGGCGTCACCCGCCCCGTCGACTTCATCGGTCTGCACTTCTTCTCGCCCGTCGACAAGATGCCGCTGGTCGAGATCATCAGGGGCGAGCAGACCGGCGACGAGGCGCTGGCGCGCGCCTTCGACCTCGTACGGCAGATCAACAAGACCCCGATCGTCGTCAACGACTCCCGCGGGTTCTTCACCTCCCGGGTGATCGGCCAGTTCATCAACGAGGGCGTGGCGATGGTCGGGGAGGGGGCCGACCCCGCCTCCGTCGAGCAGGCCGCCGCCCAGGCCGGCTACCCGGCCAAGGTGCTCTCCCTGATGGACGAGCTCACCCTCACCCTGCCCCGCAAGATCCGCAACGAGACCCGGCGGGCGATCGAGGAGGCCGGCGGCAGCTGGGCCGGCCACCCCTCGGACGCGGTGATCGACCGGATGGTCGACGAGTTCGGGCGCACCGGGCGCAGCGGCGGCGCGGGCTTCTACGAGTACGGCGAGGACGGCAGGCGGGCGGGGCTCTGGCCCGGCCTCCGCGAGCACTTCGGCCGGGACGGGGTGGAGATCCCCTTCGAGGACATGAAGGAGCGGATGCTCTTCTCGGAGGCGCTGGACACCGTCCGCTGCCTGGAGGAGAACGTCCTCACCTCGGTCGCCGACGCCAACATCGGCTCCATCATGGGGATCGGCTTCCCCGCCTGGACCGGTGGTGTGCTCCAGTACATCAACGGGTACGAGGGCGGGCTGCCCGGCTTCGTCGCCCGCGCGCGCGAACTCGCCGAGAAGTACGGCGAGCGGTTCACACCGCCGGCGCTGCTGGTGGAGAAGGCGGAGCGGGGCGAGGTCTTCACGGACGGGTGACGCGCCCGCTCCGTCGGGCGGCCCCGGCGCGCCACCGGTCGGATGGTCCGATCGGGCGGAGCGGCGGGGCCGCCAGGTGTGGGGCAGGGCGGCGGACGGTGACGGCCCCTACGCTCGCAGACGATCAAGGAGGTCGTATGCGGGAGAAGATCGGTCGCCGGATCCGGGCCGTCGCGCTCGTGGTCCTCGGCGTGTGGAGTGTCGCCCTGCTCGCCGGGTGCGACTCCGACGAGGACGATCCGGCGGACGAGCCGACGCCGTCGGTCGTGACCGAGCAGACGTCGCAGGATTCGGACGAGGACGGGACCCCGCGGCCCACGGGCAGCGACGATCAGTCGATCGCTCCGCCGCCGCCCCCGCCGACGGACACCAGCACCGACGACGGCGACCCGACCTCGGCGCCGTCGGAGGCCCCGACTTCGGTGAGCCCCTCGCCCGGCGATCCTTCCGTCCCGCCCGAGCTGCCGGAACTCCCCGGTCCCGACGGTACGTGAGCGAGCCCGAGGAGCACCCGTCGCACGGGCGGGAGGCCGTGCGACAGGCCCGGGGGAGCGACCTGAACAGCCCCACCGCGCTCCTCAAGGTCGTGATCGCGCAAGGAACCTTCATCGCGGCGCTCATGTTCTATCTGGGCGCCATGTACACCAGCACCTTCTACGCGTACTTCCACATCTCGCTCAGCGCGCTGGACCTGGGCTTCGGCGAACAGGTGACCCAGAGCCTCCACATGCTGAAACTGGAGGTCCTGGTGGCCGCCGGGGTGGTCGTGCTCATCGTGTCCGGGCCGTGGGTCGGTGCCCGGTTCCGGCCGAGCGCGGGAGCGCCGCCCCGTGCCCCCTCCCGGGCGGAGGTCGTGGCGGGCCGTCTGCAGCTGCCGGTCGTGGTCGTCGGTGTGGTGCTGCTCGCCCTGTGGACCGAGATCCAGCCGTACGGCTGGATCGCCCCGCTGATCATCGCGGCCGGTCTTCTCCTGGGCCAGTTCCGCGACGCGAGGGGGCGACGGCCGGAGGGGTTCCGGCGCAGGGCGCTGCCGATCTTCGCGGCGGGAGTCTTCCTCTTCTGGACGCTCACCCAGGTCACCGTGCAGACCGCCGAACGGGACGCCAGGTCCCGCGCCCGCCACGTCACGGAGTGGACCGGCGTGGTGGTGCTCAGCAGCCATCCGCTCGCCCTGCCCACCGGCACGGTCACGAAGGAGGTGCTGCCGAGCGGTCTGCTGCACCGCTACCGCTACAGCGGGCTGCGCCTGCTCCTCGAACGCGACGGGCGGTACTACGTCGTCCCCCTGGGCTGGAACGTGGACCGCGACGCGATGTACATCGTGCGGGAGAGCGACACCGTGTGGATCGGCCTGACCCCGGGCACCCAGCCGAAGCTGCTCGGCTAGCCGGTCTCCGCGGCCTGCTCCGTACCGAACGCCGCCCGCAGCTCCTCCCGAAGAGAACGCTGGAACGCGGTCACCAGGGCCTGGATCACCATCGGCTGCATGTGTGCGGAGAGCGACTTCATGGCGGCGAGGTGATCCGGGTCCTCGGCACTCTCCCGGTACGGGTTCCACACCTCGTCCCGGAAGAGCCGGGACAGCTCCTGGGCGGCGGCGCGGGCGTGCTCCAGCAGGACGGTGCGCGAGGCGAGGATCGTCTCGTGCGCGATGGGCACGTCGAGGAGTTCGACGCCGAGACGCAGCAGGGTGGCGTCGAGCCGGAAGATGTCGGGATCGGCGCCCTTGTCGAGGACGCCCATGGCGGCGAGCCGGTCGACGTCTCCGTCGGCGAGGGTCCGACCGGCACGCCGCTCGAGCTCGCGCCGGGTGATCTCCTCGGCGGACTCGGGCGCCCAGGAGGCGACGAGGGCCCGGTGGACGGCGAGGTCCCGCGCACTGAGATCGGGCGGCAGCTGGTGCAGATACCGTTCGATGGCGGCCAGCGTCATACCCTGGCGCCGGAGCTCTTCGATCAGCGCCAGCCGGGAGAGGTGGCCGGGCCCGTAGTGACCGACCCGTCGGGGACCGATGACGGGCGGCGGCAGCAGCCCCTTGGTGCCGTAGAAGCGGACGGTCCGCACGGTGACGCCCGCCCGGGCCGCCAGTTCGTCGACGGTGAACGTCGGCGCCTGCCGGCCCCGCTCCGGCTGCTCCTCGGTCTCGGTGGCCATCTGCGGTGCCTCGCTTCCGATGCGGTGCCGTGCCGTTCCCACGGTGCAACAGTATTGCTGTCGCACCAGGATTGTAAAAGTGTGGGGCGTTGTCAGTGGTGCCTCGTACGGTGAGGGCATGACGGGGATCACGTACGTACGGGGGGACGCCACCGCTCCGCAGGGCAAGGGCGTCAAGATCATCGTGCATGTCGTCAACGACCTGGGCGGCTGGGGCAAGGGCTTCGTCCTTGCGCTGTCGCGCCGCTGGCCGGAGCCGGAGGCCGCCTACCGGAGCTGGCACCGCGAGCGCGCGCACAACGACTTCGGGCTGGGTGCCGCGCAGTTCGTCCAGGTCGGGCCGCGGCTGTGGGTGGCCAACATGGTCGGGCAGCGGGGGATACGCACCGGGCGGAGCACGGGGGCGCCGGTGCGGTACGAGGCGATCGACGCGGCGCTCGGGCTGCTGGCCGGCAAGGCGGAGGAGCTGGGGGCCTCGGTGCACATGCCCCGGATCGGGTGCGGGCTC
Source organism: Streptomyces sp. ISL-36 (assembly GCF_018614205.1). Lineage (GTDB taxonomy): Bacteria > Actinomycetota > Actinomycetes > Streptomycetales > Streptomycetaceae > Streptomyces. The sequence goes on along the minus strand of NZ_JAGGOS010000054.1, from coordinate 506 downwards.
GCCGGTGGGAAGTGGTCGAGGGTGGGGCCGCTGGTGGAGGGGCGGTTGGTGGGGCGGGGGATACCGGTCACCGTGTACGACTTCGGCGCGTAAAGGGCCCTTCGGGGCACCACCGCACCCGCGCGGTTCGGTGTCGGTGACTGCCGCTAGAGTCACGTGCTTGTTCGAATCGGGGAAGCATGACAGGGGAGCGGCATGTACGCGGAACTGAGGGACACGGCAACGGAGTTGGCCGGCGTTCTGTGGCGGGAGCACACCGTGTACCGGGAGCGGGGCGGCGGGGTGGTCATCCGGGGCGAGCACGTGGGGCGCTGGATCAGCCTGGCGCCCACCGGGGGCAAGGACCAGGCGCGCGTCCGTGCCGGGCGTCTCCTCGACGGCGGCACCACGGCCCCGGCCCGCTCGGAGGCCGTGGTCGACCTCTCCGCGGGGACGGGTGAGCTGGCCGCGGTCTGCCGCCGCCTGCTCGCCGACGTCGCCGCCGCCGAGTCGGCCCCGGCCGGCGG
>NZ_JAGGOS010000053.1 GCF_018614205.1 Streptomyces sp. ISL-36 | reverse complement strand
GGCAGAACGCCCGCCAGGGCGTTCGCTCTGGGCGGTGCCCCCCGGCCGCCAGTTATCTGGACATGGCCAAGGTGCTGCAGGCCGCGAAGGACTCGGGTGCGGACGCGATCCACCCCGGTTACGGATTCCTTTCGGAGAACGCCGACTTCGCCCAGGCCGTGATCGATGCCGGGCTGACCTGGATCGGCCCGCCGCCGCAGGCCATCCGCGACCTCGGTGACAAGGTCGCCGCCCGCCACATCGCCCAGCGCGCCGGCGCGCCGCTGGTCGCCGGCACCCCCGACCCCGTCTCCGGGGCCGAGGAGGTCGTCGCCTTCGCCCGGGAACACGGCCTGCCGATCGCGATCAAGGCCGCCTTCGGCGGCGGCGGACGCGGCCTGAAGGTCGCCCGCACCCTCGAAGAAGTCCCCGAGCTGTACGACTCCGCCGTCCGCGAGGCCGTGGCCGCCTTCGGCCGCGGCGAATGCTTCGTCGAGCGCTACCTCGACCGGCCCCGCCACGTCGAGACCCAGTGCCTGGCCGACACCCACGGCAACGTCGTCGTCGTCTCCACCCGCGACTGCTCCCTCCAGCGACGCCACCAGAAACTCGTCGAGGAAGCCCCCGCACCGTTCCTGTCCCAGGAGCAGAACGCCGAGCTGTACGCCGCGTCCAAGGCCATCCTGAAGGAAGCCGGCTACGTCGGCGCCGGCACGGTGGAGTTCCTCGTCGGCACCGACGGCACCATCTCCTTCCTCGAGGTCAACACCCGCCTCCAGGTCGAACACCCCGTCACCGAAGAAGTCACCGGCATCGACCTGGTCCGCGAGATGTTCCGCATCGCCGACGGCGAGGAACTCGGCTACGGCGACCCCGCCGTACGCGGACACTCCTTCGAGTTCCGCATCAACGGCGAGGACCCCGGCCGCGGCTTCCTGCCCGCCCCCGGCACCGTCACCACCTTCCAGGCCCCCACCGGCCCCGGCGTCCGCCTCGACGCCGGCGTCGAGTCCGGCTCCGTCATCGGCCCCGCCTGGGACTCCCTCCTGGCCAAACTCATCGTCACCGGCGCCACCCGCGAACAGGCCCTCCAGCGCGCCGCCCGCGCGCTCGCCGAGTTCAAGGTCGAGGGCATGGCCACCGCCATCCCCTTCCACCGGGCCGTCGTCACCGACCCCGCCTTCACCGCCGACCCGTTCCGCGTCCACACCCGCTGGATCGAGACCGAGTTCGTCAACGACATCAAGCCCTTCGCCCCCGCCGGCACCGAGGACGACGAGGACGAGACCGGCCGCGAGACCATCGTCGTCGAGGTCGGCGGCAAACGCCTCGAAGTCTCCCTGCCCTCCAGCCTCGGCATGACCCTGGCCCGCACCGGACTCGCCGCCGGCGCCAAGCCCAAGCGACGCGCCGCGAAGAAGTCCGGCCCCACCGCATCCGGCGACACCCTCGCCTCCCCCATGCAGGGCACCATCGTCAAGGTCGCCGTCGAAGAAGGCCAGCACGTCGAAGAAGGCGAACTCATCGTCGTCCTCGAAGCCATGAAGATGGAACAACCCCTCAACGCCCACCGCGCCGGCACCATCAAGGGCCTCACCGCCGAAGTCGGCGCCTCCATCACCTCCGGCGCACCCATCTGCGAAATCAAGGACTGACCAGCACCACAGGTACGGTACGAAGGGCCCGCAGGCGCACACCGCCTGCGGGCCCTTCGTCGACAGGAACGGGAGTCCCATGCGCGCCGACGCGCGCCGCAACCACGAGCGGCTGCTGAGCGAGGCACGTACCGCGTTCGCCGAGCACGGCACGGACGCCTCGCTGGAGGATGTCGCCCGTCGCGCGGGCGTCGGCATCGGCACGCTCTACCGGCACTTCCCGAACCGGGACGCGTTGATGAGCGCGGTCTTCCAGGAGGCTCTGTCCGCCCTCCTCCAGCGCTCCCGTGAACTCGCGGGGGCGAGCGAGCCGTGCCGGGCGCTCGTCGAGTGGCTGCGCGCTCTGATCACCCACGCGGGCGAGTACCGCGGGCTCGCGCATGCGCTGATGTCGGCCTCGGACGACGAGAGTTCGGCGCTGGCGCGGTGCAGCGTGCCGTTGCGCGCGGCCGGCGAGGTTCTGCTCTCCCGGGCCCAGGAGGCCGGGGCGGTCCGTACGGACGTGTCGATCCGGGACCTGATGCAGCTCACCAACGCGATCGGGCTCGCCGCGGAACAGTCCCCGCAGGACGAGGACTTGGCGGACCGGCTGCTCTCCCTGACCCTGCGAGGTCTGAAGGTGTAGGGGTCCCCCGGGATCAGCGGCGCCGCAGGTCGGCGACGCGCGCGGTGCGTTCCGGGGGAAGGGCGTCGCCGGCCAGGGAGGCGGCGGGGCCCCGGAACTGACCGGCCGGATGTCTGGCCGCCCGCTGCCCCGGAAGCGGGACGTCACGGCGGGGCCGGCCGCCCGGGGGGACCGCCTCCCCGCCCACGCCCGTCCCCGGGCCGCTCCCGGTCCCCGCGCCCGTCCCGGCCACGGCGATCTGGACACCCTGGTCGGCCAAGGCCTGGAGCTCCGTCGCGGCCCGGTCGTCGTGCGCCGGGGGCTCGTCGGTGACCAGTCGGGTGATCACGTCCGTGGGCACCGTCTGGAACATGGTGTCCGTGCCGAGCTTGGTGTGGTCGGCCAGGACCACGACCTCCGCCGCCGCCTGCACCAGTGCCCGGTCCACGCTCGCCGAGAGCATGTTGGACGTGGACAGGCCGCGTTCGGCGGTCAGACCGCTGCCCGAGAGGAAGGCACGGGAGACCCGGAGCCCCTGGAGGGACTGCTCGGCCCCGCTGCCCACCAGCGCGTAGTTCGAGCCGCGCAGCGTGCCGCCGGTCATGACGACCTCGACCCGGTTGGCGTGGGCGAGCGCCTGGGCGACGAGCAGGGAGTTGGTGACCACGGTGAGACCGGGCACGCGGGCGAGCCGGCGGGCCAGCTCCTGCGTGGTCGTCCCGGCGCCGACGACGATGGCCTCGCCCTCTTCGACGAGGCTCGCGGCCACGTCGGCGATGGCGGTCTTCTCCGCGGTCGCGAGATGGGATTTCTGCGGGAAGCCGGACTCTCGCGTGAACCCGCCCGGTAGCACCGCACCGCCGTGCCGGCGGTCGAGGAGTCCTTCTGCCTCCAGTGCCCGCACGTCTCGCCGTACGGTCACTTCTGAGGTCTGGACGACGCGGGCGAGCTCACGGAGCGACACGGCCCCGTTGGCGCGCACCATTTCGAGGATCAACTGACGACGTTCTGCAGCGAACACGAAACTGACAGTAACCTGAGCGACCGACCCTTTTCAGCACTCTGGGCCGAATTGCAGAAGATGCGCACAGACGGGGCCTCCAAGTGATATGGGAGGCCCCGTCGTTGTTCGCTCTATGCCCCTGGTTGCCGGGGGTTGTCCAGATCTTCCCAGGCGGGAGGGCGGGTCACGCCTCGCCCGCGGCCTTTCGGGTGTGCAACTGCCGTGCCACTTCGGCGATCGAGCCCGACAGGGAGGGGTACACGGTGAAAGCGTTTGCGATCTGTTCGACCGTCAGATTGTTGTCGACCGCGATCGAGATCGGGTGGATCAGCTCGCTCGCCTTCGGGGCGACGACACAGCCGCCGACCACGATCCCGGTGCCCGGACGGCAGAAGATCTTGACGAAGCCGTCCCGGATGCCCTGCATCTTCGCGCGCGGGTTGCGCAGCAGCGGCAGCTTGACCACCCGGGCGTCGATCTTGTCCGCGTCCACGTCCGCCTGCGTGTAGCCGACGGTCGCGATCTCCGGGTCGGTGAAGACGTTGGAGGAGACCGTCTTCAGGTTCAGCGGGGCCACGGCGTCGCCGAGGAAGTGGTACATCGCGATCCGGCCCTGCATCGCCGCGACCGACGCCAGCGCGAAGACACCGGTGACGTCACCGGCCGCGTAGACGCCGGGGGCGGAGGTCCGCGAGACCCGGTCGGTCCAGATGTGGCCCGAGTCCTTCAGCCGGACCCCGGCCTCCTCCAGACCCATTCCGGCGGAGTTCGGGATCGCGCCGACCGCCATCAGGCAGTGGGTGCCGGAGATGACCCGGCCGTCGGCCAGGGTGACCTCGACACGGTCGCCGACCCGCTTGGCGGACTCGGCGCGGGAGCGGGCCATGACGTTCATGCCGCGGCGGCGGAAGACGTCCTCCAGGACGGCGGCGGCGTCCGGGTCCTCGCCCGGGAGCACCCGGTCGCGGGAGGAGACCAGCGTGACGCGGGAGCCGAGGGCCTGGTAGGCGCCGGCGAACTCGGCGCCGGTGACACCGGAGCCGACCACGATGAGCTCCTCGGGGAGCTCCTTGAGGTCGTAGACCTGGGTCCAGTTCAGGATCCGCTCGCCGTCGGGCTGGGCGTCCGGCAGCTCGCGCGGGTGGCCACCGGTCGCGATCAGCACCGCGTCGGCGGTCAGCGCCTCCTCGGAGCCGTCCGCGGCGGTCACGATCACCTGGCGGGAACCGTCGACGGCCTGCCGGCCGGACAGCCGGCCGCGGCCGCGCAGCACGCGCGCGCCGGCCCGGGTGACGGAGGCGGTGATGTCGTGGGACTGGGCGAGCGCCAGGCGCTTCACCCGTCGGTTGACCTTGCCGAGGTCGACGCCGACCACACGGGCGGCCTGCTCCACGTGCGGGGTGTCGTCGGCCACGATGATGCCGAGCTCCTCGTACGAGGAGTCGAAGGTGGTCATCACCTCGGCCGTGGCGATGAGGGTCTTCGAGGGAACACAGTCGGTCAGGACGGACGCGCCGCCGAGGCCGTCGCAGTCGACGACGGTCACCTCCGCGCCGAGTTGGGCGCCCACCAGGGCCGCCTCGTATCCGCCGGGTCCGCCGCCGATGATCACGATCCGGGTCACGTGGGTTACGCCTCGCGCTCTCGTTCTGCCGGGGGGTCCCCCGCTGGGCTGCAGTGCGTACGCCATTGTCCCGCACGCTTCAAGTGCGTACCCCATTGTCCCGTACGCGCGGCGCGGGTTCTCGTCGGGGCCTCGGTACGGCCTCCACCGCCGCCCCCGTCACGTACTTCCGCGTGCACCCCGTCCCCTCCCGTACCCTCGATCCCATGTCGCTCTACGCCGCGTACGCCGGCAACCTCGACGCGCGGCTCATGACCCGCCGCGCCCCGCACTCTCCGCTGCGTGGCACCGGCTGGCTCAACGGCTGGCGGCTGACCTTCGGCGGGGAGCAGATGGGCTGGGAGGGAGCGCTGGCCACGATCGTGGAGGCGCCGCGCTCCCAGGTCTTCGTCGCGCTGTACGACATCGCGCCGATGGACGAGGACTCGATGGACCGCTGGGAGGGCGTCGGCCTCGACATCTACCGCCGGATGCGGGTGCGGGTGCACACCCTGGACGGCGAGGAGCCGGTGTGGCTGTACGTGCTGAACGCCTACGAGGGCGGGCTGCCGTCGGCGCGCTACCTGGGCGAGATCGCGGACGCGGCCGAGTCTGCCGGAGCGCCGCACGACTACGTGATGGAGCTGCGCAAGCGGCCCTGTTAGCCGCCGCCGACGCCGTCCGCGGCGCGGATACGGCACATGCGGCGACTCGCACCGGTATGCGCCCGTCGGAAGACATCGCACCGGCCCGGCTACGCCATTCGTCGGAAACGACAAGACAACGATCGCATGTCCGTCAGCATCGTCATCTACGCGCGTAGGCAATCTCGGGCTACGCTTCTGCGCGTATGAAATCCGTCCGGGGCTCCCCTCGGACCCACCCTCCCCGAGGCGAGAGAGTCAGTGAACGCAACTGCCACCCCGTACGAGGCCGCCGAGGCCGCTGCCGCCCGTCTGCGCGAGCTGACCGGAGTCGAGAGCCACGACGTCGCCCTGGTCATGGGCTCCGGCTGGGCGCCGGCCGTCGACGCGCTCGGTGCTCCGGAGGCCGAGTTCCCGGTCACCGAGCTGCCCGGTTTCCCGCCGCCGGCCGTCGAGGGCCACGGTGGAAAGGTCCGCTCGTACAAGATCGGCGAGAAGCGCGCGCTCGTCTTCCTGGGCCGCACCCACTTCTACGAGGGCCGGGGCGTCGCCTCCGTCGCCCACGGTGTGCGCACCGCCGTCGCCGCCGGCTGCAAGACCGTCGTCCTGACCAACGGCTGCGGCGGTCTGCGCGAGGGCATGCGCCCCGGCCAGCCGGTCCTGATCAGCGACCACATCAACCTCACCGCCGCCTCCCCGATCGTCGGCGCGAACTTCGTGGACCTCACCGACGTGTACTCGCCGCGGCTGCGCGCGCTGTGCAAGGAGGTCGACGAGACCCTCGAAGAGGGCGTGTACGTGCAGTTCCCCGGCCCGCACTACGAGACCCCGGCCGAGATCAACATGGTCCGGGTCATGGGCGGCGACCTGGTCGGCATGTCCACCGTCCTGGAGGCCATCGCGGCCCGTGAGGCCGGCGCCGAGGTGCTGGGCATCTCCCTCGTCACCAACCTGGCGGCGGGCCTCTCGGGCGAGCCGCTGAACCACGAGGAGGTCCTCCAGGCGGGCCGCGACTCGGCCGCCCGCATGGGCGAGCTGCTCACCCGGGTGCTCGACCGGATCTGACGGCGCCTTTCGACGCCACCGGGGTACGGGTACGAGGACGTACCCGTACCCCGACCCGTACGACAGCAGAGAGGCACACACCGTGACGCAGGACCTCATCGCCCGGGCCCGGACGTGGCTCGACGAGGATCCCGACAGTGAGACCCGCGAGGAGCTCGCCGCGCTCCTGGAGGCCGATGACGCCGACGCGACCGCCGAGCTCGCGGCCCGGTTCAGCGGCACGCTGCAGTTCGGTACGGCCGGGCTGCGCGGCGAGCTGGGCGCCGGGCCGATGCGGATGAACCGCTCGGTCGTCATCCGCGCCGCCGCCGGACTCGCCGCCTATCTCAAGGCCAAGGGTCGGGCCGGTGGCCTGGTCGTCATCGGCTACGACGCCCGCTACAAGTCGGCCGACTTCGCGCGCGACACCGCCGCCGTCATGACCGGCGCGGGACTGCGCGCCGCCCTGCTGCCCCGCCCGCTGCCGACGCCGGTCCTCGCGTTCGCCATAAGGCACCTGGGCGCCGTCGCCGGTGTCGAGGTCACCGCCAGTCACAACCCGCCGCGCGACAACGGCTACAAGGTCTACCTCGGCGACGGCTCGCAGATCGTGCCGCCGGCCGACGCCGAGATCGCCGCCGAGATCGCCGCGGTCCGCTCGCTGAACGACGTGCCCCGGCCGTCGGAAGGCTGGCAGACCCTCGGCGACGAGGTCCTGGAGGCCTACCTGGCCCGTACGGACGCCGTCCTGACCGCCGGCTCCGCGCGCACCGTCCGGACCGTCTACACCGCCATGCACGGCGTCGGCAAGGAGGTCCTGACGGCCGCCTTCGCCCGCGCCGGCTTCCCGGCGCCGGCGCTCGTCGCCGAGCAGGCCGAGCCGGACCCGGCCTTCCCCACGGTCGCCTTCCCCAACCCGGAGGAGCCGGGCGCCATGGACCTCGCCTTCGAGGCCGCCCGCGCAGTGGACCCCGACATCGTCATCGCCAACGACCCGGACGCCGACCGCTGCGCGGTGGCCGTGCCGGACGGCACGGTCGAGGGCGGCTGGCGGATGCTGCGCGGCGACGAGGTCGGCGCGCTGCTCGCCGCCCACCTGGTCCACAAGGGGGCCCGGGGCGTGTTCGCCGAGTCGATCGTCTCGTCCTCGCTGCTCGGCCGGATCGCCGGGGCGGCCGGGGTGGGCCACGAGGAGACCCTGACCGGCTTCAAGTGGATCGCCCGGGTCGAGGGTCTGCGGTACGGCTACGAGGAGGCCCTGGGCTACTGCGTCGACCCCGAGGGCGTCCGCGACAAGGACGGCATCACCGCCGCGCTGCTCGTCGCCGAGCTGGCCTCGGAGCTGAAGGAGAAGGACCGTACGCTGACGGACCTCCTCGACGACCTGGCGGTCGCCCACGGGCTGCACGCCACGGACCAGCTGTCGGTGCGTGTCGAGGACCTGAGCGTCATCGCGAACGCGATGAGCGCGCTGCGCGAGCGTCCGCCGGTCTCGCTGGCCGGGCTGACGGTCACCACGGCGGAGGACCTCACCAAGGGCACGGAGTCGCTGCCCCCGACGGACGGTCTGCGCTACTACCTGGAGGGCGACCACAAGGCCCGGGTCATCGTGCGCCCGAGCGGCACCGAGCCCAAGCTCAAGTGCTACCTGGAGGTCGTCGTCCCGGTCGCCGACGCGAGCGAGCTGTCGACGGCCCGCGCGAAGGGCGCCGAGATCCTCGCCGCGATCAAGCGGGACCTGTCGGCGGCGGCCGGTCTCTGAACCACCCGGCCGCCCGAGCGGCCTGTCGAGGGGCCCGTACGGAATCGTTTCCGTACGGGCCCCTCGCCGCTTTCCCTAACGGGTGAATTCCGTACGGCAACGGATGCAACACGCGTCCCGCGATCAGGTGGCCCACGCCAGGGTGACCCGGTATCCCGCCGCACACTGGAGCCGCCCCCGTGCCCCCGGTCCTGACCGCCCGACCGACCGTTCCCGCTTCGCGGCGGCCTCCGTCCCCCCGCGGCGAGGGGCTTCCGGAGCGGGTGCGCGGCAGGCTGCGGCACGCGGCCCCCGCCCTCCTCGGCTATCTGGCGGTACGGCTCCTGGCGCTCGCCGTCCTGGCCCGCTGGACGCACCTCAAGGGCCACGGCCTCTGGCCCGTGCTCGCCACCGACTGGGACTCCCGCTGGTACCTGGGGATCGCCGACGCCGGGTACGGCTACGAGCCGGGCCTCGACGGCGGGCCGGACTTCGGTGCCGACGCGCCCGGCGGGCCCGCCGGCCCCCGCAACCTGGCGTTCTTCCCGCTCTACCCGGCCCTCGTCAAAGCGGTCGCGGCCGTCACCCCGGGCTCGCGCGCCTCCGTCGGCCTGGTGCTCGCGGTGCTCTGCTCACTGATCGCCGCCTGGGGCGTCTTCGCGATCGGCGACCGGCTGCACGGGCGCCGGGCGGGGACGGTCCTCGCGGTGCTGTGGGGCTCGCTGCCGGTCGCCGCCGTCCAGTGGATGGGCTACACGGAGTCGCTGTTCACCGCGCTCGCCGCCTGGGCGCTGTACACGGTCCTGGACAAGCGCTGGGCCTGGGCGGCCGGCCTCGCCGTCGGAGCGGGGCTGACCCGCCCAACGGGTGTCGCGGTGGCGGCGGCGGTGACCGTCGCCGGGCTGCTCGCCGCCCGGCGCGGCAGCCGGCCGGCCGTGGCCGCCGCTCTCATCGCCCCGCTGGGCTGGCTGGGCTACGTCGGCTGGGTGGGGCTGCGGCTTGACCGCTGGGACGGCTACTTCGCCATCCAGAAGGCGTGGGGCAACGAGTGGGACGGCGGCGCGGTCACCCTGCGGAAGCTGCGTGCCCATCTGGTCTACGCCGAGGATCCGAAGCTGTTCCTGGTCATGGTCTCGCTGGTGCTGATCGTCTCGGCGGGGCTGTTCACGCTCTGTCTGGCCGACCGCCAGCCGCTGCCCCTGCTGGTCTTCTCGGGGGTGCTGCTCCTGGTCGTCCTCGGCAGCGGCGGTGTCTACTTCCCTCGCGCCCGCTTCCTGCTGCCCGGCTTCCCCCTGCTGCTGCCCCCGGCGCTCGCGCTCTGCCGGGCCCGCCGGCCCGTGGCGGTCCTGGTGCTCGCCGGGGCGGCGCTTTCCTCGGCCTGGCTGGGCGGTCACATGCTCCTGGTCTGGCAGGGCCCGCCGTGAGCCGGCAGTCGTCCCGGCCCACGGCTGTGGACCGGCAGTCGTCCCGGCCCGCGGCCCACCGTGAGCCGGGAGTGTCCCGGCCCGGCCGGTCAGCGGGTGGCCAGCATGATCACCAGCAGGACGAGCCCCGCCACCGCCGGGGCGATGATCTCGTAGGCCCACCGCACCCGCGGCTCGCCCTGGGCCCCCGGCTCCGCCGCGCGGCGCTCGGCCAGGTCGCGGAGGTCGGTGACCGTCTGGTCGGCCGGGGCGAGGCGGGACGGGTCGTTCACGTCCACGTGGACGGAGGTGCGGCCGTGCGGGTCGTCCTGGGCCGCGCGCGTCTGGCGCCGGGCCGCCCGCTTGCGCTGGCGCAGGGAGACGGGGACGGCCCAGAGCTGGTACTTGGTCCCCTCGCGGGTGAGGACCTCGCTGGAGTACCCGGCGCGGACGTCGGCGACCGCCGCCCAGGGCAGGGTGATGTTGCGGAAGGGGTTGCGGATCTTGATCCGGTCGTCGTTCGCGTACACCGCGGGCCGGATCGTGAACGCCACGACGAGCGGCACCACGAACAGCAGGGCCGCCAGGGCCACCCACGGCGTGCGGCCCTCGCCCCGGACCATCGCGTCGCCGCAGAACCAGACGGCGAGGGCGATCAGCAGGACACCGCCCGCGATCCCGAGGGGCGAACGGAAGACACGGTCGGCGTACGCGGGCTCGGAGGGCGGCTGGGGGCTCGTCATACCGCCGATTCTGCCTCAGCGGCCCGGGCGCGGCTCAGGCGGCTCGGGTGACCATGTCGGCGTAGAGAACGATGTTGTCGGGGCGGTGGCCGTCGACCAGCTCGCCGCCGCACGGCGGCCGTGAAAGCGGTCACGTCGAGGTGTCCGGGATCGCGGGACTGTACAGGTCGCTACGCGCGTAGATATGCTCGACTGGTGACCATGCCCACCACTGCATCCGCAGCACCTGCATTCGCCGACGTGACCGCGTCCGACGGTGCGCTGCGCCGCTTCCTCCACGGGCTGCCCGGCGTCGACGCCGTGGGCCTGGAAGCACGCGCCGCGTCCCTCGGCACCCGCTCGATCAAGACCACGGCCAAGGCGTACGCCATCGACCTGGCCATCTCCATGATCGACCTGACGACGCTCGAGGGAGCGGACACCCCGGGCAAGGTCCGGGCGCTCGCCGCCAAGGCCGTCAACCCCGATCCGACCGACCGTACGACCCCGACGACCGCCGCGGTCTGCGTCTACCCCGACATGGTGGCCACCGCCAAGGCCGCCGTCGCGGGCTCCGACGTCAAGGTCGCCTCCGTCGCCACCGCCTTCCCGGCCGGGCGCGCCGCGCTCCCCGTGAAGCTCGCGGACACCCGTGACGCGATCGCCGCCGGCGCCGACGAGATCGACATGGTCATCGACCGTGGCGCCTTCCTCGCCGGCCACTACCTGGAGGTCTTCGAGCAGATCTCCGCGGTCAAGGCGGAGTGCGGCGACAGGGCCCGCCTCAAGGTCATCTTCGAGACCGGCGAGCTCTCCACGTACGACAACATCCGCCGCGCCTCCTGGCTCGGCATGATGGCCGGCGCGGACTTCATCAAGACCTCGACCGGCAAGGTCGCGGTCAACGCCACCCCGGCCAACACGCTGCTGATGCTGGAGGCCGTGCGCGACTTCCGCGCGCAGACCGGTGTCCAGATCGGCGTGAAGCCGGCCGGCGGCATCCGCAACACCAAGGAAGCCATCAAGTTCCTGGTCCTGGTCAACGAGACCGTCGGCGAGGACTGGCTGGACAACCACTGGTTCCGCTTCGGTGCCTCCAGCCTGCTCAACGACCTGCTGATGCAGCGTCAGAAGCTGGCGACCGGCCGTTACTCCGGCCCCGATTACGTGACGGTGGACTGATCATCATGGCATCTGCATTCGAGTACGCTCCCGCGCCCGAGTCGCGGTCCGTCGTCGACATCGCCCCGTCGTACGGCCTGTTCATCGACGGCGAGTTCGTCGAGGCGGCCGACGGCAAGGTCTTCAAGACCGTCTCCCCCGCCACCGAGGAAGTCCTCGCCGAGGTCGCCCAGGCCGGCGCCGAGGACGTCGACCGCGCGGTGAAGGCGGCGCGGAAGGCGTTCGAGAAGTGGTCGGCGCTGCCCGGTTCCGAGCGCGCCAAGTACCTCTTCCGCATCGCCCGGATCATCCAGGAGCGCAGCCGCGAGCTGGCCGTCCTGGAGACCCTGGACAACGGCAAGCCGATCAAGGAGACCCGCGACGCGGACCTCCCCCTGGTCGCCGCGCACTTCTTCTACTACGCGGGCTGGGCCGACAAGCTCGACCACGCCGGCTACGGCGCGAACCCGCGCCCGCTGGGCGTGGCCGGCCAGGTCATCCCGTGGAACTTCCCGCTGCTGATGCTGGCGTGGAAGATCGCCCCGGCGCTCGCGACCGGCAACACGGTCGTCCTGAAGCCCGCCGAGACCACCCCGCTCTCCGCCCTGTTCTTCGCGGACATCTGCCGCCAGGCCGGGCTGCCCAGGGGTGTCGTCAACATCCTCCCCGGTTACGGGGACACCGGCGCCGCGCTCGTCGAGCACCCGGACGTCAACAAGGTGGCCTTCACCGGCTCCACCGCCGTCGGCAAGTCCATCGCGCGCTCGGTCGCCGGCACGGACAAGAAGCTCACCCTCGAACTGGGCGGCAAGGGCGCCAACATCGTCTTCGACGACGCGCCCATCGACCAGGCCGTCGAGGGCATCGTCACCGGCATCTTCTTCAACCAGGGCCAGGTCTGCTGCGCGGGCTCCCGCCTGCTGGTCCAGGAGTCGATCCAGGACGAGCTGCTCGACAGCCTGAAGCGGAGGCTCTCGACCCTCCGCCTCGGCGACCCGCTGGACAAGAACACCGACATCGGCGCCATCAACTCGGCCGAGCAGCTCTCCCGTATCACCGCACTGGTGGACAAGGGCGAGGCGGAGGGCGCCGAGCGCTGGTCCCCGGCGTGCGAGCTGCCCTCGGCCGGCTACTGGTTCGCGCCGACGCTCTTCACCAACGTCACCCAGGCGCACACCATCGCCCGCGACGAGATCTTCGGCCCGGTCCTGTCCGTGCTGACCTTCCGTACCCCGGACGAGGCGGTCGCCAAGGCCAACAACAGCCAGTACGGCCTGTCGGCGGGCATCTGGACGGAGAAGGGCTCGCGGATCCTGGCCGTGGCCAACAAGCTCCGGGCGGGTGTCGTCTGGGCCAACACGTTCAACAAGTTCGACCCGACCTCGCCCTTCGGCGGTTACAAGGAGTCGGGCTTCGGCCGCGAGGGCGGTCGCCACGGCCTGGAGGCTTACCTCGATGTCTGATCGACTCTCGGTCTTCAAGACCTACAAGCTGTACGTGGGCGGGAAGTTCCCGCGTTCCGAAAGCGGCCGGGTGTACGAAGTGACCGACTCCAAGGGCAAGTGGCTGGCGAACGCGCCGCTCTCCTCCCGCAAGGACGCCCGTGACGCGGTCGTCGCCGCGCGCAAGGCGTTCGGCGGCTGGTCGGGCGCGACGGCGTACAACCGGGGCCAGATCCTCTACCGCGTCGCGGAGATGCTGGAGGGCCGCCGGGACCAGTTCGTCGCCGAGGTGGCGGAGGCGGAGGGCCTGTCGAAGTCCAAGGCCGCGGTGGTCGTGGACGCGGCGATCGACCGCTGGGTCTGGTACGCCGGCTGGACGGACAAGATCGCCCAGATCGTGGGTGGCGCGAACCCGGTCGCGGGCCCGTTCTTCAACCTCTCCACCCCGGAACCGACCGGTGTCGTGACGGTCGTGGCGCCCCAGGAGTCGTCGTTCCTCGGCCTGGTGTCGGTGATCGCCCCGGTGATCGCGACGGGCAACACGGCCGTGGTGATCGCGAGCGAGAAGGCGCCGCTGCCCGCCCTGTCCCTGGGCGAGGTGCTCGCCACCTCCGACCTGCCGGGCGGTGTCGTCAACATCCTGTCCGGCAAGGCGTCGGAGATGGGCCCGCACCTCGCGGCCCACCAGGACGTCAACGCGATCGACCTGACGGGCGCGGACACGGATCTCGCGCGCGAGCTGGAGATCGCGGCGGCGGACAACCTCAAGCGTGTCCTGCGCCCCCGCGCGGAGGACTTCGCGGAGTCCCCCGGCACGGACCGCCTGACGGCCTTCCTGGAGACCAAGACGGTCTGGCACCCGACGGGTTCGCTGGGCGCGTCCGGCTCGGCGTACTAGCCCCTACGAGCCATCAGAGCGACGGCCCCCGGGGAGGAACCGGGGGCCGTCGCCGTCTCGGCCGCGTTCCACAGCCCGGCCAGGGGGTGTCTCGCGGATCGGGCAAGAGACCCCTAGGCAGGAAGAAGGCCCTGCGACAGCGGACCGGCCATGGGCAGATCGGCCAGGATCCCGCCCTTCGTGGCGTGGTCCTTCACCAGGTCCGCGCCCACCTGCTGGCCCTCGGCAACCCGGCTGTCCATGCCCTTGTCGAGCGGGCCGACCCCGGTGTCCGCCGGCGGGTCGAGGTGGAGTCGCGTCAGCGGGCCCACGCTGTGACCGGCGCCGTCGACCAGGCCCTGTCCGGCCTCGACCGCGTCGCTGCCGGCGAGCGTGCTCACCGGCGCAGGCAGCGGTGCCGGGACCGCCGGGGCCGCCGGGGCCGCCGCGGAGCCCAGGCCGAACACCGCGGCCCCCGCCGCCGTCGCGGTCAGCCCGGCCTTCAGCAGCGCGCTGCGGCGGGGGGTCCTGGGTTGTGCGTGACGCGCCATGGGAGTCCTTCGACCTTCGGTGACGGGGGCGGCACCGAGCGTAGTTGAGGTGTGACGCTCGATACCAACCCCTTCCCCCGGGGTCCCCTGCACGGGGGAATGCTTCACACTGGTGTCCCGTGAGTTCCCAACCGATCCCGACACGTGTCGTCCTGCTCGCGGGCCCCTCCGGCTCCGGCAAGTCGTCCCTCGCCGCCATCACCGGCCTCCCGGTCCTGCGGCTCGACGACTTCTACAAGGAGAGCGACGACCCGACGCTCCCGCTGGTGGCGGGCAGCGCCGACATCGACTGGGACTCGCCGCTGTCCTGGGACGCCGACGCCGCCGTCGCGGCGATCGTCGAACTGTGCCGCACGGGCCGGACGGACGTCCCCGTGTACGACATCGCCACCAGCGCGCGCGTCGGCCGCGAGCGGCTGGACATCGAGCGGACGCCGCTGTTCGTCGCGGAGGGCATCTTCGCCGCGGACATCGTGGAGCGCTGCCAGGAGCTCGGCGTGCTCGCCGACGCGCTGTGCCTGCGGGGCCGCCCCTCGACGACGTTCCGCCGCCGGCTCCTGCGCGATCTGCGGGAGGGCCGCAAGTCGGTCCCGTTCCTGCTCCGCCGCGGCTGGCGCCTGATGCGCGCCGAGCGCTCCATCGTCGCCCGCCACGCGTCCCTCGGCGCCCACCCCTGCGCCAAGGACGAGGCCCTGGGCCGCCTCGCCGCCGCGGCGGCGGGCCGCCATCGCGCCCCGGCGGTCCGTTCCTGACGGACGCCAAACGCGGGCCGTACAAGCCCCCCCGGCTTGTCCGACCCGCGCCTGTTCCCCCGTAACCCCGTACGTCCCCCGTGCTTTCCCCCGTACCTTCAGGCCACCAGCTCGCCGAAGGACTCCTCCTCGTCACGGCCGAAGCTCAGGACATCGTCCTCACGCATCCGGCGCAGGGAGCGCCAGATGCTCGACTTCACCGTGCCGACACTGATGTCCAGGATCTCCGCGATCTCCGGATCCGTACGGCCCTCGTAGTAGCGCAGCACCAGCATCGTGCGCTGGAGCTCGGGCAGGCGGGCCAGCGCCTGCCACAGCACGGCCCGCAGCTCGGTCCCGCGCATCGCGTCCGTGTCGCCCGCCGTCTCCGGCAGTTCCTCCGTCGGGTACTCGTTGAGCTTCCGCCGGCGCCAGGCGCTGATGTGCAGGTTCGTCATGGTGCGGCGCAGGTAGCCGCCGACCGCTGCCTTGTCGCTGATCCTGTCCCAGGCGCGGTACGTCGAGAACAGCGCGCTCTGGAGCAGGTCCTCGGCCTCGAAGCGGTCGCCGGTGAGGTGGTAGGCGGTGGCGTACAGGGAGGCGCGGCGCTCCTGGACGTAGGCGGTGAACGCCGCTTCGGCGTCCCCCGTCTCCGGCCGCGACTGCCGCTCCCCCGTGACCTCCCCGTACGCCGCTCCCCCGTCAGCCACAGCGACCATGTACGGCGCCTTGTGCTGACGCCCGACGCTGCGAACGCACCCCCGCCCGTTCACCGCGCCGGACTTCTCCGCGCTCCGTACGACGTCGTGGAGACGCGTGACTACTGCGCTCGAGTTGGTGCTGTGCAGTGCGTTCATCTCGCGCCCCCCGTCGGTTGGAGTCTGCTTCGGTCCGTGTGCCAAGAAGCTTGCCCCGCCCACTTCATCGCGGTGTCCGCCGACTGTCACAGCCGTGTCACAGGGGCGGGTGCGGCCGTCCAGTCGATCTCCGGTGGCCGCATGGGACAGAATGGCGCCGTGCCTTTCCTGTTGCTGATCGAGGACGACGACGCCATCCGCACGGCCCTCGAGCTCTCCCTGTCTCGCCAGGGCCACCGAGTGGCCACCGCGGCGACGGGCGAGGACGGCCTGCAGCTGCTCCGCGAGCAGCGCCCCGACCTGGTCGTGCTGGACGTGATGCTGCCCGGGATCGACGGCTTCGAGGTGTGCCGGCGCATCCGGCGCACCGACCAGCTGCCGATCATCCTGCTGACCGCGCGCAGCGACGACATCGACGTGGTCGTCGGCCTGGAGTCGGGGGCGGACGACTACGTGGTCAAGCCCGTCCAGGGGCGGGTCCTCGACGCGCGGATCCGGGCCGTGCTGCGGCGCGGCGAGCGGGAGTCCACGGACTCGGCGACCTTCGGCTCGCTCGTCATCGACCGTTCGGCGATGACGGTGACGAAGAACGGTGAGGACCTGCAGCTCACACCGACCGAGCTGCGGCTGCTCCTGGAGCTCAGCCGGCGCCCCGGACAGGCGCTGTCGCGTCAGCAGTTGCTGCGCCTGGTGTGGGAGCACGACTACCTGGGCGACTCGCGTCTGGTGGACGCCTGTGTCCAGCGGCTGCGCGCCAAGGTGGAGGACGTGCCGTCCTCGCCCACCCTGATCCGTACCGTGCGCGGAGTCGGCTACCGGCTGGACGTCCCTGCGTGAGAAGAGGGATGTTCGCCGGGCTGCGCTTCACCAGCCTGCGGCTGCGACTGGTCGTCGTCTTCGCCCTGGTCGCGCTCACCGCCGCCGTGTCGGCCTCCGGGATCGCGTACTGGCTGAACCGTGAGGCGGTCCTCACCCGGACCCAGGACGGGGCGCTGGGCGACTTCCGGCAGGAGATGCAGAACCGGGCCGCGACCCTGCCGCTGCGCCCCACCGAGGAGGATCTGCGGCGCACCGCCGAGCAGATGGCGAGCGGCAGCGCCGGGTACAGCGTGCTGCTGCTCGGGGAGCGGGACGAGGGCAAGCCGATCATCGGAGCCTCCAACCCGGACACCTTCACGCTGGCGGACGTGCCGCGCGCGCTGCAGGAGCAGGTGGAGACCGAGCGGGCCGTCACGGAGACCAACGCCCATCCGTACCACCTGTTCTGGCAGCGGACGCAACGCGGCAGGACGCCGTATCTGGTCGGCGGGACGAAGATCGACGGCGGCGGTCCGACCGGATACATGTTCAAGTCACTGGAGGCCGAGCGCGCTGATCTGAACTCGCTCGCCTGGTCCTTGGGGATCGCGACGGCGCTCGCGCTCGTCGGCTCCGCGCTGCTCGCGCAGGCCGCCGCCACGACCGTCCTGCGGCCGGTGCACCGGCTCGGCGAGGCGGCCCGGCAGCTCGGCGAGGGGAAGCTCGACACCCGGCTGCGGGTCTCCGGCACCGACGAACTGGCCGAACTGTCACGGACGTTCAACAGCGCCGCCGAGTCCCTGCAGAAGAAGGTCGCGGACATGAGCGCGCGGGAGGAGTCCAGCCGGCGTTTCGTCGCCGACATGTCCCACGAGCTGCGCACGCCGCTGACCGCGCTGACGGCCGTGACGGAGGTCCTGGAGGACGAGCAGGACTCCCTCGACCCGATGATCGCGCCGGCCGTGGCGCTCGTGGTGAGCGAGACGCGGCGCCTGAACGACCTGGTGGAGAACCTGATGGAGGTGACCCGGTTCGACGCGGGCACCGCACGGCTCGTCCTCGACGACGTCGACGTCGCCGACCAGGTCACCGCGTGCATCGACGCGCGGGCCTGGCTGGACGCGGTGGAACTGGACGCCGAGCGCGGGATCATGGCGCGGCTGGACCCGCGCCGCCTCGACGTGATCCTGGCGAACCTGATCGGCAACGCGCTCAAGCACGGCGGTTCGCCGGTGCGGGTGGCCATCCGTACGGAAGGCCAGGAGCTGGTGATCGAGGTGCGCGACCACGGTCCCGGTATCCCGGAGGAGGTCCTGCCGCACGTCTTCGACCGGTTCTACAAGGCGAGCGCGTCCCGGCCCCGGTCGGAGGGCAGCGGTCTGGGTCTGTCGATCGCCATGGAGAACGCGCTGATCCACGGCGGTTCGATCACCGCCGCGAACTCGCCCGACGGCGACGGCGCGGTGTTCGTGCTGCGGCTGCCGCAGGACGCCGAGGCCACGGAGGACGGCGAGCAGGGCGAGGTGGAGGAGAGTTGAGCCGACTTCACCGTACGGGAGTGATGGCGGCGGCCCTGGTGGTGGCCGCGCTCGCCTCGGGATGCGGGATCCGGACGACATCGGTGCCCGTGGACGCGGGACCGGCCCCTTCGCGGGTGCCGTGCGACGTCTCCGGCGAGGAGGTCGCCACCCGGACGACGGGGATCGCGGTCCGGGTGTTCCTGGTCTGCGGTTCGCAGTTGGACGCGGTGGACCGCCGCTCGCCGCTGCAGGAGGAGAAGGCGAACGGGGATCCGGTGCGGACCGCGTCGGCCCTGCTCGCGCAGTTGCAGAGCGAGCCGTCGGAGAGCGAGCAGCGGGCCGGTTTCTCCACGGCCGTCAAGGGCCCGCTGAGCGTGCTCGGCGGACGCGGGGGCGACCCGGCGGACACGCTGCGGCTGAGCAGGCAGCCGGAGGATCTGACGGCGACCGCGCTGTCGCAGATCGTCTGCACCTTCGCGGAGAGCTCGGTCGGCGCGGGGGACGACTCAGTGGTGCTCGGCGGTCCGGGCGGCTATCCGCCCCGCCGCTACCGGTGCACCACCGAGGTGAGGCAGCGGCCCGACGCGGCCGTCCCCGCGGAGGCCGCTCCTAAGGCCGCCCCGAAGGCCGCTCCGAAGCCTTCGGCCTCCTGAGCCGGACTGTCGTGAAAGGCGGCGGAACCGATTCCGGCTCGGTGCGCGTCTTGGGGGGCGTGCAGCGTCAAGGTTCGGGCGGCAGTGCCGCCGTGGTCGTCCGCGTGGCGGGGTTCGCCCTCCTCCTCGCGCATCTGCTCCTCGTCGCCTGGGTGACGCTCCGCCCACTCGACGTGGCCTGGGTGACGGCGCCGAACCTGACCCCACTGGCCGGGATCAAGGCGGATCTGGCGCTCGGCCCGGCCGAGGCGGCCCGGCGGATCGGCGAGGGGCTGCTGCTCCTCGCTCCGCTCGGCGTCCTGCTGCCGATGGCCGACGGGCGGCTGTACGTGTCGCCGTGGGCGTCGCTGGCCCGTACCGTCGCGGCCGGGGCGCTGGTGTCGCTCGCCGTGGAACTCCTGCAGACCGCCGTGCCCGGCCAGGTCGTGGACGTGGACTCGCTCCTCCTGAACACCGCCGGGGTCGCGCTGGCCCATCTGCTCGTGGTGCCCGCGGGGCGGGCGCGGCTGCGCCGCGGGAGGGACGCGGGGACGGGCCGGTCCTCCTCGGGGACCAGGAGGGGCCGGGGTTCCGCCCTGCTGCGGGACGAGGGTTCTCAGGGGGCCACCCCGACGATTCCCAGGGTCGGGATCGCCCCGTAGACCGACGCTTTGTCCCCCGCCCCGGGCGAGTATGGAGTCATCGGGAGCCCGGAGGAACGGCTCTCGGGACACCTCTTCCGAAGGAGCCCACCATGGCCGCACTTGCCCGCCCCCGTGACGGACGCATGATCGGCGGAGTGTGCGCAGCGCTGGCACGGCGCTTCGGCACCTCGGCCACCACCATGCGGGTCGTCTTCCTCGTCTCCTGCCTGCTGCCCGGTCCGCAGATCCTGCTGTATCTGGCGCTGTGGCTGCTGCTGCCGGCCGAGAAGCCGGCGAGCGCGGCCTGGTAGTCCGCCGCGGACACGCGCGAGGGCGCCCACCCCTGCCCGGGGTGGGCGCCCTCGTGCCGTACGGGACCGTACGGAGGCTCAGAGGCCGAGGCCGCCCAGCGGCAGGCCGCCGAGGAGGCCGGTGGCCTGGCCGAGCGGGCCGCCGAGCGGGGCCGTGGCGCTGTCGAGCGGGAGGCTCTGGACGCGCTCGCCGACCTGGTCGACGCCCATTCCGAGGCCGCTCTGCCCGGCGCCGAGGGACTCCGCGGCGCCGGGGGGGAGCTCGGTGAGGCCGTCACCCAGCGGCAGGGTCTGGGTGACCAGGCCGAGCGCGTCCGGGGTGGCGGGCGCGATCGGGGCGGCGGAGGCCGTGCCGGCGGCGGCAGCGGCGAAAGCGGCACCGAGAGCGGCGACACCGAGCGTCTTGGCGGCAGACTGCTTCATCAGAAAATCACCCTTGGGGGTCTTGGAGCTCGGGAAAGCAGGGGAGTGCGGAAATGCAGAGCGGCTTTGCAAACTAGCCATCACGCGACGCTCCCGCAAACACCGAAATGCGGCCGGGTGCGCACTCCCGGCCGCGTCGGCCCCTCGCCGAAACGTCCCGTCAGTCCGTCGTCCGGGAAGACTCGCTGGTCGTGGCGGTCTGCTTGAACAGCCATTCGGACTTCAGCTCGGCGTATCCGGGCTTGATGACGTCGTTGATCATCGCGAGGCGTTCGTCGAAAGGAATGAACGCTGATTTCATCGCATTGACGGTGAACCACGCCATGTCATCGAGCGTGTAATCGAATGCCTCGGTCAGCAGCTCGAATTCCCGGCTCATGCTCGTGCCGCTCATGAGCCGGTTGTCGGTGTTGACGGTGGTCCGGAAATGGAGCCGGCGGAGCAGACCGATGGGGTGCTCGGCGATGGAGGACGCCGCGCCGGTCTGGAGGTTGGAGGTGGGGCACATCTCCAGCGGGATGCGCTTGTCCCGCACGTACGCGGCGAGCCGGCCGAGCTTCACCGAGCCGTCGTCGGCGACCTCGATGTCGTCGATGATGCGCACTCCGTGGCCCAGCCGGTCGGCACCGCACCACTGCAGCGCCTGCCAGATGGACGGCAGCCCGAAGGCCTCGCCGGCGTGGATGGTGAAGTGGTTGTTCTCCCGCTTGAGGTACTCGAAGGCGTCGAGGTGGCGGGTGGGCGGGTAGCCGGCCTCGGCGCCCGCGATGTCGAAGCCGACGACGCCGGAGTCGCGGTAGCGGTTGGCGAGTTCGGCGATCTCCAGGGCGCGGGCGGCGTGCCGCATCGCCGTCAGGAGCGCGCCCACCCGGATGCGGTGGCCGTTCGCCCTGGCCTGGCGCTCGCCTTCGCGGAAGCCCTCGTTGACCGCCTCGACGACCTCCTCGAGGGTGAGTCCGGCCTCCAGGTGCTGCTCGGGGGCGTAGCGCACCTCGGCGTAGACGACACCGTCCTCGGCGAGGTCCACGGCGCATTCGGCGGCGACGCGCACGAGGGCCTCGCGGGTCTGCATGACGGCGCAGGTGTGCGCGAAGGTCTCCAGATAGCGCTCCAGGGAGCCGGAGTCGGCGGCCTCGCGGAACCAGAGGCCCAGCTTGTGGGGCTCGGTCTCGGGGAGGTCGCCGTAGCCCTGGGCGAGGGCGAGGTCGATGATCGTGCCGGGGCGCAGTCCGCCGTCGAGGTGGTCGTGCAGGAGCACCTTCGGGGCGCGGCGGATCTGGTCCGTGGTGGGGACGTTCGGGATCTGGCTCGTCATTTTCGCACTGTAGCGCCTACGCGCGTAGAAGACGCCCTCTCCGCTCGCCTGTCGATACGTAACAGTGACCGCGCGTACGGATGGCGTACACCTCGGCTTCTGAGACTGTTCTGCCATGGCGTACTCCGCACTCGTAGGGACTGCCGGC
This sequence comes from Streptomyces sp. ISL-36, assembly GCF_018614205.1. GTDB lineage: Bacteria > Actinomycetota > Actinomycetes > Streptomycetales > Streptomycetaceae > Streptomyces. Next base: position 50,985 of record NZ_JAGGOS010000053.1, on the reverse strand, counting down.
AGCCGGACACCCCGGCTCGGACGGCCCGTCGGCGCATCGCACCCGGTCACAGCGGTGGGCGGGGTGGTCCTGCTCCTCCCGGACGGGCAGGTGACGTCCGCTCGGGGCGCCTCCGCCCTGGCCCACGCCTCGGTCCTGCCGCTGGGCCGGCGACTGGCCGGAGCCGGGCGCGGCGACGGCCTGGTCGTCCATGTCGTGCGCTACCGGGGGCGCGGCTGGAACGGCGCGGACGCGCAGTTGGCCGCCGACACGGCCTGGGCGGTGGCGGAGACGGTACGGCGCTACGGCGACGTCCCCGTCTGTCTGGCCGGCTACGGCATGGGCGCACGGGCCGCGTTGCGGGCGGCCGGGCACACGGCGGTCGACGCGGTCCTGGCGCTGGCACCCTGGCTGCCGGAGGACGACATGGCGGCGGAACCGGAGCCGGTGCGGCAGCTCGTGGGGCGCCGGGTGCTGATCGCGCACGGCACGAACGACGCGCGGGTCGACCCCGAGCTGTCCTACCGGCTGGCCGACCGGGCGAAGAAGTCGAACCGCGACACCTGCCGCTTCGAGGTCCACTCGGACGGCCACGCGCTGCGCCAGTACCGCGCCGAAGTCCACGCTCTGGCCGTGGACTTCGTCCTCGGCTCGCTCTTCGCCCGCCCCTACTCCCGCCCGGTCGCCGACGCGCTGGCGGCGCCGCCGCCGCTGGGCCTGCGGATGCCGCTCGCGGCGGGTTTCGGCGGCTCGCTGCGGCCGTGACCGCTCACTCCGGCAGCAGGGTCCCCCGCTTGCTCAGGAGGAACTTCTTGAAGGCCGCCACCGGCGCCGTGTCGGGGTGGCCGTCCAGCCAGGCGACGCCGATCTCGCGGACGGCGCGGGGCGCGGTCACGTTGAGCTCGACGACTCCGGGGCGCGGCACGGCCGGAGGGGGCAGCAGGGCGACGCCGAGACCGGCCGCGACCAGGCCGCGCAGGGTCTCGGCCTCCTCGCCCTCGAAGGCGACGCGGGGCTTGAACCCGGCCTCCGCGCACAGGTCGTCGGTGATGCGGCGCAGCCCGTAGCCGGGCTCCAGGGTCACGAAGGTCTCGTCGGCGGCCTCGGCGAGCCTGACCCGTCTGCGGGAGGCGAGCCGGTGGTCGTCGGGCACCACCAGCCGCAGACGTTGCTCGTCGATGCGGCGGGCGACCAGGTCGGGGGCGTCGGGGACCGGCGAGGTCAGGCACAGGTCGAGGTCGCCCGCGCGCAGGCGCTCGATCATCGCCTCGCCGTAGTTCTGGACCAGGGTGAACCGCACCCCGGGATGGTCGACGCGGAAGGCCCGGATGAGACCCGGCACCGTCTCGGAGCCCATGGTGTGCAGGAACCCGAAGGCCACCCGCCCCGCCGTGGGGTCCGCGTCGGCCCGTACGGAGTCCGCCGCGCGCTCCACCTCCGCGAGCGCCCGCTCGGCGGAGGCGAGGAAGGTCCGGCCGGCCGGGGTGAGCGACACGGTCCGTCCCCGGCGGGCGAAGAGGGCGACGCCCAGGTCCTGTTCGAGCCGGACCATGGCCCGCGAGAGCGTCGACTGCGGCACCCCCATCTCGGCCGCCGCCCGGGTCACATGCTCGTGCCGGGCCACCGCCGCGAAGTACGCGAGCCGCGGCGCCAGCAGCAGTCCCATGTCTTCTTCGTTACTGTTCGGTGACAGCCGACCCTGTGACCTGTACTCATGCACCATGGGAACGATTACAGCAGTTCCGTGCATTGGACGCATGAACATCGGCGGCCTACGTTCGAGGCATGCCTTCCGCCAGTACCAAGGCGGCCGCCACCAGCACGGCCGCCGACACCCGCCTCGCCCCCGGCGCCCCCGGCCACCGCCGCATGAGCTTCGCCCTCTTCGCCGCCGGACTCGCCGCCTTCGCGCTCCTCTACTCCACCCAGGCCCTCCTCCCCGCGATCTCGGCGGAGTTCGGCGCCACCGCGTCGGCCGCCTCCTGGACGGTCTCCGCCGCGACCGGCGCCCTCGCCCTCCTCGTCCTGCCGCTGAGCGCCCTCTCCGAGCGCTTCGGGCGGCGCACGATGATGACCGCCTCGCTCGCGGTCGCGGTCGTCGTCGGGCTCCTGGTCCCGTTCGCCCCCGACCTGAACTGGCTGATCGCCCTGCGGGCGGTCCAGGGCGCGGCGCTCGCGGGCCTGCCGGCCTCGGCGATGGCGTACCTGGCCGAGGAGGTGCGACCGAAGGCGCTGATCGCCGCGATCGGCCTCTTCGTCGCGGGCAACTCCCTCGGCGGCATGAGCGGCCGGATCGTCACCGGCTGGGCGGCCCAGCTGGGAGGCTGGCGCGCGGGGCTCCTCGCGGTCGGTCTGATGGCCGCGGTCTGCGCGGTGGTCTTCCGCCTGCTCATCCCGAAGGCCCGCCACTTCACCCCCGGCTCGCTCAACCCGAAGGCGGTCGCCCGGACCGTCCGCACGCACCTCTCGGACCCGCTGCTGATGCGCCTGTACGCGATCGGCGCCCTGTTCATGACGGTGTTCGGCGCCGTCTACACCGTCATCGGCTACCGCCTGGTCGAGGCGCCCTTCTCGCTCCCGCAGGGCGTGATCGGCTCGATCTTCCTGGTCTACCTCGTCGGTACGGTCTCCTCGGCCGCGGCCGGCCGGCTGGTCGGCCGCCTGGGCCGGCGCGGGGCGCTCTACCTCGCGGTCGGGACGACCGCGGCGGGCCTGCTGCTCTCGCTGGGCGACTCGCTCGCCGCCGTCCTGCTCGGTCTGGTCCTGATCACGGCCGGCTTCTTCGCCGGGCACGCGGTCGCCTCCTCCTCGGTGAGCCGTACGGCGAAGACCGGGCGGGCGCAGGCCTCGGCGCTGTACCAGTCCGCGTACTACCTCGGCAGCAGCGTGGGCGGCACGCTCGGCGCGGTCGCCTTCCACGCGGGCGGCTGGGCGGGCACGGTCCTGCTGGGCCTGGTCGCGGTCCTCGGCGTCGTGTCGATCACGCTGTACGGCACGCACAGCGCGCGTGTCGCCGCGCGGACCGAGGCCGGCCGCCTCCGGGTCCGTACCGCGCACTGAATCGATACCGGATCCGTACAACCGGTCCGCCTTCCCGGTCGTCATAAGGCGTAGGACTCGACGGGGAGTTGATGATCATGGGTGTCATACGGAAGCGGGCGGGGATCGTCCTCGGCATCACCTCGATGGTGGTGCCGTTGACGGTGGCCCTCGGCGCGTCACCGGCGCAGGCGGCGTCCTGCAACGTGACGACGGGGCCGTACCAGAAGCAGGTGGAGAAGTTCCTGGGGCGGACGGTGGACGGGCGGCAGTCGCTCGTCGACTGTCAGGCCATCCAGGCCTTCCAGCGCACGCACGGCATCACCCCGACGCAGGGGTACGCCGGTCCGCTGACCTGGCGGACGATGAGCACGATGCTGGCGCAGCGGGCGGCGGGCACCAACCCGAACAGGGCGGGGACGTGCCCGACGAACAAGGGCCGGATCGCCTGCGTCGACCTGACCCGCCAGCTGAGCTGGATCCAGGACGGCGCCCGGCTGAAGTACGGGCCGGTGCCGGTCCGTACGGGCAAGGACGGCACCGAGACCCGTACCGGCGCGAAGAAGATCTACTGGCGCAACATCAACCACTGGTCGACGATCTACCACGTGTCGATGCCCTACTCGCAGTTCTTCGACGGCGGGCAGGCCTTCCACTCCACCACCAAGTCCATGTGGAACCCCCCGGGCTCCGGCGGCTGCGTCAACATGCGCCCGGCGGACGCCAAGGCGTACTGGAACCTGCTCAGGAACGGCGACGACGTGTTCGTCTACGGGCGCAAGCCGGGAACCTGACCCCCGCTGTCGGTGGTCTGCGATAACTTCCCCTCATCGGCATCGCGTCGGTGCCGGTGAGGGGCGAGTGGGGTGGACCCGATGAGTGATCTGGCAACGGCCGGCGACCTGGATTCCCGGCTGGAGAAGTACCGCACCGAGCTGACCGGCTACTGCTACCGCATGCTCGGCTCGTCCTTCGAGGCGGAGGACGCCGTGCAGGACACGATGGTCCGCGCCTGGCGGTCCATCGACTCCTTCGAGGGCCGTTCCTCGCTGCGCTCCTGGCTCTACCGCATCGCCACCAACGTCTGCCTGGACTCGCTCAACGCGGGGAACAGGCGGGCCCGTCCGATGGATCTGACGGCGGCGACGCCGGTCGCGCAGGCGCAGTTGAACGCGCGGCCGGAGATCACCTGGCTGGAGCCGGTGCCGGACGGGCGGGTGCTGCCCTCGGTGGCCGATCCGGCGGACACGGCGGTCTCCCGCGAGACCGTACGGCTGGCGTTCGTCGCCGCCCTGCAGCATCTGCCGCCCAAGCAGCGGGCCGTGCTCATCCTGCGCGAGGTGCTGGCCTGGAAGGCGAGCGAGGTGGCCGAGCTGCTGGAGACCACGGTCGCCTCGGTCAACAGCGCGCTCCAGCGGGCGCGCGCGACCCTCGCCGAGAACGAGCCGGCGGCCTCGGATCCGGCGAACCCGCTCGACGACGAGCAGAAGGAGCTTCTGGAGCGCTATGTCGCGGCCTTCGAGGGCTACGACATGAAGGCGCTGACCGCGCTCCTGCACGAGGACGCGACGATGTCCATGCCGCCGTACGACCTGTGGCTGCGCGGCCACGACGACATCGTGGGCTGGATGCTCGGGGTCGGCGAGGTCTGCTCGGGTTCGAAGCTGGTGCCGACCGTGGCGAACGGCTCGCCGGCGTTCGCCCAGTACCACCCGGACCCGGAGGGCGGATACAGCCCGTGGGCGCTGATCGTCCTCGACATCCGCGACGGCATGATCGCCGGCATGGACTTCTTCCTGGACACCAAGCGGTGGTTCCCGATGTTCGACATGCCGGAGCGGCTCGAGGCGTAGTCACACGAGGTCCGCGAGGCCGACCAGATCGAGGAGGAGTCGCAGCTCGGCCCCGGCGCCCCGGAAGGTGAGCCGGTGGCCGAGCCGCCCGGCGGCGAGGCGCAGCCGCGCCAAGGCGTCCACGGCGGCGAGATCGGCGTGCACGAGCCCGCCGAGCTCGCAAACGACATCGGCGGGCGGCGCTCCTTCGAGCACGGCGCACAACCGGGCGACCTCGTCAGGGGTGGCCCGGGGGGCAAGGGTCAGTACGAGCGGTTGACTGGTGTCCACACCAAGGAGACCCCCGCAACGGGCGGAACTCATCGGACGCCTAGGGTGCGTGCCATGACTCGTGATCCTGTGAGCCCTGTCGAGCTGGTGATCTTCGACTGTGACGGCGTCCTGGTGGACAGTGAGCGGATCTACTGCCGGGTCGACCGCGAGGTCTTCGCCTCGCTGGGGGCGGAGTTCACCGAGACGGAGATCGTCGAGCAGTTCGTCGGCTCGTCGAGCGAGGTCCTCACGGCGATCCTGGAGGAGCGCCTCGGCCGCTCCCTGGAGCCCGACTGGCACCAGGCGTACCGGCCGCTGTACGACCGGGCGCTCGACGCGGAGCTGACGGTCGTCGAGGGGGTGACGGACGCCCTCGACGCGCTGGACGTGCCGTTCTGCCTGGCGTCGAACGGCAGCCATGCCACGATCCGCCGCAATCTGACCCGTACGGGCCTCCTCGACCGATTCGAGGGCCGGATGTTCAGCGCCCGCGACGTGGCCAGGGGCAAGCCGGCACCGGACCTGTTCCTGCACGCGGCGGCGGTGATGGGCGTGGCGCCGGAGCGGTGCGCGGTGGTGGAGGACAGCCCGTACGGCGTGACGGCGGCCCGGGCGGCCGGGATGCGGGCGTTCGGCTACTGCGGGGGTCTGACCCCGGCGGACCGGCTGATGGGTGCGCGGACGCTGGTCTTCGACGACATGCGCGAGCTGCCGAAGCTGCTCGGGGAGCCGCTGGCATGAGGGCGGACATCGAGGCGGTGACGTGGAACCGCCTGTTCCACGCGTACGGAACGGCGACGGACACCGCCGAGCTGCTGAACGGCCCACTGGAGGGGGCGGGCGAGCACCTGGGCCCCTACCTGGAGGTCGCCTTTCCCGCCGGCCGGCCGGGGCGGTCGACGGGTGAACAGCGGGCGTTGGCCCGTGAGATGGCGGCGTGCGAGGGGCTGTGGGCCCCGATGAACGGCAACCGGAGGATCACCCTGGGCCGCCTGGGTCTGCCGGACGACCGCGAGGCGTGGCGGGAGCTGGGCGGGACGGCCGGCTGACCGTCCCGCACCGGGACGCGCCTCAGGCGATGCGGTCGAGGACGATCGGGTTCGGGGTGAATTCCGTGCCCGGCGCCGCGATGTCCCAGGCGCCGTCCAGGGACTTCAGGGCGTAGTCGAACTTCTCCGGGGTGTCCGTGTGGAGGGTCAGCAGCGGCTGGCCCGCCGTCACCGTGTCGCCCGGCTTGGCGTGGAGCTCGACGCCCGCGCCCGCCTGCACCGGGTCCTCCTTGCGGGCGCGGCCGGCGCCGAGGCGCCAGGCGGCGATGCCGATGTCGTAGGCGTCGAGGCGGGTGAGGACGCCCGAGGCCGGGGCCGTGACGACCCGCTGCTCGCGGGCGACCGGCAGGGTGGCGTCCGGGTCGCCGCCCTGGGCGACGATCATGCGGCGCCAGACGTCCATCGCCGAGCCGTCCGCGAGCGCCTTCGCCGGGTCGGCGTCCTTGATGCCGGCCGCGTCCAGCATCTCGCGGGCCAGCGCGATCGTCAGCTCGACGACGTCGGCCGGGCCGCCGCCGGCCAGGACCTCGACCGACTCGCGGACCTCGAGGGCGTTGCCGGCCGTGAGGCCGAGCGGGGTCGACATGTCGGTGAGCAGGGCGACCGTCCTCACACCGCTGTCCGTGCCCAGGCCGACCATCGTGGAGGCGAGCTCCCGGGCGTCCTCGATGGTCTTCATGAAGGCGCCGGTGCCGACCTTGACGTCCAGGACGAGCGAGCCGGTGCCCTCGGCGATCTTCTTCGACATGATCGAGCTGGCGATCAGCGGGATGGCCTCCACCGTCCCGGTGACGTCCCGCAGCGCGTAGAGCTTCTTGTCGGCGGGGGCCAGGCCGTCGCCCGCCGCGCAGATCACCGCTCCGGTCGTGTCCAGGACGTGCAGCATCTCCTCGTTGGAGAGCAGGGCCCGCCAGCCGGGGATGGACTCCAGCTTGTCCAGCGTGCCGCCGGTGTGGCCGAGACCGCGGCCCGAGAGCTGCGGCACGGCCGCGCCGCAGGCGGCGACCAGCGGCGCCAGGGGGAGCGTGATCTTGTCGCCGACGCCGCCTGTGGAGTGCTTGTCGGCGGTGGGGCGAGCGAGCGAGGAGAAGTCCATCCGCTCGCCGCTCGCGATCATCGCGGCGGTCCAGCGGGCGATCTCGGCGCGGTTCATGCCGTTGAGCAGGATCGCCATCGCCAGCGCGGACATCTGCTCGTCGGCCACCTCGCCGCGGGTGTAGGCGTCGATGACCCAGTCGATCTGCTCGGGGCTCAGCTCGCCCTTGTCCCGCTTGGTGCGGATGACGGAGATGACGTCCATGTGGTGCCTCTTTCTACGCGCATAGAGGGGGAAAGGGAGAGCGGCCCTTCCCATCGTGCCGGAAGGGCCGCTCCGAGGTACTACTTCGCGAGGTGGTCCGGACCGAACGCCTGCGGAAGCATCTCCGCGAGCGTCAGCAGCCCGTTCGGGGTCTCCAGGACGAGTTCGGGGCCCCCGAACTCGTACAGCAGCTGCCGGCAGCGTCCGCACGGCACCAGGGACTCGCCCCGGCCGTCCACGCAGACGAAGTGGGTCAGCCGTCCGCCGCCGGTCACCTGCAGCTGGGAGACGAGCCCGCACTCGGCGCACAGACCGAGGCCGTACGAGGCGTTCTCCACGTTGCAGCCGGAGACCACCCGCCCGTCGTCGACGAGCGCCGCCGCGCCGACCGGGTAGCCGGAGTACGGGGCGTACGCGCGGGACATGGCGTCCCGGGCCGCCTCGCGCAGCGCCTCCCAGTCGGGTGCTCCGCCGGTGGTGGTCACTTGCCTTCGCCCTTGCGGTAGCGCATGCCGTCCGCCTTGGGCATCCGCAGGCGCTGCGCGGAGAGCGAGAGCACCAGCAGGGTGACGACGTACGGGGTGGCGCTGACGAACTCGACCGGGACCGTGTCCGTACCGAGGTACCAGATCAGCACGCCGACGGCGATGACGGCGCTGATCGCGGCCGTGATCCAGCGCCGCTTGTACGCCTTCCACGCGGCGATCAGGACGAGGATCGCGAAGAGCAGCAGGAGCAGCGCGTGCACGGACTGGCCGCCGCTGCGCAGCTGGAGGGCGTCGGCGAAGCCGAACAGTCCGGCGCCCATGGCGAGGCCGCCCGGCCGCCAGTTGCCGAAGATCATCGCGGCGAGGCCGATGTAACCGCGGCCGCCGGTCTGGCCCTCGTTGTAGATGTGCGAGGTGACCAGCGACAGGAACGCGCCGCCGAGGCCGGCGAGACCGCCGGAGACGATCACGGCGATGTACTTGTACTTGTAGACGTTGACGCCGAGGGACTCGGCGGCGATCGGGTTCTCGCCGCAGGAGCGCAGGCGCAGGCCGAACGGGGTCTTCCACAGCAGGAAGAACGTGCCGACGACCAGCAGCACGGCGAGGATCGTGACCAGCGAGAGGTTGGTGACCAGGCCGCCGAGGATGCCCGCGATGTCCGAGACGAGGAACCAGTGGTGCTTCTCCACGTCGGCCAGCCAGTCCGACACGCCCGGCACGGTGATCGAGGTGATGTCCTCGGCCGGCGGGGACTGCTTGGGGCTGCCGCCCTTGGCCGCGGCTTCACCGGAGTTGAACCACAGCTTGGCGAAGTAGGTGGAGACACCGACCGCCAGGATGTTGATCGCGATGCCGGAGATGATGTGGTCGACGCCGAAGGTGACGGTGGCGACCGCGTGCAGCAGGCCGCCGAGCATGCCGCCCACGACGCCGGCGAGGACGCCGAGCCAGGGGCTGGTCTGCCAGCCGGCCCAGGCACCGAAGAAGGTGCCGAGGATCATCATTCCTTCGAGGCCGATGTTGACCACGCCCGCGCGCTCGGACCACAGACCGCCGAGACCGGCGAGACCGATCGGCACGGCGAGGGAGAGCGCGGCGCTGATCTGGCCCGCGGAGGTGAGGTCCTGGGCGCCGGTGATGGCGCGCACGGCCGAGAGCGCGAGGAGAGCGCCCGCGACGATCAGCAGGATCACCGGGAGGGAGAGGCGGCGGGTACGGCCGCCCTTGCCGCCGGCCACCTTGGGGGCCGCGGGCGGCGGGGTGGAAGTCGCCGTGGCGCTCACGCCGACACCTCCGTCTTGTCGTTGGAACGGGCCTGGGCCGCGAGCTTCTCGCCGACCTGCCGCTGCTGGCGCTTGAGGCCGTAGCGGCGCACGAGCTCGTAGGCGATGACGACGCAGAGGACGATGACGCCCTGCATGACGCCGACGATCTCCCTGTCGTACTCCTCGAACTCCAGCTGCTGGCCGCCGCGCTCCAGGAAGGCCCAGAGGATCGCGGAGAGCGCGATGCCGACCGGGTGGTTGCGGCCCAGCAGGGCGATGGCGATACCGGTGAAGCCGATACCGAGGGGGAAGCCGCTGCCGTACTCGAACGACTCGTTGAGCAGGGTCGGCATACCGATCAGGCCGGCCATGGCGCCGGAGATCAGCATGGAGGTGACGACCATCTTCTTGACGTCGACGCCGCTGGCCGCGGCGGCCGTCTCGGACTGGCCGACGGTGCGCAGATCGAAGCCGAAGCGGGTGCGGGAGAGCGTGAACCAATACCCGACGCCCGCGATGGCCGCGATCACGACGAAACCGATGATCGGGGTCGGGGTGGTCGGGAACTCGAAGAAGTGCGAGGACTCCGGCAGCGGGGTCGTGGCGACCTCGGTGCCGGCCTCGTCCAGGTGGCCGAGGCGGCCGGGCTGGAGGAGGTAGCCGATGATCGCGGTCGCGATGAAGTTCAGCATGATCGTGGAGACGACCTCGCTGACGCCCCGGGTGGTCTTCAGGACACCGGCGACGCCCGCCCACATGGCCCCGACGATCATCGCGGTGATGATGATCAGCGGGATCTGGACGATGCCCGGCAGGGTCAGCGCGCCACCGACGGCGGCGGCGAAGAACGCCGCGAGGCGGTACTGGCCGTCGACACCGATGTTGAACAGGTTCATGCGGAAGCCGATGGCCACCGCGAGACCCGCCAGGTAGTACGTCGTCGCCTTGTTGATGATGTAGACCTGGCTGTCCGACTTCGAGCCGTAGTCGAACATGATGCCGAAGGCGCTGAACGGCTCCTTGCCGGTCGCGGCCAGCACCAGGGCGGTGATCAGGAAGGCGGCGACGACCGCGAGAAGCGGTGCCGCGATGCCCAGGAGCAGCCGCTCCTTGTCGATCTTCTTCATCGGGCCTCGTCCTCCGGGCCGTCGGTGGCCTCGGGGCGGCTGCCGCCCTCGGGGCTCTCGTGCTCAAGGTGACCGGTGGCAGCACCGGTCATGGCCAAACCCAGCTCCTCCGGCGTGACGGTGGCGGGGTCGGCGTCGGCGACCAGACGGCCGCGGTACATCACCCGCAGGGTGTCGGAGAGGCCGATCAGCTCGTCGAGGTCGGCGGAGATCAGCAGCACCGCCAGGCCCTCGCGGCGGGCGTCGCGGATCTGGTCCCAGATCTGCGCCTGCGCACCGACGTCCACGCCCCGGGTGGGGTGGGCGGCGATCAGCAGCTTGGGGCCGTGGCTCATCTCGCGGCCGACGATCAGCTTCTGCTGGTTGCCGCCGGAGAGGGAGGCCGCGGTGACGTCGATACCGGGGGTACGGACGTCGTAGTCGCGGACGATCCGCTCGGTGTCCCTGCGGGCGGCCTTCAGGTCGAGGACGGCGCCCTTGGAGTTGGGCTTCTCGGTGACGTGGCCGAGGATGCGGTTCTCCCAGAGGGGGGCCTCCAGGAGCAGACCGTGCCGGTGGCGGTCCTCGGGGATGCAGCCGATGCCGTCCTCGCGCCGCTTGCGGGTCGGCGCGGCGGAGATGTCGGCGCCGTCCAGGGTGAGCACGCCGCGGTCGGGGTGGCGCATGCCCATGATCGCGTCGACGAGTTCGGACTGGCCGTTGCCCTCGACGCCGGCGATGCCCAGCACCTCGCCCTTGTGGATGGTGAAGCCGACCCCGTCCAGGACCGCACGGACCACGCCGTCGGGGTCGACGGCGCTGAGCGACAGGTCCTCGACCGTCAGCATGGCCACGTCCGTCACCGTCGACTCGCGGGTCTCCGGGGAGGGCAGCTCGCTGCCGACCATCAGCTCCGCGAGCTGCTTGGTGGTGGTGTGGGCCGGGTCGGCCGTGCCGACCGTCGTGCCGCGGCGGATGACGGTGATGTCGTCCGCGACGGACAGGACCTCGCCGAGCTTGTGCGAGATGAAGATGACCGTGAGGCCCTCGGCCTTGAGCTCGCGCAGGTTGTCGAAGAGCGCGTCGACCTCCTGCGGGACGAGCACGGCGGTCGGCTCGTCGAGGATCAGGGTGCGGGCGCCGCGGTAGAGGACCTTGAGGATCTCGACACGCTGACGGTCGGCCACGCCGAGGTCCTCCACGAGGACGTCGGGGCGGACACCGAGTCCGTACGCGTCGGAGATCTCCTTGATCTTGGCGCGGGCCTTGTCGCCGATGCCGTGGAGCTTCTCGGAGCCGAGGACGACGTTCTCGAGGACCGTGAGGTTGTCCGCGAGCATGAAGTGCTGGTGCACCATGCCGACGCCGCGGGCGATGGCGTCACCGGGGTTGTGGAACGTCACCTGCTCGCCGTCGACCGCGATGGTGCCCTCGTCCGGCTTCTGCATGCCGTAGAGGATCTTCATGAGGGTCGACTTGCCCGCGCCGTTCTCGCCCACGAGGGCGTGCACGGTGCCGCGGCGCACGGTGATGTCGATGTCGTGGTTGGCCACGACTCCGGGGAAACGCTTGGTGATGCCGCGGAGTTCTACGGCGTTCGGACTGCTGGGGCTGGAGGCTTTGATGACGCACTCTCCAAGGCAGGGAGCGTGAGGAGGACGAGGCGGTACGCAGGCGGTGTCGGTGGCGAAAAATACCCTGCCCGCTGCGCGCTACGCGCGTAGCTTCGGGGAAATCGTTCAACTGCCCGCGGGCATACGCGTGAAGGGGGCCCGGGAGTGTCGGCCGAAGCCGCTCTCCGGGCCCCCGTCTCGCGTGTGTCAGAGGGTCGTGGCGACCTTGATCTGGCCGTCGACGATCTTCTTCTTGGCCTCGTCGATCTTGGCCTGGATGTCCTTGAGGTGGTCACCCGTGGTGGTCAGGGAGACGCCGTTCTGGGCCAGCGAGTAGGCGTGCGTGCCGGTCAGCGGCTTGCCGTCCTTGACGGACTTGATGAGCTCGAAGACACCGGTGTCGACGTTCTTGACGACCGAGGTCAGGATCGAACCGGAGTACTTGGTCAGGGCCGGGTCCTTGGCCTGGTCCGAGTCGACACCGATCGCCCACGTGCCCGGCTTGGCCGCGACGGCCTCGATGGCGCCGGCGCCGGAGCCGCCCGCGGCGGCGAAGATCACGTCGATGCCCTTGTCGAGCATGCCCTTGGCGGCGGCCTTGCCCTTGTCCGGGGCGCCGAAGCCGGAGAGGTCCGTACCGGTGGACAGGTACTGGATCTGGACGTTGGCGCCCGGCTTGGTGTCCTTGACACCCTGCTGGAAGCCGGCGGCGAACTTCTTGATCAGCGGGAGGTCGACACCACCGATGAAGCCGATCTGGCCGTCCTTCGACTTCAGCGCGGCGGCGACACCGGCGAGGTACGAGCCCTGCTCCTCGGTGAAGACGATCGAGTCGACGTTCTTCTTGTCGGAGACCGAGTCGATGAGGCCGAAGGTGGTCTTCGGGAACTTCGCCGCGACCTTGTCGATCGCGTCCTTGTAGGCGAAGCCGACGCCGACGACCGGGTTGTAGCCGCCCTCTGCCAGCGAGGCGAGGCGCTGCTCACGGTCGGCCGGGGTCTCACCGGTCCTGGCGGTGAGCTCCTTGGTCTCGACGCCCAGGTCGGCCTTGGCCTTGTCGAGGCCACGGGCCGCGGAGTCGTTGAAGGAGTTGTCGCCACGGCCGCCGACGTCGTAGGCCATGCCGACCTTGATGGTGCCGCCGGAACCGGTGTCCTCGGTGGAGGACTCTCCGCAAGCGGTGGCGGTGAGAGCGAGGGCCGCAGTGACAGCACACGCGGCGGTGATCTTGGATACCCGGCGCACGAGGAGGTCCCTTCAAGACTGACCGAAAGCGCCCCTTGCGGCGCTGGCTTTTCGGCGATCGTAACGCGCGTAGATGTCAGTTAAAGACCCGTTCACGAGTCGTTACCGGATCGACGCCCGCGAGTCTTACCCACCATGCTGCAGGCCTGTTGGCGGACCCGCACCCTTTCCGGGACGGGTTCGGGCCGGAGCCCCGTCAGGGGCTCGGCGTGGCGTCGATCAGGGCCGCGGCGGTGAACATCTCCACGCCGACCTCGATGGCGTTCTCGTCCACGTCGAAGTCGCCGGCGTGCAGGTCACGGCGTGTCGTGTCGCCGGGGGCGCGGACGCCGAGACGGGCCATGGCGCCGGGGACGTGTTCCAGATACCAGGAGAAGTCCTCGCCGCCGAGGCTCTGCTCGGTGTCCTCGATCGCATGCGATCCGCGGCGCGCGGCCATCGCGTCGGCCAGCAGGTCGGCGACGGCCGGGTCGTTGACGACCGGGGGGACGCCGCGGACGTAGGTGATCGTCGACTTGGCGCGGTGCAGTGTCGCGATCTCGTCGATCGCCGCGTGGACCAGGTCCGGCGCGTCGCGCCAGGTGTGCAGGTCGAGGCAGCGGACGGTCCCGGCGAGCGTCGCGTGCTGCGGGATGACGTTGCAGGCGTGGCCGGACTCGATCCGGCCCCAGGTGACCGAGAGTCCCGAGCGGGCGTCCACCCGGCGGGCGAGGACGGCCGGGACGTCGACGGCGATGCGGGCGGCGGCGGTCACCAGGTCCGTGGTCATGTGCGGGCGGGCGGTGTGGCCGCCGGGACCGTCGAGGGTGATTTCCAGCCGGTCGCAGGCCGAGGTGATGGGGCCGTGCGTCAGTCCGATCCGGCCGGCGTCCACCTTCGGGTCGCAGTGCACGGCGATGATCCGGCCGACCCCGTCGAGAACACCGGCCTCGACGGCGTCCGCGGCGCCGCCGGGCAGCACCTCCTCGGCGGGCTGGAAGATCAGCCGCACGGCGTTGGGGAGGAGCCCCTGCCGGTCGAGCTCGGCGAGGACCAGTCCGGCGCCCAGGACCGTGGTGGTGTGGACGTCATGACCGCAGGCGTGGGCGCGATGAGGCACGGTGGAGCGGTACGAGACGGTCTTGACGTCCGGGATGGGCAGCGCGTCGAGATCCGCGCGGATCGCCAGCATGGGTCGTGCCCGGTCCCACGTGCCCACGTCGCAGACGAGGCCCGTGCCCTTCGGAAGCACTCTCGGCTCGAGTCCTGCCGCCTCCAGACGGGCCTTGACGGCCGCGGTCGTGCGGAACTCCTGGTTGCCGAGCTCGGGGTGCATGTGCAAGTCGCGACGGAAGGCGATCAGTTCGGCGCGCAGCGATGCGGACAGCGTTCCGGGCAGAGCGATGGAGCCTGGCTCACGGGACTTCAACTGGTTCACCTTTTGAAGGGTAGGCCCCCGGGGACACCAACTGCCCGTTGATCACGAAAACTTCAACCCGATAGGGGAAAGAAACCCGTTTCACTAGGCATGACGACCACTCCTTGTGGGTAAGCTCACCCGAATTCGAACCGTTCGACCGCCGTTGCGCCGTGGACGGTGAGCCGGTCGACCTCGTGGGCGGCCGAGCCCGTCACCCCCGCCAGGAAACCCCGCGCCCGCGGCGAGACGTTCTCCCGCAGCCACTCCGGCGCGATCGGGCAGACGGCGACCTTCACCCCGGTGCCCGCGAGCGCGAGCGGCAGGGTGTGCACGACCGTCGAGGGAAAACTGACCACCGTACGGCCGATCGGGCCACGCCGGGCGATCAGCTCCAGCGGCAGGTCGGGCCGCACGACCTCCAGGCCGGTCTCCACCGCGATCCGGTGCAGCTTCTCGGTGCTCTCACGGCGGTGCGCGAAGTAGCGGGTGGCGCCATGGGTACGGGCGAGGTCGGCGACGGCCCTCACGTACCGGTCGGGGTCGACCACGCCCGTCTCGACCAGGGAGGTGCCGACCAGGTCCGCGCCCCGGGTGAGGCGGGGCGGGCCGAAGCGGGAGCGGGTCCAGGCGAAGGTGTGCGGGGTGACGGTGGTGCCCGGCGGCGCCTCGACCGGGAGCGAGGTGAAGATCTCGACCGTGCGGCGCCGGGTGGGGGCGAGCCGGCGGCGGGCGGCGGCGGAGACGGGAGCCAGTACGAGCTCCCGCGGGCCCCGGCTGCCCCGCCGGTGCCAGCGCACCAGCCGTTCGCCGCGCGCGAGTTGGGCGGCGAACTCCATGGTGGCGGTGCCGTCGTCGACGACCGTGAGGTGTCTCGGGCCGAAGAGGGTCAGCAGCAGCTGGACGTAACGCGAGAACGGGTCCCCGACGACGACCCGGTCCGCCGCCCGCAGCAGCGGGGCGAGGTCCCGCAGGGTACGGGCGAGCGAACCACGGCCGTCCCGGGCCTCCTGCCAGCGGACGGTGACGCCCTCGTCACGGGCCAGCTGGGCCATCCGGCGCAGCTGGCCACGTGACATGGGGTCGGTCGGCGAGAGGACGACGAGCGTGAGGTCCGTCGGGGCCTTCGCTCCCTGCCAGGGCGCCGCATCTGTGGGCACCGCATCTGTGGGCACCGCCGGGCCCGGGCGCCCGGGCCCGGCAGGGACGGGGCGCCCGGGCCCGCCGGGGGCGCCGTCCGTTGTGCCCAGCCTCCCCCGGGCTTCGTCCCGGGGGGCCTCCATCGCTCCGGCGGAACGGATGCCCGCACCGGGGTGGGGAAGGGCGGGGCCCCCGGCAGCCGGCGAGCGGGCGTGTGCCCACTCCAGGACGTTCAGGAGCTGGACCGGGCTCTCGACGAACGCCAGCTGCCCGGTCATGCGGCGACGAGCCCCTGGACCCGGCGGAGCTTCTTCATGGGGCCGAGCTCCGACTCGTAGACCTTCTTGACGCCGTCACCGAGCGCGGTCTCGATGGTGCGGATGTCACGGACCAGGCGCTGCAGACCCTGCGGCTCGACGGAGGCGGCCTGGTCGGAGCCCCACATGGCGCGGTCGAGGGTGATGTGGCGCTCGACGAAGGCGGCGCCCAGGGCGACGGCGGCGAGGGTGGTCTGCAGACCGGTCTCGTGGCCGGAGTAGCCGATCGGCACGTTCGGGTACTCCTCCTTCAGGGTGTTGATCACCCGGAGGTTGAGCTCCTCGGCCTTGGCCGGGTACGTCGAGGTGGCGTGGCAGAGCAGGATGTTGTCGCTGCCGAGCACCTCGACGGCGTGCCGGATCTGCTTCGGGGTGGACATGCCGGTGGAGAGGATGACCGTGCGGCCGGTGGCGCGCAGGGCGCGGAGCAGCTCGTCGTCCGTGAGGGAGGCGGAGGCGACCTTGTGGGCCGGGACGTCGAACTTCTCCAGGAAGGCGACCGCCTCGGTGTCCCACGGGGAGGCGAACCAGTCGATGCCGCGCTTCTCGCAGTGCTCGTCGATGGCGCGGTACTCGTCCTCGCCGAACTCGACGCGGTGGCGGTAGTCGATGTACGTCATCCGGCCCCAGGGGGTGTCGCGCTCGACGTCCCACTGGTCGCGCGGGGTGCAGATCTCGGGCGTGCGCTTCTGGAACTTCACGGCGTCGCAGCCGGCGTCGGCGGCCACGTCGATCAGCGCGATGGCGTTCTCGAGGTCACCGTTGTGGTTGATGCCGATCTCACCGGTGATGTAGACGGGGCGGCCGGGGCCGGCGGTCTTGCTGCCGAAGGTGCGAAGACGGGTGCTCATGGTTCCTGCTGTCCTTAGGAGTTGGGGGTGTGGAGCTCGGGCCCGAGGAGCCAGCCCGCGATCTCGCGGACGGCTCCCGCGCCACCGGGGGTGAGGGTGACCGCGCGGGCGGCGGCCCGTACGGAGTCATGGGCGCTGGCCACCGCGACGGGCCAGCCGACGAGGTGGAAGCACGGGAGGTCATTGACGTCGTTGCCCGCATAGAGCACGCGCTGGGGGTCGATGCCCTCGTCCTCGCACCACTGCTTGAGGGCGAGGTCCTTGCGCTCGATGCCGTGCAGGACGGGGATCCTGAGCTTGCGGGCACGGGCGGCGACGACGGCGTTGCGCTCGGTGGAGAGGATCAGGACCGGGAGCCCGGCACGGCGCAGGGCGGCGATGCCGAGGCCGTCGCCGCGGTGGACGGAGACGAACTCCCGTCCGTCGGCGTCGATGTGGACCCGGTCGTCGGTCTGGGTGCCGTCGAAGTCGAGGACGACGGCGTCGACGTCGGCGCGTACCGGCGTGGTGGCGGCGTCGAGCAGCGGGGCGAGCGCGCGGGCTCGGGCGAGGTCGTGCGGGTCGTCGACCTCCAGGACCCGGGCGGGGTCGGTGACGACGAGACCGGTGCGGCCGAAGAAGCGGTGACCGTGGGTGCGGAAGCCGTCGGCGGCCATGGCGTAGACGGCCCCGGTCTCCAGGTACTCGGGCTGCCGGTCCTGACGGCGGGGCCGGTGGGCCTTGTCGTGGTTGACCCCGTGCGCGTCGGGCGCGTGGGGCATCTCGGGTACGCGGGGCGCGTCGGGCATCTCGGGTACGCGGGGCGCGTCGGGCGCGTGGGGCATCTCGGGTACGCGGGGCGCGTCGGGCGTCTCGCGCCACAGGAAGCCGTGGGTCGGGGCCACCGTGAGCGCCGTGTCCGCCGCACCACCGGTGATCTTCTCGACCGTGCCGCTCACCTCGGCGGAGGTGAGGAAGGGGCTGGTGCACTGGACCAGCAGGACCACGTCGACGCGGCGGCCGTGGGTCGCCTCGAAGGCGTCCATCGCGTGCAGGACCGCCGACTCGCTGGTGGCCGTGTCGCCGGCGAGCGCCGCCGGGCGGTGGACCACCTCCGCTCCCGCGGCGCGGGCCGCCGCCGCGATCTCCGCGTCGTCCGTGGAGACGACGACGTCGGTGACCAGGCGGGCGCCCAGGCAGGCCCGGACGGCGCGCGAGACCAGCGGGCTGCCCGCGACCTGGGCGAGGTTCTTCGCGGGGACGCCCTTCGAGCCGCCCCGCGCGGGGATCACGGCGAGGACGGTGGCGGTCGTGGTCGTGGTCGTGGTCGTGGTCGTCGTGGTGGTCATCAGAGTTCTCCCAGGCGCCGGATGACGGGGGCCACGCGCTGCACGCCATGGCGGTACGCGCCCCGCGCCGCCTCCCGGACCACCCGCCGCAGCCCGCTGTCGCGGGGCTCCGGGGCGGTCACGTCGAGGCGGTGGCGGGCGAGGATCCCGGGCAGGTACCCGGGGGCCGTCTCCGCTGTGTAGTAGGGGGTGATCGGGGGCAGTTCGGGCCGGGCGAGGAGTTCCCGGACGCGCGCACGGGCCGCGTCGAAGGCCGTCTCGTACGAACCTCGACCTGCGCCGGGCGGCGTGGGGAGACCCCCGGCGGCGACGCCCTGGCGTCCGAGCCACTCCTCGTCCGGCTCCGGGCGCACCTCCGCGTCGAGCCGGTCGAAGGAGGTCAGCAGCCCGGAGCCGATGAAGTGGTGGTTGCCGAGGACCTCGCGCACGCCGAGATCGCTGAGGATCGCCGTCGGGATGCGCCGGTGCAGGGCTTCGAGCGCGGCGGTCGAGGAGACCGTGACCAGCAGGTCGGTGCGGTCGAGGATCTCGCCCATGTGCCCGTAGACGAGCCGGAAGTTGGGCGGCGGGTCGAGATCGCGCACGAGCCGCTGGTACGGGAGTTCCTCCAGGTGCGTCGTGTGCTCGCCGGGCTTGGAGCGGAGCTTGAGCAGCACCTCGCGCCGCGGGTGGAGCCGGGCGTGCTCGACGAGCCTGCGGAGCAGGTAGGTCCGCTCGGTGCGGCCGGCCGGCACCGAGGGCTGGGCCGCGAACACCAGGGTGTCCCGTCCGGCCTCGGGAGCGTAGGGCGCGCCGCCGAGGAACGGCAGCGCGGCCTCCACCACCGAGGAGGCGTCGGCGCCCACCCCTCCGTACACCGCGCGGAAACGCTCGGCGTCATGACGCGAGTTGGCGAGGACGACGTCCGCGCCGTGGCGCAGCAGCAGCCCGTCGGCGAGCTTCTCGTAGACGACTCCGACGTAGCCGGTGACGATCACCGGGCGCCGCTCCAGGGCCAGTTCGGCGATGCCCTCCAGGACGGCGCGGACCGTGCCGCCGACGAGGGCGAGGACGACGACGTCGTATCCCTCCCCGCGGGCCGCCGCGTCGCGGAGCTCACGGAGGAACCCGGCGCCCGTCACCTCGCGCGGGGGCGTCGTGGACACGCCGGTCTCGGCGAGCTGGCGCGGGGTGGGGGTGGCTCGTCCGCGCAGGAGGAAGCCCGTGGGTTCGGCGGCGGGGGCCTCGACCTCGGCCGCCGCCCGCCTCGGGGCCCCGGTGGTGATCCCGGTGGTGATTCTGCGCGCGGTGAGCGCGCCCCATTTCCACCGGGTGTCGGAATCGGCGAGTACGGCGACGCGTACCGCCTGTTCGGTACTTGCTGGCACGCCGAGGACGCTAGAGAGCCATTCCGTTTCCCGGCCCAACTGGGCCACAACAAACGGTGAACAGCGCCACTACTCGCCCTGAAAAAGGGCGGGGTCGAAGGTGGTTAAGCGGCCTGCCGCTTCGTGTTCACCGAACATCCCTCCATCGGTCAGAACGAATGCCGGAGCGGCGCCTAGCGTCGAGCGCGTGGTCAAGCTCTCCGTCGTCGTGCCGTTCTTCAACGTGCAGACATACGCCCTGGACACCCTCAAAAGCCTGCGCGCCAACGCCCGCGAGGACTTCGAGTTCCTTCTTGTCGACGACTGCTCGACGGACGGCACGACGGAGCTCCTCGAACGGGCCGGGCGCGAGCTCCCGGGGGCGGTCCTGATCAGACACGAACGCAACGAGGGGCTGGCCACCGCGCGCAACACCGGACTGGACGCCGCCCGCGGCCGCTACCTGGCCTTCCTCGACGGGGACGACTGGCTCGCGCCCGGCTTCTACGACCGGCTGGTGGCGTCCATGGACGAGCTGGGCTGCGACTTCCTCCGTACCGACCATGTGCGCAGCACGGGCAGGACCCGGTCGGTGCGCCGCTCGCCGATCGGGCGGCGCGGCGAGGTGCTGCGGCCCCGGGACGCGATCCTGCCGGCCGACCGGACGACGTCCGTGGACTATCCGTACGCCTGGGCCGGGATGTACCACCGGCGGCTGCTCGACCGCGGGCTGCTGCACTTCACGCCCGGCCTGCGGACGGCGGAGGACCGGCCGTGGATCTGGAAACTGCACCGGGAGGCGGATTCCTTCGCCGCGGTGAGCACGCTGGGAATCTTCTACCGGCGGGGAGTCTCCACATCGCTCACACAGATCGGCGATATCCGTCAGCTGGATTTCATTCGCGCTTTCGATCAGGTGATCGAGGAAACCGCGAACGACAGAGACGCGGACCGGCTTCTCCCGAAGGCCGTCCGTACTTATTGCGCTCTCATTTCCCACCACATCTCCTCCGTGGAACGATTCGAACCGGCGGTGGCGAAGCAATTGCGGGCGATGAGTACGGCGGCGCTGCGGCGCATGCCGCAGGACGTGCTCGGCGAGGCGCTGGCCTCGATGGACGAGCAGCGGGCGGCCGTCCTGCGCAAACTGCGTCGCCGCCGTGCGGGCGCGGACGCGAGCCCCATCGCCCGCGCCGCGAGTACGGAGGTCGCCGCGTGAGGACCACCCAGATCTTCTACGCCTCCACCCTCTACGGTGCGACGACGCTGGCCGCGGCCCTGGACAGCGGCTGCTTCGGACCGGCGGACCGGCGGCTGCTGCTGATCGCCAACAACGCGGCGGTGCCGGAGACGACGCCCGCCCTGGACGAGATGCCCGGCTTCGAGAAGCTGCGTGGCCGCTTCGACGCCGTACTGTCCTGGAACGCGGCGATCTCCCCGCTCCACCCCGCCGGCTGGACGCCGCGCGCCGACGACCTGCCGCTCCTGGAGCGGCATCTGCGGCTGCTGTGGGGGCTCGGCGACGACCGGATCGAACTCGCTCTGGAATCGGTGCAGGTGACGCCGGCGCTGACGGTCGCCCGGCTGTTCCCCGAGGCGCCGCTCGACGTGTACGCGGACGGGCTGATGAGCTACGGCCCGACCCGGAACAAGATCGACCCGCTGGTCGGCGAGCGGGTGCGCCGGCTGTTCCACCTCGACCTGGTGCCGGGGCTCGCGCCGCTGCTGCTCGCGGAGTTCGGGCCGGCGGCGACGGTGGTGCCGACAGAGGCGTTCACGAAGGTGGTCGCGGAGCTGGCGGAGAGTACCGCCGGGACCATCGCGGAGGCCGCCGGCGAGACCGCCACCGAGGCCGCCGGGGAGGCCGCAGTCGAGGCCGCCGGGACGGAGGGGGGCCCGGCGCTGCTGCTCGGCCAGTACCTGGCCGCACTGTCGATCCTCACGCCCGAGGAGGAGGAGCAGCTGCATGTACGGATGGTCTGGGGCGCGGTGGCCCGCGGGCATCGGCGACTCGTCTTCAAGCCGCATCCGACGGCCCCGGACGCCTGGACGCGGAGGCTGGCCGAGGAGGCCGAGCGCGCCGGCGCCGAACTGACCGTTCTCGACCGGCCGGTGCTCGCCGAGGCGGCGTACCGGGAGCTGCGCCCGGCGCTGGTGGTGGGCTGCTTCTCCACCGGGCTTTTCACGGCCCGCGCCCTCTACGGCATCCCGGTGGCCAGGGTCGGGACCGGGACGCTCCTGGAGCGGCTGACGCCGTACCAGAACAGCAACCGCGTCCCGGTGACCCTCGTCGACGCCCTGATCCCCGATCTTGAGGGCGGGGAGGCGCCCGCCGCCCCGGACGGCGAAGTTCTGGCGGACCTGGTGGCCGCCGTCGGCTTCGCGATGCAGCCCAAGATCCGCCCGGACCTGCGGGGGGCGGCGGTCCGCCACCTCTCGGGCCCCCTCGCGGAGCGGACCCGTCCGTACTTCAAGCGTCGCCGTCTCACCGTCCTCGGCCTGCCCGGCGGCCTCCCCCTCCCCCGCCACCCGAAAGTCCGCCGCCTGGCGCGCCGGGCACTGCGGCTGAAGCGGGCGCTGATGAAGTGAGGGGGCGGGGTGAGGGGGGCGGGGTGAGGGGGCGCGGGCGAGATCCCGGCGTGCGCCTACGCGGGGACGACGGGCTCCTGGATCTCCGTCACCCACTTCGCCCGGTCCTCCGGGCACTCCAGATACAGCTCGCGCGCGTAGCCCACCGAGCGGTAGCCGTTCGTGTCGATCCAGGTGGCCAGGGTCTGGGCGGTCGGCAGGATGTCGTCCATCGAGCCCCGGTGGACGACCGTCGCCGCCTCCAGAGCCGGCAGGACGACGAGGTCGACGCCCTCCGCCGCGGCCCCGGCCGGGACCGTCATACCGGCGTGCACGACGACTGAGCCGTCGCCCCTGCCGGCGTCCTCGTAGTACGCGATCCCCGGCCCGAAGCCGGTGACGCCCGCCGCCTCCAGACGGGCGCAGAGCTCGTCGTACAGCGGCTGGATGACCGGTCCGATGTCGCCGGGGCCGAAGCTCGCGGCCACGCCGCTCAGCTCGGCGAGGCGGACCGGCGGAACCTTCTTGATCACGACGTCCTGTGTGGACATGTGTCCCTCGCTCTCGATGGCTCGGAGCCGCGCGCCGACGCGGGCAAGCCGTCCCGCCGCCTCCGCCAGGGCCGTCTCCAGCTCGGCCTGGCGCAGGCGCAGCATCCCGCGCAGTTCCTCGGCGCCGACCTGCTCGTCGAGGATCGACCCCACCTGTTCGAGGGTGAAGCCGAGCTCCTTGAGCGCGATCACGCGGTTGAGGCGCGCGAGCTGGTCCGCCTCGTAGAAGCGGTAGCCGCTGTGCGGGTCGACATGGGCCGGGCGCAGCAGTCCGATGGCGTCGTAGTGACGCAGCATGCGGACCGACACCCGCCCGTGCCGGGCGAAGTCTCCGATGGTGAACATGACGACTCCTACGGCACCGCCTCACACGGTGTCAGGGTCAAGCGGGGCCGGTCAGGCGCTGCTGAGCGAGAGCTTCGCGGCGAAGCCGAGGAAGAGCGCGCCCGCCGCGGAGGTCGCCCCCGCCGAGAGCCGCCTGCGGCGCCGGAACGCGGCCGCGAGCCGTGTCCCGCCGAATATCAGCGTCGTGAGGTAGAGGAAGCTGCCGAGCTGGAGCAGGGTGCCGAGCACCAGGAAGGAGAGCGCGGGGTAGGCGTACCCGGGGTCGACGAACTGCACGAAGAACGAGATCAGGAAGAGGATCGCCTTCGGGTTGAAGAGGCTGATGACCAACGCACGGCGGTACGGGTTCTCGCCGGGAGCGCCCGCCGTCTCCGGGGGCTCCTCGGCCGAGGTCTCCCCACAGGAGCGCCACATGCTCCACGCGGCCCGCAGCATGCCGATCGCCATCCAGGTCAGATAGCCCGCGCCCGCGTACTTCACGATCATGAAGAGCAGGGGCGTGGTCTGGAGCAGCGAGGCCGCGCCGAGCGCGGCCAGCGTCATCAGGACCGCGTCGCCGGTGAAGACGCCGGCGGCGGCCCGGTACCCGGTCCGGGCGCCCTTGCGGGCGGCGACGGACAGCACGTACAGCGAGTTCGGCCCCGGCAGAAGGATGATGAGGACGAGGCCCGCGAGATAGGTCGGCAGATCGGTGACACCCAGCATGAGGCGGAGTGTCGCACATCAGTACGCCTGAAAGCGTCTCGTCTTACTCCGCGAGAGCGTGGAGCGCCGGGGCTTCGGGCTCGGCGGAGCTGGCCCAAGGGTCCGGCTCCCAAGAGGGGCGAATCTCACATCTGTCGGCCCGAAGCCCGTCCGATGCCCGACTCGGTGGTGCCGCCTCGACGCCTCGTGTTCAGGCTCGTGCCGAATCGGCACCCTCCACAGCGGTACAGGGCGCTGAGCTCGTATGCGTCGTTCCGGAACGCGGCCCCGCTCGCCAACCGATGAACGGCAACGCCCCCTTCCGCGCCTACGGGCGTGGGAGGGGGGCGATTTCGTCGTGTCCGGACGATGCCGCGAGGTCAGCCGGAGACGGGGTTGCTCGCTCGATCGAGCCATGCCGTCTGCGACCTCGGGCCCACGGTCAGACCGAACCGATCAAATCCGGGGCGCCCCTGCTCCGCCCACCAGCGGTACGCGGCCTCTGTCTCGTCCCACAGCTTCCGTGGGCCGGACTGCACCACCTCGAACTCGCGCGCGTCCGGCTCGTAGTCAGCCGACGCCCACGACTTCGTGTCCTTGCTGTACGTCCACAGGGTGTACCCACCATCGTCGTACCGCTCGACCGACCAGAACGCCCCCGGTAAGTCCGAGTAGACGGCCGCGAACCAAGCGTGAGGGTCGCTGTCGCGATCCACCAGGGGAGTCTGCCGGGTGCCGTCCGGGATACCCGGCCAGATCCGGTCAGGAACGAACAGGTCTCGCGGTACGGCCTTGAACGCGTCGAGCCAGTCGGATTCCAGAGCGCCCGCTGCTACGAGCGCGGAGGCGAGCCCCGAAGGGCCCAACTCCTCTGTGCGCGTGATCACTGAGTCCTCTACTTCTTTGCGGGGCCGGAGCCGTCGGAGCTGTTGCCGCCGCTCGTCTCCGAGCCGCCGCCACCGTGCCCGCGACCGCTGCTGCCGTCGTCCTGCTGGCTTCCGCCGGAACCGCTGCCGCTTCCACCGCCGTGCTTGGGCATGTGCCACTCCGTTCGGTTGGTTGAGGTGTGCTCTGTACGGCCTCGCTCCGGTGAGGGCCGGAGCGAGGCGGCCTATGGGGTGCGGAGCCACAGGGCAGCGCCGAGCGCGCCCACGGCCACCGCGATCAGGAAGACAGCGGCGCGGCCGGCGAGGCGCGGTATCTCACTGGGGCCGCCGGGCGGCCCTGAGGATGGCCGCGAGCCGCTTCGCGCCGCTCATGGTGACGGTGCCGAGGGCGTACACGGGACGTCGCCCGTGTGACTGGGCTGGACGTCGCGGTACATCCCCCGCGTGGGGAATCCCGCCTCCTCCATCGCGGCCTTGAGGGCAAGGAAGGTTTCGGCGGCCTCCTGTTCAGTCACGGGACGGCGGATCGGGGGCGCGGTGGTCGGCATGCTCATCGGCTGCTCTCTTCCTGCGGTTCTCCTCCGGGATGTCCCCACCATGGCACCCACGGGTGGGCGTATCTG
Source organism: Streptomyces sp. ISL-36 (assembly GCF_018614205.1). Classification (GTDB taxonomy): domain Bacteria; phylum Actinomycetota; class Actinomycetes; order Streptomycetales; family Streptomycetaceae; genus Streptomyces. The sequence goes on along the minus strand of NZ_JAGGOS010000053.1, from coordinate 25,757 downwards.
CGTCCCGCGCAGGGACAGTTCAGACGTCTGCCGCTAGGGTCGAACAAGGCCCAGAAGTCCGGGCAGAGGGGGTTGACAGTGAACACGGCGTTACGGTCAGCAATGGACGATGCCGGCGTGTCCTCCCGCCAACTGGCGTACCACGTGGGGGTATCCGCGAAGCAGGTGGAACGATGGCTTGCAGACGAGATGCTCTCGCCGCACGCGCGGAACCGCGAGGATGCCGCGCGGGCACTGGGAGTGGATGAGGACATGATCTGGCCGAAGGCCGTACAGGACCGGGTGAAGCTCGGAAACGACCGGGAGATTCTTCGCACCTACCCGTACCGGTCGGCGTGCCCATCCACGGTGTGGGCCGACCTTGCAGCCGGCGCTGAGCGCGAGCTACTGCTCGCGGGGTACACGAACTACTTCTTCTGGACGCAGGTACCAGCGTTCGGCGACCTGGTCCGGCGTAAGGCGGAGGCGGGGTGCCGAGTGCGGTTCCTCCTCGGTGACCCTGAGGGCGAGGTGACCCGGCAGCGCGAGATCATCGAAGGCGTTGCCCTGTCGGTGTCCACGCGCATCCGGATCACGCTGGATGAGCTGGCTCGGCTTGGGCCCGTCGACGGCGTCGAGGCCCGGTTCAGCGCTGCCGAGGACGCCGCCAACCACGTCAGTCTGAGCGTGTTCCGGTTTGACGATCAGGCACTCGTGACACCGCATCTGGCGCGCCTCGTCGGCCACGATTCGCCGCTCTTGCACCTGCGGCGGCACGGCGACGGCGGCTTGTGGTCTCGGTTCGCGGAGCACGCGGAGGAGCTCTGGGAGCGGGCTACGCCGATACCGTCGTAGACGCACATCGGCCCCGCTCTCTCCGGGATGAGAGGCGGGGCCGCTGCGTTTCCACTGCTCAGACTCCAGGTGTTTCAGCGGAACTGTCGCACGTGGGTACGACACTCCGCCTCGGCGTTCCGTATCCCGGAAGATCAGAACGCGTCGGTCGGGACGTAGGTGCCCCACACCTCGCGCAGCGCGTTGCAGACCTCGCCGACCGTGGCGCGTGCCTTGAGCGCGTCCTTCATCGGGTACAGCACGTTGTCCGTGCCCTCCGCCGCCTTCTTCAGCTCGGCGAGCGCCGCGTCCACGGCCGTCTGGTCCCGCTCGGCGCGCAGCTTGGCGAGCCGCTCCGCCTGCTGGGCCTCGATCGCCGGGTCCACCCGCAGCGGCTCGTAGGGCTCCTCGACGTCGATCGTGTAGCGGTTGACGCCGACGACGACCCGCTCGCCGCTGTCGGTCTCCTGCGCGATGCGGTAGGCGGAGCGCTCGATCTCGTTCTTCTGGAAGCCCCGCTCGATCGCGTTGACCGCGCCGCCGAGCTCCTCCACCTTCTCCATCAGGGCGACCGCGGCCGCCTCGACGTCGTCGGTCATCTTCTCGACGACGTACGAACCGGCGAAGGGGTCGACGGTGGCGGTGACGTCCGTCTCGTAGGCGAGGACCTGCTGGGTGCGCAGGGCGAGGCGCGCGCTCTTGTCCGTCGGCAGCGCGATGGCCTCGTCGAAGGAGTTGGTGTGCAGCGACTGCGTACCGCCGAGGACGGCCGCGAGTCCCTGGACGGCGACGCGCACCAGGTTGACCTCGGGCTGCTGGGCGGTGAGCTGCACACCGGCGGTCTGGGTGTGGAAGCGGAGCATCAGCGACTTGGGGTTCTTCGCGCCGAACTCCTCCTTCATCACCCGCGCCCAGATCCGGCGGGCGGCCCGGAACTTCGCGACCTCTTCGAGGATGGTGGTGCGGGCGACGAAGAAGAAGGAGAGCCGGGGCGCGAAGTCGTCCACGTCCATGCCCGCGGCGACGGCGGTACGGACGTACTCGATGCCGTCGGCGAGGGTGAACGCGATCTCCTGCGCGGGCGAGGCACCGGCCTCGGCCATGTGGTAGCCGGAGATCGAGATGGTGTTCCACTTCGGGATCTCGGCCTTGCAGTACTTGAAGATGTCCGCGATCAGCCGCAGCGACGGCTTGGGCGGGAAGATGTACGTGCCGCGCGCGATGTACTCCTTGAGCACATCGTTCTGGATGGTGCCGGTGAGCTGGTCCGCCGGAACGCCCTGCTCCTCACCGACGAGTTGGTAGAGGAGCAGCAGGAGGGAGGCGGGGGCGTTGATGGTCATCGAGGTGGAGACCTTGTCCAGCGGGATCCCGCCGAACAGGATGCGCATGTCGTCGATCGAGTCGATGGCGACACCGACCTTGCCGACCTCGCCCGAGGAGATCGCCGCGTCCGAGTCGTGGCCCATCTGGGTCGGCAGGTCGAAGGCGACGGACAGGCCCATCGTGCCGTTGGCGATCAGCTGCTTGTAGCGCGCGTTGGACTCGACGGCGGTGCCGAAGCCCGCGTACTGCCGCATGGTCCAGGGGCGGCCGGTGTACATCGACGGGTACACACCGCGCGTGAAGGGGTACGAGCCCGGCTCGCCCAGCTTCTCGGCGGGATCCCACCCGTCCAGAGCGTCCGGCCCGTAGACCGGCTCAATGGGCAGCCCCGACTCCGACTCGCGCGCCATCTGTTGTGCCTCCCGATAGACCTACTGAGTGGTACCAACCCTCGCGACGGACTGTAGCGGCGGCCGTGCGGCCGGTGGAGAGCCGCACGCTGGGACCTTCCTCACAGGCCGTCCTCGAAGACTTCCTCGCAAGACCTTCCTCACAGCATGCGCCGTACTTCCGGGGCGTGCGCAACCAAGCGGCCGCGGGAAGCATCCCTTAGGTACACACACATGTCTCGGGGGGCATCCATGCACCGTTCGTCCGTCGTCTTCAGATCGCTCATAGCCGTGGCCGCCGTGGCGCTCGCCACCGGCTGTACCGCACAGGCCGCGGGACCGGGCGGCGGTACGTCCGCTCCGGCGCCCTCCGCCTCCGCTTCGTCGGCGTCCTCGCAGCCCGCGGCGACGCCGTCGGCTTCAGGCACGACGGACGACAAGCCGTCCGCTTCGGCCACCGCGTCGCCGACCTCCGACGCGCCGGCCGCCAAGGTCCTGATGACCGACGGGGACGAGAGCGCGCAGGTGCGCGAGCTGCAGGCGCGGCTGCGGCAGATCGGCTACTTCGACCGCGCCCCCACGGGCTTCTTCGGCACGATGACCGCGGGGGCGGTCAAGGGCTTCCAGAAGAAGCGGGAGCTGCCGCAGACCGGCTCGGTGGACGAGACGACCTGGCAGCGGCTCCTCGCGATGACCCACGAGCCCACGGCGGACGAGCTGAAGCCGTCCACCACCAACAAGCTGGACAAGCCCGACGCCCGCTGCATGACCGGGCGGGTGCTGTGCATCAGCAAGGAGAGCCGGACGCTGGCCTGGATGATCGACGGCAAGGTCGTCTCGTCGATGGACGTCCGCTTCGGCTCGGAGAACACCCCGACCCGCGAGGGCACGTTCAAGGTCGACTTCAAGAGCCGTGACCACGTCTCGACGATCTACCACACGCCCATGCCGTACGCGATGTTCTTCAGCGGCGGCCAGGCCGTGCACTACTCGTCGGACTTCGCGGCCCGCGGCTACAACGGGGCCTCGCACGGCTGCGTCAACGTCCGGGACCGGGGGAAGATCGCCACGCTCTTCGGCCAGGTGAACGTCGGCGACAAGGTCGTCGTCCACTGGTAGGCCCCGATGGCCGGGAGGGACGGGCGGAAGGGGCGCGGGTGGGACCGGGGGAACGTGTCCCACCCGCGCCGGGTGCGCGGAGCCGAAGGTACGGGGGGAACCCCGGCTCACTGCGCGGCCGATGACCAGTCGGCTCATTCAGTACTGCGCCGACGGGTCGAAAAGTGTCACACCTCGTGCGTCACGGGTTCCGCGGAGAGCTGCGGGGCGGGTTCGACGGCGGTCGTGGAGGCCCGTCCGCCCTTGCCCGGAGCCTGGTCGGGGGCCGCGCCGCGGCCGGTGTTCCGGTCGCCGCCGCCCTTGCCGCCGGAGGTCTTGCCGCCGGAGGTCTTGGCGCCGGAGCTCTTGCCGCCCGCGCCGCTGCCACCGGTGCTCTTGCCGCCCGTGCTCTTGCCGCCGGTGCTCTTGCCGCCGGCGCCGGAGGAGCCGCCCGCTCGATCCCCTTCGCCGGCGGAGTCGTCGTCGCCGCCCTTGCCGTCGCCCTTGCCGCCGGACGAGTCGCCGCCGGAGGTGTCTCTGGTGGAGCCGCCCTTCGTGGCGCCCGAGGAGCTTCCCGAGTCCGAGCCGCCGGCCAGGACGCGGTCGCAGAAGCGCCGGACGGTCTCGCCGGTCCGCGCCTCCTTCGTGAGCCTGCGCACACCGCTGTCGTCGAGGCGTCCGGCCCGGAAGTCCTGGCAGGCCTTGACGTTCGTGGCGTTCGTCACACCCGAGGTGTCACCGTCGGGGTCCGGCGAACCCTTGCTCCTCCCCGGCTCGGCGGTCCCGCCGCTGTCGCCGTCCGTACCGCCGGAACCGGCCACCACCGGGGGCGTCGGGGCCGAGGAGGACGCGTCGGGGGACCGGCCGTCGCCGGTGGGCGGCGCCGAGGGCCCGCCGCTGCCGAAGCCGTCGTCCGGGGATCCGGAGACGACCGGCTCCGGCGTGTCCACGGCCGACACGGAGCCGGCGGGCGTGGGGGCGTCCCTGTCGAACGGCAGCATGCCCGTACCGGACGCGACGGCGACACCGCCGACCGCGACGGCGGCGACCGCGGCCGCCAGTCCGTACTTCAGTGAGCGGCCCCACCGGCGGGCCGGGTGCAGGACCGGTGCGAGCCGGACCCCGCCGAGCTCCGCGGACGCGGCGGTGTGCGCGATCGGCGAGCGGCCGACGGCGCGCTCGGCGGTGGCCTTGCGGAAGGCGGCCAGGGCGGCCGCCTCGCCGGGAAGTTCGGCCTCCGCCGTCGTACGAGCGAAGGGGACGGACCTGGCCTCCGCCAGGGCCTGGGCGAGGCGCTCGGCCTGCGCGCGGGCGTGATCGTCGACGGGGCCGACCGGCTCGCCGCGCAGCAATCGCTCCGCGGCCTCCTGGTCGAGCCATTCATACCGCTCGTCGGCCATCACATGTCCTTCTGCGTCCGCGCACGCGATTGCGTCACACCACCGGGGGCAGGCGCGCCGGGTCTGCGACCGCGTTGTGGCGGTACGCCCCCGAGTGGGGGGGTGGTCCCGTCACCGTCGGTGCCGAGGAGCTCGGCGAGCCGCTTGAGCCCGCGGTGCGCCGCGGTCCGTACCGCGCCGGGACGCTTTCCCAGGGTGTCGGCGGCGCTCTTGGCGTCGAGCCCGACCACGACCCGCAGGACCACGGCCTCGGCCTGGTCCTGCGGCAGTTGGGCAATCAGTTTCATGGTGTGGCCGGTGGCCAGTGCTTCCAGGGCCTCGTCCGCGGTGTCGGAGTCGGCGGGTTCGTCGGTGAGTTCGGTCTCGTCGCCGCCCGAGGCGGGGCGTCTGCCCCGCATCCGGATGTGGTCCAGCGCCCGGTTGCGGGCGATACGGGCCGCCCAGCCCCGGAACCGGTCCGCGTCACCGCTGAAGCGGTCGAGGTCACGGGCGATCTGGAGCCAGGACTCGGAGGCGACGTCCTCGGCGTCGGCGTCACCGACCAGTGTGCGTATGTAGCCCAGCAGCCGGGGATGCACGGCGCGATACACAGTACGGAAGGCGTCTTCGTCCCCGTCCTGCGCAGCGAGCACCGCGGCCGTCAGCTCCGCGTCGTCCCCCAGCACTCCCCACAACCTGTTCGTCATCGCGGCTGGTCACCACCGCCACGCCGCCCGGCGCGCACCAGCACGCTACGTCCTTTCCCGTCACCGCGTCCATGTTCGTCCGGTCTTTGTACAGCGTGCAACCTTCTCCCGCCGCGACAAGCGCTCTCAGGGTGTGACAGAAAACGCACGCACGGCGCTGAGAGGAGTACGGGGCCGTGCTGCGGCTCCGGCGGACGGCGACCGGGGCCTCTCCTGTGGGGGGTGGCGGCCCCGGTCGTCTTCCTTTCCACCGCTCTGACCAGCCAAAATGCGGGCGCGGGGCATCTCTGACAGAGCGCCGTCGGTCAGCACGGCGACCTATCCCGGTACAGCTTGAACCGACTCAGCGGTCAGTAGTGGTAGCGGGCGGCGAGGATCACGATCTCCTTGTCCGTGACCAGGTACACAAGGCGGTGCTCGTCGTCGATCCGCCTCGACCACGCCCCGGGCAAGTGGTACTTGAGGGGCTCGGGCTTGCCGATCCCCGTGAAGGGGTCACGCTTGACGTCCTCGATGAGCCTGTTGATTCGAGCGAGCATCTTGCGGTCGTTCTTGAGCCAGGACGTGTAGTCCTCCCAGCCCTGGTCCTCGAAGACAAGCCTCACGCAGCACCCGCAGCAGGGTCCACCGCGTCCGGATCGATCAGCTCACGCTCCGACACGTTGATGTTGCCCAGGGCGTTCTCATATGCCTTGAGCAGTCGGCGGGCGTTCGCCGGTGAGCGCAGCAGGTACGAGCCTTCGCGCAGTGCCGCATAGTCCTCGGACGAGATGAGTACGGCGTTGCCGTGCTTGGAGACGATCTCGATCGCCTCGTGATCGTCGTTGACCTTCTTGATCAGGGGAAAGAGAGCCTTGCGGGCTTCGCTCGCAGTTATCGACATGGACTGGCTCCCTAACTCAAGTGGTACCACATAGCGTACCACTGCCAGTCTCCTCAAGCGGGCCCAAAAGGTGACACATCATCCGACCCGTCTGTGACCTCTCCGAACGGCCCGGCTAGGGCCTGGCGCGCCCGGGGCCGTCGTTCCTGAAGTCCTTGGGCCTGTGGCGCCCTTGGGCTCCATGGTCACCCTTGAGCTCGTGGCGTCTGTCGATGCCGCGGCCGCCCCTGACCGGACCGGCGCCGTGGCCCTTGTCACGGTCACGGTCACGGCCCTGCGTCTCGTCCTCCGGCGCCGCCGCCGGCTCGCGGCGCCCTTCGGCGGCGGGGCGCACCGGGGCCGTGAGCTCTCCCGGCCCCCCGTACGTCGCGCCGGGGCCCGCGGAGGCCCCGGGGGCGGAGGGGCGTTCATGGGCCGGGCCGCCTTCCGGTGCCGGCTCGACGGGGTCCACGCTCCCGGCCGCCGCCACCGCGACGCCGCCGAGGAGGACCGTCGCGGCGACCCCGAAGGCGGCCGTCCGCAGGGAACCGCGCCACCGCCTCCGTACCCGGGCGGGACGCCAGTCGTCCTGCCGTCGGGTCCGCAGCGTGCGGTGCTTCCCGGCGTCCCGTGCGGCCCGGAACGCCTCCCGCGCGAGCGCCTCACCCGCGTCGAGCGGCGCGGCGGCTCGTACGTCGGCCGGCAGGTCGGCCCCCGGGGCGGGGCCCTCGTCGGTGTCCGGTTCCCGTGTCATGTTCCATCCTTCTGCCGTCGCGGCGGCTCCGCGGCGGCGGCCAGCAGGCCGGCCAGTCTCCTCAGGCCCCGGTGGCCCGCCGTGCGGACCGCCCCGGGGCGTTTGCCCAGGACGCGGGCGGTCGCCGGTCCGTCCAGGCCGACCACCACCCGGAGCAGGACGGCCTCGGCCTGGTCCGGTGGCAGGCTGCGGACCAGGGCGAGCGTCTGCTCCGTGGAGAGGGTCTCCAGGGCCGCGGCGGCGGTGTCCTGACCGCCCGGCAGCTCCAGTACGTCCTGCTCCAGTAAGGAGGTCCGGGGCCGACGCCGCTGTCTGCGCAGATGATCGAGCGCCCGGTGGCGGGCGATCGTCGCGGTCCAGCCCCGGAACCCGGCCCCGTCGCCGCGGAACCGTCCCAGGTCCCGGGCGATCTCGAGCCAGGCCTCGGAGGCGACGTCCTCGGCGTCCTCCCCGACCAGGCCCCGTACGTAGCCGAGCAGTCCGGGCTGCACCAGGCGGTAGGCCCGGGCGAAGGCGTCTTCGTCCCCGCGCTGCGCGCGCTCGACAAGGATCCCCAGTTCCGCGTCGTCCGCGCCCACGCTTCCCTCTTCGTGCCGACTCGGCACCGCACACCGTGCCCATGCCCTCCAGGAGAGCGGGGCGCACCGCGCGCCGTTCCCCCTTCCCTTCAGCGCGCGGCCCGGCGGAAACGTCACAGCCTCACAGGCAGCGCACAGGAGTTCGGAACCGGCCGTGAAGCAGGAGATAGAAGCGCTGTACCGATTCTTCAGGGCCGGTCTCGAAGCGGTTGACGACCTTTCCGAGCGGGTTCCAGGCGCGTCCGTCGGGCATCCGTATCCCGACCGGCTGCCGGAAGAACTCCCGCTGCCCCTGGTCGAAGTCCACCCAGCGCCCCCCGGCCCGCCGCACGATCACCTCCCCGGTGTACGCGCCGAGGCCCTGGAGGATCGGGTCGACCCGGGCCCGGTCGGGATCGTCGCGTCTGAGCCCGTCGACTATCAGGTCGACCAGTCGGAGGCTGGCCACGGAGTAGTCGAGCGGCAGTCGGCTTCGGCCCGTGAGCCGGTCGACGAACTGGGTCACATAGGCACGCATTCCGTGGGCGGACGGCATGGTCGGCGCGTTGTCGGATTCCCGGTGCATGCCCCACCAAGCGATCCATGGAGCGCAAGTGTCACAGGGAACGGGAGTGGCGCTGATCACACCGGGAGGCCGGCCTCCTCGCCGGCGTCGCGCACCTCGGCGTACCAGCGCCAGGACGTCCGCCGCTCCTGCCCGGGGAGCTCTCCGCGGCCGGTGGCCCACAGCAGGGTCGGCCAGCGGTCGGTCCCGGTGGGCGCGTCCGGGAAGAGCCGGGTGAGCACCTGGTCGCACAGACCGGCGGGCGGCGCCCAAGGAGCCCCGAGGCCGGAGGCGATGTCATGGGTGTGGAGAAGGATCTCGACGATGCCCATCGCCGCGAAGCCCTCGGGGTCGGAGATCCCGAAGCCGTGGTACGAGCGCCGGTCGGCCGGGGCCGTACGGACCAGGGCGACGAGCATCGCTCCGCAGGACTCCAGGACCTGGAGCAGTCCCGCGGTGCCGGCGGCGGGGTCGGCGTAGGTCACGTTGGCGGGGCCGCCCTCGCGCCGCCGCTCCCAGAGGAAGGGCACTTCCCGGTCGAGCGGCGGTGCTTCGAGGCCGATCTGCGCGGCGTAGGCGAAGAGATCGTCGGCGAGGTGCTCGACGGTCTCCCAGCAGCTCCACGTGAGCGTCCCGGCGGGCCGCTGCCAGTCGGCGGCGGTGGTGCCCGCGGCGGCGGTGCGCAGGGTGGTGAGGGAGAGGCGGAGGGCGTGCTGGAGGTCGTCGGCGGTGATACGGGGCCCGGTCGTCATGGCGATCATCATGACGTGCCGCCCACTGTCAACCATCGGTTGACACCGCCTGGACTGTCAACCTAGGGTTGCACTCATGACGAAACCAGTCGGCTCCACCACTCCCGTCCGGCTCGACGACCTCATCGAAGCGATCAAGAAGGTCCACACCGACGCCCTCGACCAGCTCTCCGACGCGGTCATCGCGGCGGACCACCTCGGCGACGTGGCCGACCATCTGATCGGTCACTTCGTCGACCAGGCACGACGCTCGGGCGCCTCCTGGACCGACATCGGCAGGAGCATGGGCGTCACTCGGCAGGCGGCCCAGAAGCGGTTCGTACCCAAGGAACCCGGGACCGCGACGCTCGACCCCGGTGAAGGCTTCGGCCGGTTCACGCCCCGGGCGAAGAACGTCGTCATGGCCGCCCACAACGAGGCCGCGGCCGCCCGCAGCCCGGAGACACTCCCCGCCCACCTGGCCCTCGGACTGCTCGCCGAGCCCGAAGGGCTGGCGGTGCACTGGATCACCTCGCGGGGCGTGACCCCCGAGCAGGTGCGGGAGGCCGTCACGGCGACGCTGCCTCCGCCCGCGGAGGAGGTGCCGGGGCTCATCCCGTACGACGCCGGGGCGAAGAAGGTCCTGGAACTGACGTTCCGCGAGGCCCTCCGGCTGGGCCACAACTACGTCGGCACCGAGCACATCCTGCTGGCGCTGCTGGAGTTCGAGGACGGCAAGGGGGCCCTGACGGGCCTGGGCCTCGACAAGGCGCGGGCGGAGAGGGAGATCGCGGAGACGATCGCGTCGGTGACGCTGCCGGGGCAGGAGGCGTGACACCCGGCCGGGCGCCCTCACGGCGCCCGGCCACTTCCCCGGACCGCCTGCCCCGCCACTTCCCCGGACCGCCCGCCCGGCCACTTCCCCGGACCGCCCGCCCGGCCACTTCCCCGGACCGCCCGCCCGGCCACTTCCCCGGACCGCCCGCCCGGCCGCTTCCCCGGACCGCGCCGTCGGACCGTGCCCTCAAGCCATGCGGGCAGACCGTGCCGTCAGGCCGTACGCGCCCGGCGGGAGACCACGGCCCGGAGCACCCGGCCGCCCTCCGTGGAGAGTTCACGGGCCCGGCGCAGCCCCGTCGGGCCGTGGGCGACCGATTCCAGGACCGTGTGCTGACGGCGCAGTTCTCCGGCGAGAAGGGGGCCCGCCCCGGTCGCGTCCCCGGCCCGGCAGCGCGCGATCAACTCCTCCGTGGCATCGGCTGCGTCGTACCGGCCGTGCAGGACGAGGGCCGTGACGGAGCATCCGGAGGCCCACTCCCGCAGCGGTTCCGTGGCCCATTCCGCGGGCGCGGCGCCCAGCATCTCCCGTACGAGCACGGCGGCCTCGTCCGCGCCGCCCTCCAGTTCGACCCGGGCCTTGGCGATCGCCTCGCCCCACGCCGCGCCGTCGCCGCGCGCGACCGCGGCCCAGACCGGCCGCAGCACGTCGGAACCCTCCGGGGCGAGCAGCGGCAGACACCGGTCCAGGCAGGCGAGCCCGGCGGCGGCCAGGCCCCGTTCGTCGGCCCGGTCGATCAGTTCCAGCAGGCTCATCGGAGGCCTCCCGTTGCGGACGCAGTACTTCCTCTTACTGCGCCGCCTGGCGCGATTACGTCACTACGCGGCCGGAATCATGCCAGTGGCCTTCGCGTGCTGCATAGAGGTCAGACGACGGACGAAGAGAATCGCGAGGACGGCGGCGACGATGTCCACCACGGCCCATCCCATGAGCAGCCCGGCGCCGGCCGCGAACTCGGCCGCCTCGTCGGCGTCGTCGTACACCGCGCCCGCGAAGAGCCCGAAGAGCGACGTCAGGACGAAGAACGTCCACCACCAGTTGAGCAGCGCGAGCGACTCCTCCTTGCCGTCCCCGTAAGGGTCCCGGCGGCTCGCCCGCCAGATTCCGGCCGCCACGCTGCGCGGCCACCAGAAGTTCGCGATCGGGACGAACCAGGCACCGATGGCCCAGCCGGGCCCACCCCGCTGCAGATCGGGCGCGAAGACCCCGGCGTTCCGCCGGACCCGGAAGAACCAGATGACGAAGAGGACCTGGGTCGCAAGCCCCAGCAGCCCCTGAACGACCGTCGTGGCCTCGACGCCCGCGTGGGTGAACCCGGCCGCGTCGGGACGGTCGGCCATCAGAAGCCGCACGTGCAGCGCCGAGAAGAAGAGGAACACGTCGGACAGAGCGATCGCACCGAGCAGGGACACGACCGCGTACGACAGGCCGTTCGGATTGCGGAGCATGGCTGAGCGGAACCCCCGGAGGTGAACGGTGCCCCTCCCCGAGGCGCCGTGCGGCGCGGCGGCCGGGCGGCCGCACGCGGGGAGGGGACCGTACCTCAGTCCGTCAGCGGTGGGTCAGCGCACCTTCGCGGCCAGCGCCTTGAACTGGTCCCACGTCATCGTCGGCTTCCGCTCGTCCCAGAGCTTCTGCGCCGTCGCCGTCAGCGGCATCCGGATGCCGTCCGCCACCTGGGTCTGGGTCTGCGCCTTGGACAGGTCGCACCAGACGGCGAAGCGGCCGCCCAGGATCTGCGGACCGTACCGCTCCGGCACGGGCGTCGTGCCACGCACGACCAGCGGGGTCCACTGCTCGTAGATCCGGCGCCCGGTGGGATACGTGAACTGGTTCGGCTCGCCGAGGACGTAGTAGAGGTACTCGTCGTTGAGGTTGACGAGCTTGCGGCCGGCGCTCAGATAGGCGGTCGGCGGCCGGGCGCCGATCTCCTTGCCGGTCCAGTACTCGACCTCGATGTCCTTGTCGGCGCCCACCACCCCGCCGGGGAAGAAGCCGTCGTTCCACGCCTTCAGCGTCCGGCCCGTCGGACGGACGACCGCCGCGCGGTCGTTGAGCCAGCCCGTCGCCAGGTCCTGGACCCGCGCGGAAGGTCCGTACTTCGCACGGGCCGCACGCGCCAGGGCCGGATAGGTCGCCTCGGGGTCCTTCGACATCAGTGCCACGTACTCGTCCGCGCCCAGATGCCAGTACGCGCCCGGGAACAGGCCCATGTACTCGCGCAGCAGCTCGTCGACGATCTTCGCCGAGGCGGGGTTCGCGATGTCGACGGCGCCGCGCGGCGCCCGGCCCGAGGCGCTCCTGAGCTGGAGGTCCGGGTGGGCGGCGATGACCGCGCCGAGGTGCCCGGGCGAGTCGATCTCGGGGATGACGGTGATGTGCAGGCTCGCGGCGAGATCCACGATCCGCCGGACCTCGGCCTTGGTCAGGTGCTGGGCGGAGACGATCTCGGGGTGGCTGTCGGACTCGATCCGGAAGCCCTGGTCGTCGGAGAAGTGCAGACCGAGCTGGTTGAGCTTCAGATCGGCCATCTCCCGCACCCGGCCCTCGATCCAGGCCGCGGTGAAGTGCTTGCGCGCGATGTCGACCATCAGTCCGCGCTGCGGTTTGGCGGGAGCGTCCGTGACCGTGCCCTCGGGCATCGCACCGGAGCCCTTCACCGACTGCTTGAGGGTCCGGGTGCCGTAGAAGACGCCCGCCTCGTCGGGCCCGGAGATCCGGACGCGGTTGTCGCGGGTGGTGAGCGTGTACGACTCGGCGGCGCCCTTCCCGCCGAGGGCCAACTCGATGTCGCCCGCGCGGGCGGCGACGGCGCCCCGGTAGGAGATCTTCAGCTCCCCGGCGAGCAGCCGTCCCTCGTCGGCGAGCTTTTCGCTGCCGGGTGCGACGACGACACCGGCCTGGGGCACCGGCCGCCAGCCGGGGCCGCGGGCCGCCTCGTGGGAGCGCACGGCGGGGACGGTGAGCGGGGCGGTGGAGAGGGGGTACGTCCGGGTGGGCGTGGGACTGGGCTCGGGCGTCGCACTGGTGGGCGCGCCCGTGACGGCGGACGGGGTGCCGACGCCGGAGGTGGCTCCGCCGGGCCCGGAGGGCGATCCGTCGGAGCAGGCCGTCAGGGTGGTCAGTGCCACCGCGGCCGCGAGGAGGGTGGGGCCCGCGTGGGGCCCACGTATGGAGTACCGCATCACTCGGAATCCTCCCTCAGTCGATGACGGGCGGCCATTCGGGGGGCCATCCGTCGCCGAATGTCAGATCTACGTTCCGAAACTCTCCCTTCCGGGTGAAATTCGCGCATCCGTCGGACAGGTCCCTCTTCCCGTCGATAACGTTGCGTCACATCCACCCCATCCTTCCCGGAGCCCACGCTGACCAGCGACACCCGCGCCCCGTCCCGGAACCTGGGCTCCCCCGCCAGGCCCGCGATACCCGCCCAGCAGGGCGACCCCCGGCGCCCCGCCGGCCTCACACGGTTCAACGCCGTCGCCACGGGCGTCGCCGAGGAGCTGCTCCTCTCCTGCTGCCACAGTCACCGTTGGGCCGAACGGGTGGCCGCGCACCGTCCGTACCCGACCCTCGACGCGCTGCTCGCCGCCGCCGACGAGGCCGGTTACGACCTGTCCGCCGCCGATCTCGAAGAGGCGCTGGCCGCCGAGCGCCCGGCGGCGCCGCACCCGGACGCCCCGCCCGCCGCGCACACCGCCCTGCGCGCCGCCCACGCCGCGTACGAGAGCAGGTTCGGGCACGCCTTCGTGATCAGCCTCGACGGCGTGCGGCCCGCCGAACGGCTCGACCAGGTCCTCGCCGGCATCCGGTCACGGCTCGGCAACGAACCGGAGGAGGAGCTGGCGATCGCCGCCGACGAGCTGCACCGACTCGCCCGCGCCCGGCTCGCCCATCACGTCGCAGTCCTCGCCACACCCGCAGGGGCGTCCGGAATGCGGTGATCCGGGCTTCTGCGATAGCCCGTCCGTGCCTGTTTGATCACACCTATGGACCCCGCGCGAGCGAACCGACAAGTCGTCGCTACGATGACCAGGGCCGGTGGACCGTACCCGGCCGGGTCAGACCGACACTGAAGCCGGCCGACCCTGATCCCCGCTCCCGGAGGGTTTTTCCGTGCCGGCTGGAACGCTGTACCGCGGCCGGGAAGGAATGTGGTCCTGGGTGGCTCATCGAGTCACCGGCGTCCTCATCTTCTTCTTCCTGTTCGTACACGTGCTGGACACCGCTCTCGTCCGCGTCTCGCCCGAGGCGTACGACGATGTCGTGGCGACCTACAAGACGCCGATCGTCGCACTCCTCGAGTACGGCCTCGTCGCCGCCATCCTCTTCCACGCGCTGAACGGTCTCCGTGTCATCGCCGTGGACTTCTGGTCCAAGGGCCCGCGCTACCAGAAGCAGATGCTCTGGACCGTCGTGGGCATCTGGGTCGTGCTGATGGCCTTCTCCGTCTACCCGGTCCTCGGGCACGCCGCACGTGAACTGTTCGGGAGCTGACGCCAGACATGTCTGCTGACACCTCTACCGCGATCGGTCCCGTCGAGGGCGGCGCCCACTACGACGTGGACAACCCGGCCCCGTACATCGAGGCCCCCCGCAAGCGCACCGGCAGGACGCCGCGGGCGACCCGAGGCAACTTCGAGATGGCCGCGTGGCTCTTCATGCGCCTCTCCGGCATCGTCCTCGTCGTCCTGGTCATCGGCCACCTGCTGATCCAGCTCGTGCTGGACGGCGGCGTCTCCAAGATCGGCTTCGCCTTCGTGGCCGGCCGTTGGGCGTCCCCGTTCTGGCAGGTCTGGGACCTGCTGATGCTCTGGCTGGCCATGCTGCACGGCGCCAACGGCCTTCGCACGGTCATCAACGACTACGCGGAGCGGGCCGGTACGCGCCTGTGGCTCAAGGGCCTGCTGTACACCGCCACGGTGTTCACCATCCTTCTGGGCACGCTGGTGATCTTCACCTTCGACCCGAACATCCGCTAGGCACGGGGCTGAGGTAATCCACGTCATGAAGATCCACAAGTACGACACCGTCATCGTCGGCGCCGGCGGCGCCGGCATGCGCGCCGCCATCGAGGCGACGAAGCGCAGCCGCACCGCCGTGCTGACGAAGCTCTACCCCACCCGCTCCCACACGGGCGCCGCGCAGGGCGGCATGGCCGCCGCGCTCGCCAACGTGGAGGAGGACAACTGGGAGTGGCACACCTTCGACACGGTCAAGGGTGGTGACTACCTGGTCGACCAGGACGCCGCCGAGATCCTGGCGAAGGAGGCCATCGACGCCGTCCTCGACCTGGAGAAGATGGGCCTGCCGTTCAACCGGACCCCGAACGGCACCATCGACCAGCGCCGCTTCGGCGGGCACTCCCGCAACCACGGCGAGGCCCCGGTCCGCCGGTCCTGCTACGCCGCGGACCGCACCGGTCACATGATCCTCCAGACGCTGTACCAGAACTGCGTCAAGGAGGGCGTGGAGTTCTTCAACGAGTTCTACGTCCTGGACCAGCTGATCACCGAGGACCCCGAGACCGGTCTCAAGAAGTCGGCCGGTGTGGTCGCCTACGAGCTGGCCACCGGCGAGATCCACATCTTCCAGGCCAAGGCCGTGATCTACGCCTCCGGCGGCACGGGCAAGTTCTTCAAGGTGACCTCCAACGCGCACACCCTCACCGGTGACGGCCAGGCGGCCTGCTACCGGCGCGGTCTGCCGCTGGAGGACATGGAGTTCTTCCAGTTCCACCCGACGGGCATCTGGCGCATGGGCATCCTGCTGACGGAGGGCGCCCGCGGTGAGGGCGGCATCCTCCGCAACAAGGACGGCGAGCGCTTCATGGAGAAGTACGCGCCGGTCATGAAGGACCTCGCGTCCCGTGACGTCGTCTCGCGCTCCATCTACACGGAGATCCGCGAAGGCCGCGGCTGCGGTCCCGAGGGCGACCACGTCTACCTCGACCTGACGCACCTTCCGCCGGAGCAGCTGGACGCCAAGCTCCCGGACATCACCGAGTTCGCCCGTACGTACCTCGGCATCGAGCCCTACACGGACCCGATCCCGATCCAGCCGACCGCGCACTACGCCATGGGCGGCATCCCGACCAACGTCCAGGGTGAGGTCCTCAGCGACAACACCACCGTCGTCCCGGGTCTGTACGCCGCGGGCGAGGTCGCCTGTGTCTCCGTGCACGGCGCCAACCGTCTGGGCACCAACTCGCTCCTGGACATCAACGTCTTCGGCAAGCGCGCCGGTATCGCCGCCGCCGAGTACTCGGCGAAGTCCGACTTCGTCGAGCTGCCCGAGAACCCGGCCTCGTTCGTCGCCGAGCAGGTCGAGCGGCTGCGCAACTCCACCGGCACCGAGCGGGTCTCCGTGCTCCGCAAGGAGCTGCAGGAGACGATGGACGCCAACGTGATGGTGTTCCGTACCGAGCAGACCATCAAGACGGCGGTCGAGAAGATCGCCGAGCTGCGCGAGCGCTACCTGAACGTGTCCATCCAGGACAAGGGCAAGCGCTTCAACACGGATCTGCTGGAGGCCATCGAGCTGGGCAACCTGCTCGACCTGGCCGAGGTCATGGCCGTCTCGGCCCTGGCGCGCAAGGAGTCCCGCGGCGGTCACTACCGCGAGGACTACCCCAACCGCGACGACGTCAACTTCATGCGCCACACCATGGCGTACCGCGAGGTCGGCGCCGACGGCTCCGAGACCGTGCGTCTCGACTACAAGCCCGTCGTCCAGACCCGCTACCAGCCGATGGAGCGTAAGTACTGATGGCTACCCCCGTACTCGACAAGGTGGAGAAGGACTCCGCCGCCTCGCCGTACATCACGGTCACCCTCCGGATCCGCCGCTTCAACCCCGAGGTCTCGGACGCGGCGGTCTGGGAGGACTTCCAGATCGAGATCGACCCCAAGGAGCGCGTGCTCGACGCCCTCCACAAGATCAAGTGGGACGTCGACGGCTCGCTCACCTTCCGGCGCTCCTGCGCGCACGGCATCTGCGGCTCCGACGCGATGCGGATCAACGGCAAGAACAGGCTCGCCTGCAAGACGCTGATCAAGGACATCAACCCGGAGAAGCCGATCACGGTCGAGGCCATCAAGGGCCTCACGGTCCTCAAGGACCTCGTGGTCGACATGGAGCCGTTCTTCCAGGCGTACCGGGACGTCATGCCGTTCCTGGTCACCAAGGGCAACGAGCCGACGCGCGAGCGTCTGCAGTCGGCCGAGGACCGCGAGCGCTTCGACGACACCACCAAGTGCATCCTGTGCGCCGCGTGCACGTCGTCCTGCCCGGTCTTCTGGAACGACGGCCAGTACTTCGGTCCGGCCGCGATCGTCAACGCGCACCGCTTCATCTTCGACTCGCGTGACGAGGCGGGCGAGCAGCGCCTGGAGATCCTGAACGACAAGGACGGCGTGTGGCGTTGCCGCACGACGTTCAACTGCACGGACGCCTGCCCGCGTGGCATCGAGGTCACGAAGGCGATCCAGGAGGTCAAGCGCGCGCTGATCACGCGTCGCTTCTGACACCAGGTTTCCTGGTTCCGTCACCCGGTTCCGTCACCTGGTTCCGTCACACAGTTCGGTCCGGAAGCCCGCTTCTGTACGCTGCGGCGTGCAGGAGCGGGCTTCTGTCGTTGTCGCAAGCCTTGTCGCAAGCGTTGTGGAAAGCGGGGAAGATATGAGCGAGCCGAACCCTTACGCGGACGGTGAGTACACCTGGGGGCCTGATCAGCAGGCCGGAACGCCCGGGTACGGGTATCCGCATGCGGGGTCGGGCCCCGCGTACCAGCCGACGCTGGCCGACGGAGTGCCGGTCCCGCCGCAGTACCCGCCGGTGCCCCAGGGGGGCGGAGCGCCGCTGCTGAGCCTCGGTGACATCACCGTCGTCGGGGACCAGATCATCACGCCGGCCGGTGCGATGCCGCTCAAGGGCGCGGTGTGGAACGCGATGGACATGTCGCGGACCGAGGAGAAGATCCCGACCGTCGCGATCGTGCTGGCCATCATCTTCGCCCTGCTGTGCCTGATCGGTCTGCTGTTCCTGCTGATGAAGGAGAAGCACACCACCGGCTTCATCCAGGTCACCGTGACCAGCGGCGGCCGGCACCACACCACCATGATCCCGGCGACCGGACCGGACACCATCCACCGGGTCATGGGACAGCTCAACTACGCGCGTTCGCTGAGCATGTAAGCCCTGCCGGAACGCTCGGGACGACCGTGCCGGCCATCAGCCGGCGCGGCCCCGTCGCCGAGCCCGGCGTGGGCCGGTCAGCCGTGCCAGGCCTCGGTGCCGCCGGTCTCCTCGGCGACCACCATGATCCGGCGGAGCATGTCGTTGAACAGCACCCGCTCGTCCTCGTCGAGGACACCGAGCAGCCGGTCCTCCTCGTGGCCGAGGACGTCCATGGCGCCGAGCCAGGTCTCCCGGCCGGAAGGGGTGAGTTCGACGACGACCCGGCGCCGGTCCGTCGTGGACGGTGTGCGGCGGACGAAGCCGCGCTTCTCCAGGGCGTCGAGACGGCCGGTGACGGAGGCGGGGGCGAGGTCGAGGTCTTGGGCGAGTTCGGAGGGGGCGGCGCTGCCGCCGCGGCCGGCGAGCTTGTGGAGGGTGTCGAACTCGTGGCGTTCCAGGTCGAAGTCGAGGAGTGACTGCTCGCGGACCCGGCGCAGATGGACGGAGAGCTTCTTCATACGGGTGACCGCGCCCTCGACGACGGGGTCGAGGCCGGGCAGGACCGGCTGCCAGCGAGCCACGTGCTCGTCGGTCCAGTCGCGCTGCGTCGGCCCTGCGGGGTCGGTCGGCTCCATGGATCGATCGTACGTCGCGCCCGGCGTTCCTTCGATCCCAAATATTTCGTTGACGAATTATTCGGTACCGAAATACTCTCCGGGGCATGTCCGCCGCCCCTCCCGAGCCGTCCTCCTCCTCCGTGCCGGATTCCGCGCCCGTCCGCCACCCGCTGCGCACCCGCCCCTTCCGGCTGCTCTTCGCCGGCCGGGCGCTCTCCCTCCTCGGTGACGCCGTCATCCCGGCCGCGCTCGCCATCGCCGTCTGGGAGGCCACCGGTTCGTCCTCCGCGCTCGCCCTCGTCCTGGCCTGCGCGATGGTGCCCAAGCTTCTGCTGCTGCCGGTCGGCGGTGTCGTCGGCGACCGCTTCGACGCCCGTACGGTCGCGATGGCCACCGACCTCGTCCGGTGCGCGACCCAACTCCTCGTCGGGTGGCAGCTGCTGAGCGGCGAGCCGAGCCTGTGGGTGATCGCCGGGGCCGAGGTCGTCGGCGGCGCGGCCGGCGCGTTCTCGATGCCGACCGGCTCCCCGCTGATCAAGGGAACGGTCGCCCCCGAGGCGCTGCAGCGCGCCAACGCGGCGATGGGCGTGGCCCAGAGCGCCACCCGCATCGGCGGTCCCGCCCTCGCCGGCGCGCTGATCTGGACGGCGGGCGCGGGCTGGGCGTTCGTCCTGGACGCCGCCACGTTCGCGATCAGCGCCGCCCTGCTGCGTGCCGTACGGGTCGAGCGGGTCCCGGTCCCCCGCCGCTCCCTGCGCGCCGACCTGAGGGAGGGCTGGCAGGAGGTCAGGTCCCGCGACTGGTACTGGACCAGCCTCGTCGCCCACAGCGCCTGGAACGGCGCAGCCGCCGTCCTGATGACCCTCGGCCCGTCGATCGCCCTCACCCGGCTCGGCGGCACGACCGTCTGGGTGGTGCTCCTGCAGACCGGCGCCGTGGGCTTCCTCCTCGGCGCCCTGCTCGCCGACCGGCTGCGCCCCCGGCGTCCAGTCCTGACGGCGAACCTCGGGCTCGCCGCCTACGCCCTGCCCCTGTTCCTGCTGGCCGTCCCCGCCCCCGCGCCTCTGATCATCGCCGCGTACGGGATCGCCCAAGCCGGCCTCGGCTTCCTCTCACCCGTCTGGGAGACCGCCGTCCAGCGGGCGGTCCCCGCCCACACCCTGGCCCGCGTCACCTCCTACGACTGGCTGCTCTCCCTGGCCGCCATGCCCCTGGGCTACGCCCTGGCTCCGGTCGCCGCCGCGGCGTGGGGGCCTGAAGTCCCCCTGATCGCCGCCGGGGTGATCGTGGGCGGCTGCTGCCTGGGCACGGCCCTGGCCCCCGGCGTGCGACGGTTCGGCGCCGAGCGCTGACCGGCAGGGGGGACCGTCACGCGGCCCCGGACCGCGCGATCACCGCCCCGGTACGGCGGGGGCCGCGACCTCCGCCGTGCGGCGCGATCACCGCCCCGGTACGGCGGGGGCCGCGACCTCCGCTGTGCGGCGCCCCAGGAATCCGACGAGCAGCGCGCTCGTCTCCTCCGGGCGCTCCAGGGCCGGGAGGTGGCCCGCCCAGTCCAGTTCGACGAGACGGGCGTCCGGCAGGTGGGCCGCGAGCCGGGCCGCGATCGCCCGGAAGTCGGCCACGTCGTGCGCCCCGGTGACCACCAGACACGGCACGCCGATCCCGGCCAGCTCCTCGACGGCGACCTGGGGATCGACCGGGTAGAACTCCTCCGGTACGGCGAGTTGTACGTCGAAGGCGTGCCGCTGCATGACGCGTACCCGCTCGCGCGCCTCGGCTCCGGCCTCCGGGCCGAGCCAGGTGTCGACGTTGAGGGCGACCGCTCCGTCGATGTCGCCGGCCTCCAGGAGCGCGTCCTCCTGTCCGCCCCAGGCGCGCAGTTCCGCGCTCCCCTCGTGGCCGGGCATGCCCGGGCAGAGCAGGGCGAGCGTGGAGACCCGCTCGGGGTGGCGGGCGGCGAGCTGCAGGGCCACCTTGCCGCCGAAGGACGAGCCGACGAGAGCCGCCCGTTCGACGCCGAGCGTGTCGAGGAGCGCGACGACGTCGTCGGCGTGGGTGTGCGGGGCGTCGACGGGCGTCTCGCCGAAGCCGCGGAGGTCGCAGCGGACCACGCGGTGCCCGGCGGCGGCCAGCGCCTCGAACTGGGCGTCCCACATCCTTCGGTCGCAGACGCCGGAGTGGAGCAGGACGACAGTGCTGGGGCCTTCACCGGCCAGGTCATGAGAGAGCGTCACGCGCTGACCTTAGGCGGCCGGACAGCTGAGCGCCTGTTCTTTTGTCCGGAGGCGCGGACGGACGCGTGCCACCCACTTGAACATGTTCAAAGAACGCCCTAGAGTCATGAACGTCAGCTTTTGAACGCGTTCAAGGGAGCGTGGGGCATGGACCTCACTGTCGTCGCGTACATCGTCTACCTGCTGATCAGCGTGGGCCTGACCGTCTGGGTCGCCCGTACGCTCAGCCGCAACGGAAGGATCTTCCTCGCCGACGTCCTGCACGGGAACGAGAAACTCGCAGAGGCCGTGAACCACCTCCTGGTGGTCGGCTTCTACCTCGTCAACTTCGGCTTCGTCGCCCTCTACCTCGGCCAGGAGGACACCGTCGTCGACGCCCGGAACCTCTTCGAGGCGCTCTCGGTCAAGCTCGGCGTGGTGCTGCTCGTCCTCGGCGTGATGCACCTCGGCAACGTCTACGTCCTCAACAAGATCCGCCGCCGCGGCGTGATGGAGCGTGAGCAGGTCCCGCCGGTGCCCCCGCAGGGCTGGACCGGTCCGGCCAAGGGCCCGTGGACACCGCCCGCCGCGGGCGCGGGCGCCGGGGTGTGAGCGCCCCATGACGACGCCGACCGGGCCACCGCCGGGGCGACCGATCACGCCCGTCCACCGGCTGACGGTGCTGTACGACGCCGACTGCTCGCTCTGTGTCCATCTGCGGCACTGGCTCATGCGGCAGCGCCAGCTCGTCCCGCTCGACCTGGTCCCGGCCGCCTCCCAGGAGGCCAGGCGCCGCTTCCCCGGCCTCGATCACGCGTCCACCCTGCGGGAGATCACCGTGATCGGGGACCGGGGGCAGGTCTACCGCGCCACCTCCGCCTGGATCGTCTGCCTCTGGGCCCTGGCCGACCACCGGCCCAAGGCCCACTGGCTGGCGACGCCGGCCGGGCAGCCGTTCGCACGGGCGACCGTCCTCGCCGCCGCCAAGTGGCGCGAGGCGGTCAAGGCCTACGGGCCTGGCTGCGAGGACGGGCTGTGTGAGCTGCCCGGCGCTCCCGGATAGGCTCGGGCACTGTGAAGGACGTGAAGGACGTGAAGGACGAGAAGCCCGCCGACGCCGCCGAACCCGCCGAGGCGGTCGAACTCGGCGCGGCGGGCGCGGCGGAAGGGACGGGCGGGGCGGACGGGACGGACGGGACCGGCGGGGCAGAAGACGCGGCCGGGTCCAAGGCCCCCGCCAAGGCCCCGAAGAGCGAACAGACCCGCACCCTCATCCTCGAAACCGCCCTCCGGCTCTTCAAGGAGCGCGGCTACGACAAGACGACGATGCGGGCCATCGCCCAGGAGGCCGGGGTCTCCGTCGGCAACGCGTACTACTACTTCTCCTCCAAGGAACACCTCGTCCAGGGCTTCTACGACCGGATCGCCGAGGAACACCAGGCGGCCGTCGCGGGGATCCTCGACAGCGACGAGAAGGACCTCACAGCCCGCATCCGCGGGGTCCTGCTCGGCTGGCTCGACATCGCCGAGCCGTACCACGAGTTCGCGGCCCAGTTCTTCAAGAACGCCGCCGACCCGGACAGCCCGCTCAGCCCCTTCTCCCCGGAGTCCGAGGGCCCGCGCGAGGCGGCCATCGAGGTGCACCGACGGGTCATCTCCGGCGCCTCGGTGAAGGTCGACCCCGAACTGGCCGAGCCGCTCCCGCAGTTGCTCTGGCTCCAGCAGATGGGTCTGGTGCTGTTCTGGGTGTACGACCGCTCCGAGGGCTGCGCCAACAGCCGGCGTCTGGTCGAGCGTCTGGCCCCGGTCACCGCCCGGGCGATCTCGCTCTCGCGCTTCCGGCTGCTGCGCCCTCTTGTGAAGGAGACGCACGACCTCCTCGCCGACTTCATGCCGACGGCGGCCGGGATGGCGGCCTCGGGCATGCCGAAGCGCGCGGTGCCGAAGGCGAAGACGAAGGCGAAGAAGCCCGGAAAGAACGACTGAGCACGGGGGCCCGGGGCTTGGGGCTTGGGGCTTGGGGCTTGGGGCCCGGGCCAGAAGGCGACCTAGACCCAGTCGAGCTCCCAGAGGCGCCAGATGCCGGTGCCGTCGGAGAGGTACTGGGAGCCGGCGACGTCCGCCGTCGCCAGCACGTAGTCCTTCTTCTGCCACAGCGGTACCAGCGGAACGTCGTCGGCGACCTCCGTCTGGATGTCCTCGAACGCGTTGGCCGCGGCGGCCCGGTCGCTGTACTGCTGCGTGGCGTAGATCAACGAGTCGATCCTCTTGCTCGCGAACCCGTTGTGCATGGCGTTGCCGGAACCGACGAGCGGGGCGGTGAAGCTGTCCGAGTCGGGGAAGTCCGGGAGCCAGCCGACCGGGTACGCGTCGTAGTCGCCCCGCGCGTAGGCCTTCTGGAAATCCTTCCACTCCGCCTCGGCGAGCTTGACCTCGAACAGGCCCGTCTCCTCCAGCTGCCGCTTCAGCTCGGCCGCCTCCGCGGCGTACGTGGCGTCCTTGCGGTAGCCGAGGGTGAAGCGCACCGGCGTCTCGACCTCCGCGGCCTCCAGCAGGCTCTCGGCCTTCTTCCTGGACGGCTCCGGGTACGTGTCGTAGAACGACGTGCTGTGGCCGTTGAAGCCCTGCGGGATGAGGGAGTACAGCGGCTGGACCGTGCCGTGGTAGGCGCCGGTGACGATCGCCGGGCGGTCGATCACGGCGGCGACGGCCTGCCGGACCGCCTTCTCCGCCATGGGCGAGCCGGACTTCACGTTGAAGTACAGATTGCGGATCTCGGCGGTCTGCGCCTCCGTGACCCGGGTGGAGTCCTCACCGGCGCCCAGCGTGGAGAGGAACTGCGGCGGCATCTGCCGGTGCGTGACGTCGACCTGATGGGTCTTCCACGCGGAAGCGAGCTTCTCGGACTCGGTGAAGTACTTGACGACGACCGGGCGGCCGGCCTTGGCGACCGCGCCCCGGTACAGCGGGTTGGGCTCCAGCCGCGCGCTCTCGCCGGGCTTGTACTGCTTGAGGACGTACGGCCCCGAGCCGTCGACCGTGTTGCCCTCGCGCAGCGTCCTCGCCGGGTACTGCGTGCGGTCGACGATCGAGCCGGCGCCGGTGGCGAGCTTCAGCGGGAAGGTCGCGTCGCGGCCGCTCAGATCGAAGGTGACGGTCTGGCCGTCGGCCAGGACCTTCCGGAGGGTCGGGAAGAGCGGCTGCGGGCCGACGTCCGACTTGATGCGCAGCATCCGCTCGAAGGAGTACACGACGTCCTCGCCGGTGACCTTGCGGCCGTTGGCGAAGGTGAGGTCGTCGCGGAGCTCGCACTGGTACGTGGTGAGCCTGGCGCCGACGAACTTGCAGCTCTTGGCGGCGTCCGGGACGGGCGTGGTGAAGCCCGGCTGGAAGGTCAGCAGCGACTGGAACACATTGCTGTACATCGCCCAGGAACCGGCGTCATAGGCGCCGGCCGGATCGAGGGAGGTGACCTCGTCGGTGGTACCGACGGTGATGGCGTCGGTCCGGACGTCGTCGGAGGGCAGCAGTTGCCAGCCTCCCACCCCGGCGGCCACCAGAACTCCACAAGTGATGAGGATCCGCAAACGGACCGTCGACCGCATGCCGTGCTTCCTTTTTTCGAGCCCGCCCCTGTCGCGGCGGCGCCCGGCCGTGCCGCGATGGCGTCACCCAATCACACGGAATTCACAAGTGGAAGAGTAAACCTTCACAGTGCACGCATATGTCCGGGATAGGGGGACTTCGGGGGACGGGGCGGCACGTATCCGGGCGCTGCCGGGGCACTGTCCCGGCACTGACCGAGCAGCGCCCTGGCAGCACCCGGGCAGTACGCGGGCAGTACGCGGGTCGGTTCAGGCCTGCTTCGACGCGAGCTCGACGAGCGTGATGTCGGAGGGCGCCCCGACCCGGACCGGCGGTCCCCAGGCGCCCGCGCCCCGGGAGACGTAGAGCTGGGTGTCGCCGTAGCGCTCCAGGCCCGCGACGGTCGGGTTGGCCAGCTCGGCGAGGTAGTTCCCGGGCCAGAGCTGACCGCCGTGGGTGTGGCCGGAGAGCTGGAGGTCGACGCCGTGGCGGACGGCGTCGTGGACGACGATCGGCTGGTGCGCGAGCAGGACGGCGGCCTTCGCGCGGTCGCGGTCACCGAGCGCCCGGGCGAAGTCGGGGCCCTGGCCCTCGCTCTCGCCGGCGACGTCGTCGACTCCGGCGAGGTCGAAACCGGCGCCGATCTCGACGCGTTCGTTGCGCAGCGGGCGCAGGCCGAGTTCGCGGACGTGGTCGACCCAGGCGTCGGCTCCGGAGAAGTACTCGTGGTTGCCGGTCACGAAGAAGGAGCCGTGGCGGGCGCGGAGCCGGGCGAGCGGCTCGGCGGCGGGGCCGAGGTTCTCGACGGTGCCGTCGACGAGGTCGCCGACGACGGCGATCAGATCGGGCTGGGCGGCGTTGATGGTGTCGACGATGCGCTGGGTGTGGGCGCGGCCGAGGATCGGCCCGAGATGGATGTCGGAGACGACGGCGATCCGGTATCCGTGTGCGGCGCGGGACAGCTTGGCGAGGGGCACGGTGACCCGCTTGACGCGCGGGCCGCGCAGCACCCCGTACGTCCCGTAGCCGACGGTCCCCACGGCGGCGGCGGCCGCGGCGCCCCCGACGACCCGGGAGACGAACAGCCGCCGCGACAGGGCGGCGGGGCCGGCCGGGGCGCCACCGGCAGCAGTGCCGCGATC